>NZ_JBFAPI010000001.1:509066-779516 GCF_040676615.1 Asanoa sp. NPDC049573
GGCCGCACACACCGTCTCGACCTGAGCGACCCGACGCTGCGCGAGTGGGAGTGCATACCCACATGCGAAAACATGTGCGCGCCGAGACACCTACCCGTCCCCGGTCGTTGCCTCTCCCGCGACGTCCGGTCGTACCCGTGCGCGTTTTGGCTCGGCCCCACCCGGCCGGAGTTGCTGCCTAGGCAGACTGGTTGTGCGACACCTGGGCTGGACGCGCGAACGCGGACGACATCTAATAGCGCACATGCGTCGGTCGCGCTCTGTCGAAATGCGAGCACACTGCGTGTGCATTTCCGAGCGGGACCGTATCCGAGGCACGGATGGCCGGTTACCTACGACAAGGCCTAGCGAGCGGAGAATCAGGTGAGCATGGCTCCTGCCAGCGCGCGCACCATGCGCCCCATCGTCAAACCGGTGATCCCGTCGGGCTGGCGTGATCTTCGGAAGATGCGGATGCGGGCGCTCGCTGAGTCGCCTATGGCGTTCCTCAGTGACCCCGCCGCCGAAAGTGCCTGGTCCCAGGCGCAGTGGATGGCGGCGTGCGAGCAGTCGCACTGGTTCATCGCCCGGATCGGCGACAGTGCGGTGGGCCTGGGACGGGTGGCCGACTATCCGGACGAGTCGCCGCGGCTGCACCTCGAGGCGATGTGGGTCGATCCGCCGCGGCGCAAGCAGGGGATCGGGCTGGAACTGCTCGACTACGCGGAAGGCCACGCCCGCGGTCGCGGCGAGACCGCGCTGGGCCTCTGGGTCATCGGCGGCAACGACGCCGCGCTCCGGCTCTACGAGTCGCGCGGCTATGTCGCGACGGGCCGGGAAGGGCCGCTTCCTGACGGCCGCGACGAGCGGGAGTTCGCTCATCAATTGACCTAGCCTGGGCGGGCAACCCTGGGGAGGGCGCGGGAATGGGTGTTTCGCTCGACGTGGCGATCAATCTCATCGCCGCGTTCATCGGGCTCCTCGCCGGCTTGGCATGGCAGGCATTGGCACGGCGCTATCGATTCCGCGGCCGGCGCGAGTTCTGGCGGCCGTTCTCCGGAAAGGGCTGCACCTTCGTCGTCGGCCAGCTGAGGTCCGAGATCCTTCTCGACGCCGAGGCGGCCGACGAGCTGTTCCACGAGGTGCTCGATCGTGCCGACCGGCGGAAGATGGTCGAGCGGCTCACGACGCACCTGGACTCCCAGGAGAACTCCGGGCTTATCGGTTTGGGCGATCTCCAAGCGCTGATGTACATCAACCGGCGGCTCGCCGAAGCCGGCATCCCGCGGGTGCTGGCCGTCGTCAACGCGGCGACGCCCGAGGGGGACGACGGGCGCAACTTCGTGCTTATCGGCGGCGAAGACGTCAACGCGCGAACGCGGGCGCTGACCGAGCGGGTCGGCTGCAGCTACCGCAACGTCATCCGTGCCGGCCGCAACGCCGTCTTTGACTCGCGCCTCGACGAATACCACGGCATCCGCGAGGTGCACGCCGAGGCGACTAACGGCACCGCCACCGTCGAGCACGGCGTCATCGTCCGTGCCCTCCGCCGCGAGCCCACCGGCCGGCACAGCGCTTTCCTCGTCTTCGCCGGCGCCCACGGGCTGGGCACGCTCGCCACAGCGCGCGCGGCGTTCGACAACCTGGACGAGCTCGCGGCCTACCACCGCAAATATCCCTCTGGTTTCGAATGTGTCGTCCGGTATGTGCGGCAGCTCAACGCGCGTGGCGAGCTGCTGAAGGAGACGATCGAGACGTTCGGTGCGCGGCCGCTCGCGGAGGCCTGAAAAAGTTCCCGCCGGTTGTCGATTTGGGCACGTGCGGGTTCGTCGGTGCGGCAAAGGGGTTCCATCGGGGGCCCTGACACCGGGAAGGTGTGTCACATGGCGAAGTACATGCTGCTCATCTACGGCGACGCCGAGCAGTGGGATTCGATGACAGCGGAGCAGTGGCAGGCGCATGACGCCGCGCACGTCGCGTTTCGGGACGCGGCCGGTGCGCAGGTGATCGGTGGCCATCAACTCGTGTCGTCGCCGGTTGCGACGTCGCTGCGGGTCGACCCGGCCGGGGAGGTGTTGCTGACCGACGGGCCGTTCCTGGAGACGAAGGAGGCGCTCGGCGGCTACTACCTGCTCGAGGCCGACGACCTCGACGCCGTGGTCAAGCTGGCCTCGCTGCTGCCCGAGGTACGCGCCGGGCACAGCGGCGTCGAGATCCGGCCGGTGGTCGAGCACGAATGAGCGACGCGGTCGTCGCGGCGGTGGCGGTGGCCCACCGCCGCGAGTGGGCACAGGTGCTCGCCACCACGGCGCAGGCCACCGGTGACCTCGACCTGGCCGAGGAGTGCGCCCAGGACGCGTTCGAGCGAGCGCTCAAGGTCTGGCCGGAGACGGGCATACCGGCGCGGCCGGGTGCCTGGCTGACCCAGGTGGCGCGCAACCAGGCGCGCGACGAACTGCGTCGGCGGGCGGCGTTCCGGCGGCGGATGCCGCTGCTGGTGACCGGGGACGCCGCCGACGCGGCCGACGCGGGGCTCGACGACGACCGGCTGCGGCTGATCTTCACCTGCTGCCACCCGGCGCTCGCCCGGGAAGCACAGGCGGCCCTGACACTCCGGCTCGTCTGCGGCCTCTCGACCGGCGAGGTGGCGCGGGCGTTCCTGGTGTCGCCGGCGACCATGGCCGCGCGGCTCACCCGGGCCAAGAAGAAGATCGCGGCGGCCCGGATCCCGTACCGGGCGCCCGCACCCGACCAGCTCGGCGCGCGCGTCGGTGTCGTCCTCGAGGTGGTCCAGCTCATTTTCACGACCGGTCACGCCGCGCCCGCGGGCGCCGCGCTGATCCGGCACGACCTGCTCGACCGCGCTCTCGACCTGGGCCGGCTGCTGCACCTGTTGATGCCCACCGACACCGAGGTGAGCGCACAACTGGCCCTGATGCTGCTGATCGACGCCCGGTCGGCGACCCGGGTCGGCCCCGACGGCCGCATGCTGCTCCTCGACGAGCAGGATCGCAGCCGCTGGGACCGCAGGCGGATCGCCGAGGGCATCGCCCTTCTCACGCAGGCACTACGGCAGGCCGGGCCGAGCCGGTACGCGCTCCAGGCCGCCATCGCCGCCGTGCACGCCGAGTCGCCGAGTTGGGAGCGCACCGACTGGGTGGAGATCGTCGCCCTCTACGACCGGCTGCTGGCGCTCTGGCCCTCGCCGGTCGTCGCGCTCAACCGGGCAGCGGCCATCGGCATGCGCGACGGGCCGCGCGAAGGCCTCGCGGCACTGGACCCGCTGCTGGCCGATCCGGCCCTCGCGACCTACCCCTACCTGAGCGCCGCCCGCGCCGACTTCCTGCGCCGGCTTCACCGATGGGACACCGCCGCGGCCGCGTACGAAGAGGCCATCGCCCTCACCGACAACGACCCCGAGCGCCGCTTCCTCACCGAGCGCCTCGAAGCCGTGCGGCGGGCCTCCGCGTAGCCAACGCGTCAAGAAAGCCTCAGGCCGCGTATGGAAAGCGTCTGAGCCCGTTCCGCCGCGCCAACTCCCGCGTTTCGATGCCTCCGGCACCCGTCCTCGTCGACGGCTGCCCCGGTTTCGATGAATAGGAGTTATGCACGTGCCTGACGTGCTGTTCGTACTCGTGACGGTGGCCTTCTTCGCCATCCTCGCCCTCGTGGTGCGAGGGGTGGAGAAGCTGTGAGCGCCGTCAACCTGATCGGCCTGATCGTCGCGGCCGGCCTCGCGGTCTTCCTGCTCGCCGCCCTGCTGTTCCCGGAGCGCTTCTGATGAGCATGACTGTCGCCGGCATCCTGTTCGTCGTCTCGCTCCTGGCCGCACTGGCCGTCGCCTACCGCTACTTCGGCGACTACCTGTACCGGGTGGTGGTCGGGGCCAGGCACTCCGTGGTCGAGCGCGGCATCTACCGGGTGCTGCGGGTCAACCCCGATGGCGAGCAGAGCTGGAAGGCGTACGCCGGAAGCCTGTTGGCGTTCTCCGCGCTCTCGATTCTCTTCCTCTACGCGCTGCTGCGCCTGCAGGGTCTGCTCTGGGACAACCCGAACTTCCCGGGCGTCACCGACCACATCGCCTGGAACACGGCGGTCTCGTTCGTGACCAATACCAACTGGCAGGCCTACTCGGGTGAGTCGACCATGACCCACCTGTCGCAGATGGCCGGTCTCGCGGTGCAGAACTTCGTCTCGGCCGGCGTCGGCATCGCCGTCGCGGTGGCCCTCGTGCGCGGGTTCGCCCGGCGCAGAAGCGGCACGCTGGGCAACTTCTGGGTCGACCTGACCCGGATCACGCTGCGCGTGCTGCTCCCGGTCGCGGTCGTCGCCACGGTCGCGCTGGTGATCGGCGGCGTGGTGCAGAACTTCTCCGGCGGCCACGACGTGACCACGCTGACCGGCGGGACGCAGACCGTCACCGGCGGCCCGGTGGCCAGCCAGGAGGCAATCAAGGAACTGGGCACCAACGGCGGCGGCTTCATGAACGCCAACAGCGCCCACCCCTTCGAGAACCCGACGCCGTGGACCAACTGGATCGAGTTGTTCCTGATCCTGCTGATCCCGGTCAGCATGCCGCGGGTGTTCGGCCGGATGGTCGGTCAGAACCGCCAGGGGTACGCGATCCTAGCGGTGATGGGCATCCTGGCCATCGCCAGCATCGGCCTGACCAACGTGTTCGAGATCGCCGGCAACGGCACCGTCCCACACGCGGTCGGCGCGGCGATGGAGGGCAAGGAGATCCGGTTCGGGGTGTCCGACTCGGCGACGTTCGGCGCGATCACGACGCTGACGTCGACCGGTGCGGTCAACTCCTTCCACGACTCCTACACCTCGCTCGGCGGCATGCTGCCGATGGTCAACATGATGCTCGGCGAGGTCGCGCCCGGCGGCGTCGGCGCCGGTCTCTACGGCATGCTCGTGCTGGCCGTGATCACGGTCTTCGTCGCCGGCCTGATGGTCGGCCGGACGCCTGAATACCTGGGTAAGAAGATCGGTTCGCGGGAGATCAAGTTCGCCTCGATGTACTTCCTGATCACACCGGCGGTGGTGCTGATCGGGGTCGCGGCGGCGATGGCGACGAAGAACCACACGACGATGCTCAACGTCGGTCCGCATGGTTTCTCCGAGGTGCTCTACGCCTTCACGTCGGCGGCCAACAACAACGGGTCCGCGTTCGCCGGCATCACGGTCAACACCGGTTGGTGGGACAGCGCGCTCGGGTTCGCCATGCTGCTCGGCCGGTTCTTGCCGATCATCATGGTGCTCGGCCTGGCCGGCTCCCTCGCCAGACAGCAACCGGTGCCCGAGTCGAAGGGCACGTTGCCGACCCACCGGCCGCTCTTCGTCGGCATGCTCGTCGCGGTGACGGTGGTCCTGGTGGCCCTGACGTTCCTGCCCGCCCTCGCCCTCGGCCCGCTGGCCGAGGGTCTCTGAGCCGCCACCATCCATAAAGGACACTGGAGATGACTGTCGTAACCCCAACGGCCGGCGCACCGCGCCGGATCGGCGGCGGGCTGCTCGACCCCCGGCAACTCTGGACGTCGTTGCCCGACGCGATCCGCAAGCTCGACCCGCGCACCCTGTGGCGCAACCCGGTGATGTTCATCGTCGAGGTGGGCGCGGTGTTCACCAGCGTGCTCGCGTTCGGCTACCCGAGCCTGTTCGCCGCTCTGATCACGGTCTGGCTCTGGCTCACCGTGCTCTTCGCCAACCTGGCCGAGGCCGTCGCCGAGGGGCGCGGCAAGGCGCAGGCCGCGACCCTGCGGGCGGCCAAGCGCGACACCATGGCGGTGCGGCTGACCGGTTGGAAGCAGGGCGCGCCCTCGTCGCAATACCGCGACGAGGTGGTCGCGGCCGGCGAGTTGACCCTGGGCGACATCGTCGTCGTCGAGGCCGGCCAGACGATCCCCGGCGACGGTGACGTCGTCGAGGGCATCGCCAGCGTCGACGAGTCGGCGATCACCGGCGAGTCGGCACCGGTCATCCGCGAATCCGGTGGCGACCGCAGCGCCGTCACCGGCGGCACCAAGGTGCTCTCCGACCGCATCGTCGTCAGGATCACCCAGAAGCCGGGCGAGAGCTTCATCGACCGCATGATCGCGCTGGTCGAGGGCGCCACCCGGCAGAAGACGCCCAACGAGATCGCGCTCAACATCCTGCTGGCCGCGCTGACCATCATCTTCCTGCTCTCGGTGGTCACGCTCCAGCCGATGGCGATCTTCGCGAAGGCGTTCCAGGCCGCGGCGCCGGACACCTTGTCGCTGGGCGCCGACGGCATCTCCGGCATCGTGCTGGTGTCCCTGCTGGTCTGCCTGATCCCGACCACGATCGGCGCGCTGCTCTCGGCGATCGGCATCGCAGGCATGGACCGGTTGGTGCAGCGCAACGTGCTGGCCATGTCCGGCCGCGCCGTCGAGGCGGCCGGCGACGTCAACACGCTGCTGCTCGACAAGACCGGCACGATCACCCTCGGCAACCGGCAGGCGTCGGAGTTCCTGCCGGTCGAAGGGGTCACCGCCGAGACGCTCGCCGACGCGGCGCAACTGTCCAGCCTCGCCGACGAGACCCCGGAGGGTCGCTCGATCGTCGTCCTGGCCAAGCAGGACTACGGCCTGCGGGCGCGCGAGGAGGGCGTGATGCCCCACGCGCAGTTCGTGCCGTTCAGTGCCGAGACGCGAATGTCCGGTGTGGACCTGGCCGGCCGCCGGATCCGCAAGGGAGCGGCCTCGGCGGTGATGAAGTGGGTACGGGAGAACGGCGGCCACCCGACCGACGCGGTCGGCGAAACGGTCGACGCCATCGCGGGCAGCGGTGGCACGCCGCTGGTGGTCGCGGAGCACGTCGAGGGGGAGCCGGCCCGGGCGCTCGGTGTCGTACACCTCAAGGACGTGGTCAAGGCCGGCATGCGGGCCCGCTTCGACGAGATGCGCCGGATGGGCATCCGGACCATCATGATCACCGGCGACAACCCGCGCACGGCCAAGGCGATCGCGGACGAGGCCGGCGTCGACGACTTCCTGGCCGAGGCCAAGCCCGAAGACAAGATGGCCCTGATCCGCAAGGAGCAGGAGGGCGGCCGGCTGGTCGCGATGACCGGCGACGGCACCAACGACGCGCCCGCGCTGGCGCAGGCCGACGTCGGGGTCGCCATGAACACCGGCACGTCGGCGGCCAAAGAGGCCGGCAACATGGTCGACCTCGACTCGGACCCGACCAAGCTGATCGAGATCGTCGAGATCGGCAAGCAGTTGCTGATCACCAGGGGCGCACTGACGACGTTCTCGATCGCCAACGACATCGCGAAGTACTTCGCGATCATCCCGGCCATGTTCGCCGGCATCTACCCGAGCCTGGACACGCTCAACATCATGAAGCTGTCCAGCCCGGAGTCGGCGATCCTCTCCGCGGTCATCTTCAACGCGTTGATCATCATCGTGCTGATCCCACTGGCCCTGCGCGGCGTGCGCTACCGGCCGAGCAGCGCGTCGAAACTGCTGACCCGCAACCTCTGGATCTACGGCCTGGGCGGGATCGTCGTCCCGTTCATCGGCATCAAGATCATCGACCTGATCATCCAAGGGATCTTCTGATGCGCCTACCTTCGTGGCTCTCCCAGCACCTGACGGCGTTGCGCGCCGTACTGGTCTTCACCGTCCTCCTGGGCCTGGCCTACCCGCTCGTGATGACCGGCCTCGCCCAGGCTCCCGGCCTGCACGACAGGGCCGACGGCTCGATGATCACCACCGCCGACGGCCGGGAGGTGGGCAGCGGTCTGATCGGCCAGTCGTTCACCGACGGTGACGGCAACGCGGTGCTGACCTACTTCCAGTCCCGCCCGTCGGCGGCCGGCGACGGCTACGACCCGACCTCGTCGGCCGCCTCCAACCTGGGCCCGGAAAGCGTCGAAGACGTGCTGCCCACACCCGGCGACGACGGTACGCAGAGCCTGCTCACCCAGGTCTGCGCCCGCAGTCTCGAGGTCGGTGCGCGGGAAGGCGTCTCCGGCGCCCGCCCGTTCTGCACCGCCGACGGCGTCGGCGCCGTGCTCCGGGTGTTCCGGGCCCAGGGCCTGACCGGCACGGTCACCCGGGCGGTCAGCGTCAACCAGGCCTGCCCGGCCACCCCGTTCGTCGCCACCTACGAGGGCGTCGCCGTCGAATGCGGCAAGCCCGGCGAGGACTACTCGGGCGGCGTGCTGACCGCGATCCGCGGCGACGCGCCGGCCGACCCGGCGGTGCCCTCCGACGCCGTCACGGCCAGCGGCTCGGGCCTCGACCCGCAGATCAGCACGGCGTACGCGGACCTGCAGGTCAACCGGGTCGCCCGGGAACGTGGTGCCGACCCGGCGGCGGTTCGCGCGCTGGTCGACGACAACACCGCCGGCCGCTCGCTGGGCTTCATGGGTGAGCCCGGCGTCAACGTGCTCAAGCTCAACCTCGCGCTGGACCGCGAGCTTCCGGCCCGCTGACGGGTCGCTGAGAAGGCGAGGGGCGGTTCCGATGGCACGCGGAGAACTGCGGATCTACCTCGGGGCCGCCCCCGGCGTGGGCAAGACGGTGGCCATGCTCGAGGAGGCACACCGCCGCCTCGACCGGGGCACCGACGTGGTGGTCGGGCTGGTCGAGACGCACGGCCGGGCGTACACCGGTCGGATGCTCGCCGATCTCGAAGTGGTGCCGCGGCGCGCGATGGACTACCGCGGCGTCGCGTTCACCGAACTCGACGTCGACGCGCTGCTCGCCCGGGCGCCCGAGGTGGCGCTGGTCGACGAGCTGGCTCACACCAACGTGCCCGGCTCGCGCAACGAGAAGCGCTGGCAAGACGTCCAGGAACTGCTCGACGCGGGGATCACCGTGTTGTCCACGGTGAACATCCAGCACCTGGAGTCGCTCAACGACGTGGTCGAGCAGATCACCGGCGTGGCGCAGCGGGAGACCGTGCCCGACAGCGTCGTGCGCGGCGCGGATCAGGTCGAGCTGGTCGACATGACGCCCGAGGCGCTCCGCAGGCGGATGGCGCACGGCAACGTCTACCGGCCCGACAAGATCGATGCCGCCCTGGGCAACTACTTCCGGGTCGGCAACCTCACCGCGCTGCGCGAGTTGGCCCTGCTGTGGGTCGCCGACAAGGTCGACGAGCAGCTCGAGCGCTACCGCGCCGCCAACCGGATCGGCGCTACCTGGGAGACCCGGGAGCGGGTGGTGGTCGCGGTCACCGGCGGGCCGGAGGGCGAGACGCTGATCCGCCGGGCCGCCCGGATCGCCGCCCGTGGCAAGGGCACCGACCTGATGGCCGTGCACGTGGCCCGCTCCGACGGGCTGACCGGCGCCGACCCGGCCCTGCTGGCCAAGCAGCGGCTGCTGGTGGAGAGCCTGGGCGGCAGCTACCACCAGGTGGTCGGCGGCGACATACCGCGGGCGCTGCTCCAGTTCGCCCGCGGCGTCAACGCCACCCAACTCGTGCTCGGGGTGAGCCGGCGCGGCCGGTTCGCCCAACTGCTCGCCGCCGGCGTGGGCGTGACGACCTCGGCCCGCTCTGACACGATCGACGTGCACCTGGTGCCGCACGACGAGGTGGGCCGGGGCCGCCGCCTGGCCGCGCCCGCGCCCGCGCTCTCGGCCCGGCGCAGACTGGTCGGCCTGGGGTTGGCGGTCGCCGGGCTGCCGGCGCTGACCGGGCTGCTGTGGCCGTTGCGACACGACCTGTCGCTGCCCAGCGAGATCCTGCTCTACCTGGCCGCCGTAGTAGGCATCGCGCTGGTCGGCGGCATCTGGCCGGCCCTGCTCGCCGCCGTCGCCGCGTCGCTGCTGATCAACTATTTCTTCACCGACCCGGTCAATACCTGGACCATCGCCGAGCGGGAGAACATCCTCGCCCTCGTCGTGTTCGTGCTGATCGCGGCGGCGGTGTCGTGGATCGTCGACGTCGCCGCCCGCCGGACCCGCGACGCCGCCCAGGCCAGCGCCGAGGCGCAGACGCTGTCCACGGTGGCCGGCAGCGTGCTGCGCGGCACCCGGCCGCTGGCCGCGCTGCTGGAGCGGCTGCGCGAGACGTTCGGGCTGGAGGCGGTCACGCTGCTGGAACGGCGGCCCGGCGCGCGGCCCGACCAGCAACGCGACCCGCGGGCCTGGTCGGTCGCCGCCTGTGTGGGCGGGCCGCCGTGCGCCGCGCCCGGCGATGCGCAGACCGAGGTGAGCGTCGACGACGGGCTGGTGCTCGCGCTGAGCGGGCGGACCGTGGCGGCCGCGGACCGGCGGCTGATCGAGGCGTTCGCCGCGCAGGCCGCGGTCGCGCTGCGGCACGAGCGGCTCGCGGCACAGGCGGCACAGGCCCGCCCGCTGGCGGAGGCAGACCGGATGCGTACCGCCCTGCTGGCGGCCGTCAGCCACGACCTGCGTACCCCGTTGGCCTCCGCCAAGGCCGCCGTCGACAGCCTGGTCAGCCAGGAGGTGGCGTTCTCCGACGACGACCGCGACGACCTGCTGGCCACCGCCGACGAGTCCCTCGACCGGCTGGCCCGGCTGGTCGACAACCTGCTCGACCTGAGCCGGCTCCAGGCGGGCGCGCTCGGCGTGACGCTCGCCGAGATCGGCCTGGAGGACGCGGTGCCGCGGGCGCTCGACGAGTTGGGCGAGGCCGGCCGGCTGGTGCGCGCCCAGATCACCGCCGACCTGCCGGCCGTCGCCGCCGACCCGGCCCTGCTGGAACGGATCCTGGTCAACCTGATCGCCAACGCGCTGCGGTTCAGCCCGCCCGGCCGCCCGCCGCTGGTCACCGCGCGCTACCACGGTTCGCTGGTGGAGTTGCGTGTCGTCGACCGTGGCCCCGGCATCCCGGAGGCCGACCGCGACAAGGTGTTCGTGCCGTTCCAGCGGATGGGTGACCGCGACAACCACAACGGTGTCGGCCTGGGCCTGGCCCTGTCCCGCGGGCTGGCCGAGGCGATGGGCGGCACCCTGGTGCCGGAGACCACCAATGGCGGCGGGCTGACCATGGTGCTCGCGCTGCCCGCCGCGGTGTCACCGGGCGACGGCGCGGCCACCGAGGCGGTCGAGCGGGCCGTGCGGGAGCGCCGCCACCGGCGATGACCGCCTAGAGCCGGTGCTTCTGGACCTTGCCGAGGGCGTTGCGGGGGAGTTCCTCGACGAAGACCACGTCGCGGGGTCGCTTGTGGTTGGACAGCTGTCCGGCCACGTGCTGGATCAGGTCGTCTCCGGTGGCGCCGTCGGCCACCACGTAGGCCACGATCCGCTGGCCCAGGTCGTCGTCGGGCCGACCGACGACCGCCGCCTCCCGGACGCCTGGGTGGGTGAGCAGGGCGTCCTCGACCTCGCCGGCGCCGACCCGGTAGCCGCCCGTCTTGATCAGGTCGGTCGAGGCGCGGCCGACGATCCGGTGCACGCCGTCGGCGTCGATCGTGGCCACGTCGCCGGTGCGGAACCAGCCGTCGCCGGTGAAGCTGGCCGAGGTCGCGTCGGGACGGCCCAGGTAGCCGTCGAACACCGTGGCGCCGCGGATCTCGAGCGCGCCCGGCGTCGTGCCGTCGTGCGGTCCCGGCGCGCCGTGTTCGTCGACCAGGCGGGTTTCGACCCCGGCGATCGGCACGCCGACGGCGCCGGGCTGCCGGTGGCCGTCGGCCCGGGTGGCGACGGTGATCAGGGTTTCGGTCATGCCGTAGCGCTCGACCGGGGCCTGACCGGTCAACTCGCGCAGCGCGGCGAAGACGCCGGCCGGCAGCGCGGCGCTGCCGGAGACCAGCAGGCGGGCCTGCCTGAGCCGCCGCGCGGCGTGGGGGGCCGCGGCGACCCGGTGCCAGACGGTTGGCACGCCGAAGTAGAGGCTGCCGCCCGCGGCCGCCAGCAGGTCGGGGTGTGGCCGGCCGGTGTGGTGCAGGCGGCAGCCGGTGCGCAGGGCGCCGAGCACGCCCAGCACGAGCCCGTGCACGTGGTAGAGCGGCAGCGCGTGGACGAGCAGGTCGTCGGCGGTCCACCGCCACGCGTCGGCCAGGCCGTCGAGGCAGGCGGCGATCGCGTCCGGGGTGATCGGTACGCCCTTCGGCGGGCCGGTCGTGCCGGAGGTGTAGAGGACCAGGGCCGGCTTCCCCCCGGCGCGCGGATCCGTCCACGATGACCGGTCGTCGGCGCTGACGGCGACCTGCTCGATCGCCGCGCCGGTCGCCGGCGCGCCTGGCGGGGTCAGCAGGAGGTCGGCACCCGAGTCGCGAAGGATGTGGTCGCGCTCGGCCGGGCCCGCGTCGGGTGGGACGGGGACGATCGGCACGCCGGCGCTCAGGCCGCCGAGCACCGCGGCGACGGTCTCCAGTGTGGGCGTGGCCAGCACCGCGGCGGCCCGTGCGCCGGTCAACCGCCGGGCCACGGCGCCACCGGCCGCGGCCAGGTCGGCGAACGAGAGCACGTGGTCACCGAAGCGGACGGCGCCCGGCTCGTCGGCGTCGTCGGCGGTCAGGGCTGGGAGCAGGGACACCCGGTTCACGCTGCCACATCGGGGTGGGCGGGCCGCCCGTACCCCCGTCCCGGTGTCCGTAGCCGAAGGACAACGCGCCGTAACCCTTCCGGCGGGCCGCGTGTCGTGGGAGCTTTGTGGGTACATCGGGTGGATCCCTCTCCGACGGGCGGTGACTGATGGGCGAAGAGGTCGACCAGCGGGAGTTCACCCGCGAAGACCGGGCGCGCTACCGGCAGAAGGTGCGCCGCTGCCTCGACGTGTTCGCGGAGATGCTGCGCGAGTCACGCTTCGACTTCGAACGGCCGCTGACCGGGATGGAGATCGAACTCAACCTCATCGACGACTCGGCCGACCCGGCGATGCGCAACGCCGACGTCCTCGCCGCCGTCGCCGACCCGGCCTTCCAGACCGAGTTGGGCCAGTTCAACGTGGAGATCAACGTCGCGCCACGCCGGCTCGGCACGCGCGGCTCGGCCGATTTCGAGAGCGACATCCGGGCCAGCCTCAACGCCGCCGAAGACAAGGCCCGGGCGGTCGGCGCTCACATGGTCATGATCGGCATCCTGCCCACGCTGCGGCAGAGCCACCTGACCGTCGAGTCGCTGTCGGCCAACCCGCGCTACGCCCTGATCAACGAGCAGATCTTCACGGCCCGCGGCGAAGACCTGACCATCCGCATCGACGGGGTCGAGCGCCTCAACACCACCGCCGACACGGTGGCGCCCGAGGCGGCCTGCACGAGCACCCAGTTCCACCTCCAGGTCAGCCCGACCCAGTTCGCGTCCTACTGGAACGCCGCGCAGACCATCGCCGGCGTGCAGGTCGCGCTGGGCGCCAACTCGCCGTTCCTCTACGGCCGCGAGCTGTGGCGGGAGACCCGGATCCCGCTGTTCGAGCAGGCCACCGACACCAGATCGGAAGAGATCAAAGCGCAGGGTGTACGCCCGCGGGTCTGGTTCGGCGAGCGTTGGATCACGTCGGTGTTCGACCTGTTCGAAGAGAACGTGCGCTATTTCCCCGCGCTGCTGCCGATCTGCGACCCGGCCGACCCCGCGGAGACGCTGTCGAACGGCGACACGCCGAGCCTGGCCGAGTTGCGGTTGCACAACGGCACCATCTACCGGTGGAACCGCCCGATCTACGACGTGGTCCGCAACCGCCCCCACCTGCGGGTCGAGAACCGCGTCCTGCCGGCGGGCCCGACCGTCGTCGACACGATCGCCAACGCGGCCTTCTACTTCGGCGCCGTCCGCACGCTGGCCGAGTCGGACCGTCCGCTGTGGTCGCAGATGTCCTTCAGCGCGGCGGAGGAGAACTTCCACAACTGCGCCCGCAACGGCATCGGCGCCCAGGTCTTCTGGCCGGGCCTGGGCTATCTCCCGGTGACCGAGCTGGTTCTGCGCCGCCTGCTCCCCTTGGCATCGACCGGCCTTGACCGGTGGGGCGTGGACCCGGACGAACGCGACCGCCTGCTGGGCATCATCGAGCAGCGCTGCCTGTTGGGCCGCAACGGCGCGAGCTGGCAGGTCGACACCCTGCACCACCTGGAGGTGGAAGGAAACCTCGACCGCCGCGAGGCGCTACGCGAGGTCGTCCGCCGCTACGTCCCGCTGATGCACAGCAACCAGCCGGTCCACGAATGGCCGTCATCCCCGTAGACCGCGCCGATCGCCTGGCCGCAACCCCGGTCCCGCCGGAGGCTTGTCCGGACCGACGCGGGTCGGCCGTGAACGGCCTCCTAGCGGGCTGCCGTCCAGACGGCGAAGGCGGCTCCCAGGAGAGTGAGGCCCAGCGTGGCCTGGAGAAGCAGCGCGGGGCCGAGGTGGGACCACAGGGTGGGGATGCGCGGGCGCAGGAGTTGGCCGGTCGTGATGTTGACGATGCGCTCCACTTTGGGGGGTGTGGCGCGGTCTTTCGGGCGGACGACCGTGACCTGGATGTGGTCGGCGGGTTCGAGGGCGCTCTGCGGCAGGTGCCCGTGGATCTCGACCTCGCAGAGGCGACCCGCGTCGTCGCGCAGGCGTAGCGGGGTGACCAGGAACTCCGGTGCCTTGCGGAGGTCTTTGAACCGCCTGGGCGCGCCGCCGCGGGTGCCGGACTGGAGGAGGGACATCAGGGCGCGGCCGATCAGGCGGCCTACTGTCGCCGCCGTCACGACCGCCACCAGGACTGGTTGGCCGACCTTCATCTCGCGGGCGTAGCCGGGCATCAGCCGCACGACGCGGCCGGTCAGGATCGGGCCACTGTGGTAGAAGACGGTGTCGTTCATCATCGCGGGCCACCACTTTGCGTCAAGCCGTGTTCACCCAGTGTATTGATCAACACGAATGATCGCCCGTGAATGAATCGTCCGCTGGATCACCCCACCGGGCGACCCGCCACCTCCTCGTAGAGCGCGACGTAGCGTTCGGCCATCGCCGCCGGGGTGAAGCGGCGGGCCGCCTCGCGCCGGCATTCGGCCGGGTCGAGCTTGCCTGCCGCCAGCACCAGGTCGGCGAGTTCCTCTTCGGACGTGGTGAGCAGGCCCGTGCGGCCGTGCTCGATCAACTCGGGCAGGCAGCCGCGGGCCGTTGCCACCACCGGGGTGCCCAGGGCCAGCGACTCGACGACGAACGTGCCGCCGGGCTCCTCCCAGCGCAGCGGGGCGAGCATGGCGCGGGCCTCGGCGACGAGGTTGTCGCGGGCCGCGCCGGTCAGCGTGCCGACCCAGCGAACCCGGCTGCCGTCGACGAACGGGCCGACCTTCTCGCGCCAGAAGCGGACGTCGGGGTTGGCGGACGCCGCGGGGTCGCGGAGGGCGGCGGCGAGGTCGTCGGGCTGCTTGTAGGGGCCGACCGGGCCGGCCAGCACGAGGTCGAAACCGGCTTCGTGCGCCAGGCGTACGCCCAGATCCTGGCCTTTCCCGGGGGTGATGCGGCCGAGCATGACGACGTGTTCAGCGCGGTCGGGGATCGGTCGTCGCTCGGCGTCGACGGCGAGCGGGGTCGCGAGGTGGACGTGGCCTATGGCGTGCGCGCGGAGCGCGCGCGGTGCCCTCCTCAGCTGAGCGGCGCTGACGCCGTTGACGCTGATCCGGCCGCCGCCGTCGAAGGCGCCGTAGAGCTCCGGATGCTTGGCCAGGTCCCAGTGCAGGGTGTGCAGGACGGGTGTCGCGGTCGGCTCCATCGCGGCCAGCATGGCCAGGCCGATCGCCTCGACGTGGTCGTGCACTAAATCGATGTCGTCGCGTTGCCGGACCGCGCGGACAACGGCCGCCTGGTGCGCGGTGGCCACGCCGTTGGCCTGGTTGTAGGGCCGCTGCAGCCAACCGAACTGCCCGTCCGGGAAGGGCGCGAGCAGTTCGTCGACGGGTTCGGTGCTGGTGCCCACGGAGGCGAGCACCACGGTGACGCCGAGCCGGCGTAGCTCCGGCACCAGCGTCGCGACGATATTCTCGATGCCGCCGTAGCCCTGCGGCGGGACGGGCAACCAGGGCCCGGCGTTGACCAGCACGGTGAAGGTCATGCCGGCGCCCCGGATATTCGTGGGTCGCGGCCGTTCTTCATGCCGCCACCCGGCTGCGACGTCGCCTGGTTTGCAGGTCGGCCATGTCGCGCATCGGTGGGCGCTCCTGCACGGAGACGTCGGTGACGACGATCTCGCGGTCGAGGTTGGGCAGTGAGTCGGTGCCGCCGCGGCGGAACTGGGTGAGCAGCGTCGAGGGCTGCGTATCGGCGGTGACCCAGCCTTGGCGCTGGAGGCGTACCCAGACCGTGTGCATGATCTGCGCCGACATCCGGCCGAGCGCCTCGGTGCTCTGGTGGCGGTGGCGCCGTTCGCCGAGGTCGACCTGGGCCAGGGCGTCGAGCCCGACCAGGTCGAGCAGGTCGATCAGCATGGCGATCTCGACCCCGTAGCCGGAGACGAACGGGAGCTTCTCCAGCAGCGTGCGACGGCCCGCGTACTCGCCGGCCAGTGGCTGGACGAACCCGGACAGCTCGGGCCAGAAGAGGTTGAGCAGCGGCCGGGCCGTCAGCTCGGTCACCCGGCCGCCGCCGTCGGCCTCGACCACACCGGCCGAATGGTGCAGGCCGCGGTGGTAGAAGCCTTTGACGTAGCCGACGCTCTGGTCGGTGAGCAGCGGCCCGACCAGCCCGGTGACGAACCTGGCGTCGAAGTCTTCGAGGTCGCCGTCGACGAACGCCACGACGTCGCCGCTGGCGGCCACGAGCCCGGCCCACAGGGCGTCGCCCTTGCCTTCCAGCCGCGGCAGGCCGCGGGTCATCTGGTCCTGGCTGACCACGTGCGCGCCGGCCGCGGCCGCCACCCGGGCGGTCGCGTCGGACGACCTCGAGTCGACCACGATCAGCTCGTCGACCAGGTGGACCCGTTCAACGAGCTGTTGCCGGATGGTCGCCACGATCGCTCCGATCGTGGCTTCCTCATTGCGGGCGGGAATGACCACGCTCACCGTCGTGCCGCGCTTGGCGGCGACGAGCTGGCGCGGCGTCCATTGCCCGGCTGATCCGGTGCGGTAGGTCGACCAGGCCTCGACCACTGGTGAAACGCTTGTTCGCGAGTGCCACACAGGCACACCCCCAGACGCGATCCGCTGTGCCTAATTAAGTTTCTTCTGTGCCATCAGCGGGGCTGTGGCCCTCGAAGCGCCGGTCAATTTCCCCGGTTTGCCCGCCCCAAACTGTGCCCGCTTTTACACATACTGATCATCGAATTGCGCATTGCCCACTCACCTGTGTGAACGTTTGATGACGCGGGAAGTGTCGATGGTTCCCGAGGTCCGCCACATATCAGATGTTTGATCCGAATACGCCGGTGGCAAAAGTAACCCCTGTGACGGTGACGTTCGAGGTGAAAGGTCGGCTTATGGCGTTTAGCGAAAAGTGTCGAGTAGGGATGATCGGTGCGGGAAATGTCGCTCAGCGCCATGCGCGCGTCCTGTCCGGTTTCGCCGACGTGGAGATCATCGGAGTGACCGACGTGGTGCTGCCCGCTGCTGAGGCGCTGGCCGCGACGCACGGCATACCCGCACTACCCGACGCTGCGGCCCTCCTCTCGCTCCAACCCGACGCCGTCTACGTGTGTGTTCCCCCTTTCGCCCACGGCCATGCCGAGGAAGCCGTGCTGGCCTCCGGGGCGGCCATGTTCGTCGAGAAGCCCATCGGCGTCGACCTGACGGTGCCGACCCGGATCGCCGCCGAGGTCGCCCGCCGCGGTGCGGTCACGGCGGTCGGGCACCACTGGCGATACCTCGACGTCGTACGCGCCGCCGCCGCCCTGCTGGCCGACCGCCCCGTGCGGTTGGTCAACGGTGTGTGGTGGGACAAGGTCCCGCCGGTGGCCTGGTGGATCCGGGCCGACCGGTCCGGCGGACCGGTGGTGGAGCAGGCGGCGCACGTGGTCGACCTGGCCCGCGCCCTGGTGGGGCAGGTCACCTCGGTGCACGCCGTCGGAACCGGGGCCCCGCCCCCGGTTGACGGCGCCGACGTCGACGCGGCGACGGCGGCGACGTTGACCTTCGCCAATGGTGCGGTCGGCACGGTGAGTTCGACCTGTGTGCTGGGTTGGAAGCAGAAGGCCGGCGTCGAGATCATCGCTGACGGATTGGCGCTCTTCGTGGGTGAGGACGAACTTCTCATCCGGGACGGATCGGGCGAGGAGCGGCGGATTGCCGGCGACCCGGACGGCGCGCGGACGGCGGTCGACCGCGCATTCGTCGACGCCGTGCGCGGCGTGGCCGACGACATCCGCGTCCCGTACGCGGAAGCGCTGGAGACGCACCGGGTGACCTGCGCGATCGCGGAATCGGTCAGGACCGGGCAGGTGGTCCCGCTGGTCGGCCAGGCCCCTGCCTCCATACCCGCACCACGCCCGGCGGAGCCCGCGGCGCGCCTTGAGCCAGGGCCGGCCGAGGGCACCCTCCGCCCGGCGGCCGGGATCCGAAGGGGCGGGGAGCGGGCGGATGGGTGACCGCGTGGTGGTGGTGACCGGGCCAGGGGAGGTCGCCATCCAGGACGTCGCCGCCGAGCCGGTGCGGCCTGGGACGTTTCGGGTCGAGACCGTCTTCAGCGGTGTGTCGGCCGGCACCGAGCTGAGCTATGTCAAGGGCACCAATCCTTACCTCGGGTCGAGGTGGAACGCCGAACTCGGGCTGTTCGAACCGGGCGCGACGGCCTCGCCGTACCCGGTGGAGCGCCTGGGTTATATGGAGGTCGGGCGGGTCGTGGCCAGCCGGACCGCGGCGGTCTCCGACGGTGACCTGGTCGCGATGACCATCGGTCATCGCACCGGCTATCTCGGCGACCCCCTGGTCGACCGCGTCGTGGCGCTGCCGGCCGACCTGGACCCGATGCTCGGCGTCTATGCCGCCCACATGGGGCCGATCTGCGCGAACGGGCTGCTGCACGCGGCCGCCGACCTGGCGGGGGGCGACGTGCGCGACCTCGGCGACGGCGTGCGCGGGCGGCGCGTCGCGGTCGTGGGCGCCGGCGTCGTCGCGCTGCTCACCGCCGCCTTCGCCCGGCACCACGGCGCGGCCTCGGTCGTCGTCGTCGATCCGACCCCGCAGCGCCGGGCCGTCGCGGCCGCGCTGGGCTTCGAAGTGCTCGACCCCGACGACGACCAGGACCCGGCCGTGGCGCTGAAGACCCGGTGGCGGCACGCCGCCGGTGACCGTGGCGCCGACGTGGTCTTCCAGTGCCGCGGGCAGGCCCATGCCCTGCACCTGGCGCTGCGGCTGCTGCGGCCGCAGGGCACGGTGGTCGACCTCGCCTTCTATCAGGGCGGCGCGGACGCGGTGCGGCTCGGCGAGGAGTTTCATCACAACGGCCTTTCTGTGCGCTGTGCGCAGATCGGGCGGGTGCCCCGTGGGCTCGCGCACTCCTGGGACCGGGACCGACTCTCCGCCCAGACCATCGACCTGCTCCGTTCTCCCTGGGGTGCGCTGCTCCGTCAGCACCTGGTGTCGGCCGTCGTGCCCTTCGAGTCGGCAGCTTCGCTGCTGGTCGATCTCGCCGACCGCAAACGCCAGGAGCTACAGGTGATTCTGAGCTTCTGAGGGAAGATCAGGTCGGTTATCCACAGGCAGTTTCGAACACTTGTCCACAGGGCCGTGCCGGGCTCCTCCAAACCGCACCTTCCGGGTACCGTTTCCGTCCATGGGAGTCATGCAGCGGTTGAAGAACAGGACCCAGCGGTTCCTCCAGCGTCCGGGCACGACGGTCGACCTGGCACCGCTGCAGAAGATGCTTCCCGAGATCGAGGCGTTCGAAGACGAGCTCAAGGAGCTCGACGACGAGGCGTTGACGGCACGGGCCGACGAGGCCACCAAGGTCGCCGAGATCTGCGCGATCGGTCGCGAGGCCGCCCGCCGGGCGATCGGCGAGCGTCCCTACGACGTGCAGCTCCTGGGCGCGATGGCGATGCTCGGCGGCAGCGTGGCCGAGATGGCCACCGGTGAGGGCAAGACGCTGACCGCGGCGATCGCGGCCTACGGTCACGTCCGCAGCGGCAACGGCCCGGTGCACGTGCTCACCGTCAACGACTACCTGGCGCGCCGCGACGCCGAGTGGATGGAGCCGATCTACAAGCTCCTCGGCCTGACGGTCGGCTGGGTCACCGAGGCGTCGACTCCCGAGGAGCGGCGCGAGGCCTACGCCAGCGACGTCACCTACGCGTCGGTCAGCGAAGCCGGCTTCGACTATCTGCGTGACCAGCTCGCCACCGACGTCGCCGACCGGGTGCACAGCACGCTGGCCACGGCGATCGTCGACGAGGCCGACTCGATCCTGATCGACGAGGCCCGGGTGCCGATGGTGCTCGCCGGCGCGGTGCCGGGCGAGCAGGACCCGGTGCACGTCGCGGCGGGTGTCGTCAAGGGGCTGCGCTCCGGGCGCCACTACGAGATCGCCGACGACGGGCGCAGCGTCGCGTTCACCAACGCCGGCCTGTCCGTCGTCGAGCGCAAGCTCGGCGGCATCGACCTCTACGACGACGAGCACGTCGAGCAGCTCTCCGCGGTCAACGTCGCCCTGCACGCGCACGCGCTGCTGCACCGCGACGTCGACTACATCGTGCGCAACGGCGCGGTCGAGCTGGTCGACGAGATGCGCGGCCGGGTGGCGCAGCGGCGCCGCTGGCCCGACGGCCTGCAGGCGGCGGTCGAGGCCAAGGAAGGCCTCGACGCGACCGCCGAGGGCGAGGTGCTGGGCACCATCACCGTGCAGGCCTACATCGCCCTCTACCCGACGGTGTGCGGCATGACCGCGACCGCGGTGCTGGTCGGTGAGCAGCTCCGCGAATACTTCAAGCTCGAGGTCGCGGTCATCCCGCCCAACACGCCCAACATCCGGGTCGACGAGCCCGACCGCATCTACGCGACCCGCGCCGAGAAGGAAGACGCGCTGGTCGCCGAGATCACCCTCAGCCACGAGAAGGGCCGGCCGGTGCTGGTCGGCACCCTCGACGTCAAAGAGTCGGAGAGCCTGGCCAAGGCGCTCGACGCGGCCGGCATCCCGTGCAACGTGCTCAACGCCAAGAACGACGACGAGGAAGCCGCGATCATCGCCGAGGCCGGCAAGTTCGGCGCGGTGACCGTCTCGACGCAGATGGCCGGCCGCGGTGTCGACATCCGGCTGGGCGGCAGCGACCAGGCCGACCGCGAACGCGTCGCCGAGCTCGGCGGCCTCTACGTCCTCGGTGGCGGCCGGCACCACAGCCGCCGCGTCGACGACCAGCTCCGCGGCCGCGCCGGTCGGCAGGGTGACCCGGGTGCGTCGACGTTCTTCGTCAGCCTCGAAGACGACCTGATCCAGCGCAACGCGCCTGACGCGATCCCGGCCTCGCCGAAGATGAACTTCGACGGCCTGGTCACCGACGAGCAGGTCGACTACGCCGTGGAGCACGCGCAGCGGGTGTCCGAGGGCGTGCAGCACGAGATCCACCGCAACACGTGGCGCTACAGCGTGGTGATCGAGCAGCAGCGCAAGGCGCTGTCCGAGCGCCGCGAGCGGGTGCTGACCACCGACGTGGCCGCCGAGATGCTCAAGAAGCGCAGCCCGGAGAAGGCCGAGGAGCTGGTCGAGCTCGACGAGGAGCTGCTGCCGCGGGTGGCACGGTCGATCGCGCTCTACCACATCGACCGGTTGTGGGCCGAGCATCTCGCGGAGCTGTCGGAGGTACGCGAGGGCGTGCACCTGCGGGCCCTCGGCCGCCTCGACCCGCTCGACGAGTTCCACCGCGCGGCGGTGCCCGCCTTCAACGCCGTGGTGCCGGCGATCGAGGAGCGCACCGTCGAGACGTTCGAGGAGAACGAGTTCGACAAAGACTGGGCGCCCGACGACAAGACCCTGGTCCGGCCGAGCGCGACGTGGACCTACCTGGTCCACGACAACCCGTTCGGCTCCGAGCTCGACCGCCTGATCGCCTCGGTGGGCCGGCGCCTCAGCTCAGGCGGCGGCAACTAGGCCAGGGCCGGCTGCGCGCTGGGGCCGGCTGCGCGCTGGGGCCGGCTGCGCGCTGGGGCCGGCTGCGCGCTGGGGCCGGCGGCGACCAAGGCGGCGGCTGCGGCCGTCCGCTGCGGCGTTCCGGCGATCCGGACGTCTGCGAACGGGCGGCAGGTGCGGTCGATTTGGTGACGAACGACGCAAAGCGCGCCGGATCATGCCCGAGCCGATCTCTGTCCGGGCAGGATGGCGTGGAGGCGGGCACCGGGGGTACTCGGTGTCGCGCGGCGCACAGGGGGGCCTAGGCGTCCGCGGTGCGGGGGGAGGACAACCGATATGGCGGGTCCGGGTTCGAATGGGGATCCGATCAGTCTGGTGGCCGTGGAGACCGCGGCTCTGCTCCGGGAACTGACCGCCGGTCTGTTGGCCAGCAACGACCTCGAGGAGGCGCTCGACCACCTGGCGAAGACCAGCCGGCACGCCCTGCCCGGTGTGTCCTGGTCGAGCGTCACCCTCCTCCGGGCGGGCGAGCCGGCCAGCGTCTCCGCCTCCGACCGCCGTGCGCGGCGGCTGGACTCGCTGCAGTACGCGGCCGACGGGCCCGCGATGAGCGCCATCCGCCAGCGCGAGGTCGTGCTCTGCGCCGACCTGATCACCGAGACCCGCTGGCCGGAATGGACGCCTCGGGCGGTGACCTACGGCGCCTGCGCGGTGCTGGCCGCGCCCGTCGACGTCGACGACCAGGTGCTCGGGTCGATCAGCCTCTACGCGTGCGAGCCGGGCGTGCTGGAGCAGAGCGCCCAGTTGACGGCGATGCTCCTGGCCGAGCACGCCGGTTTGCTGCTGGCCGCGGTCCGCGAGCGCGACCGCCGTGACTCGGTGCCGAGCGACCTCGCCGACACGCTCGCCTCGGGCGAGGTGATCGGCCAGGCCATCGGCGTGGTGATGATGCAGCGGCGCTGCCCTCCGGCGGAGGCCCTCGACGTGCTCCGTGGCGCGTCGACGGCGCTGTCGCTGCCGGTCGAGGACGTGGCGCGCCGCCTGGTGCATTCGGCCGAGGCCCGGGCCCGCGCCAGCTGACCGGGCGATCTCGTTGATCCGCATGGGATCCGCCGGGCAGTGTCGCGACTGTCGGTAGTGGAGGGTGCGAGAACCCGAACGGGCCAGGGGGTGGCGACGAACCGGCGAGCCCTAACGGATGGTGCTAACTGGGCTTAAGCCGTATCGATCGGGTGAATCGGGCGACGTGGGTTTTCGTCCGGCGGTTTCGGGTATGGCTGCGTGGCACCCTGACCTCGACAACAGGGGTGGAGGAGCTCGTGGATACCCGCCTTCGAATCTCCGGCCATCCGATCCAGCCGGTACTGATGACCTTTCCCGTCGGGCTTTTCGTGTGCGCCGTCGTGTTCGATGTCGGACGGTTGGTCGGTGCGCCGGCCGTCGTCGGAGAGGTGGGCTACTGGACGGCGGTCGCCGGGCTGGTCGCCACCGCCTTGACGATGGTCGCCGGGCTGGTCGACCTGTGGGACGTGCCCGCCGGGCCGGTCCGCCGCGACGTCGTGACCTTCAACGCGGTCAACGGCGCGATGGCCGGGATCTTCCTGGTGGTCTGCCTGATGCGTGCCGGCAGCGGGCATCCGCTGGCCAGCGTACCGATGGTGGTCATGGAGGGCCTGGCGCTCGGCGTCGGCTTCTTCGGCATCTGGCTGGGCGCCCGGTTGATGCGCCGGTTCGGCACGATGGCGGGGGACCGGGTCGGGCCGCCGCGGGGGCGGCGGCTCGTCGCCAGGCCGGACGCCGACGGATCCGGCACCGTCTACGCCACGAACCGCGCCGCGAGTCGGGCCGGGCTCCTTCGGCAGCCCGACGCGAGCGACCTCGACCTCACCACCGAGATCCGTCCCGGCCTCGCCGGCCTGGGCGGCCTCGGCACCGACAAACCAAACGCACCCGCCTGACGCCGGCGGCAACCCGGCAGCCAGGTCGTCGGCCGCCTGATGCTGGCGCCCGCGGAAACGACCGGCCCCCGGCGGTAACCGGCAGCCAGGTCGTCGGCCGCCTGATGCTGGCGCCCGCGGAAACGACCGGCCCCCGGCGGTAATCCGGCAGCCAGGTCGTCGGCCGCCTGATGCTGGCGCCCGCGGAAACGACCGGCCCCCGGCGGTAATCCGGCAGCCAGGTCGTCGGCCGCCTGATGTTGGCGCCCGCGGAAACGACCGTCCCCCGGCAGCAACCCAGCCGCCAGGTCGGCGGCCGACGCCCGTGGACAAGACCGGGGACATCCGCCAGGCCGACGATCAGAGGACGCGGGTCACGCCCTCGGCCGCTACCCGGGACTCGATCAAGGACGGGTCGAGGTTGGCGCACAGGACCACCGACGCGCCGACGGATAGTGGGGCCAGGAGCCACTTCAGGGGATGCTCGTGTTCCGCGGCGTCGATCAGCAGCCGGTCGCCGGCCACGAGCCCGGCGTCCGTCGCGATCCCGTGAGCCAGCGAGCCCCACTGCCCGTACGTCGTGCCGTCGACGGTGGCCGGGTCCGTCGGGAGCAGGGAGACCGGCGGCGCACCGGCGAACCCGGACAGCGACGGCAGGAACTCCCGGTAGCCCTCCGGCACGTCGACGGGGCGCTTCTCGTCACCGACCGCGAACAGGAACCGGTGGGTCGCCGCCGGGACGTCGACCAGCCAGTCGTCGAGTTGACCGCGGGAGACGAAGAGTGCGTCCAGCGGCTCGTGCGAACCCGGCCCCAGCGTCGGCAAGCCCGCGGTGGCCGACAGCCGGAACGACACCGAGACCCCGGCCGACCACGCACCCAGCAGCGCTGCCGCCGTCTGCCAGTGCGGCGGCAGCAGCACCGCCGCGCGGCTGCCGGCGCCCAGGCCGCAACCCGAGGTCAACAGCCCCGCGACGCGAGCGGCCCAGTCGCCCAGCGACGCCGCCGACAGAGCTGTGCGCTCCCCGGTCGCGTCGTCGAAGAACGTGAGCAACGGCCGCGGCTCGTCGGCCAGAGCGCCGGCACGGGATGCGAGAGACGACGACGCGGAGCTGTCCACGGACGACACGATATAGAAACTCAGCGGGGCAGCGCGCCCTCGGACACGCAGGCCGCCCGCAGGGCCGCGGCCTCCGCGTTCGACGGGCGCACCACCGCCACCATCGACGGGCCGCGCGACAGGCGGCCCGCCTCCAGTGCCCGCACGCCGTGCTCGCGCAGCGACGCCTTCGTCGAGCTTGCGAACATCTCCTGCAGCCGCCGGTATTCGGGCTCGCTCAGCTCTACCGACGCCCGCCGGGCGAACGATCCGCAGGCGCGCAGGCCCGGGTCCTGCCTGACCCGCTCGTCGTATGTCATCCAGACGCTGCCGGCCAGCAGCACGATCACCGCGCCGACGATCAGGCCGATGAAGGACTTGCGGGCGCGGGTGGTCATCTGCCACTCGGGCGTGGCGGCCGGAACCTGTGTCATCTGGGCAGCTCCGTCGCGCGGCGATGCGGGACTCAGCTATTGAACAGGACGAAAGCGCCCATGCCGCACCTGACGGGAACAACCACACGATCGACGCGGCGTCTCGACCGCCCGGATTAACCCGAAAGAAGCATGATCAGTGGTACGCCGACCGGTGCTCGGCCAGCAGATCCGCCCCGAAGTCGCTGGACGGCCGGCGCAGCACCGAGTGGGCGTGGTTGCCGGTGTCGGTGTTGTCGTACTCGATCAACAGATCCGAACCCTGGACCCGGTAGTAGTACGGCGCGCCGGGGCGCTCGGGCCCCGCCCACGCGAACCGCAACTCCTCCAGCCCGGGGCTCAGTTCCTCGGCCAGCGGGGCCGGAAGCCGATCGAGATAGACCTCCACCAGTGCGGCCAGCAGCGCACCGGCCGCCGGGTTCAGCACGGTCGCCGAAACACCGGCCGGCGACAGCGGCACGGCCGCGGCCGACGCGCCGCTCTCGATGTCGGCCGGCGGCACCTCCGACACCACCGCCAGCGACCGCTCGGTCGGCGACAGCGCGGCGAGCAGCGCGAACGCCACGTCCTCCTCCGGTGCCAGCGGCCGCGACACGACGTGCGCGCCGTAGGAAACGCGCGCCGGGTTGGCGCCCAGGAACACCGGCGCCGGCGACACCCGACCACCGACGACCGTCATCGACACCGACAGGTGGTGCCCCTCGAAGCGCCAGCCCCACGAGGAACCGGGCGTCCCGAACACCGACACCCAGAAGTCGTTGAGATGCCGGCCGCGGCGGTAGCCCTCCGAGCGGTCCAACACCTCCTCCAAGGACATGATCGACAGTGCCTGGGCGTACGCGTGCGGACTCAGGCCCGTGGCCAGCAGCCGCAGCGCCGCCTTGCGGGCCGGCACCTCCAGCGCGGCCAGGCTGACGCCGGGCCGGGTGCGCGGCCGGTATTCGATCCAGCGCCGGCCCGAGTCGTCGAACGGGTAGGGCAGCGGCGGACCGACCAGCGCCAGGAACTCGCGGGCCTCGGCCGCCATCGACTCCGCCAGATCGCCGGCGGAGGTGTCTTCGATGCTCACCGGAACAGCCTCACACACCCGCGGAGCCGCCCACCATGCAAGGATCAAGAACGTGGGAGACGTCCGCCGGATCGACCTCGGCTACTTCGTCCGCCCGGCCGAGGAAGCCGGCGCGCCCCATCCACGGGTCGAGCCGGTCTACGGCTACCTGGTCCGCCGCCCCGAGGGGCTGCTGCTCTTCGACACCGGCATGGGCACGCATCCCGACGTCGACGCCCACTACCGGCCGACCCGCCGGCCCGTGGAAGAGGCCCTCCGACGCGCGGGCGTCGGCACCGCCGACGTGACGATGGTCGTCAACTGCCACCTGCATTTCGACCACTGCGGCGGCAACCCGCTGTTCACCGGCCGGCCGATCCTGGTGCAGGCGAGCGAGCTGGCCACGGCCCGCAAGACCACCGACTACACGCTGCCCGAACTGGTCGACTTCGCCGGCGCGCACTACCTGGAGATCAACGGGGAGACGGAGTTGTGGCCGGGTGTGTGGGTCATCCCGACGCCGGGGCACACCGACGGGCACCAGTCGGTCGCCGTACGCCGCGCCGACGGCACCGTGGTCCTCGCCGGCCAGGCCCGCGACGACGCCACCAGCTACGGCCGGGACCTGCTGGCGCACCAGAGCGGGCACGACATCCCGTACCCGAAGTGGGTGGAAAGGCTGGTCGAGCTCGACCCCCGCGCGATCGTCTTCGCACACGACGCCGCGGTCTGGATGCCCGGCGAACGAAAGGACTAGCAGCGTGTTCCAGGTCCGGATCACCGTCCGCGGCTACGAGCTCGACAGCCTGGGGCACCTCAACCAGGCTGTCTACCTCCAGTACGCCGAGCACGCGCGGTGGGAGATCCTGCGCGCCGCGCAGCTGCGCCAGGAGACGTTGCTGGCCTCGGGCATCGCGCCGGTCGTCCTGGAGACCACCATCAAATACCGCCGCGAGCTGCGCGCCGGCGACGAGGTCGACGTGAGCTGCGAGTTCCGCTGGGGCGACGGGCGCACCTTCGGGGTGCACCAGGAGATCCGCAGGACCGACGGCATCCTGGCCGCCGAGGTCGACGGGGTCGGCGGGCTGATCGACCTGAAGACCCGCAAACTGGTCGCCGACCCCAGGGAACGGTGGAAAGCGATCACCCCGGAGCCCGCCACGCTGGGCCTCTAGCCAAATCGGGATACCGCCACGGCCTTGCGATCTGTCGTCGAGGCGCCCCCGGTCATAGGCTGAACGGATTCACGCTGGCCGGGGGACGAGGAGGTTCCGATGGCGGAGAGCATCCGTGCGGCACTGGTGCAGACGAGCTGGACCGGCGACCAAGAGTCGATGATCAAGGCACACGAGGAGTACGCCCGCCAGGCCGCCGCGCAGGGCGCCAGGGTCATCTGCTTCCAGGAGCTGTTCTACGGCCCCTACTTCTGCCAGGTCCAGGACAAGCAGTTCTACTCGTACGCGGAGAGCATCCCCGGCCCGACCACCGAGCGGTTCCAGGCGCTCGCGAAAGAGCTGGGCATGGTCATGATCCTGCCGATGTACGAGCAGGAGCAGCCGGGCGTCCTCTACAACACCGCGGCCGTGGTCGACGCCGACGGTTCCTACCTCGGCAAATACCGCAAGACGCACATCCCGCAGGTCAAGGGCTTCTGGGAGAAGTTCTACTTCCGACCCGGCAACCTCGGCTACCCGACCTTCGACACCGCGGTCGGCCGGATCGGCGTCTACATCTGCTACGACCGGCATTTCCCGGAGGGCTGGCGGGCCCTCGGTCTGGCCGGCGCGCGCATCGTGTTCAACCCGAGCGCGACCCACCGCGGCCTGTCCAGCTACCTCTGGAACCTGGAGCAGCCGGCCAGCGCCGTGGCCAACGAATACTTCATCGGCGCGATCAACCGCACCGGCATCGAGCCGCTCGGCGAGAACGACTTCTACGGCTCGTCCTACTTCGTCGACCCCGAGGGCAAGTTCGTCGGCGACGTCGGCGACGCACACGAGCCCGAGTTGATCGTCCGCGACCTCGACATGGGGCTGCTCGCCGAGGTGCGCGACCGGTGGCAGTTCTACCGTGACCGCCGCCCCGACGCCTACGACCAACTCGTCCAGCCGTAAGGGAGCGACAGATGACTCTCCTGATCACCGGCGGCGAGGTGGTCGGCCCGACCGGCCGTTTCGCGGCCGACGTCCTGGTCGACGGCGAGACGATCAGCGCCCTGCTGGCGCCGGGCACCGGGCCGGCGCAACCGGACAAGACGCTCGACGCCACCGGCAAGCTGGTCATCCCCGGCGGCATCGACGTGCACACGCACATGAAGCTGCCGTTCGGCGGCACCTTCGCCTCCGACGACTTCGACACCGGCACCAGGGCGGCGGCGTTCGGCGGCACCACCACGATCGTCGACTTCGCGGTGCAACGCACCGGCGAGGTGGTGCAGGACGGGCTGGCCGCCTGGCACGCGCTGGCCGACGGCAACGCGCACATCGACTACGGCTTCCACATGATCATCGGTGGGGTCGACGACGACGCGCTCAAGGCGATGGACCAACTCGTCGCCGACGAGGGCGTGACCAGCTTCAAGCTGTTCATGGCCTACCCGGGCGTCTTCTACTCCGACGACGGCAAGGTCCTGCGCGCGATGCAGACGGCGCGGGAGAACGGCGCGACGATCATGATGCACGCCGAGAACGGCATCGCGATCGACGTGCTGGTCGCCCAGGCCCTGGCGAAAGGCCAGACCGACCCCGTCTACCACGGCATCACCCGCCCGTCGATCCTCGAGGGCGAGGCCACCCACCGCGCCATCGCGCTGGCCCAGGTCGCCCGCGACACCCCGCTCTACTTCGTGCACCTGTCGGCCAGCGAGGCGCTGGCCGAGGTGGCCGCCGCCCGCGACGCCGGCCGCAACGTGTTCGCCGAGACCTGCCCGCAATACCTCTACCTGACGCTGGAGGACCAGCTCGGGGCGCCCGGCTTCGAGGGCGCCAAGTGGGTGGCGTCGCCACCGCTGCGCCCCAGGGACGAGCCGCACCGCGACGACCTCTGGCGCGGCCTGCGCACCAACGACCTGGCGATCGTGTCGACCGACCACTGCCCGTTCTGCATGAAGGACCAGAAAGAGCTGGGGCTGGGCGACTTCTCGAAGATCCCCAACGGCATCGGCACCGTCGAGCACCGGGTCGACCTGGTCTACCAGGGTGTCGCCGAGGGCAAACTGTCGGTCGAGCGCTGGGTCGAGACGATCGCGACGACGCCCGCCCGGATGTTCGGCCTCTACCCGCGCAAGGGCGTGATCGCGCCGGGCTCCGACGCCGACATCGTGCTCTACGACCCCCACGGCCAGACCACGATCAGCGCCGCGACGCACCACATGAACCTCGACTACTCCGCGTGGGAGGGCGTGCGGATCGCAGGCAAGGTCGACACGGTCATCTCGCGCGGCGAGGTCATCGTCGACCGCGACGGCGGCTACCACGGCCGCAAGGGCCGCGGCCGCTATCTCAAGCGCGGCCTGTCCTCCTACCTACGGTGAAGGTGATCCCGATGCGTCAGATTCCACATTGGATCGGCGGCCGCGAGGTCGCCGGCACCGGGTCCCGCCGGCTGCCCGTCTTCGACCCGGCCACCGGCGAGATCCAGGCCGAGGTGGTCGCCGCCACCGCCGAGGAGGTACGCACGGCGGTGCGGACCGCGCTCGCCGTGCAGCCGGCCTGGCGGGCCGCGAGCCTGTCCCGCCGGGCCGAGGTGATGTTCCGGTTCCGCGACCTGGTCGACGGGCACCGCAAGGAGATCGCCTCGCTGCTCTCCTCGGAGCACGGCAAGACGGTCGCCGACGCCTCCGGCGAGGTGGCCCGCGGCCTGGAGAACGCCGAGTTCGCGGCCGGCGCGCCCCACCTGCTCAAGGGCGGCTACAGCGAGCAGGCCGCCGGCGGCGTCGACGTCTACTCGATCCAGCAGCCGCTCGGGGTGGTCGCCGGCATCGCGCCGTTCAACTTCCCGGCCATGGTGCCGATGTGGATGTTCTGCAACGCGCTGGTCGCCGGCAACGGCTTCATCCTCAAGCCGAGCGAGAAGGACCCGTCGGTCTCGCTGCTGCTGGCCGACCTGCTGCGCCGGGCCGGCCTGCCCGACGGTGTGTTCAACGTCGTGCAGGGCGACAAGGAGGCGGTCGACGCGCTGCTGGCCGACCCCGACGTGAAGGCGATCAGCTTCGTCGGCTCCACACCGGTGGCCCAGTCGATCTACGAGACCGGCACCCGCAACGGCAAGCGGGTGCAGGCGCTCGGCGGCGCCAAGAACCACATGGTGGTGCTGCCCGACGCCGACGTGCCGGCGGCCGCCGACGCGGCGGTCTCCGCCGGGTTCGGCTCGGCGGGGGAGCGCTGCATGGCGGTCTCGGTCGTGGTCGCGGTCGGCGCGGTCGGCGACACGCTGGTGGAAGAGATCGCTACCCGGATCGGGAAGATCCGGGTGGGCGCGGCCAGCGACCCCGACGCCGAGATGGGCCCCCTGATCAGCGGGGCACACCGCGACAAGGTGCGCTCCTACCTCGACGGCGAGGGCGGCGACGTGGTCGTCGACGGCCGCAAATCCGAAATTTCGGATGGCCCGGGCTTCTTCCTGGCGCCGTCGCTGGTCGACAAGGTGGACACCGCGTCGCCCTACTACACCGACGAGATCTTCGGGCCGGTGCTCTCCGTGGTCCGGGTCGACACCTATGACGAGGCGCTCAAGCTGGTCAACGACAACCCGTGGGGAAACGGCACCGCCATCTTCACCCGCGACGGCGGCGCCGCCCGCCGGTTCCAGTACGACGTCGACTGCGGCATGGTCGGCGTCAACGTGCCGATCCCGGTGCCGGTGGCCTACTACAGCTTCGGCGGCTGGAAGGCGTCGCTCTTCGGCGACGTGCACATGTACGGGCCCGACGGCCTGCGCTTCTACACCCGCACCAAGGTCGTCACCTCGCGCTGGCCCGACCCGGCCACCAGCGAGGTCGACCTTGGGTTCCCGAAGGTGCGCTGAGAGAGGAACCTCTGGATGGACATCGGTGTCGTCTTCCAGTGCGACCCGCCCGCGAGCGAGGTCGTCCGCCTCGCCAGGCAGGCGGAGACGCTGGGCTTCAGTCACGTGTGGACCTTCGACTCCCACCTGCTCTGGGAAGAGCCGTTCGTCATCTACAGCCAGATCCTCGCCCAGACCTCGCGGGTGATGGTCGGCCCGATGGTCACCAACCCGGGGACCCGCGACTGGACGGTGACGGCATCGCTGTTCGCCACGCTCAACGAGATGTTCGGCAACCGCACGGTCTGCGGCATCGGCCGGGGTGACTCGGCGCTGCGGACCCTGGGCTACAAGCCGACGACGATCGCCGAACTGCGCGAGTGCGTCACGCTGATCCGCGAGCTGGCGCACGGCCGGGAGGCCGACTACAAGGGCCGCCCGGTGCACTTCCCGTGGGTCAAGGACGGCCAACTCGACCTGTGGATCGCGGCGTACGGGCCGCGCGCGCTCGCGTTGGCCGGCGAGGTCGGCGACGGTTACATCCTGCAGCTCGCCGACCCCGACATCGCCGCCTGGATGATCGCGTCGGTGCGGGCCGCGGCCGAGAAGGCCGGCCGCGACCCGCTGTCGGTGAAGTTCTGCGTGGCCGCACCGGCCTACGTCGGCGACGACCTGGCACACCAGCGCGACCAGACCCGCTGGTTCGGCGGCATGGTCGGCAACCACGTGGCCGACATCGTCGAGCGCTACGGCGAGTCCGGCGCGGTGCCGCAGGCGCTCACCGACTACATCCGGGCCCGCGAGGGCTACGACTACGCGGAGCACGGGCGGGCCGGCAACACGCACACCGACTTCGTACCCGATGAGATCGTCGATCGGTTCTGCCTGCTCGGCCCGGTCGAGGCGCACCTGGAGAAGCTCGAACGGCTGCGCGAGCTTGGCGTCGACCAGTTCGCGCTCTACCTGCAGCACGACGACAAGGAAAACACTCTCCAGACGTACGGAGAGAAGATCATCCCGGCGCTCACCACACCCCGATGAGACCCGGGCGGCGCCGACTGCGGTTGGTGCTCGGCATTCTCGGCGCCGTGTTGGTGGGCGTGCTGCTCTGGGAGGGTTACAAGGCCCTCGGGCCGGCCGACGGCGTCGAGCTGCTCGGCGCGCGGGTCCTGCCGCGCACCGACGACGCCGCGATGCCGCACGTCGGCACGATCCTGGCCCGGTTCGGCGACCCGGAGCTGGCCGGCGGCGACCCCATCTGGCTGGTCGTGCTCCGGGCCTGCCTGGTCACGCTGCGCAGCGTCGCGGTCGGCTTCGTCGCCGGCGGCGTGGTCGGGCTGCTGCTCGCGGTGCTCATGCAGCGGCTGCGGATCGTCGAGCGCGGCCTGCTGCCCTACGTGATCCTGTCGCAGACGGTCCCGCTGATCGCGCTCGCCCCGGTCATCGCCGGCTGGGGTGGTGCGCTGTCCATCGGCTCGTACCCGTGGCAACCCTGGATGTCGGTCTCGGTCATCGCGGCCTATCTGGCGTTCTTCCCGGTCGCGGTCGGCATGCTGCGCGGCCTGCAGTCGCCGGCGCCGATCGCCGAGGAGCTGATGCGCAGCTACGCGGCCGGCTGGTGGCAGACGCTGGTCAAGCTCCGGCTGCCGGCGTCGACGCCCTACCTGTTCCCGGCGCTGCGGCTGGCCGGCGCCGCGGCGGTGGTCGGTGCCGTCGTCGGCGAGATTTCCACCGGCACCCGTGGTGGAGTCGGTCGATTGGTGATCGAATACTCACGGGAGGCCACCACGGATCCCGCCAAGGTCTACACGGCGATGATCGGTGCGGCCGCGCTCGGTCTGGCGGTCGCCGCGGTCGTCGGGCTCAGCGAGTTCCTGGTCCGCCGGCGGAGGGCCGACGCATGACGGCAGTGGCACTAGCGGGGGTAACGAAGGTCTTCAACGCGGGCCGGGCCGACGAGGTGACCGCGCTGACCGGTGTCGACCTGACGGTCGGGCGCGGCGAGTTCGTCTCGTTGATCGGCCCGTCCGGCTGCGGCAAGTCGACGCTGCTGCGGCTGGTCGCCGACCTGATCCAGCCGACCGCCGGCACGGTCACCGTCGCGGGCAAGCCCGCCAAGCAGGCCCGGATCGACCAGGAGTACGGCATCGCGTTCCAGCAGGCCGGCCTCTTCGACTGGCGGACCGTGCAGCGCAATGTGGAGCTTCCGCTGGAGTTGCGTGGCTCCTCGAAAGCAGAGCGGCGGGCCCGGGCCCGGGAGATGCTCGACCTGGTCGGCCTGGCCGAGTTCGCCGGCCACTATCCGGCCCAACTGTCCGGCGGCATGCAGCAGCGGGTCGCGATCGCCCGGGCGCTGGCCGTGCACCCGCCACTGTTGCTGATGGACGAGCCGTTCGGGGCGCTCGACGAGATGACCCGCGAACGGTTGCAGGACGAGTTGCTCCGGATCTGCGCCCGCTTCGGCACGAGCGCGGTCTTCGTCACCCACTCGATCCCCGAGGCGGTCTACCTTTCCGACCGCGTCGTCGTGATGTCGGCACGGCCCGGCCGGATCACCGAGATCGTGCCGGTCGACCTCGGCGAACGCGGCGAGGCGACCCGGCAGTCGGCCGGGTTCTTCACCGGCATCACCAAGGTCCGCCGGGCCCTGCGCGGCGGACCGGTCCCGGCCGAGGCACAAGCATGACGCAGGCCGTCGATCCGGTGGTCGCGGCCGATCCCACCGCACCCGTGCTGTCGGCCCGGCGCCGGGGCGGCGGGCTGCTCGCCGTCGTGCCGCCGGTGCTCGTCGGCGTCGCCGGGCTGGTCGCCTGGGAGTTGGTCGTCAAGGTCGGCCGCGTCGCGCCCTACGTGCTGCCCGCACCGTCGGCGATCGGCGAGGAGTTCTGGGCGACCCGCGAGGTGGTCTGGCGCACCGGCCTGGCCAGCGGCGAGAACGCGCTGATCGGCCTGCTCGTCGGTGCCGTGGTCGGGCTGCTGGCCGCCATGGTCGCCGCGCGCTTCCGGTTTCTCGGTGAGGTGTCGATCCCGGTAGCGGCCGCGGCGGGGGCGCTGCCGATCATCGCGCTGGCACCCATCCTCAACAACATGTTCGAGTCGACCAGCAACGTGCCCCGTCGGCTGGTCGTCGCGATCGTGGTCTTCTTTCCCGTGTTCGTCAACGCGTTACGCGGGCTGCGCGAGGTCGACCCGATCCACCGGGACCTGATGGCCAGCTACGCCGCGCGTGGCTGGACGGTGACCCGACTGGTCCGCCTCCCCGCCGCCCTGCCGTTCGTCTTCACCGGTCTGCGCCAGGCGTCCTCCCTGGCGGTGATCGCGGCGGTGGTCGCGGAGTACTTCGGCGGTCTGCAGAACGGCCTCGGCTCCCGGATCACGTCGGCGGCGGCCAACACCGCGTACCCCCGCGCCTGGGCCTTCGTGGTCGGCGCGTGCGTGCTCGGTCTCGTCTTCTATCTGGCGGCCCTTCTCCTGGAACGGCTCGTGATGCCGTGGCGGAGGGTCTAGCGACAAACGGAGGACCATCGTGATGCGTACGAGAATCGCCGTGTTGGCCATGGCCACCCTGCTGCTCACCGTGGGTGCCTGTGGCACCGCGGACCAGCCGGCACCGTCGACCGGCAGCGGCGGCACGAAGAGCGTGAAGCTGCAACTCCAGTGGTTCGTGCAGGGTCAGTTCGCCGGCTACATCGCCGCGGCCGACCGGGGTTTCTACCAGGAGCAGGGGCTTGACGTCGAGATCCTCGAGGGCGGCGTCGACATCGTCCCGCAGACCGTGCTGGCCCAGGGCCAGGCCGACTTTGCGATCGCCTGGGTGCCCAAGGCGCTGGCGTCCCGCGAGCAGGGCGCGCAGATCACCAACATCGGCCAGATCTTCCAGCGCTCCGGCACCTACCAGGTCTCGTTCGCCTCGTCCAACATCAAGTCGCCGGCCGACCTGAAGGGCAAGAAGGTCGGCAACTGGGGCTTCGGCAACGAGTTCGAGTTGTTCGCGGCGATGACCAAGGCCGGGCTCGACCCCGGCAAGGACGTCACGCTGGTGCAGCAGCAGTTCGACATGCAGGGTCTGCTGCGGCACGACATCGACGCGGCACAGGCGATGAGCTACAACGAGTATGCCCAGTTGCTGGAGGCCAAGGACCCGGCCACCGGCCAACTCTTCCAGCCGTCGGCGTTCAGCGTCCTCGACTGGCAGACGGTCGGCACCTCGATGCTGCAGGACGCGGTCTGGGCCAACACCAGCAAGCTCTCCGACCCGTCCTACCAGGACACCGCGGTGAAGTTCCTGACCGCGTCGATCAAGGGCTGGGCCTACTGCCGCGACAACCCCGAGGCCTGCCGTGACCTGGTCGTCAAGCGCGGCTCGAAGCTCGGTGCCAGCCACCAACTCTGGCAGGTCAACGAGGTCAACAAGCTCGTCTGGCCGGCCACGGCCGGCGCCGGCATGATCGACGAGGCGGCCTGGAAGGCGACGGTCGACCTGTCGATGACCACGAAGAACGCCGACGGCCAGACGGTGCTGACCAAGGCGCCGGAGGGCCTGGCCTACACCAACGACTACGTCAGCAAGGCCCTCGACACCCTCAAGCAGCAGGGCGTCGACGTCAACGGCGCGTCATTCACCCCGAAGACGGTCACCCTCGCCGAGGGTGGGGCGTAGGGATAAGCAAGGGTCCCTTGTTAACGCTTTTCGCATAACAAGGGACCCTTGTTAACACCCGCCACAGATTATCGTTATAAGGGGGGCAATAACGAATCGAGAATGTCATGACAGGCAACAAGGGTGTCGCCTATGTCAAGCCGGGTCAGGTCGAGGTCACCGAGATCGACTACCCGACATTCGAACTCAAGGACGGTCCTGGCGTCCACCCCGACAACGTCGGCCGCCAGGTGCCGCACGCGGCGATCCTGAAGTGCGTCGCGACCAACATCTGCGGAAGTGACCAGCACATGGTGCGCGGCCGCACCACGGCGCCCGAGGGGCTGATCCTTGGGCACGAGATCACCGGCGAGGTGGTCGAGACCGGCCCCGATGTCGAATACATCAGCGTCGGCGACCTGGCCTCGGTGCCGTTCAACATCTCCTGTGGACGATGTGTCAACTGCAAGGCCGGCAAGACCGGCGTCTGTCTCAATGTCAACCCGGAGCGGCCCGGTTCGGCTTACGGCTACGTCGACATGGGCGGCTGGGTCGGCGGCCAGGCCGAGTACGTGATGGTGCCGTACGCCGACTGGAACCTGCTGGTGTTCCCCGACAAGGACCAGGCGATGGAGAAGATCCTCGACCTGGCCATGTTGGCCGACATCTTCCCGACCGGCTATCACGGCTGCGTCGGTGCCGGCGTCACCACCGGATCCACGGTCTACATCGCCGGCGCGGGCCCGGTCGGGCTGGCGGCCGCGACGGCGGCCCAGTTGCTCGGCGCGGCCACGGTCATCGTCGGCGACCTGCAGGAGGACCGGCTGGCCCAGGCACGCAGCTTCGGCTGCGCGACCGTCGACGTGTCCAAGGGCGATCCGAAGGAGCAGATCGAGGAGATTCTTGGTACGCCCGAGGTCGACTGCGGCGTCGACGCGGTGGGCTTCGAGGCCCGCGGCCACGGCGAGAACGCGACGGTGGAACACCCGGCGACGGTCCTCAACTCGCTGATGGACGTCACCCGCGCCGGTGGGGCGCTGGGCATTCCGGGCCTGTACGTCACCGGCGACCCGGGCGCGCGCGAGGAGGCCGCCAAGCAGGGGTCCCTGTCGATCAGGCTGGGGCTCGGCTGGGCCAAGTCGCACTCGTTCGTCACCGGCCAGTGCCCGGTGATGCGCTACAACCGCCAGCTCATGATGGCGATCCTCAACGACCGGGTGTCGATCGCGAAGAACGTCAACGCGACGCCGATCCCGCTCGGCGAGAGCCCGCGGGGATACGCGGAGTTCGACGAGGGCGCGGCCCGCAAGTACGTGCTCGACCCGCACGGGATGCTGGCCACCGCGAGCTGAACTATGGTTGCCAATCGGCAACTGTGAGTTCCGCTCGCGGATGGGAAGCGCATGGAGGCTGGGCGGCGACTGGCTGATCGCTACGAGATCGGGGAGGTGGTGGCCAAGGGCGGAATGGGCGTCGTCTGGCTCGGTCGCGATCTGCGGCTGGGCCGGCCGGTCGCGATCAAGCTGGTGTCCGGCGAGGCGCTCGCCGACCCCACCGTGGTCGCGCGGTTCGACCGCGAGGCCAGCACGGTCGCGCGCCTCAACCACCCCAACATCGTGGCGGTCTACGACGTCGGCACGGACGGGGCCGACTCGTTCCTGGTGATGGAGTTCGTCGACGGAAGCAGCATCGCCGCCGCGATCGGCGACGGGCCGCTTCCGGTCGACGAGACGGTCGACATCGCGGCGCAGGCCTGCGCCGGCCTGGCGGCCGCACATGCCGCCGGGGTGGTCCACCGCGACGTCAAGCCGGCCAACCTGATCCGTACGCCGGACGGTGTGGTCAAGGTCTGCGACTTCGGCATCGCCCGGCTGCAGGACGCGGTCGGTCAGGCGTCGCTGACCGGCACCGCGATCGCCCTGGGCTCCACCAGCTACATGTCACCCGAGCAGGTCAGCGGCAATGCGGTCGACGCGCGGGCCGACCTCTACGGGCTGGGCTGCACGATCCACGCGATGCTGACCGGACGGCCGCCGTTCGTGGGCGACAGTCCGCTGGCCGTGGTGCACCAGCACGTCACGCAGCCACCGCCGGACGTGCGGGCCGTGCGGCCCGACGTGCCCGCGCCGCTGGCGACGCTGGTCGGCGAGTTGCTGGCGAAGTCGCCGGACGACCGGCCGGCGTCCGCGGCGAGCGTCGCCACCCGCCTGGCGGCGATGCGGGCCGCCGCGACGGTCCCGGAAGCGCCACCGCCCGGGTCGGGCCCGCCCGGGAACGGCCACCGGAGGTGGCTGTGGGGCCTGGCCGCGGGCGGGTGCGCCGCGCTGGCCGCGATCATCGTGACGTCCTTCCTCGTCACCGGCGACGAGGTGCCCACCGCGGTCAGCACTCCGTCGGCGCCAACCTCGCCGGCGGTGACGGCCTCCGCCGTGCCGGCCACGGCGCCGGCCGCTCGGCCGAGCCGGACCACCCAGGCGCCGGTCACCCCGACGCCGACCCCTTCGGCGGCCGCCTCGTCGTCCCCGCCGCCGGCGCCGCGGGAGCCGATCGCCGGCCTGCGGCTGTCCATCCGGACCCAGGTGGCGGCGGGGCACCTCGCCGAGGCCGCGGCACCCGACCTCAACAAGCGGGTCGACGACATCGCCAAGCGACTTCGCGAAGGGAACGACCGGGACGCCGCCAAGAAGATCAAAGAGCTGCGGACCAAGCTCGCCGACCTGCACCGCGAGGGCCGCTTGACCCAGCCGGGCTACGACGCGCTCGTCGACGACGTGGACCGGGTCGCGGCCCTGGTGCCGTCGATGCCACCGGCGCCGCCTAAGCCGTAGTGCCGGCCACCCGGGTCACGGCGGGCGGGGCGGCGGTCAACCCGCGCAGGTCCACCGCGGCGACGGCGGCCAGCAGCGGGGCCAGCGCCGCGAGCGTCCAGGTGAGACCGACGAGGTCGGCGACCGCGCCGATGACCGCCGGGGCCAGCAGGATGCCGGTGTAGGTCATCGTGCTGAACCGGGCCACCGCGGCGGCGGCACCCGCTCCGGTCGCTTCGCCGAGGCGGCCGGCCGCGCCGAACAGAAGCGGCAGGGGAGTGGCCAGGCCGAGACCGACGACGGCGAACGCGGCGATCGCCAGCAACGGCCAGGGGCTGGCCACGACCAGGACCAGGCCGCCGGCGGCGAGCAGGGTGCCGGCGCGGAGCAGCGTCTGTGGCTCGCGCCGGGCCGTGAGCCGGTCGCCGACCAGCCGGCCCGCGGTCTGGCAGGAGGTGAAGGCCACGTAGCCGACGGCGGCCAGCCCGAGCGGGGCGGCCAGGTGCTCGTGCAGGTAGACGCCGCTCCAGTTGGCCACGGCGGCCTCGACGGTCAGGACGGTGGCGCCCATCGCACCGAGCACGACCAGCGGGCGGCTCCAGCGGGCGCGGGGCGGCCGCGCGACCGGATCCCGGTCGTCGGCGGTGGCCGGCAGCAGGCCGCGCGTCCAGGTCGCGACCACCGGCACGAGCACCGCGGCGACCAGTCCATAGTGCGCGACCCGGGAGAGCCCGAGCCCGGCGGCGCCGGATGCCAACAGCGACCCGCCGACGGCCCCGATGCTCCAGGCGGCGTGGCACCCGTTGAGGATCGGCCGGCCCAGCGCCCGTTCGACGGCGACCGCGTGCGCGTTCATCGTGACGTCGAGCAGGCCGTGCACCGCGCCGAAGAGCAGGTGCGCCGCGGCCAGGGTGAGCAGGTCGCCGGCCAGGGCGGTGGCGAGCAGCGCGAGCGGCAGGACCACGGCGGTGGCCCGTACCACCCGGCGACTGCCGAACCGGGCGGCCAGCGCGGCGGCGCCCTGCATGGTGAGCACGGCGGCGATCCCGAACGCGGCCGTGACCAGGCCGAGCTGTCCGGGCGAGAGCCCGAGATCCTGCTTGAGCGACGGCGTCCGCGCCGCCAGGGTGGCGATCAGCAGGCCGTTGGTGGCGAATACCGCGGTGATCGCCCATCGTGCCGGTGCGGCCATGTCCGTCCTTCCGACGTGGTGCCCCGGGCGGGCACCGCACACAGATACGACGAATGGGCCTCCCCCCATATCTACCGCCGCGACACACCCGATAGGACGACCGACGCGGCGGCCCGCCGCCAGGTTCGGTCGTCGCACTACAACAAGGATCGTGCGGTCTCTTTCCTCCCGGACCGGCTCCTCATCCGGTCCCGCCCAGCGGCCGGCGCATGTCGGCGCGAAGCAGCTGGCAGTCGGCCGCCGGGCCGCCGCGCAGCCCGCGGGCGGGCCGCCGGGCCGCCGCGCAGCCCGCGGGCGGGCCGCGAGCCGCCGCGCAGCCCGCGGGCGGGCCGCGAGCCGCCGCGCAGCCCGCGGGCGGGCCGCGAGCCGCCGCGCAGCGCGCGGGCGGGCCGCGAGCCGGACGACGGCTCGGGGAGGTCCGTCGCGACAGGATCGTTGTGACCTGCCGGCCGGAGTCGGGGGCTTCCGGCCGGCAGGGGGCGGGGGGCGCCGCGCTGCCCAGCCGGCGCGCCCCCGCCTGTGGACGCGCGTCGGTCACAAAAGGCGCCAACCGGAAGTGAACCGTCGCGTTCCACGGGACAACTTATTCCAACTGGTTCCACCTGGTCAATGTGCAATCTCAACTTGTTGCAACAAGATGACATGACAAGGGCGGGTGTGGTGGACTCGCGGTGGCCAACTGGAAAGCGAGCGACTCCACCGTGGAACCCACGACCGAATACCGCCGCGTCCTCGACGACCTGGTCCGCCGGATCGGGTCGGGCGAGCTGGCGCCCGGCGAGAAGCTGCCGTCCACCGTCCGACTAGCCGCCGAATACACCGTCAGCATCTCCACGATCCATCGCGTCACCACGACGCTCGAAGACCGCGGCCTGATCCGTGGCGTCCCGGGCAAAGGGCGCTACGTCCGCCAGTGACCGGTGTCCCAGATCGCGGGATACACTACTAAGTCAGTAGGATTAGTAGGCTAACCTCGGAACCATGTTCCTGACACCTGACCTGCTCGGCGTCGCCCGGCGGCACGCCGGCGACCCGGCCGCCTGGCCGGTCGCGCCACGCTTCGACCCGGTCGAACGCTGGTACCACCGCATCGCCGCCACCGCGCAGCACGAGGTCTGGCTGCTCACCTGGCTGCCCGGCCAGCACACCGACCTGCACGACCACGGCGGCGCCAGTGGCGGGTTCACCGTCGTCTCCGGCACGCTGACCGAGGAAACGGTCGGCCGCGACGGCCTGAAGGCGAAGCCGCTGCCGCCCGGGGCCGGCCGCCGGTTCGGCCCGCGCTACGTGCACCGGGTCAGCAACCTCGGCACCGACCCGGCGATCAGCGTGCACTGCTACGCGCCGGAATTGCGTAGCATGACCAGATATGACCTGAACGACGGCGTCCTTCGGGTCGCCGCTGTGGCTCGTGCGGGGGTGGCCTGGTGAGGCGTTCCATCGACGAGATCCTGGAGGCGGCGCGGGAGCGGCTGGTGCGGCTCGACCCCGAGCCGGCCCACCTCGCCGCCCGCGAGGGCGGCGCGGTGCTGATCGACACCCGCCCGGTCGGCCAGCGGGACGCGACCGGCACGATCCCGGGCGCCGTCATCATCGACCGCAACGTGCTGGAGTGGCGCCTCGACCCGCGCAGCGACGCCCGGCTGCCGTTCGCCGACTCCTACGACACCCACTACATCCTGTTCTGCCAGCAGGGCTACTCGTCGTCGCTGGCCGCGGCGTCGCTGCAGGACCTCGGCCTGCACCGGGCCACCGACCTGGCCGGCGGGTTCATCGCCTGGCTCGGCGCCGGCCTGCCGGTCCTGCAGCCCGGCACACTGGCCGGACGCCCGCCCCAACTCGTCGGCGCACACCCCGCCCCCCGGGAGGACCCGTGACCGTCACCGCACACACGTCGCTGCTCGCCTTCGCCGCCCCGCCGGTCACCGACGAGGTCCTGATCGACGTGCCGGCCCGCCAGGTCGTGCGGCAGGGCCGCGAGGTGCCGCTGACCCGGCTCGAGTTCGACCTGCTGCTCTTCCTGGCCCGGCATCCGCGCCGGGTGTTCACCCGCGACCAGTTGCTGCGCAACGTCTGGGGCTACGAGATCGCCGGCCCGCGCACCGTCGACGTCCACATCAGACGGTTGCGGGGCAAGCTGGACGCGCCGGTGGTGCGCACGATCTACGGCGTGGGCTACCGCCTCGCCGACGCCGCTCCGGTCACCCTCAGCGGCGACGACGAGCGGTGATCAGGTAGGGCGCGCCGCCACCGAGGTCGAGTTCGGGCCGGACAGTCGCGGCCGGGTCGGCGAAGCCCGCCGCCGCGAGCGCGACCAGGATCGGCCCCGGCCCGTCGAGGTGCATGAACGGCAGCTCACGCCGGGTGTCGGCGGTGTAATGCGAGGCGAAGACGGCGGGCACCTCGCCCTCGTTCCAGTCGGTGAACCAGAAGCCGTCGACCGCCACCAGGAGGCCGCCGGGGCGCAGCACCTGCCGCCAGTTGACCAGCGCCCTGGCCGGCTCGCGGAGTGTCCACAGCAGATGCCGGCTGGTCACCGCGTCGAAGCTGGCCGGCGGGAAGGCCGGCGCCACCGCGTCGCCGACCCGGGCGTCGACGGTGAGGCCGCGGGTGGTGGCGGTGGCGACGAGTTCGTCGAGCATGGCCGGCGACAGGTCGGTGGCCGCCACCCGGTGGCCGAGGCCCGCTGCGGCCAGGGCGAGATAACCCGTGCCGGCGGCCACGTCGAGGACGTCCGCCGGCGGGTCCGGGAGGACCGAGGCGAGAGCGTCCAGCCAGCGTCGGTACGCCGGAGACCCGTATTCGGCCACATTTCCGCCGTGTGCCTCGTAGCCACCCGCGGCCATGCTCCAGAAGGCGGTGATCTGCTCCTGCGCCTCGCTCACGACTCGGCGCCGAGCAGGCCCAGGAAGGTGTCGGCGTTGCGCTGCGCGTAGTCGGAGTAGCAGTTGTTCATCAACACGTGCGTCTCGTCGGCCGAGGACGCCAGCTTGCGCAGCTTTGGCACCCACTGCTTCAGTTCGCGCTCGGAATACTCGTACCCGAACTTCTCGTAGATGTTCTTGCTCGTCCACTTGAGACTGTGACCGTGGAAGCGCATCACCGCCAGCTCCGCGGTGGCCTCCAGGATCGGCGGGATCGAGGAGCGGTGCCCCTGCGGCATGTCGACCGCGACGTAGGGCAACCGGTGGTGGCGTAGGAACTCGAGCGTCTCGGCGTGGTTGTCGCCGTCGAACCACGACGCGTTGCGGAACTCGAACACCGGCCGCAGCGGCTTGACCCGGTCGCGCACCTCGACGAGGAAGTTCTTGTTGGACCGGCGGATGCCGAACCACGGCGGGAACTGGAACAGCAGCGCGCCGAGCTTGCCCGCCGCGACGAGGGGGTCGAGCGCGGTCAGAAAATCGCGTCCAGATCTCCTCGTACGCCTGGGTAGGTAGATCCTTGGGGTAGACGTTGGTCTTGTCGGTCGATGGCCGCAGGTCCTTGAAGATCGAGTTGACCCTGGTCGGATGACCGGTCAGCAGGCTGTAGGCCTTGACGTTGAAAGTGAACCCGGGTGGGGTGCGGGCGGCCCACAGGGTGGCGGTCTGCTCCGACGGCGGCGCGTAGTAGGTCGCGTCGACCTCGACGAGGGGGAACCGCCCGGCGTAGTAGGCGAGCCGCTTCTCCGGCGTGTCGGCGTCGGGCGGATACCAGCCCGACGCGAGCAGCGTCTTGTCGGTCCACGACGCGGTGCCGACCTTGATGTCGCCCACACGAAAACCCTAGGCCGCCCGGCGCTCCCGCGTCTGCTTGCAGGCGACGCAGGTCGTCGCCGCGGGGAAGATTTCCAGCCGCTCGACCGGGATCGGTGCCGCGCAGGCCTCGCAGGAGCCGTAGCCGCCGGCGGCGAGCCGGTTCAGCGCGTGCTCGTACTGGTCGCGGCGGTCCAGGATCGTCCGCAGCACCGAGCCGGCGGTGTCGCGCTCGGCGGCCTTCGAGCCGCTGTCGGCCTGGTCGTCGCCGGCCGAGTCGCTGACCTCGACCAGCCGGAGCACCTGGCCACGGTCTCGTTCGGCTTCGTATTCGGCGGTCAGCTCGTCGTAGCGGGCCAACAGGGTCCGCCGGATCTGCTCGGTCCGGGTCGCTTCGTCGACAGGCATGGCGGCCGCCTTCCGGGTTGTCGCGGATGCGGGCTCTTACCCAGCGGCCACACCCGCCAAACCGGTCACGGGCGTTCCACCAGCGCCGGGTGTCGCGGGTCGTCGGTGCGTACCACCACGTCGGCCCAGCCGGCCGGGTCGACCTCGTCGGCGTAACGCTCCCAGGCCGGCAGCGTCCACGCCCAGTCCGGCGGCGTGCGGCGGGCCAGCGCGGCCGGCGACACCACCAGGTGGACGGTCAGGTCGAACGGCAGCCCCCCGCCGAGCAGGAAGCCGCCGGTGACCAGCACCACCGCCGCCGGCTCGAGCGGGAGATAGCCCGCGCGGCTGGCGCGGTCGGTCGCCGGGTCCCACAGCGAGGGCAGGATCTGGCCGCTGCCGTCCGGCCCGGCCGGATCGAGCACCTCCCGGCGCAGCCCGGACTCGTCGAGCCAGTCGGTGTAGAACGCGTCCGGATTGGTCCGGCCCTGCTCGAAGCGCAGCGACGCCGACCGCAGAAACCCGTTCGCGGGTACGACGTGCGCCGGCCGCCCGCGCAGCCGCAGCTCCTCGACCAGCGCGGCGGCCAGCGGCTGGGGCCCGGCCAGCGCGCTGCCAGCGGCCACGTCGCGGCTCAGCGGCGTGGCACCCGCCGGCGGCGGACCGTCGATCGCCACTCTCGATCGGGCACCGGAAGGGCCGGCGGCGATCCGGTCGGCGAGATCGTCGACGAACAGTTCCGGAGTGATCGGCCGCACACGCACCCGCCCATGATCTCTCGGCACGGCAGGATGGCCGGCATGCGGGCGGTGCTCACCGGGTTCGCCGGGATCTGGCTGGTGACGCTGGCCGGCTACCTGGCGGGCCGGTTCGGCGTGCTCGGCCCGGACGCGACCGCCCTGCTCGCCCGCCTGGTCTTCTACCTCGCGGCCCCGGCCCTGCTGTTCTCCACGCTGGCCACATCGAGCCTCGACAAGGTGTTCACGCCGGCGCTCGCGGTGTTCGTGCTCAGCACGGTCGTGGTCGCCGCCCTCTACGTGGCCTGCACGCTCCGGCGTCAGCCGGCGGCCGAGACGACCGTCGGCGCGCTCTGCGCCTCCTACGTCAACGCTGGCAACCTGGGCCTGCCGATCGCGGCCTACGTACTCGGCGACGCCTCGCTGGTCGTACCGGTGCTGCTCTTCCAGCTCCTGATCGCGACACCGACCGGCCTGGCCGTGCTCGACGTGACCGCCGCCGGCCACCGTCCGAAGCCGTTGCGGCTGTTGTCGGCACCGTTGCGCAACCCGATCAGCGTGGCCTGCCTCTGCGGGCTGGTGGTGGCGGCCGCCGGCTGGCGCCTGCCGCCCGAGGTGCTCCGCCCGTTCGACCTGGTCGGCGGCGCCGCCGTGCCGCTGGCCCTGATCGCCCTCGGCCTGGCGCTGCGCGGCAGCCGCCCGTTCGCCGCCGGCACCCAGGCCGGGCAGCGCTACCTGGCGGTCGTGCTCAAGGTCGCGGTGCAGCCCACGGTCGCCTGGGCGATCGGCCACTTCGCCTTCCACCTCGACGGACACGCGCTGCTCGCCGCCGTCGTGCTCTCGGCGCTGCCCAGCGCGCAGAACCTCTTCGTGTACGCCACCCGCTACGACCGCGCCACCGCGCTGGCCCGCGACGCGATCGTGCTGTCCACCCTCGCGGCCGTCCCGGCGCTGGTGATAATCGCCGCGCTGCTGACGTGAAAGCTTGTTAGTGTCGCGCGGGTGACGGTTACCCCCGCTGACGTGACGACCGCGGTCGCGCTGCTCCGCACCACCCTGCGCGACGTGCCCGACGACGCCTGGGACGTGCCGGCCGGCACGCTGACCTGGACGTGCTGGGAGACGATCGAGCACACGGCCGACGACCTGTTCGCCTACGCCCTGCAGATCGCCCCGAGCGACCCGCCGCGCGACAGCCATGTCCCGGCCGGCTGGCGCTACCTGCGCGAGGGCGGCCCGGCCCTCACCATCTTCGTCGAGCGCGACAGCGGCACGCAGGGCCTGCTCAGGGTGCTCGAGGGCTGCGGCGCGATGCTGGCCGGCGTGGTCGCCGGCGCACCCGCCGACCGCCTGTCCCACCACTCCTACGGCATCAGCGACCCGGCGGGCTTCGCGGCCATGGGCGTTGTCGAGACCCTGGTGCACGGCTTCGACGTGGCCGGCACGCTGGGTGTCACCCTGCAGCCGCCCGCCGACCTGTGTGAGCGGGCGATCGACCGGCTGTTCCCCGATCTGCCCGAGCACCCCGACCCGTGGGAGCGGCTGCTCTGGGCCACCGGCCGCGGCACGCTGCCCGGCCACCCGAAGCGCGAGTCATGGCGCTGGGACGGCCGCCCGGAGGCGCTGCGCCTGGCCGCGACGGCCCAGGGCTGATGCTGACCGCGAGGCCCACTAGCATGTGGCGCAACCGCTACGAGATCGCTGTCGACGGCCGGCCGTTGACCACCTGGGACCAGTCGTTCTGGAAGCACGGCGGCACGTTCACCCTCGACGGCCGACCCTACGAGGTGCGCGGCAACTTCTGGGGCACCCGCTCGTCGCTGCTCGACCAGATGGGCGGCGAACTCGCGTCGGCCGAGCGGGTCGGTCGCCGGCGCTGGACCGTCACGTCGGCCGGCCAGACCTACCAGTTCCGCCGCGGCTCGTGGTGGGGCAACCGGCAGGACCTCTATGTCGACGACCGCCCGGTCGGCTCGGTGGCCCAGCAGAGCGCCTGGCGTCGCGACGTCGACGCCGACCTGCCCGGCATCCCGGTCCCGGTGCAGGTCTTCGTCCTGGCCGTGGTCCTCGCGATGTGGGACGCCCGACGGGCGGCGGCCGCGTCGAGCTGATCGGCGTCTACACCCGGCGTGCCGCGCGGAGCTAGCCTGGCGGTGTGCTGGTCGCACGCGAAATCAGCAGGTGGACCAACCGCTACGCGGTGAGCCGCGACGGCCGGAGGGTCACCACGCTCGACGCGATCGTGCGCGACACCGACGCCGGTTCGTTCACACTCGACGGTCACCGCTACGCCCTGCCCGGCGCCATCTGGGACGACCACTTCACCGTGCGCGACGGGCGGCGCGACGTCGTCGCGGAGGCCCACCGGGTCGACCGCACACGCTGGACCATCGTCGCGGCGGGGCAGACCTACCACCTGCGCCGCGGCAACTTCTGGGGCACCCGGCACCAGCTCGACGCCGGCGACCTGCCGCTGGGCATGGTCTACCGGGTCGGCGGCGCGGAGCGGGCGGTCGAGGCCGACCTGTCCGGCGTGCCGGCACTTGTCGAGATCTTCGTGCTGGCGCTGGTCCTGGCCATCCGCGACAACCAGACGACCAACCGGGTCGGGATCAGATCGCGCTGGTGGTGACCGGTCAGAGCCCCGGCAACTCCACGTCGGTGGCTTCGCCCAGGGCGCGCAGCGGGGTCACCGCCGCGTAGCCCTCGCCCAGCAGCGCCAGGTCGGTGCCGGCCACCAACTCCTGCTCCGACTGGCGCAGGGCCGTCCGCACGAATCCCTCGCCCGTCTCGACCACCGTCATCACGACCTGACCGAACGCGGCCAGCGTGGCCCGGCGTACGCCGCGCAGCCGGCCGGCGGGCAGGTCCGGTGCGTTGACGTTGAGCACCACGCCCGGCGGGGCGGCCAGCAGCGCGTCGACCAGGCCGACCGCCGTGGCCGCGGCGGAGTCCCAGTTGCGGGCCGCCTCGTCCTCCGGCGACAGTGTCACCACGCCGCCGCCGCTGGCCGTTGTCGCGTTGGACGCGGAGAGGATGTCGAGCGAGACCGCCATCGCCCGGCAGCCCGCGGCCGACGCCGTCAGCGCCGCGCCGACCGTGCCCGAGTGCAGCACCGCCCGGCCCGCGTTGGCGCCCCGGTTGATACCGGAGAAAACCAGGTCGGGCGGGGGACCGAAGGCGCCGCGCAGGCCGAGCAGCGTGATGTAGGCCGGTGAGCCGGCGATCGCGTAGCCGACCAGGCCGTCGAGATCGCGCCGTTCGATCAGCACCCGGCCGTCGTCCTCGGTCGCCCGCAGCGCGGCGCTCGTGCCGCTGGAGTCGGACCGCGGCGCGGCGACCACCGGGTCGCAGCCGTGCGCCGCCAGCGCCGCCACCAGCACCCGGATGCCGACGGCGTCGATGCCGTCGTCGTTGGTGACCAGGACCCTCATGGCGTACGCGACGGGTCCAGCCCGACCGCCGACGCCTGGCGCGCGAACGCCGCCGCGTCGACGACGGCCGCCCCGCCGTGGTCGTTGTTGAAGTAGACGTACGCGTCCGTGAACCCGTCCTTCAACCGCTTGGCCCAGGTGCGCAGCGCGGTCCGCCCGTACCGCGGCCGGGGTGTCGCCCTTCCCTCGTGAAACCGCAGGTATCCCCAGTCGGCCGTGCGCCACAACGGCGTCATCGGCCGGCCCAGCCGATCGGCCCAGGCCAGCGCGGCGTGATGCCGTTCGAGCACCGACCGCACCTCGTCGGTCCACCAGCTCGCGTGCCTCGGCTCGACCGCCACCCGGACGCCGCGCGGGAAACGGGCCAGCACGGCATCCAGCGCGGCCGGCGAGCCCTTCAGGTTGGGCGGGAGCTGGATCAACACCGGCCCGAGGCGGTCACCCAACCCGGCCGCGTGGTCCAGGAAGCGCTGCACGGGCTCCTCGGGGTCCTTGAGGCGCTTGATGTGGGTGAGGTAGCGGCTCATCTTGACGGCCACGGTGAAGTCGCCGGGCGTCCGCGACCGCCACTGGACGAACGTGGACCGCTCCGGCAGCCGGTAGAACGCGTTGTTGACCTCGACCGTCGCGAACCGGTCCGCGTAGTGCTCCAACCAGGCCCGCTGCGGCATCTTCTCCGGGTAGAAGGGGCCGCGCCAGTCCCGGTACTGCCACCCCGAGGTGCCGACGAGAATCACGGGTCCTCCATACCCCGCATTCGTCCCCCCAGCCCCGCGCCCACGGGTCATTCTGAGGTTGGTCGACCGGTTACAGGTGATCGTTGGCCGGGTACAGGGGCGTCTGGAGCGCCCCTTTGATCCGGGGCGCCGCAAGCGCGAGGGGGCAACTCGATGACACTCGACGACGACGACATGGCCACGACCGGATCCGGTAGCGCGGAAGGCCCGGCCGACGGCGGAGCCATGCCCGGCCGCCAGGACGGCGGTGCGGACGGCAGTGCCGAGGGCCCGGCGGACGGCGGCACCAATCCGTCCGGCCACGACGGAGGCGCCGACGGCAGCGCCGAAGGGGTCGCCGACGGCGGCACCAACCCCCAGGGCCACGACGGTGGCGCCGACGGCAGTGCCGAAGGCCCGGCCGACGGCGGCACCGACCCGAACGCCCGCGACGGCGGCGCCGACGGAAGTGCCTGACGGGTACCGCGGGATGACAGCTCGCGGGATGACAACCGGAGCGCCGGGCGGTGTACATCGCCCGGCGCTGTCCCGCTGTGTCAGCGTCGACCCGGCGAAGTTCGCCGGCGCCTACTGGGGCCGGGCGCCGTTGCTCTCGCGGGCCGGCGAACTCGACGGGTCCGACGGCTTCCGCGACCTGCTGTCGCCGGACGACGCCGACGAGTTGCTCAGCCGGCGCGGGCTGCGTACCCCGTTCATCCGGGTCGCCAAGGACGGTGCGATCGTGCCGCCCGGCCGCTACACCGGCGGCGGGGGAGCGGGCGCTGAGATCGACGACCAGGTGCTCGACGAGAAGATCCTCACGCAGTACGCGGACGGCGCGACCCTGGTCTTCCAGGGCCTGCACCGCACCTGGCCGCCGCTGATCGCGTTCGCCGGTGAACTCGGCGCGGCCCTCGGCCAACCGCTGCAGATCAACGCCTACCTCACGCCGCCCGGCAACCAGGGCTTCGCCACCCACTACGACACCCACGACGTGTTCGTGCTCCAGGTCGACGGTCGCAAGCGCTGGAAGATCCACCCGCCGGTGCTGGCCGACCCGCTGGAGCGGCAGAACTGGAACGGCCGGGCCGACGAGGTCACCGCCACCGCGGCCGGCGAACCCGCGCTCGATGTCGTGCTCGAGCCCGGCGACGCGCTCTACCTGCCGCGCGGCTGGCTGCACAGCGCCGCCGCGCAGGACGACTCCTCCCTGCACCTGACCGTCGGCATCCGCGCACTGACCCGCTATGCCCTGGTGGAGGCGCTGCTCGGCGAGGCTGCCGACGACCCGCGGTTGCGGGCCACGCTGCCCTACGCCCTCGACGTCAGCGACCCGGACCAGATCGAGCCGGAGCTGACCGAGACCATCGAGGCGCTGCGCGACTGGCTCGACACGGCGTCGCCGGCGGCGGTCGCCGAGCGGCTGCGCCGCCGTTCCTGGCCCGCCGCCCGCCCGGCCGCCCTGCGCCCGCTGGCCCAGGCCGCGGCGATCCGCACGCTCGCGCCGGACGATGGGATCGTCCCGCGGGAACGGCTGCGCTGGCGGCTGGAGCCGGCCGGCGACGACCGGATCACGTTGCGCGTGTTCGACCGCGCGGTGACCTTCCCGGCCGGCTGCGCGCCGGCGTTGCGGGCGTTCCTCGACGGCGCCGTCACCCGGGTCGGCGACCTGCCCGGCCTCGACGGCGACGAGGACCGCCTGGTGCTGGCCCGCCGCCTCCTGCGCGAGGCGATCGCAGTCCCGGCCGGTTAGGCGTCGGCCGGCGCCGTCATGAGCTCCTCGGGTGCCGACTCGAGCAGCGCCCGTGTCGTGAAGGAGATGTGCTTCGTCAGCGCCGCCTCGGCCTGCTCGACGTCGCGCGCCAGGACCGCGTCGCGCAGCGCCCGGTGCTCGCCCGCGATGTCGCGGGTGTCTTCGCTGCCCAGATGGCGTGACCAGCGCCGGTAGAGCTCGGCCGAGTCGCGCAACGACGCGGCGATGTCGCGCAGCCGGCGGCTCGGGCAGCCCTCCAGCACAGCGGCGTGGAACGCGGCGTGCGCGGTCGCCCAGTCTTCGTTGACCGCGCGCGGCTGCACGGTCGCGAGCTCCGGCGTGCGGTCGAGGGTGTGGTAGGCCGCCACGACGCGCGACTCCCAGGCCAGGTCGCCGTGGTTGATCGCGTGCCGCAGGCAGAGCGTCTCGATGTCGATCCGGGTGTTGGTCAGGTCGCGCAGGTCTTCCTCCGACACCGGCGTGACCCGGAACCCGAGCTGCGGCTCCGACAGCACCAGGCCCTGCTCGACGAGCCGGGACAGCGCCTCGCGGAGGACGCCGACGCTCGTGCCGTAGCGGACGCCCAGGTCAGCGAACGGCAGCCGCTGCCCGGGCAGCAGGCGCCCGGTCAGGATGTCGCCGCGGAGGTTCATATAGATGCGCTCCGCTCGGGTTTCACTGCGTGGCATGGTTGACACTCTAGCGGACTCGCGAATGTGGCGGGCGAAGTAACAGATCCCCTCTGGGATTCGAAAATGTATTGACACCTCGAACGTAGGCTGAACATACTCGGCGATCACAGGGGCCCAGCGGCGGCGGGCGGCCTTTGACCGACGAGGAGCGTGGGCAATGGCGATCCAGCGGGTCGAGGTTTTCCGGCTCAGCCAACCCATCGCCGCGGCGGCGGGTCCGTCGGGCGCCACCTACCGGGAGCGCAACAGCATCCTGGTGCGCCTCCGCGACAGCGATGGGCTCGACGGCTGGGGCGAGACCTACGCCCGCGCCGGCGTGGCCGCCGCGATCGAAGAGGTGGGCGGGCTGCTGGTCGGCCGCGACGCCGCCGACGCCCGGCCCCTGCTTGACGCGCTGCGCATCGCGACCCCCGACGGGTTGGCCCTCAGCGCGCTCGCCATCGCCCTCGACGACCTGCGCGCCCGCCGTCTCGGCGTGCCCGTGTCCACTCTCTACGGCGGCCGCCGGCGCGAATCCGTCCGGGGCTACGCCTCCAGCGGTGGCTACGTCGAGGGCGTCGACCCCGAGCGGACCTGGCCCGACGAGGTTGCCGCCGCGGTCGCTGACGGCTTCACCGCTTGCAAGATCCGGATCGGCCGCTTCACACCCACCCGCGAGCTGCCGATCCTCGCCAAGGTGCGCGACCAGGTCGGCCCCGACGTCGAGTTGATGGTCGACGCCAACGGCGCCTACGCGGTGCCGCGCGCCCGGCAGGTCGCCCGCGGCCTGGCCGACCTCGGCTTCCGCTGGCTCGAGGAGCCGCTGATCCGGCACCGTGGCGGCCTGGCCTACCCCGGCTACGAGCACCTCGGCGGCCTCGGCATCGCGATCGCCGCCTACGAGGGCCTGGAGACCCGCGGTGCGTTCGACTCCTATCTGACACACACCCCGGTCGACATCGTCCAGCCGGACGTGGCGATCTGTGGCGGGATCGGCGAGTTGCTGTTCGTCGCCGACCTCGCCGCCTTGCGTGGCCGGCAGTGCGTCCCGCACGCCTGGGGCGGCGCGGTGCTGCTCGCCGCCACCCTTCAGGCGATCAGCCTGCTGCCCGAACCCTCCGAACTGGACGGACCGGACTCGCCCGTGCTCGAGGTGGACCGGTTCGAGAACCCGATGCGCACCCGGCTCGCCCACGAGCCGTTCACCCTCACCGCCGGCCGGATGACCATTCCGGACGGCCCCGGCCTCGGCATCACCGTCGACGAGGACTTCGTGCGGCACGCCTCCGCCGGCTGAACACCACGCCTTGCACTGATCGCGATCGGAGACCCCCCTCATGACGAATGTGATCAATCGACGCACGCTGTTGAAGACGGGCGCGGGCGCCGCGCTCGGCCTCGGAGTCTTCGGGCTCGCCGCGTGCGGCGACGACGGTTCACCGGCGCCCGCGGGCGCCGGTGCCGCCGGCGGCCCGAAGAAGGGCGGCACGCTGCGCTGGGCGGTCGCCGCCGGTAACGCCACGCAGGTCGCCGACCCGGCCAAGGCCGGCGGCACCATGCCGCTGCTGATCGCCACCAACTGCTACGACACGCTGGTCCGGGCCGACCAGAACTACCAGCTCACCCCGGCGCTGGCCACCGAATGGTCGTCCACCCCGGACGCGCTGACCTGGACCTTCAAGCTCCGGCCCTCCGTCACGTTCCACGACGGCAGCCCGCTGACCGCACAGGACGTCGTCTACTCGTTCAAGCGGATCCTCGACCCGGCGCTGGCCGCGGTGGGCCTGGCGCAGATCGGGCCCTACCTCGACGCGTCCGGCATCGCGGCGGCCGACCAGAGCACGGTCAAGCTGACGCTGAAGAAGCCCAACGCGTTCATCCCGGTGATGGTCTCGCACGCCGGCTTCAGCATCGTCAAGGACGGCACCACCGACTTCAGCAAGGGCAACGGAACCGGCCCGTTCACGCTGGCCGGCTTCGACCCGGCCGCCCGCACCTCGCTGGCCCGCTTCGACGGCTACTGGCAGGACAACAAGCCCTACCTCGACCAGATCCAGATCGTGGTCATCGCCGAGGACGCCACCCGCCTGCAGGCCGTCACCTCGGGCAGCCAGGACGTCGTCGACAACATCACCGGCGCCAACACGCTCCTGCTCAAGGGCAGCGTCGAGCCCTACATGCTGAAGAACGGCGGCTGGGTCGGGCTGACCATGTTCGGTGACACCGCGCCGTTCGACAACCAGAAGATCATCCAGGCGATGCAGTACGCCGCCGACCGCAAGAAGATCATGTCGGTCGTGGCACCGGGCATCGACATCATCTCGCCCGACATCCCGATCCCGCCGGACGACCCGTTCTTCCCGTCCGGCATGCAGCCGCGGGCCTATGACCCCGACAAGGCCAAGGCGCTGCTCAAGGAGGCGGGCGTCGGCGGCAACTTCAGCTTCGACGTCTACGCCTACGAGGGCGACAAGCTGGACACCGCCGTGAGCTTCAAGAGCACCGCCGAGGCGGCCGGCATCAACGCCAACGTGATCACCTGGCCGCACGCCACGTTCTTCACCGACATCTTCAAGAAGAAGCCGGCGATCGGGATCAGCGTGGCCCGCCTGCACATCTCGCAGGCCCTGCCCCGGCTCTACGGCAAGGGCGGCGACCTCAACATCACCCACTTCAGCAACCCGCGGTTCGACGACCTGGTCGCGCAGGCGACCGCGTCGGCCGACCCGGCGAAGCAGAAGCAACTCTTCACCGACGCGCTGACGATCGTCAATGACGGTGCCGCCAACGTGATCCCCGGCTGGGAGGGTCAGGTGTACGGCAAGAACAAGCGGGTGCAGGGGTTGGACGCCGCCAACGGCGCGCACATGTACCTGGCCGGCGCCTACCTGCGCTAGCCATGACACAGACCGCACAGCAGGCCGGGCGCCCTCGGATCCAGCGGGCGCCCCGCCGCCTGCCCTACCTCGTCCGCCAGCTGATCACGCTCGTGGTCACGCTGTTCGCCATCACCATCGTGATCTTCGGGCTGACCGCCATTGCCGGCGACCCGGCCCGCGACATCCTCGGCCAGTACGCCACCGACGAGCAGGTGACCGCGTTCCAGCACCTGCACCACCTCGACCAGTCGGTGGTGGTGCGCTACCTCGAGTGGCTCGGCGGCGTGTTCCGCGGCGACCTCGGCGTCTCCTACCAGTCCAACGGGCCGGTCTGGGACGTCATCTCGCCGCGTCTCGGCCCGTCGATCGTGCTGGTGCTGCTCTCCTGGGTGCTCACCGTCGTCGTCTCGGTGCCGATCGGCCTCTACTCGGGTGTCCGGCTGCGCGGCAAGCGGGACGCCTCGCTGACCTTCGTGACGCTGATCGTCGCGGCGTTCCCCGAGTTCGTGCTCGGCCTGATGCTGGCGATCCTGCTCGGCGTCTGGCTGGCCTGGCTGCCGGTCGACTCGACGGCGGTCAGCTACGGCGGCCTGTTCGACAGCCCGTCGGCCTACGTGCTGCCGGCCATCACGATCGCGCTCGGCACGATCCCCTACATCATCCGGCTCATGCGGGCGAACGCCCGCGAGGTGGCGTCGGAGACCTATGTGCGGGCGGCGGTGCTGCGCGGCGTCACCGAGCCGTCGCTGTCGCTGCGGCACATCCTGCCCAACGCGGCCCCGCCGGTGGTCACCGCGCTGGGCCTGCAGTTCGCCGGTCTGATCGGAGGCGTGGTGGTCGCGGAAACGCTGTTCGGCTTCCCGGGAATGGGCCAACTGCTCGCCCAGTCAGCGGCGTCCCGCGACGCACCGGTGGTCGAGGCACTGGCGCTGATCATCGGCGCCGTGTTCGTCATCGCCAACCTGGCCGCCGACGCGATCGTGGTCTACGTGACCCCCAAGCTCCGGGACTCGGTGCGATGAGCGTCCTCGACAACGTGACCGCGGCCGACCTGCCGATGCCGAGGCAGCGGCGGTGGCGCAGCTTCCTGGCGATACCGCAGGGCGGCTTCGGCGTGGGCCTGCTCCTGCTGCTGCTGGCGCTCGTCGTGGTCGGGCCGTTCATCGCGCCCGACTCGCCCAACGAGATCAGCGACCAGCCGATCCTCGGCCCGTCGGCGCAACACTGGCTGGGCACCGACTCCTACGGCCGCGACATCCTCAGCCGGGTGCTGCACGGCGGCGCCTCGGTGATCCTGCTGCCGCTGGTCGCGGTCGCCGCCGCGATGGTGGTGGCCACCCTGGTGGGGCTGGTCGCCGGCTATCTCGGCGGCAAGGTGGACGCGGTCGTCACCTGGGTGATCAACATCGCGCTGGCCATCCCGTCCTACCTCGCGGTGCTGGTCGTGGTCGCGGCGTTCGGCGGCGGCGGTGCGGTGGTCGTCACCGCGGTCGCGGTGGTCTACGCGCCCTACATCACCCGGGTCATCCGCTCGGCCACCCAGGCCATCGCGCCGCGCGAGTTCGTGCTGGCCGCCAAGGCCCGCGGCGAGTCGCTCGGGTGGATCCTGTTCCGCGAGATCACCCCGAACATCGGGCCGACCCTGTTGGTCGAGATCGCGCTGCGGTTCACGTACGCGATCATGTTCATCGCCTCGCTGAGCTTCCTCGGTCTCGGCGTCCAGCCGCCCAGCGCCAACTGGGGCGTGATGGTGGCCCAGAACCGGGCGCTGCTGCTGGTCTCGCCGGTCGGCGTGCTCGTGCCCGCGCTGCTGATCGGCGTGCTCGCGATCGCGGTCAACCTCATCGCCGACGCACTCACCCAGTTCTTCGGCGACCGCATCCACGAACGGCTGATGGTTTGACATCCTTCGCCGCCCTAAAGAGCGGGAATTCCCTTGGTCGCCCTTGGGTTTTCCTGCTTCGGCACCGACTGCCTCGTGCGGGCGTGTGCCCGTTGAGGACTGTTGCGTGCCGCGTTCACGTCGCGGTCGTGGATGGTGCCGCAACGGCACGTCCACTCCCGCACGCTCAGCGGCATCTTCTCGGCGAGTACGCCGCATACGGAGCACAGCTTGCTCGAGGGGAACCAGCGGTCAACGACGATCAGGTTCCCGCCGTGCCAGTCGGTCTTGTACTCCAGCATGGTCCGCAACTTTCGCCAGGCAGCGTCGCTGATTGCCCGGGCAAGGCTCCTGTTTCTGACCATGTTGCGGACGCTCAGATCCTCGATCACGAGCGTTTGGTTTTCGCGCCCGAGTCGAGTAGTCAGTTTGTGCAGATGGTCGTGCCGGCGGTCGGCGATCCGAGCCTGGACGCGGGCGACCTTCACCCGGGCCTTGGCCCGGTTGTTGGAGCCCTTGGCCTTGCGGGCGAGCCGCCGTTGAGCACGGGCGAGCCGCACCCGGTCCTGGCGTTCGTGGCGCCGGTTTGGGACCTTCTCCCCGGTCGACAGGGTGAGCAGGGAGTCGAGCCCGGCGTCGATCCCGACCGCGCTCGTGGCGATGGTTTCGGCGATCACGTCGTCGCAAAGCAGCGACACGAACCAGCGGCCGGTCGCGTCCTGCGAGACCGCCACCGTGGACGGCGTGTGAGCGACATTCGTGGAGGCGCGCCGTCCGGGTGCCTTCGTTTCCTACCCGCCCTGAGGGATCGGGTATCCATGGAGGTGATCCGATGACGACGCAGACAGCGCAACGCGACGGTGACCTCGCGGCGGAGGGCCTCTCGGTCGGCTACCGGTCGCGTGACGGGCTGACCCAGGTGCTCGCCGACGTCTCGGTGCGGTTGCACGCGGGCCGGATCCTCGGCCTGGCCGGCGAGTCCGGTTCCGGCAAGAGCACGCTGGCCCTGTCGCTGCTGGGCTACCGGGTCGCCGGGCAGGAGACGCTGGCCGGCAAGGTCGCGTTCGACGGCCGCGACCTCGACCGGGCGTCCGTCAAGGACCTGCGCAAGGTGTGGGGCGCCCGGCTAGCCTACCTGCCGCAGGACACCGCGACCTCGCTCAACCCCGCCCTGACCATCCGCCGGCACTTCGTCGAGGGGCTGCGCCGGCACCGCGGTCTCGACACGGCGGCCGCCCTGGCGCGTAGTGCGGAGTGGCTCGGCCGGGTGGAGATCCCGGAGCCCGAGTCTGCGCTCCAGAAATATCCGCACCAGTTCAGCGGCGGGCAGCAGCAGCGGATCGCGCTGGCGCTGGCGCTGTCGGTCGAGCCCGAGGTGCTGATCCTCGACGAGCCGACGACCGGGCTCGACGTGGTCACCCAGGCACACGTCAACCGGCTGATCGTGGCCCTCGCCCGGGACGCCGGCATCGCCGCCCTCTACGTCAGCCACAACCTCGCGCTGCTGGCCACCGTCTGCGACGAACTGGCCATCATGTACGCCGGCCAGATCGTCGAACAAGGCAATGCGGCCAGCCTGTACGCGGCGCCGCGGCACCCGTACACCGCCGCCCTGATCGGTGCCGTGCCCACGATCGCGTCCGACCGGCCGCTGCACGGTATCCCCGGCATCCCGCTGCCGTCGGTGCCGGTGCACACCTGCGGTTTCGCGCAGCGGTGCGGGTTCCGCAGCGATGCCTGCGCGACCGACATCCCGCTGGTCAGCCTGGCCGACGACCGCGCGGCCCGGTGCGTCCGGCTCGACGACCTGCCGCCGTTCGACCCGGCCGCCGAGGCGGGGCCGGCGGTGGTGACCTCGCGCCCCGCGGCCGCGGCCGGCCTCGACGCGATCCTGACCGTCGACAACGTCGGCGTCGTGTTCGCCCGGCCCGGCTCGGGTGATCCGTTCGTGGCGGTCGACGACGTCTCGGTGCGGGTGCCGGCCGGCCGCGCGCTGGGCATCGCGGGGGAGAGCGGCAGCGGCAAGTCGACGCTGCTGCGCGCGATCGCCGGCCTGGTGCGCCCCTCGTCGGGCACGGTCACCTATCGCGGCGCGCGACTGGCCGGGCTGGCCGGCGAGCGACCGGTCGCGCTGCGCCAGGCGATCCAGATCGTCTTCCAGAACCCGGACTCGACGCTCAACCCGCGGCACACCGTCTACCAGTCGCTGGAACGGCCGCTCAAGCTGTTCCGTTCCGATATCGCCAAGCGCGACCGGCGCGAGGCCGTCGCGGCCATGATGCGCCAGGTCCGGCTCTCGCCCGACCTGCTCGACCGCTATCCCCGCAACCTGTCCGGCGGGCAGCGGCAGCGGGTGGCGATCGGCCGGGCGCTGCTGGCCGAGCCCGAGGTGCTGCTCTGCGACGAGGTGACCTCGGCGCTCGACGTGTCGGTGCAGGCCTCGATCCTGGAACTGCTGGTGGGCCTGCAGGCCGACCGGGAGCTGACGGTGGTCTTCGTGACCCACGACCTGGGCGTGCTGCGGGCGGTCGCCGACGAGGCGATCATCCTGCAGAACGGGGTGATCCGGGAGGAGGGGCCGACGACCAAGCTGCTGCGGGAGCCGACCCACGCCTACACGAAGGAGCTGATCGCGGCGGTGCCCAGCCCGGAGCGGTCGACCGAGTTCCTCGGTGGAGGCTCCTAGTGCATCCGTCCGCGCGCGCCGAGTTCGCGCCGCTGTCCCGCACCTACCTCAACACCGCCGGCTACGGCCTGCCGTCGCGCCGCACGGTGGCCGCCCTCGAGGGCGCGCTCGCCACGTGGCAGGACGGGTCGGCCGACTGGGTCGACGACTGGGACGTGCGGGCCGAGCGCTGCCGGGCCGCCGCCGGGCCGCTGCTCGGCGCACCGGTCGACGAGATCGCACTGCTGCCGGCCGTGTCGGTGGGTGCCGGGGTCGTGCTCGGCTCACTGTCGCCCGGCGACGAGATCCTCGTGCCGTCCGGTGAGTTCGCCTCGGTGTTGCTGCCCGCGCTGGTCGCGGCGGCCGCGCGGGGCCTGCGGGTCCGGCAGGTTCCGTTCGACGCGCTCGCCGACTCGGTTCGCGCGGATACCGCGCTGGTGGTGACCAGCCAGGTGCGCTCCAACGACGGCCGGGTGCAGGACCTGGCGGCGGTCGCGTCCGCCGCCCGCGCCGTCGGTGCCGCCGTGCTGGTCGACGCGACCCACGCGGCCGGCGTGCTGCCGGTCGACGCCGAGTCGCTCGGGCTCGACTACGTGCTCGTCGCCGCCTACAAGCACCTGCTCTGCCCGCGCGGCGTGGCGCTGATGCGGGTCGCCCGCTCGCGCTGGGACCAGGTCCCGGCGGCCGTCGCGTCGTGGCGGTCGGCGGGCGACGCCTACGCCCACTACTACGGCCCCTCGCTGGCCGACCTGGCGCCGACCGCGGCCCGGTTCGACGTGTCGCTGGCCTGGCACGCCTGGGTCGGCGCGGTGCCCGCGCTGGAGTTCCTGGCCGCCGTGCCGGCCGAACAGCGGCGCGACTGGTGTGTCGGCCTCGCCGACGAGGCGGCCAAGCTGCTCGGCCTGCCGCCCACTGGCTCGTCGGTGCTCGCGGTCCCGGTCGCCGACCGGGCCGCGGCCGCTTCCGCGCTGCGGGCGGCGAACATCGTGACGTCGGTGCCCCCCACCGGCCCCGGCGCCGTGATCCGGTTGTCGTTCCACCTCTACAACGACCTGTCCCAGGCGCGACTCGTCACCGACGTGCTGGCGCCGCACATGGAAACCCGGAGGTAGCCCGCGATGAGTTCGGTCGTGCAGCTCGAGTACGTCGGCGATCTCGCGCCGTACGACGAGGAGACGGCGGCGCTGGCCGAGGTCGGCGCCGAGCTGACCGTGGTCCGCGCCGCGGACGGCGACGCGCTGGTCGAGGCGGCCCGCGACGCCAACGTGATCTGGGTCGAGTGGACCCCGCACCTGACCCGCGACGTGCTGGAGCGGCTGCCCAAGCTGGGCCTCGCGATCCGCTGGGGCGTCGGCTACGAGCAGATCGACGTGGCCGCGGCGACCGAGTTGGGCATCGCGGTGGCCAACGCGCCCGCGTACTGCACCGAAGACGTCGCCGAGCACGCCCTCGCCCTGCTGCTCGCGGTCTCCCGCCAGGTGGTCTACCGCGATCGGCAGGGCCAGCAGGGCCTGTGGCGGCACGGCCCGGCCCAGCAGCGGCGGCTGGCCGGCAGCACGGTCGGCGTGGTCGGGCTCGGCCGCATCGGCCGGCACGTGGCCCACGTCGCGGGCGCGTTCGGCGCGACGGTGCTCGGCTACGACCCGGTGGTCACCTCGACCGACCCGGCGGTCCGCCAGGTCTCGTTCGAGGAACTGCTGGCCGCTTCCGACTTCGTCAGCGTGCACGTGCCACTGACCGACGGCACCCGCCACCTCTTCGACACCGACACGCTGGCCCTGATGCGGCCGCACGCCACGCTGGTCAACACCAGCCGCGGCGGCGTGGTCAGCCAGGCGGCGCTGGTCGAGGCGCTCGACGCCGGCCGGCTGGGCGCCGCCGCGCTCGACGTCTTCGAGCAGGAGCCGCTGCCGGCCGACAACCCGCTGCGCGGTCGCGCCAACGTGATCCTCACCCCGCACGAGGGCGCCAACTCGCCGCAGTCCGGTCGCGACCTGCGCCGCGCGGTGTACGGCGCCACCGTCGAGTGGCTGACGACCGGCTGGACGGACGCGATCGTCAACCCGTCGATCCGCCCGCACGCCCGGGGTGTGCGCTGATGGCCCGCCGGGTGCTGGCCCAGGGTGGTGGTGTCATCCTGCGCGACGTGCCGGACCCGACGCCCGGCCCCGGCGACGTGCTGGTCCGCCCGCGCTACTCGGTGATCAGCCCCGGCACCGAACGGTCGATCGTGCGGGCCACCCGCACCAGCATCGCGGCGGCGCACGAGTATCCGAACGCCGCGTACGAGTGGCGCACCGTCCGCTCCGGCGCCGTGCGCGGCCAGACCCGGATGCCGCAGCCGCCGCCCGACGACGCGGCGTCGCTCGGCTACAGCCTGGCCGGCACGGTCGTCGCGGTCGGTGAGGACGTGCTCGACCTGCGCCCGGGCGACCTGGTCGCGTGCAGCGGCAGCCAGTGCGCCTACCACTGTTCGCTCGTCGCCGTGCCGCGCAACCTGACCGTGCCGGTGCCGGCCGGCGTCGACCTCGCCGCCGCCGCCCACGTCACGCTCGGCGCGGTCTCGATCGAGGCGCTGCGCCGCACCGAGTGCCGGTTCGGTGAGACGGTCGCGGTCTTCGGCAGCGGCATGCTCGGCCTGCTGATCGCCCAACTCGCGGCGTCGGCCGGCGTCTACGTGGTCGCGCTGGACACCAACACCGAGCGGCTCGCGCTGGCCACCCGGCTGGGCGCGGTCGCGACGCTCACCGACACGGGCACTGCCGGGCTCGACCGGGTACGCGCCCTGACCGGCGGCTTCGGCGTCGACGCGGTGATCGTGGCGGCCGCCGACCCGGGCAGCACGCTGGTCAACTTCGCCTTCGACCTGCTCCGCCCCGGCGGGCGGGTGGTCGCGCTGGGCGACTTCGGGATGGACCTCGACCGGGCGAGGTTCTTCGGCGCGCAGGCCACCTTCGTGCCGTCGATCGCCTACGGTCCCGGCCGTTACGACCCGGTCTACGAGGAGAACAACGTCGACCTGCCGATCGGCGTTGTGCGCTGGACCGAGAACCGCAACATGGGTCACTTCGTCCGCCTGCTGGCCGAGAAGCGCGTCGACCTCGACGTCATGACCGCGGCCCGGGTGCCGTTCGACGACGCGCCGGCGGCTTACGCGGCCCTGTTCGCCGCCGACTCGCCCCTGACCGCGGTGCTCGACTTCGGTGACTGACCTCCGCTGGCTGGCCGACCCCCGCCTGTCACCAGACGGCACCCGGGTGGCGTACGTGGAACGCACCTTGGACCACACCACCGATGCGGTGGTATCCCGGGTGGGTGTGGTGCCGGCCGCCGGCGGCCCCACGGCGTGGCTCGGCCCCGGCGAGGCCCCACGCTGGGCCCCGGACGGCACCCGGTTGGCGGTGTCACGCGGCGAGACGCTGTGGCTGATCGACCCGCACAGCGGCGAGGCGACGCGACTGGCCAGGCAGGCCGGCGGCCAGATCACCGAGGCGGCCTGGGCCCCGGACGGCTCGATGCTGGCGCTCGCCCGCTCCGCGGTGGTCGAGTCGCTCGACGGCGTCCGAGTCGACGGCCGGCCCGGCCGCTGGCGCCGGCACCGCCGCATCCAGGTGGTCCGGGCCGACGGCCATCCGCTGTGGACACTAGCCGGCGACGCGCACAGTCCACAGTGGTCAGGCGACCGGCTGGCCTTCCTCACCGACGAGTTCGGCTCCGGCGGCGACCTGTGCGTCGCGACCGGCCCGGACGAGGTCACCCGCCGCACCGACGGTTCCGGCCCCGTGCGCGGCTTCGCCTGGAGCCCCGACGGGACCCGGCTCGCCTACCTGGGACATCGCCATGGCGACGCGGGCGACGTCAACCTGCGGCTCTGGCTGACCGATCCCGACGTCGAGTTGACCGCCGACTGGCGCCACGGCCTGGGCAACCCGGTCCGCGGCGACGACCCCAGAGGCACCGGCGACGCGACCGTGGTCTGGTCGGCCGCCTCGGGCCGCGTCTACACCGAGGTCGCGATAGGCGGCCGCGGCCCCCTGGCCTGGTTCGCCCCGTCATCCGGACGCAGCGGCCGCGCGTTCGACGGCGGCCACACCTGCCTGTCCCCATCCGTCGCCGCCGGTCGGATCGCCTTCATCCGCACCGACCCCCGCGACCCGGGCGACATCCACGTGGCCGAGGAAACCACGGAACGCCCGCGAGCCCTGACGGAAGCCAACCCGTCGGCGGTACGCGCGGCCGCCCCGACGGTCCCGTTGGAGGTGCACGCGTCCGACGGCGTCGAGATCGACGCCTGGCTGACCACGAGGCCGGGAGGACGCCGACCGCTGCTGGTCAACATCCACGGCGGCCCACACGGCGCGGTCGGCTGGCGCCACACGGCCGAGGTCCAACGCCTGGCCGCGAGAGGCTACGCGGTGCTGACCCTCAACCCGCGCGGCAGCCAGGGCTACGGCGAGGACTTCGCGACGGCCATCAGAGGCGACTGGGGCGGCAAGGACTGGTCCGACATCACCGCGGCGGTGGACGAGGCGGCCGGGTTGCCCGGCGTCGACCCGGCGCGCATGGCGATCTGGGGCGTCAGTTACGGCGGCTTCATGGCCCAGTGGGCGATAGCCCACACCGACCGCTTCGCCTGCGCGGTGAGCGAGAACGGCCTCAGCAACTTCCTGGCCGCCTGGGCCGCCCCCGGCTTCTGGGACCTGCCCATGGCCGGCACCCCCTGGACGTCGAAGCGCTACGTGGACCGCTCACCCCTGCTGGAAGCTGACCGGATCAACACACCGTTGCTGCTCATCCACGCCGAGCACGACCAGGTGGTGCCCCTGTCGCAGAGCGAGCAGATGCACGCCGCCCTGCGGCTGCTCGGTCGCGAGGTCGACCTGGTCCGCATCCCCGGCGAGGGCCACCTGATGAACCTCCTCGGCCGCCCGTCAGCCCGAGCCCGCCGCGCGGCGGCGGTCGACGCTTTCCTGGACCGCCACCTGCGCCCCGAGTCGAAGGATGCCTGTCCGTAGGCCCGCCGGGGCGGCGGGGCGGGCGATCCAGGTCGCGAGCGTTCAGACGGCCGCGTGAACGCCCACGACGCAGCGCTGGCGGATCGCGCCGATGCCTTCGACCGTGCTGACCACCTCGTCGCCCGGGCGCAGGAAGACCGGGGGAGTGCGGCCGGAACCCACTCCGTCCGGGGTGCCGGTGAAGATGAGGTCGCCCGGCAGGAGGGGGCACACCGCCGACAGGCGGGAGACGAGCGCGGGGACCGACATCAGCATGTCGCGGGTGCGCCCGGACTGCATCACCTCGCCGTTGACGGTGCAGTCCAGGGCCAGGTCGTCGACGTCGTCGAACTCGTCGAGGGTGACCAGCCAGGGCCCGGTCGGGCCGAAGCCCGGGAACGACTTGCCCAGGCTGAACTGTGGCGACTGCCCGAGGGTCTGCACGCGGCGCTCGGAGTAGTCCTGGCCGACGGTCAGGCCCGCGATGTGCGACCAGGCGTCGTCGGTCGTGACGTGGTCGGCCCGGGTGCCGACGACCGCGACCAGCTCGACCTCCCAGTCGACGGAATCGCCCGGGATCGGCAGCTCGCCGTGCGGGCCGGTGATGCAGGTCGGAAACTTGGTGAAGGTGATCGGCACCTCGGGGATGTCGTAGCCGGCTTCGAGCGCGTGCGCGCCGTAGTTGAGGCCGACCGCGAACACCTGCGCCGGCCGCGGCGACGGCGCGCCCAGGTCGGTCTCGTCGAACGGCGTCGCGTCGCCGTCGAGCACGGCCGCCCAGGCGGTGAACTCGGCCCAGCGGGCGTAGACCGCGGCGGGGTCGGCCGCGAAGCGGCCGCCGCTCGCGCGCTCGACGTCGATGCCGCCGGACGGCGTGACGACCGTCAGCCGGCCGGCGACGTTGGCAATCCGCATGTGCCGCTCCTTGCTCGCCAAAAGGGCCGGCCGCCCGGCCCGCCTCAGCATCGACCGCAAGTGTTCGAGTAGTCAATAGACTTTCGAAAACAGGCCGACATTTCCTTGAGCGCGGCTGACAACGAAAGCTAGTCTGTGGCTCGAATGTGGTCCACAGGGGAGGCAACCGATGACGACCGAGTCCCCACCCGAGACGGCCGGCCGCGCCCGCGCCGTGCTCAGCGGCCTCGACGGGGTCATGCCGGCCGTCGACGCGATCTACCAGGACCTGCACGCACACCCCGAGTTGTCGGGGTGTGAAGCGCGCACGGCCGGGATCGTCGCGGAGCGCTACGCCGCCGCGGGCCTGGCGGTGACAGCCGGCTTCGGCGGGCACGGCGTCGTCGGCGTGCTCGCCAACGGGCCCGGGCCGGTGGTCGGGGTGCGGGCCGACTTCGACGCGCTGCCGATCGCCGAGGACACCGGCCTGGCCTACGCGAGCATTGCGGTCGGCGACCGCCCCGACGGCACGACCGTGCCGGTCATGCACGCCTGCGGCCACGACCTGCACACCGCCAGCCTGATCGGCGCGGCCGAGTTGCTGGCCGCCCGCCGCGACCTGTGGCGCGGCACGCTGCTGCTGATCGCGCAGCCGGCCGAGGAGACCATGCAGGGCGCGAAGGCGATGCTCGGCGAGGGACTGTTCGAGAAGTTCCCGCGCCCCGACGTGGTGCTGGCCCAGCACTGCGCGGTGACCCGCACCGGCATGGTGCACCACCGGCCGGGGGTCGCCTACTCGGGTTGCCGCAACTTCCGGGTCACCATCCACGGCCGCGGGGCGCACGGCGCGGCACCGCACTGGTCGGTCGACCCGGTGCTGCTGGCCGCGCAAACCATCGTGTCGCTGCAGGGCATCGTCGCCCGCGAGATCGATCCTGGCGAGATGACCGTGGTCACCGTGGGTTCCGTGCACGCCGGCACCCGGCCCAACATCATCCCGCCCGAGGCGGTGCTCGAGGTGACGTTGCGCGCCACGAGCGAGCCGGTGATGGACACGCTGCAGGCCGCGATGGAGCGGATCGTGCGGGGCGTGGCCGAGACCGGCCGGGCGCCCCGGTCACCGGACATCGAGTTGCTGGAGCACACGATCCCGGTCGACAACGACGCGGCGGTCACGGATCGGGTGCGTGCCGTGCACACCGAACTGTTCGGGGCCGGCGACGTGATCGACCTGCCGTCGGCCAACAACGGCAGCGAGGACTTCGCCTACTTCTCATCGTGGGACGGCGTCTCGATACCGGCCACGATGTGGTTCTACGGCAGCACCGACGCCGCGCTGTGGGACGCGGCGCCCGGCGACCTGCGCGAGCGGATGGCGCGGATGCCGGGCCAGCACACCCCGTTCTACGCGCCGGACCGGTTGCCGACCCTGCGCCGCGGCATCGAGACGCTGGTCAGCGGCGCCCTCGCCTACCTGCCGGGGCGGCCGGCATGAGGGCGGAACTGGAAGAGATCGAGCGGCGGGTGCTCTGGCTCGCCGTGCGGATGGTCGACGCCGCCAACCGGGAGCGCGACACCGGCGACGGCGTCAAGGTCGGCGGGCACCAGGCCTCGTCGGCGTCGCTGGTCTCGGTGCTCACGGCCCTCTACTTCGGGCACCTGCGGGCCGCCGACCGGGTCTCGGTGAAGCCGCACGCCGCGCCGGTCTTCCACGCGATCAGCTACCTGCTGGGCAACCTCGACCGGTCCTACCTGACCCGGTTGCGGGCCCGGGGCGGCCTGCAGGCCTACCCCTCGCGCACGAAGGACCCCGACGGCGTCGACTTCTCGACCGGCTCCGTCGGCCTGGGCGCCGCCGCTCCGCTGTTCGCCGCCGCCACCCGGCGCTACGTCGACGCGCACTTCGGCGAGCGCGAGCCGAGCCGGTTCGTGGCCGTCATCGGTGACGCCGAACTCGACGAGGGCAGCGTCTGGGAGGCGGTGGCCGACCCGGCGACCGCGGGCCTCGGCAACGTGATGTGGGTCGTCGACCTCAACCGCCAGTCGCTCGACCGGGTCGTGCCCGGCATCCGGGTCGCGCAGTGGGCCGCCCAGTTCGCCGCGGCCGGCTGGCACGTGGTCGAGGTCAAGTACGGCTCCCGGTTGCGCGCGGCGTTCGCCCGGGAGCACGGCGGCGCGCTGCGGGACTGGCTCGACGCGATGCCCAACGAGCACTACCAGTCGCTCTTCGGCCTCGGCGGCGAGGAGCTGCGCAAGCGGTTCCTCGACGGCGCGCCGGCGCCGGTCACCGCGGCCGTCGCCGGCGTGCCCGACCCGGAACTGGCGGCCCTGCTCCAGGACCTGGGCGGGCACGACGTCGAAGCGCTGCTGGCGGCGTACGCCGAATGCGACGCCGTGACCGACCGGCCGAGCGTCGTGTTCGCGTACACCGTGAAGGGTTGGCACCTGCCCGCCGCCGGCCATCCACGCAACCATTCGGCGTTGCTCAGCGGCGAGCAGATCGACGCGCTGCGGGAAGCCAGCGGGCTGACGGCCCGGACCGAGTGGGACCGGCTCGACCCGTCGTCGGCCGCGGGCGCGCTGGTCGAGGCCCGCCGTGCGGCGCTGGCCCGGCCCGAGGCGGCGGCGCCGCAGCGGGCCACGGTGCCCCGGCGCTCCGGCGTCCGGGTCGGTGCCCGGGCGTCCACCCAGGAGGTGTTCGGCCGGGTGCTCACCGACCTGGCCCGCGACCCGGCCGTGGCGCCCTACCTGGTGACCACCGCACCAGACGTGGCCACGTCGACCAACCTGGCCGGATTCATCAACCGCACCGGAATCTTCGCGCCCGACCCGCGCACGACCTGGTCGACCGACCCGGTGCTGCGCTGGGTGGAAGGGCCCGGCGGGCAGCACATCGAGCTTGGCATCTCCGAGATGAACCTGTTCATGCTGCTCGGCCAGCTCGGCCTGGCCGGCGAGCTGTCGGGCCAGCCGCTGCTGCCGGTGGGCACGGTCTACGACCCGTTCGTCTGCCGCGGGCTGGACGCGTTCATCTACGCGGCCTACACCGGCGCCAGCTTCGTCGTCGCCGGCACGCCGTCCGGTGTGACACTGGCGCCGGAGGGCGGAGCGCACCAGTCGACGCTGACCGCCTCGATCGGGCTGGAGCTGCCCGGAGTCACGTTCGCCGAACCGGCCTACGGCACGGCGCTCGACTGGCAGCTGTGCGCCGCGCTCGGTGCGGTGGCGTCGGGCCAGGGCGCCTTCTACTTCCGGCTCACCACCCGGCCGATCGACCAGGCGCCCTTCGACGCCGCCCGGGACCGGCTCGGCGACGCGGTGCTGCGCCGGCAGGTGCTGGCCGGCGCCTACCGGCTGCGCGACGGTGGCGCGGCGGCCACCGTGCAGCTGGTGGCCAGCGGCGCGGTGCTGCCCGAGGTGCTCGCCGCGGCCGACGAGCTGGCCGGCGAGGGCGTCGCCGCCCATGTCGTCGACGTCACCTCGCTCGACCGGCTCTACACCGACTGGCAGGCGGCATTGCGCACCGGCATCCGATCGGCGCGGGTGCCGGCGCTGCCGGGTGTGCTGCGCGGTGTGTTCGCTGCGGGCCTGCCGCTGGTGACCGTGCACGACGCGGCCTCGCACGCGATGGCCTGGCTGGGTTCGGCACTCGGCGTGCCGTGCGTGCCGCTCGGCGTCGACGGCTTCGGGCAGTCCGGCAGCGTGGCCGACCTCTACGCCCTGCACGACCTGGAGCCGGGCGCGATCGTCAACGCGGCCCTGTCCGCGCTGGCCCTCCATGGCTGAGCACGAGCTGGTGCTGGCCGGCGGCACCGTGGTCGACGGCCCTTTGGGCCCGCCGGTCAGGAGTCGCAGCCGATGCCGTCGCCGTCGCGGTCCAGGTCGTAGATGTCCGACCCGATGACCCTGACCGGACCCTGGACGTACGCCGGCCCGTTGCCGCCGCCGCCCGAACAGTCCACATCGGACGCTATCGGCACGCAGCCACTGTAGTTCGGGTCGCACGCGCGGGTGCTGGTCTTCGTGCCGACGGCGACGACCTGGGTCACCGGCGCCTTGGTGATAGTCGAGCTGACCTGCTTCTTCGCGGTCTGCTTCCCGTCGGTGTAGGTCACCTCGTAGGTGATCGTCCGCTGCCCGGCGACGCCCTTGGTGCGCACCTTCTTGGTGCCCGAGGCCAGGCTGGAGTCCTTCACCGTCCGGGTCGAGAACGCGATCCGCTGTGTCTCGCGGACCATCTTCTTCTCCACGACCGGCTGCGCGGGCGCCTCGGTGGTCGGCTCGGCCTCGGGGGTCTGCGCTGCGGAGGTCTCCGGGGCGGCCGTTCCCAGGCCGGCCGGGATCGGCACCGCCACGTCGACCGGTCGCGTCGCGGTGTCCTGCGGACTGCCGCAGCCCGCGACGAACACCACTGCCGCGACGACCGCCAGCAACCCGAGTCGCGCCCCTCGATACGTCATCGTCGCAGTCTGCCGATGATCCATGCGGGAAACGACAAGCGGTCGTGCGGACTCTGACGCTCAAGTGACACGTCCCGCCGCCGGCCCGGCGGTAGCCGCCAACCGATCGACGTGATCAACCTCGGACATCCGGCCGTACGGCTGACAAGACATTCGGCCGATCCGGGGTACGCGGAAATCCGGTCGCCGGCACCTGAGTGCCCGGCTCGGTGGCTGACCAGGTGCGTGCCGGGGGTAGGTTCGGAGCAGTCGCCGACCCCGGGAGGACTGCCATGACGGAGGAACTGTCGCGGCGGCGGCCGCGCTCGGGGCGGGCGCGCAAGCGGGCCATCCGGGCGCATGCCGCGCGGTCCGGTCTGCCCTACTCGATCGCGGCCCGGCAGATCGCCGCGGGCCTCGGCGCGGGCGAGACGCCCGGCACGCACGGCCGCACGGTGTACCCGATCGCCTTCAACGGCCGCGGATCGCTCGGCCTGCGCGCCGCCCGCCCGGCGGCCGAGCAACTCGCCGACGCCCGCCTGGCCGCCCGCCTCCCGCTGGGCCGGGCCGAGCACCTGGTCGGGCGCTTCCCACCGGGCGAGGCCGGCCACGGCCCCTGCTACGCGGGCGCCGGCCGCGCCGACCTGCTCGCGATGCTCTACCTGGTCGCCGCGGGGTACGGGCACACCGCGGACGGCCGTGCCCGGTCCGCCGGCACCGGCGAGCACACCCTGGACCGTCATGCCCGGTCCGCCGGCACCGGCGAGCACACCGCGGACCGTCATGCCCGGCCCACGGGGACCGGCGACGACACCGCGGACCGTCATGCCCGGCCCACGGGGACCGGCGACGACACCGCGGACGGCCGGGCCTGGGCGGCCGAGACCGGCCAGGAGACCGCGGTCGACCTGGTCTGCGGTGACCTCGACCGGGCCGCTCGGCGCCTGCTCGACGGCGACTGGACGATCCTCTGGGACCGCATCGACGCGGCCCTGACCGGCGGCCGCGGCGCCCGGCTCCGCGACGCGTTCCGCGCCTTCCGCGACGAGGCCGGCGCGCCGTGGACCGGCGTACGCCAGATTCTGGACGCGCTCCTCGTGGTTGCCGACGACGGGCACGCGGCCGGCACCCGGGTCCGCACGCCGGCCGGGGCCGAGGGGTCGATCGTCGGCGCCTGGTGGGCCGCCGCCGGGCCGCCGACCGGCTACGACGTGTGGTTCGACGGCGCCGCCGGGCCGCGGCGGATGCGGCCCGGCGACATCGTCGTGCTGGCGGGGCAGGAGACCGGCTACCCGACCTGACCGACGGCGGGCTCGCCGACCCGGAACTCCAACTCGGAGTCGGGGCAGTCGACCACCACCCGCTGGCCCGGCCGGAGTTCCTCGAACAGGATCCGCTCCGACAGGGCGTCCTCGACCGCGGTCTGGATCGTGCGGCGCAACGGCCGGGCACCCCACGCCGGGTCGAAGCCGAGCCGCACCAGGTGGGCCCGGGCCCGGTCGGTCACCTCCAGTGTCATGTCGCGGGCCGCCAACCGCTGCGCCACCTGGGCCAGCATCAGGTCGGCGATGGAGCCCAACTCGGCCTCGGTGAGCTGCCGGAAGATCACCGTCTCGTCGATCCGGTTGAGCAGCTCCGGGCGGAACTGGCGCGCGAGCTCGTCGCGTACCAACCGCTTGACGTGCTCGTCACCACCCACGCTGTTGAAGCCGACCGGAAGAGCCCGCGCCAGGTCCCGGGCGCCGAGGTTGGTGGTCAGGATGATCACCGTGTTCCGGAAGTCGACCTTGCGGCCCTGCCCGTCGGTCAGCGCGCCGTCCTCGAGCACCTGCAGCAGCGTGTGGAACACGTCCGGGTGGGCCTTCTCCACCTCGTCGAAGAGCACGACCGAGAACGGCCGGCGGCGCACCCGCTCGGTGAGCTGGCCGCCCTCGTCGTGACCGACGTATCCGGGTGGCGCGCCGACCAGCCGCGACACCGTGTGCCGGTCGTGGAACTCCGACATGTCGAGCTGGATCAGCGCGTCCTCGGTGCCGAACAGGAACTCGGCCAGCGCTCGGCACAGGTCGGTCTTGCCCACGCCGGTGGGTCCCGCGAAGATGAACGACCCGGCGGGGCGGCGCGGGTCCTTCAAACCGGCACGGGTACGCCGGATCGCCCGCGCGACCGCGCCGACGGCCTCGTCCTGCCCGACGACGCGGCCGTGCAACTCCTCCTCCATGGTGGCGAGCCGCTGGCTCTCGGCCGCGGTCAACCGCCGCACCGGCACGCCCGTCCAGTCGGCCAGCACCTCCGCGATGTCGTCGGCGCCGACCTCGGCCCCCGCCGGCAGCCCGCGCAGGTGGGTGCGCGCGCCGGCCTCGTCGATCAGGTCGATCGCCTTGTCGGGCAGGAACCGGTCGGCGACGTAGCGGTCCGCCAGGGTCGCGGCCGCGACCAGGGCGGCGTCGGTGAACACCACCCGGTGGTGCGCTTCGTAGTGGTGCCGCAGGCCGGTGAGGATCGCGACCGTCTCCGGCACCGTCGGCTCACCCATCGCGACCGGCTGGAACCGCCGTTCCAGGGCGGCGTCGCGGGTGAGGATCCGCCGGTACTCGTCGGTGGTGGTGGCGCCGATCAGCTGCAGCTCGGGGCGGGCCAGCAGCGGCTTGAGGATCGACGCGGCGTCCAGCGCGCCCTCCGCGGCACCGGCGCCGACCATCGTGTGGATCTCGTCGACGAACAGGATGATGTCGCCGCGGCCGCGTACCTCCTTGACCACCTTCTTGAGACGTTCCTCGAAGTCGCCCCGGTAGCGCGAACCGGCGACGAGCGCGCCCAGGTCGAGCGTGTAGAGCTGCTTGCGGCGCAACCGGTCGGGCACCTCGCCGGCGGCGATCCGCTGTGCCAGTCCCTCGACCGCCGCGGTCTTGCCGACGCCGGGCTCCCCGAGCAGGACCGGGTTGTTCTTGGTGCGCCGGCAGAGCACCCGGATCACCCGCTCGATCTCGGTCTCCCGGCCGATCACCGGGTCGAGCCGGCCGTCGCGGGCGGCCTGGGTGAGGTTGGTGCCGAACTGGTCGAGCACGGCGCTGCCGGTCGGCCCGGCCTCGTCGTCACTGCCGCGCCTGGCGAGCACCTCGATCACCTGCCGGCGGACGGCCGCGGCGTCGGCGCCGAGGCCGGCCAGCACCTGGGCGCCGACCCCGCCGCCGTCGCGGACCAGGCCGAGCAGGATGTGCTCCGGTCCGATGTGGCCGTGGCCGAGCTGCAACGCCTCCCGCAGGGCCAGCTCCAGCACCTGGCGGGCCCGCGGCGTGAAGGGCATGTGCCCGGCCGCCACCTTGCCGCCCAGGCCGACGACCTCTTCGACCTGCTGGCGGACGGTGGACAGGGACAGGCCGAGCGCGACCAGCGCGTCGGCGCCGGCGTTGTCGCCTTCGTGGACGATGCCGAGCAGCAGGTGCTCGGTGCCGATGGTGCCGTGGTTGAGCATCCTGGCTTCTTCCTGAGCCAGCACGACGACCCGGCGGGATCTGTCGGTGAACCGTTCGAACATGCCGTCACGCCCTCGCGAGGCCCCACGCGCCTCAGTCCGGGGACGCGGCAGGGCCGCGCGGAGCTGGGGCGCTGAGTCGAAGCCTCTTGGCCGCAACGGCGGTCGGCGTGGGCGACCGCACGAGGCGCGGGCAGGCGCACTACCCGCCTAGACGGTAGCCCCACGCGGGTCGATCACGCCCGTCATGGTCGTTCGCCTACAGCGAACCTCATCGCCCGATGGCCGCCGCCATCCGGTCGACGGCCGCTTCCAGGATCTCCGCGCTCGTGCCGAAGTTGAGCCGGACGTGGCCGTCGCCCGCGGCGCCGAAGCGTGGGCCCGGCTCGAGTGCCACTCGACCCTTCTCGAAGAACAGGTCGCGCGGCGCGGCGCCGGCGCCGATGGTGGAGCAGTCCAGCCACGCCAGGAACGTCGCCTCGGGCGGCGCCCAGGAGATCTCGGGCAGCCGTTCGGCCAGCAGCCGGCCGAGCAGCGCCCGGCGGTCGTCGAGCGTGGCCAGCAACCGGTCGAGCCAGGCCGATCCCTCGGTGTAGGCGGCCACGCTGGCCAGGACCCCGAAATGCCCGACCCGCCACGGGGTGTCAGGCGGCAGGCGGTCGGCGAGAGCGGCCATCCTCGGCGACGCGGTCACCAGGGTGGCGCACTTCAGCCCGGCCAGATTCCAGGCCTTGCTCGCCGACACCAGCGACACGGCCACCGCGGCCGCGCCCGGGATCGTCAGGATCGGCGTGAACGTCGCACCGGGCAGCACCAGCGGTGCGTGGATCTCGTCGCTGACGACCGGCACGCCGTACGCCGTCGCCAGGCGCACGATCTCGGTCAGTTCCTCGCGGCTGTGTACCCGGCCGATCGGGTTGTGTGGGTTGCACAGCAGGAACGCCGCCGACTGCGCGGCGAAGGCCCGCTCCAGCCCCACGAGGTCGAGCCGCCCGTCGCGCAACGGCACCTCGTGCACCCGGCCGCCCGCCTCCGGGATCCAGCCGAAGAACGGCGGGTAGACCGGCGGGCAGATCACCACCGGGTCGCCGGGCCGCACCAGCACCCGGAGCAGTTCGACGACGCCGACCCCGACGTCGGCGACGGCGGTCACCGCGGCCGGGTCGATCTCCCAGCCCCAGCGCTCGCCGGCGAAGCCGACCAGCGCGTCGGCGAGCGTCGGCGCCGGTGCCGGGTAGCCGGTGTCGGACCGTTCGACGGCCGCACGCAGCACGGCCTGGACCGGCGGTGCGAGGTCGACGTCCATCTCGGCCACCGGCAGCGGCAACACGTCGTGCGGATGAAAGCGCCATTTCGCGCTCCGGCGCTGGCGCAACGTCTCGATCGGGGCGACAGGCAGCAGGTCCATGCGGCCCAGCCTGCCATCCCCGGGCCCACCCCGGATCTCCCCGGGGCGGGCCCGTGCGGCGGTCAGCCGACCCGGTAGGAATACAGGTCGGTGTCGACCAGCGAGAAGCGCAGCTTGATCTGCTGCCCGGCCAGGGCCGCCAGGGTCCCGCCGCCCTTCCAGCGCACCTGCGCGTCCAACCGGTCGCCCGTGACCGGGATCGACGTGTAGCCGGGTACCGTGTTTCCCGCCGCGTCGAGCACCTCGACGGTCAGCGAGCCCTTGCCGCGTACGACTGCGTTGACGTGCAGGTTCTCGCCGTCGGTCACGAGCGGCCTGGTGGTGACGGTGCCCGGGTCGCCGGCGCCCGGCGTGGCGGCGTTGGTCAGCGATACGAACCCGTCGCGGCGCCAGGTCGCCATGCCGACCCCGCTGGTGTACGGCACGGACCCGGCGACCTGTCCACCATGCCCGGCGTTGAAGGCGCCGTAGTACATCGTGATCTTCTTGTCGTCGACCACCACGTTGGACGCGGTGTAGAGCGCGCCGTCGTCCCACGCGCCCGGCAGGCCCGGCCGGATGACCGGGTCACGTACGGGCCGGCTCCAGTCGACCAGGTCGCGCGACGACGCGATCTGCGGCAGCACCGGACCGTCACCGGCCGACGCCTGCGAACCGTGTGTGAAGTTGGTGATCAGCAGGACCCAGGGGATGCCGATGTAGGTGCTCTCGTACGGCAGGACGGGCATGCCGTAGATCTGGCCCTCGAGCCCGTTCAACGCCTGCGCCGCACCGTCGTCCGCGTAGTCCCCGGCGACACCGAGGATCGGCGTGCTCCAGGTGAGAAAGTCCGTGCTGGTGGATACGAACGCCGCCCGGTCGTAGACGCCCGGGGTGCGCGAGGTGAACATCCGCTTCTTGATGGTGGCGATGTAGCGCCGCGTCTTGGCGTCCCAGGCGACCTGCGAGACGTCGCCGTCGAGCAGCACCGGCGCGGTGCTGGCCTTCGTCCAGGTGTAGCCGTCGGGGGAGAAGTAGGCGTAGTAGCCCAGCGTCTGGTTGACCACGCCGGTCTGGAACTGCAGCAACGAGAAGCGGCGATCGGCCGGCGCGCTCGGGTTGTAGGCGATCGTCCCGCCGCCCGCGATGATCAGGTTGGTCCGCGAGGCCGGGATGTCCTTGTAGCCGACGTTGCCGCGACCCAGCGGCTTGGTCCACGTCACGCCGTCCCTGCTCTCGGCGTAGCAGAGGAAGTAGCCGGGGGAGACGTCGTTGTTGCAGTCGTACCACATGCGGTAGACGTCGCCGATCTTGAACACCGACCCGTAGATGTAGGCGTTGCTCTCCCACGGGTAGGTGGCCCGGATGACCGGCTCGGGCCGCTTGTCGGCCGCGTGCACCACCCGCCCGACGTCGCTGCTGGACTCGATCCGGTAGTCGTCGAGGAACAGTTCCCGCTCGGTGCCGAGGTGCGGGTCGTAGGCGGGCGGCGCCTCGGTCAGGCTGACCTCGTCGACGTAGGACCATCCCGCGTCGGCCCCGGTGATCCGCACGGTCACCTGCGCCGTGTTGGCGGGCGCCGTGCCGGTCACGGTGACGGTCTGCCAGTCGGCGCTGTAGGTGACGTCGGCCGCCTTGACCGCCAGTTCGGCGCGGTTGAAGTCGGTGAAGGACATGGCCAGCTCCGCGGGCGTGCCGCTACGACCTTTGACCCGGGCCTTGAGCGTGTACGCGCGGTCCGGCGCGGCGACGATCCGGTCGCTGGTCAGGGTGACCGGGTTGCCCGCCGGCACGTTCACCTCCAGCGAGCCCTGACCCGCGGTGCGGTAGGCGGCGAGGTTGACGACGTTGGCGGCGCCTTCGTTGCCCTCGACACTCCAGCCGATCGGATGCCCGTCCGGGTCACCGACATCGAACCCACCGTTGGCCACCATGTTGCCGTCCTGCGGCACCCCGAGATCGACAGGCGTCTGCCCACTGGCCGCGGTCGGCACGACCAACGCCCCGACGCCCACCAGCCCGACGAGAACCCCTGTTCGGACGCGCCTGCCAGTGGCCGTGCGCCACCACCCTTTGTGCACCACGCCAACCTCCCGTGTACCCACTGTGCGGAGATCAGCAGTCCACCTGGAACACCGTTCCATGTCAATGCCGGTTGCATCATGACCATCCAACATAGACTGGGCTACTTGATCTCACCGCCAAAACAGTCCTGTGACGGCGCTTGATGGGTTGCTGGTAGCAGGGCGCAATCAGCCGGCGCTATCACCCTGACCCAGTTGTGTGGAGGCCGGCGGTGGCCGGGCCGCTCAAGCGACGGGGCGCGGCAACCGTCTTGGTCAGCCCGACGCGTGCTGGCCGAGTGGAATGACTGTCATTCAAACTGCCTGGCCAGACCTAGATCGTCGACCGACGACCCGAACTAGCCACGTAGGCCCAGAGGATCGCCGTTCCGGCCGTCAACCCAACCGAACCTGCAACCCAACGAACGAAGATCGTATCGCTCCCGAAAAAAACACTGAGTGCGATCAGCAAACACGTCAGCAGCGGGGCCACTGGGCTGGCTGTCGGCACCGGGGAAAGGCCAGAACTCGATTGGTCGGATCTACGACCGACTCGTGGCGATCTTGGAATCACTTCCCTAGCCTCTCATCGGCTAATGCTCAACGTCCAACTACATGACATCTTACGCCTTCCCTAATCAAAATCAATGCCATACTGGGCGGCGGAATTTGGGAAAGGCAATACCCTTGAATGATTTCGCCGCTTTGATCGCCGCGATAGCTGCGCTCTTGACCGCAGTGCCAGGCCTTATAACCATCTCGCGCCGGACATCCGGTCGCCAGGATCCTCCAATTGACGCTTCTGCGCCACGCGAGAACGGTTTCCCGGTGGGCCTCGCCAGCGTCGCCGCGCTTGTGCTCGGTATCGTGGCGGTGGGCCTGTTCGTCTGGCCGAGACTCAACACTGGTCCCAAGTCAGACCCAATTCCTCAAGCGGCTACTGCCGTAGTCCTTGACAGGATCGCAACGGCACCGATGTGCGCAACATTTAGCGGCAAAGGAGCGCCCCCGGACGGTACGATCTTGTGGCTTGCGGTGCTCAGTGACGAGCCTAAGTACTACTTCTTCCCCGTCCAGGTGGATGTCGACCGGTGGCGAGCGGACAACGTAACCCTGGGAGTCGTCGGTGAGGGCGCGGGCGAGCCATTCGGGATATCGGCCATTCTGGCAAACGAGTCCGCGAGTGACGCGATACGTGGCGGTGCTTTCGAATCAGGGATAAGTCAACTGCCTTCCGGGGCAACGGTAGCCGATAGCATGAATATTCGCAGAAACCAAACGAACAAGCCCTGTCCGGGATAATCGGGAAAGAGCACACCTGAGCCATGGACTGGGCTTTCCGAGCGACGCGGTCGAACAACGCACAGCCGGCCCGCGGGAGAGGTTAGGGCCCTAGCCAACGCGGGCCGTGGACGGTCGCGCCGAGGGCGGCCACCCGGCCGCGTAGCTCGCGGTCGGCGGTCACCACCACGACCGGGCGGTCAGCGCCCCGGTCGCGGACCACCGCGACGATCGCGTCGTCGCCTGAGCCCGGCGCGGAGACCACCTCGACCCCAGGCACCGGCCCGACCCCGCCGGCCCGGCCCTCGACGACCAGCACCAGATCGACCGGCGGCGGTAGGTCGCCGATCGGATGCCCGGCGGCGACCGCCGCGGCCAGGTCGTCGCGGATCCGGGTGGCCGCGGCCGCGCGGTCCCGCCACCAACCGTCAGGCCGCGAGCCCATCACGTTGGCGACGTCGACCACTACCAGCGGCGCGACCTCAGGGCTCCTCGTCGATGCTGGGCGCGCTCAGGCCGAACGCGTCCAGGGCGTCCTGCCGCTCGGCGCGGATCTCCTCCTCGCGCGCCAGCAGGGCGGCGAACTCGACGACGTGCTGTGGCTCCGGCAGTTCGGGCACCCGGCGCAGGAACGCCTCGATCTCGCGGGACGCCTCGGTGTGCGCGGCGGCGGCGCGGCGCGCGTTCTCGTGGTCGCTCATGATTCGCAACCTACCCCGCCCGCCGCGGATGATCGCGGCGGACGGGGCGGTGTGGCGGAAGCGAAACCGGGCTACGGGTTCGAGTAACCCAGCGAGTAGCTACCCGAGCCGCTGTACGCGTGCACCTGGTAGCGGTAGTAGCCGGCCGTTCCGTTGTAGGAGAGCGTCTCGTCCGCCGCCGGCGTCGTGCCCTCGGCCACCGTCACCCACGTCGACCCGCTGTACTTCTGCAGGTAGATGTCGAAGTCGGCACCGGTCGGGCCGTCCAGGCAGGCGCGGTGCGTGCCGGACAGCGACGAGTAGTAGTAGCTGCCGTTCGGCTGGTAGACGGCGCCGCCGGAGGACAGCGAACCGCTGACCGTGAACTCGTAGCCGGTGCAGCCGGTCGGCGGGGGCGGCGGGTTGCCGCCGCCGGAGGTGCGCAGCGTCAGGCCGAACGCCGAGAGGATCTCGTTGACCGGCTGGAAGTAGGTGGTGCCGCCGCTCGTGCAGTTCCCTGAACCACCCGAGGTGACGCCCTGGCCCTGCTGGCCGCTCATCCAGCCGCCGCCCGAGTCGCCGGGCTCGGCACACACGTTGGTACGGGTCAGCCCGCTCACCGAACCCTGCGAGTAGTTGACCGTCTGGTTCTTGGCACCGACCGTGCCGCAGTGCCAGCCGGTGGTGGAGCCCGACCGGCAGATCGCGGCGCCGACGGCCGCCTCGGTCGATCCGGCGACCGTCACGTTGCCGCCGCTGTAGTTGTTGACCCACGGCTGCGGCGTCCAGTTGCTGTTGACCGAGACCCACGCGTAGTCGTTGCCGGGGAAGGAGGAGCCCTGGAACGTACCCTGGGAAACCTGGTTGTAGCCCTGGGTCGTCGTGCCGCGGGTGCCGCAGTGCCCGGCGGTGACGAAGCCGCCGTCGACCGACAGGCCGACCGAGCAGCGCCCGCCGCCCATGTAGTAGGCGTCGCCCCCGCGGACGTCGTAGAGCGGGCGCGGCGCCTCGGTCGAGGCGACCACCCGCACCGCGGAAGGGTCGGCGCCGCTGGCCCGCACGAAGCGTCGGGCCGCGGGAACCGAGCGGGCCAGCACGACGACCGTGTTGGTGGTGACGTCGACATACCAGCCGGCGACGCTCGCGGCCGGCGCGCCGGTCTTGTCCAACGAAGCCTTGACCGCGTCGAGGGACGCCGAACTGCGGCCGACCACGCGGGCGGTGGCGCCGGCCGCGGTGACCTCCGCGGCCCGGGCCGGGGAGGTCACGTTGACCACGAACGAGCCGGACGGGGTGAGGTAGGCGCCGGCGAACGCGCCGCCGAGCGACTTGCGCAGCCGGGCTTCGGTGCGGCTGGCCGCGTCGTCCCTGGCGATCCGGACGCGGGCCTGGTCGGCGGTCAGGCCGAGGTCGCGCTGCATCGCGGCGAGCATGTCCGGCGACGCGGCCTCGGCGGGCGCCGGCGCGGGTGCCGGAGCCGGTTTCGCCATGGCCGGTGCGGCCATGGCTACGGTGATGCCGGCCGGCAGCAGGGTGGCTGCGGCGAGGCCGGCGAGAAGACGGTTCACGGTGCACTCCTCGGGGGCGTAAGGGAGCGAGGAAAAGCACCGTCAACGTAGCGGCGAAGAATCGATGGCGGTATATACCACCTGACTCATACCGCCGGTTCGAACTCCGGGTTGACCTGGGCGCCGAAGCCCGGGTGGCCGGCCAGCCAGGCCCGGTAGGGCGGGTTGCGGTCGAGGATGTCGGCGTAGCCGCCGGCCGCGTGCTTGATGACCCGGTCGGCGAACTGGCCGGCCTGCGCCTCGGGGTGCCAGCCCAGCAGCAGCCGCCAGCGCAGCGGCGAGCCCTTGATCGGCCGGCTGGCCAGCCCGGGCACCGGGCGGAAGGTGGCCTGGCACAGGGCGATCGCCTCGCCGGCCTCGACCAGGTCGATGCTGCCGCGCACGTCGGTCTCGTACATCTTGCGCGGGGTGAATCCCGACCGCGCGCAGGCGGCCGCGAAGCAGTCGCCGAAGCAGCCGTCGCCGGGCGCCGCCACCCAGCGCTCCTCGGCCAGGTCGGCCAGGTCGACCTCGTCGGCGGCGGCCTGGGCGTGGCCCTCGGGCAGCAGCACCCAGACCGGGTCGATCGCGATGGCGAGCCAGGACAGCCCCAGTTCGGCGCTGGGCACCGCGTCGCCGCAGACGCCGGAGAGCGCGAAGTCCAGCCGTCCCGAGAGGATCATCCGGGCCAGCTCGTCGACCGACCAGCTCACGTAGGTGGTGATCTGCGAGGTCGGCTGGTCGGCGGTCAGCCGGTGCACCAGCCGGCCGAGGATCGGGCTGTTGACGCCGCCGAGCCGGTAGCGACTCATCGCCGCGTCGCCGCCGGCCAGCCGGGCGGCCTCGTCCTGGAGCCCCTTCATCGCCGGCAACAGCACCCGGGCCCGGTCGAGCACCAACTCGCCGAGGGCGGTCGGCCGGGCGCCGCGGCGGTCGCGCTCGAACAGCGGGCCGCCGAGGGCGCGCTCGATCCGCTGGAGTTGGGCGGTCAGGGCCGGTTGGGCGAGGCCGAGCATGGAGGCGGCCTTGGTCACGCTGCCGGTCTCCGCGATGGCGGTAACCACCCTCAGGTGCCGCAGCTCCAGGTTCATAGCGTGACGGTAGGACTCCGGAAGGATCCATCGGAAGACCTTGATATGTCCTTTCAGAAAATCTGGGGCCATGTGTCGAATCCGACGGAGCCCGTTCGAGCTAGGGGTGAGAGCACCCGAACGGGCCGAAGAAGGAGATCGACATGACCACCACGACCGCCGCCGTCAGCTGCGCACCCGCCGAGCGGGTGACCAAGAGCCTGCTGGGGTACGGCGTCATCGCCGGACCGCTGTATGTCACGGTCTCGCTGGCACAGGCCTTCACGCGGGACGGATTCGACCCCAGCCGGCACGCCTGGAGCCTGTTGCAGAACGGCGACCTCGGCTGGATCCAGACCGCCAATCTGATCATTTCCGGTCTCATGGTCATCGCCGCGGCCGCCGGTGTGCGGCGCGCGGTCGGCCGCGGCGGCGTGCCGCTGGGGATCTACGGCCTCGGCATGGTCGTCGCCGGCGTCTTCCGGGCCGACCCGGGCCCGGGTTTCCCGCCCGGCAGCGCGGGCGGCACGGTCAGCTGGCACGGCCTGATCCACCTGGCGGCCGGCGGGGTCGGTTTCGTCGCCCTCGCGGCGGCCTGCTTCCTGCTCGCCGGGAGCACCGGCTTCCCGCTGCTCACCCGCGCGGTCGGGGTCGCCCTGGTCGGCACGTTCCTCGCGCTCAACGCGAGCGGCGGCGCGGCCTGGGGGATCATCGCCTTTACGGCCGCCGTGGTGCTGGTCTCGGCGTGGCTGTCCGCCGTCTCGGTCCGTTTCTACCGCTCGATCTGAAGAATGAGCCCACTAGGAGGAACCATGCGTTACGTCGTCCTGCTCACCGCCACCCGTCCGGACACGCCCCCGCCGCCGGAGCTGCTGGAAGCGATCATGAAGCTCGGTGAGGACGCCACCAGCGCCGGCGCGCTGGTCGACCAGGCCGGCCTGTCGCCGAGTTCGTTCGGCGCCCTGGTCGGGGTGTCCGGCGGCGAACTGACCGTCACCGACGGGCCGTTCGCGGAGGCCAAGGAAGTGATCAGCTATGCCGTGTACGACGTACGCGACAAAGCCGAGGCCGTCGAGTGGACCTCCCGCTTCATGCGCGTGCACCGCGACCTGTGGCCCGGCTGGGAGGGCGAGTCCCAGGTGCTCAAGGTGATGGGCCCGGAGGACTTCGCGCCACCGGCGTGATCGCGCACGTGGCAGGATCGGTGGTCGTGACGGCCGCCGATCCTGCTGTTGTGCACCGCACGGTCGAGGCGGTGTGGCGGATCGAGGCCGCCCGCATCGTCGCGGTGGTCGCCCGGCTGACCGGCGACGTCGGGCTCGCCGAGGAGATCGCCCAGGACGCCCTGGTGGTGGCGCTGGAGCAGTGGCCGCGCGACGGCGTACCCGATGACCCGGGTCCGTGGTTGCTGGCCACCGCGCGGCACCGGGCGATCGACCAGATCCGCCGCCGGCAGAACTACGCCGCGAAGCTGCAACTGGTCGGCCGGGCCACCGCGGAGACCGATGACGGCGGCTTCGACGAGGTGCTCGACACCCGGATCGGCGACGATCTCCTCAGATTGATCTTCACGGTCTGCCATCCCGACCTGCCGGCCGAGTCCCGGGTCGCGCTCACGCTGCGCTTGCTCGGTGGCCTGACGACGGCGGAGATCGCCCGGGCGTTCCTGGTGCCCGAGCCCACCATGGCCGCCCGGATCACCCGCGCGAAGAAGGCCCTGGCCGGCGTCGAGTTCGCGCTCCCGCCCGCCGAGGAGCTGGCCCCCCGCGTCGCGTCGGTCCTGGCCACGGTCTATCTGATCTTCAACGAGGGTTACGCCGCCACGGGCGGCCCGGCGTGGGCGCGGCCGGAGGTGGCCGACGAGGCGGTGCGGCTGGGCCGGCTGTTGCAGGGGTTGCTGCCCCGCGAGGCCGAGGTGCACGGGCTGGCCGCGCTGATGGAGTTGCAGGCCTCCCGGCTCCCGGCCCGCCTCGGCCCGGCCGGCCGGCCGGTGCTGCTGCCCGACCAGGACCGGCGGCGCTGGGACCGGCTGCTGATCCGGCGCGGGCTGGCCGCCCTGACCCGGGCCGGCGAACTGGGCGGCGGCTACTACACGATCCAGGCCGAGATCGCCGCCTGTCACGCCCGGGCCCGCTCGCACGAGGAGACCGACTGGGAGCGCGTCGCGGCCCTCTACGAGGTGCTGTTCCACCTGCGACCGTCGCCGGTGCTGCGGGTCAACCAGGCGGTGGCGTACGCGATGGCCGGTGATCCCGCCCGCGGCCTGGCCCTGGTCGACGCGGTCGCGGGGGAGCGGTCGCTGCGCGACTATCCACAGTTGCCGGCCGTCCGCGGCGACCTGCTGGCCCGTCTCGGCCGGGCCGACGAGGCCCGGGCGGCGTTCGCGCGCGCAGCCGAACTGACCCGCAACGATGCCGAACGGACGCTTTTCCAGGCCCGGGCCGCCGGTGGCTGAGTTATCCACAGCGAACCGTGCCCGGTCGGGCACCGCGCCCGCCGTGCTGGTAAGAAAGACCGCATGACCAGCCCCGCCCTGTCCAGTGCCGACGAGGTCGTCGACATCTGCCGCGACCTCATCCGGATCGACACCACCAACACCGGTGACACCCAGACGTCGGCGGGCGAGCGGGTGGCGGCCGAATACGTCGCGGAGATGCTGGCCGAGGTGGGTGTCGAGGCCGAGTTGCGCGAGTCCGCGCCCGGCCGGGCCAGCCTGGTCGCCCGCATCCCGGGCTCCGACCCCTCGCGCGGCGCGCTGCTCGTGCACGGCCACCTCGACGTGGTGCCGGCCGACCCGGGCGAGTGGTCCGTCGACCCGTTCGGCGGTGAGATCCGCGACGGCTACCTGTGGGGCCGCGGCGCCGTCGACATGAAGGACTTCGACGCGATGGTGCTCGCGGTGATCCGCGACTGGCAACGCCGCGGCGTCCGCCCGCCGCGCGACCTGGTGCTCGCGTTCACCGCCGACGAGGAGGCCGGTGGCGACTACGGCGCCCACTTCCTCGTCGACAACCACGCCGACCTGCTCGAGGGCTGCACCGAGGCGATCGGCGAGGTCGGCGGCTTCTCCTTCACGGTCTCCGAAGACCTGCGGCTCTACCTGATCGAGACCGCCGAAAAAGGCATCCAGTGGCTGAAGCTGACCGCGCACGGTCGCCCCGGCCACGGCTCGATGATCCACGACGACAACGCGGTCACCGCGCTGGCCGAGGCGGTCGCCCGGGTCGGCCGGCACAAGTCACCGATCGTGCTGACCGACACCGCCCGCACCTTCCTGGCCGAGGTCTCCGGCCTGCTCGGCATCGAGTTCGACCCCGCCGACCCGGAGGCGACCATCGGCAAGCTCGGCCCGATCGCCGGTTTCGTCGGCGCCACGGTGCGCAACACGGCCAACCCGACCCGGCTCGACGCGGGTTACAAGGAAAACGTCATCCCGAGCCGGGCCAGCGCCACCCTCGACTGCCGCAACCTGCCCGGCCAGGCCGAGTCGTTCCTCGCCGAGATCCGCGACCTGATCGGTCCCGACATCGACGTGGCACACATCCAGCGACAGCCCGCCGTCGAGACCACCTTCGACGGCCCGCTGGTCGACGCGATGTCGGCGGCGCTGCTGGCCGAAGACCCGGGCGCCAAGGCGGTGCCCTACATGCTGTCGGGCGGCACCGACGCCAAGGCCTGGCAGCGGCTGGGCATCCGGTGCTTCGGCTTCGCACCGCTGCGGCTCCCGCCGGACCTCAACTTCGCCAACCTGTTCCACGGCATCGACGAGCGGGTGCCCGTGGAGGGCCTCCGGTTCGGCGCGCGGGTGCTCGACCGCTTCCTCCGCAGCTGCTGATCTTCTTTCTTTCTCCCCGAGGGATGGTTTCACCATGACCGACCAACACGCTTCGCTCGACGCCGCGCTCGAGGAGGTCATCGCCGCCGCCCGGGCCCACCTGACCGCGGTCAAGGCCGCCGAGGGCCGGGTCGACGACGACGACGTGTGGCAGGCCTACGTCACGCTCAACAACGCCTCCTACGCCTACGACGAACTGCTGCTCGAAGCGTTCGGCGAGGTCACGCCCTGGGACGTCGAGTCGATCGACCCCGACGAGGTCGAGGGCCAGCTCGGCGGCATCCCGACCGTCGACGGTGTCGAGGTCCGCGACGCCCACCCGCACGTGATCTCGGTGCGGCAGCGCCGCGACTACCGGGTACCGAGCGTGATGGCCCTGGTCCGGCGGGCCGAGGAGACCCGCACCGAGGTGAGCCCCGACGAGGTCGGCGGCCCGGTGGAGACGGTCGGCGAGGCCGTGCTGGAGCTGCTCCAGGCCGGCGATGGGTCGCTCAGCGCCCTCGACGTGCCAGAGCTCGAACCGCTCGACGGCGTCGTGATGGTCAGCGAGGTGACGACCGCGCTCGACCTCGAGGTCTTCGAAGAGCACGACAGCCACGGCCCGTTCCGCCCGGCCGGCGAAGACCGCCTGGTCGGCCGCCTCGACGAGCACCCGTTCCTGCCGGGCGACCTCGACGGCGAGGTTCCCGACGAAGAGGACGACGAGGACGAAGACGGCGAGGGACGCCCGGGCGCCTGACGGCCGGTGCCCGGGGCCGAGCGCTTCGGGCTAATAGGAGAGGCCCGGTTGCGGCTTGTTGACCATGCGGCGCCGCAGAACCACCTGCCGCGTCCCGTCACGGAACAACCGCACCCGGGCCAGCTCCCACCCCGAGAACTCCGCCTGGATTGCCAGCTGCGCCTCTGCGGTCGCCCGATCGACATTCGGCGGCAACCGCAGGGGCGCGTACTCGTAGTCCATGGCACCTATCCTGCCCACTCCCAGCGGCCGGAATCCAGCCCTTCCCCCAACCAGCGCAGCCCCCGCTGCCGCGGGCCGCGCACCTGCCTACCCGAGGCGCAGCAGCCCGGTCGGCGGGACGCGCTGCCACGTCTGTCACATCGGCCCCTCCGGTTCGTCAGGTTTGATCTTGTCTCGCCTCTGGTTAGGCTGGCGGGATGCAGTCTTGGACCGGGCACGAGGTGCCGCGGTTGCCGGGTACCGGTCAACCGCTCGTGTTGTTCGACTCGGCGCGGCGCAGCGCCCACCCGACCCGGCCACAGCCGGAACCCGGGGCGACCATGTACGTCTGCGGGATCACGCCCTACGACGCGACGCATCTCGGCCACGCGGCCACAATGATCACCTTCGACCTGGTGCAGCGGGCCTGGCTCGACGCCGGGCATCCGGTGCACTACGTGCAGAACGTGACCGACATCGACGACCCGCTGCTGGAGCGGGCCGCCCGCGACGGCGAAGACTGGGTGGTCCTCGCCATGCGCGAGACCGCGCTGTTCCGGGAAGACATGGAGGCGCTGCGGCTGATCCCCCCGGCGCACTACGTCGGCGCGGTCGAGTCGATCCCGGCGATCGTCGACCGGGTGGTCGAGTTGCTCTCCGACGGCGCGGCCTACGTGCTCGACGACGGCACCGGCGACGTCTACTTCGACATCGCGGCCGCGCCCTCGTTCGGCTACGAGTCCAACCTGAGCCGCGAGGAGATGCTGGTGCTCGCGGCCGAGCGGGGCGGCGATCCGGAGCGGGCCGGCAAGCGCGACCCGCTCGACCCGCTGCTCTGGCGCGGCGCCCGCGACGGCGAGCCGGCCTGGCCGGGCGGCCCGCTCGGCCCGGGCCGGCCGGGCTGGCACATCGAGTGCGCGGTGATCGCCCTTGGCCTGCTCGGCGACACGATCGACGTGCAGGGCGGCGGCAGCGACCTGCTGTTCCCGCACCACGAGTTCTCCGCCGCGCACGCCGAGCGGCTCACCGGGCAGGGGCCGTTCGCGTCGCACTACGTGCACGCCGGCATGATCGGTCTCGACGGCGAGAAGATGTCGAAGTCGAAGGGCAACCTGGTCTTCGTCTCCCGCCTGCGGGCCGACCACGTCGACCCGATGGCGCTGCGGCTGGCGCTGATCGCCGACCACTACCGCGCCGACCGGATCTGGACCGACGACCTGCTCAAGACCGCCCAGGAGCGGCTGGGCCGCTGGCGCGCGGCCGCGTTGGCCACCGCCGGGCCGTCGGGTGCCGACCTGCTGACGGGGGTACGCGGCCGGATCGCCGACGACCTCGACACCCCGGGCGCGCTCGCGCTGGTCGACGCCTGGGCCGACGCCACGCTGGCCGGTGCCGGCGACGACCCCGACGCCCCGAAGCTGATGGCACACATGGTCGACGCCCTTCTCGGCATCACCCTGCGCCACACCGCGATCTAGAACCAGTTCCTGCTCTGCACCCCTGCAGGAAGCACCTGTCAAGCTGGGGCGCTTCCCACAGGGGTGCGGAGCAAAGCCTGGATCGGCCGCTCGCGATCTACATCGGGGGCCAGGGCACCGACGGCCAGTCGGTGCCCGGCTCCGGGAAGCTCGCGTTCTCCAGCAGCCGGCGCACCCGGCCGCGGACCCGGGCCACCTCGGCACCGGTGAGGTGCTCGCGCAGCGCCCCGCCCAGCTCGCCGCGCAGCCCGCTGGTCAGCCGGCCGAGCACGTCGACGGCCTCCTCGGGGAGCACGGCGCCGGTCCAGCCCCAGAGGACGGTGCGCAGCTTCGGCTCCACATTGAACGTCACGCCGTGGTCGACGCCGTAGACCCGGTCGTCAGGGCCGATCAGCACGTGGCCGCCCTTGCGGTCGGCGTTGTTGATGATGATGTCGAGGACGGCCAGCCGGGCCAGCCGCTCGTCGTCGGCGTGGGCGAGCGAATAGGCGTTGCCGTCTTCGTCGCGGGCCGAGGCGATCCGCTTCCAGCCGGTCGGCAGCTGCCGCGCGGGCACGAAGCCGACCAGCGGCTGGGCGCCCTCCGGCTCGTCGATCCAGAGCTGGCACATGCCGGGCCCGAGCGGCCCCTCCTCGCGCAGCAGCGTCGGCGGCACCAGGTCCCAGCCGGTCGCCGCGGAGACCAGGTAGGCGCTGACCTCGCGGCCGGCCAGCGTGCCGTCGGGGAAGTCCCACAACGGGCGCTCGCCGCTGATCGGCTTGTAGACGCAGCGCGCCGTGACGCCGTCGAGCGAGACGAACGCCCGCATGGTGGTGTTGGACGCGTCGACGAGCCGGCCTTCGAGCTCGATCTCGCCCGAGCGCAGCAGCGTCAGTGCGTCGAGCTCGGGGAGCCGGGACGGAGAGCCCACCGGCGCGGCGCCGTCACCGGTGATAGCCATTGTGGCGCGGGCAGAGGTGGCCGCGGGGGTCGAGCGGTTGGCCGCAGAGCGGGCAGGGCGGGCGGCCGGCGGCGACGACCCGCTTGGCCCGGCTGATGAACTCGCGGGTGGCCTGCGGGGTGAGCCGGACCCGGAGCCGGTCGAGGTCGTCGTCGGGCTCGTCGTCGTCGTCCTCGTCGTCTTCGACCGCTTCGGCCTCGGCCTCGTCGACCTCGAGCTCGCCCTCGCCGGCGGCGATCGCCTCGATCACCACGGTGGCCGAGTCGACGTCGAACGCGAGGCCCAGCGTGCCGACCCGGAACTCCTCGTCGACCGGGCTCTCCAGGGGCTCGTTGTCGGACGAGAGCGGCTCCTCGGTGGGCAGCTCCAGGTCGACCCCGAACCGGCGGGCCGCCTCGGTAAGCAGCTCTTCGAGCTTCTCGGCCAGCAGCGAGACCTGCACCTTCTCCAGCGCCACGCTGACCACGCGGCCGCCGCCGCGAGCCTGCAGGAAGAAGCTGCGCTCGCCCGGCGGGCCCACGGTTCCAGCCACGAACCGCTCCGGCGGCTCGAACGCATGCACCTGGTGGGTCATATGAAGACCCTATCCGCCCACTCGTACGCGCGCGTAGCGCACCGGCTCGATTGTGGGGAGCGGATCAGCCGCGTTCGCCCAGAGCGAATTTCAGGTCGTGCCGGCGCCGCCGCCGACCACCGCGTCCGAGGAGGTGGCGGCGCTTTTGCGCGGTCGCCGGCGGCGTTTCGGGGGTACGAGCGCGGCCAGGTCACCGCCGGTGTCGTTGAGGCGCATCAGGAAGGGGCGGGTGGGTGTGTAACGGATCACGGTCACCGACGCCGGGTCGGCCACGATCCGCTGGAACTGGTCGAGGTGCAGGCCCAGCGCGTCGGCCACGATCGCCTTGATGATGTCGCCGTGCGTGCAGGCCAGCCAGAGCGCCTCGGCGCCGTGCCTGCGCGTGACGTCGGCGTCCCAGCGGCGCACCGCGGCGATCGCGCGGCCGGCCATCGCGGCCATCGCCTCGCCGCCGGGGAAGACCACCGCCGACGGATGCAATTGGACGACCGGCCAGAGCGGGTCCTTCGCCAGCTTCTTGAGCGGCTGGCCCTCCCAGTCGCCGTAGCCGCACTCGATCAGCCCGTCGTCGACGGACGGCGCACTGTCGGGCAGGGCCAGGTCGAGGGTCTGCCGGCAGCGGATCAGCGGGCTGGAGACCACCTCGGCCAGCGGGAGGCCGCGCAGCCGGGCTCCGACCGCGACCGCCTGTGCCCGCCCGGTGTCGTCGAGTTCGACGGGCTGCCGGCCGGCCAGGCCGCCGTCGGCGTTGGCGGTGGTCCGGCCGTGTCGCAGGAGGAGGAGGGTCGCCACGCGCCAACCCTACGTGGCGGCGATGGTGCCGTTGATCAGCAGCGCGAGGACGATCGCGCCGAGGGCTACGCGGTACAGCACGAACGGGTAGAACGTGTGCGCCGACACGTACTTCAGCAGCCAGGCGATCGAGGCGTAGCCGAGCACGAACGCGATGATCGTGGCGACCACCATCTGCGCGCCCGACGGCACGAGACCGCCGCCGGTCTTGTCGAACACGTCGGGGAGGCTGAACACCCCCGACATGACCACCGCCGGGATGGCCAGGAGGAACGAGAAGCGCAGCGCGGCCTCGCGGGTCAGGCCGAGGAACAGGCCGGCGCTGGCGGTGCCACCGGAGCGGGAGACGCCGGGGATCAGCGCCAGCGCCTGCGCGAAGCCCATGGTGACCGCGTCCGGCATCTTGAAGCGTTCGAGGTTGCGGGTCTGGCGGCCCCAGTATTCGGCGAACGCGAGCACGAACGAGAAGACCACCAGCACGATCGAGACGAGCCACAGGTTACGGGCCGCGGTGCGGATCTGGTCCTTGAAGACGAAGCCGATGATGCCGATCGGGATCGACCCGACGATCACGTACCAGCCCATCTTGTAGTCGAACTCCTTGCGGGCCGACTTGTCCCAGATGCCGACGACCCAGGTCTTGCTGATTCGCCAGATGTCCTTGGCGAAGTAGACGAGCACGGCCGCCTCGGTGCCGAGCTGGGTGACCGCGGTGAAGGAGGCGCCCGCGTCCTGACCGAAGAAGATGGCCGAGGTGATCCGCATGTGCCCGGACGAACTGATCGGCAGGAACTCGGTGAGCCCCTGCACGATCCCCAGCACGATCGCCTCGGTCCACGTCATGCCCCGACCCCCGACATTTCCAGCGCCTCCGCCACAGTGCGCAACGTCTGAACCCCCGATTCGGCGTCGGCCACGAACGGACTCACCGAAAGGGTGGTGACGCCCGACTCGGCGTACGCCTTGAGCCGGTCGGCGATCCGTTCCTTCGGCCCGAGCAAAGACGTGCGGTCGATGAACTCCAGGGGTACGGCCGCCGCCGCGTCCCGCTGGCGCTTGTCGAGGTAGAGGTCCTGCACCGTCTTCGCCGCGTCCGCGTAGCCCATCCGGACCGCGAGGTCGTTGTAGAAGTTCTGCTTGCGGCTGCCCATCCCGCCGACGTAGAGGGCGGCGTACCAGCGGATCAGCTCGGCCGCCATCGCCACGTCGTCGCCGACCACGACCGGCACGCTGGGCACCACGTCGAAGCCCTCGGTCGGCAGGCCGGCCTTGGCCCGACCGGCGTGCCAGGAGGCGTGCTGCTCGCCGGCGAACTCGGGGGAGTAGAAGACCGCCAGCCAGCCGTCGGCGATCTCGCCGGCCAGCTCCAGGTTCTTCGGGCCGACGGCGGCCAGGTAGATCGGGATGTGCTCGCGCGGCGGATGGAAGCCGAGCCGCAACGCCTTGCCCGGGCCGTCGGGCAGCGGGAGCGTGTAGTGCTCGCCGTCGTACTGCACCGGCTTGCGGCCGACGGCCAGCTTGACGATGTCGACGTACTCCCGGGTGCGGCCCAGGGGCTTGCCGAAGCGGACGCCGTGCCAGCCCTCGGAGACCTGGGGGCCGGAGACGCCGAGCCCGAGCCGGAACCGCCCGCCGGACAGGTTGTCGATCGTGGTCGCGGTCATCGCGGTCGCGGCCGGGGTGCGGGCCGGGATCTGCATCACCGCGGCGCCCAGGTCGATCGTCGAGGTCTGGCCGGCCAGCCAGGCCAGCGTCGACGGCGAGTCGGAGCCGTAGGCCTCCGCCGCCCACACGACCGTGTAGCCCAGCCGCTCCGCCTCCTGGGCCAGCGCCAGGTCGGTCGCCGGCGAGCTCCAGGCGGTCTGGTATCCGAGGTTCAGTCCGAGTCGCACCGTGCCCCTCCCCAATGCCGCCGTGTGAGGGGCGACGCGGGACCAGGGTACGAAATGCCGGCGCGACGGTTGGGGACGGCGTCCCCAACACGCGGGCGCCATGCCTGCATCATGCACTGACCGGCCGGCTATACCGCTCCGCGCGCGCGGCATAAGGTGCACCCATGCAGCTAAGACCGCTAGGCCGTAGCGGGCTCGCGGTCTCCCGGCTCGCGCTCGGCACCATGACGTGGGGTGCCGACACCGACACCGACGACGCGGCCGCCCAGCTCAAGGGCTTCGTCGACGCCGGTGGCAACCTGGTCGACACCGCCGACGTCTACGGCGACGGCGAGGCTGAGGCCGTGATCGGCTCGCTGCTGGACACCCTGGTCTCCCGCGACGACATCCTGATCGCGACCAAGGGCGGCCTGCGCCCCGGCCACGGCCGGCGCCGCGACGGCTCGCGCGGGCACCTGCTGCGGTCGCTGGACGCCTCGCTGCGCCGGCTCGGCACCGACCATGTCGATCTCTGGCAGGTCCACGGGTACGACGAGACCACGCCGCTGGAGGAGACCCTGGCGGCGCTGGACTTCGCGGTCAGCAGCGGCCGGGTGCGCTATGCCGGCGTCTCCAACTTCGCGGGCTGGCAGACGGCGCGGGCCGCGGCCTGGCAGCAGGCGGTGCCCGGGCGGACCCCGGTGGTGGCCACCCAGGTCGAATACTCGCTGCTGGAGCGGGGCATCGAGCGCGAGGTGCTGCCGGCCTGCGAGGCGCTGGGGCTGGGCGTGCTGGCCTGGTCGCCGCTGGGCCGCGGTGTGCTGACCGGCAAATACCGGCACGGCCGGCCGGCGGACAGCCGCGCGGCGTCGCCGCATTTCGGGCCTTTCGTGGCCAGTTATCTGGATTCCCGCTCGTCCCGGGTCGTCGAGGCGGTGGCCACCGCGGCCAGCGGGCTCGGCGTCTCGCCGCTGGAGGTCGCGCTGGCCTGGGTCCGCGACCGGCCGGGCGTGGTCGCACCGGTGCTGGGCGCGCGCACGGTCGGGCAGCTGCTCGGTGCGCTGAAGGTCGAGGAGATGACGTTGCCGGCCGAGATCGAGACCGCGTTGGACGACGTCTCGGCCATCCCGATCGGCTATCCGGAGCGCGACGCGTAGCTCGCCCCACCCCGCCTTCCGTCCGCGCCTCGGCCTCGGCCTCCGCTCGCGCCTCGGCCTCCGCCGCGCCTCGGCCTCCGCCGCGCGCCGGCCTCCGCCCGCGCCGCCGCCTCGGCCGCGCCTCGCCCTCCGCCTTGGCGCCGCCGCCTCCGCCGCGCCGCCGCCTCCGCCGCGCCGCCGCCTCCGCCGCGCCGCCGCCTCCGCCGCGCCGCCGCCTCCGCCGCGCCGCCGCCTCCGCCGTGCCGGCGGTGCCGGTGTGGAGCGCCGCGCCGTGCCGCTCGCGGAAGGCGGCTAGCCGGCGAACCAGCCGGGGACGTCGAGGCGGAACGGTTCCGAACCGGTGACCGTGGCCAGGTCGGCCTCGAGCGCGCGGAGACGGTCGGAGCCGATCTGGGCCGCCCACTCGGCGCGCAACTCGTCGAAGATCCGCGCCGACCGGGCCAGCATGTCGACGCCGCGGTCGGTGAGGCGGACCAGCTTGCGCCGGGCGTCGGCGGGGTCGGTGGCGCGCTCGACGTAGCCGAGGCGTTCCAGCCCGTCGACGGTCTTGCCGGCCGCCTGCTTCGAGACGCCGAGCCGGCGGGCCAGTTCCACCGCCGTCGTGCCGTCGCGGCCGATGGCCTGGAAGACGAAGCCGTGCAGCGGACGCACGTCGGGGTGGCCCTCGCGCGCCAACTCGGCATGGACGGCGTCGATCAGCTGGCGGAAGCCGATGAACAGCCGCAGCGGCAGCAGGAACCCGGGTGGGTCGACGGTTGACACGTTAGACAACCAGGTTTACGTTTTGGACAACCACGTTGACTATCTTAGGAGACGCGAACCATGACTGTCATCCGCCAGGACCAGACCCGTCGCTTCGAGACACCCGCCGGAGTGATGACCACCCTCGGCTCGCCGACCCTGGGCGGCGCGACCCGCCCGATCTGGCGGGTCGAGATGCTCGCGGGGAGCGCCGGCCCGGTGCACACGATCGACGCGGAACAGATCTGGACGGTGCTGTCCGGCGGCGCGGAGGTCCGGGTCGACGGCGCGGAGGTGCGGATCGGCACGGGGGACACCCTGGTGCTCGCGCCCGACGTCGAACGCCAACTGACCGCCGACGCCGAGACCGGCCTCACCGCGATCGTCACCAGCCCCGCCGGCAGCACGGCCACCGCGGCCGGCAACCGCGTCCAACCGCCGTGGGCCGCCTGACCCGTCGACCCCTTCCTTGCTCTGCTGCCATATAGGCAGCAGCCGACCGAGGCGGTGCTGCCTATATGGCAGCAGAGCAAACGCAGCCGGCGGCGGCCCTCGGCCGGGGGTCAGCCCAACGCCAGGCCCGGCCCGTCGTCGGGCAGGTCCTCGACCGGGCCGGGGATCTTGTAGTTCTCGGTGAGCGTGGTCATCGGCCCGGGCCAGGTCGCCTGGCTGACCTCGATGGCGCGGTGCTTGTCGTCGTACGCGACGTGCAGCAGGTGCAGCACCGGGGTGTCGGCGCGGATCTGCAGGATCTCGGCCTCGTCGCGGTCGGGCTGGCGGGCGGTGATCACGTCCGACGCGGTCGCGTAGCGGCGGCCGATCGCCTCCTCGGCCTCCTGGTAGAGCGGGCGGCCGAAGCCCTCGAACCGTTCCAGGCTGGTGCCGGCCGCGTCCTCGACCCGGAACCACGCCGCACCGATCTCGACCGGCACGTCGTCGGTGCGCACCAGGTGGCGGCGGACCAGCAGCGGGGTGTGGTCGGCGACGCCGAACGCGTCGGCCACCTCCGGCGGGGCCGGCGCCCGGCCCACCTCGGTCAGGTGCTGGCGGTAGCGGGCCGCCAGATCCGCGTGGTAGCCGCGATGCCCGCCGTAGCGACCCCGGGACAGGCGGTTGAGGCGGCGTTTGGTGCCGCGGACGTACGTACCCGATCCGGGTTTGGTGATCAGCACGCCCTCGACCCGGAGTTGGTCGATGCTGCGCTGCAGGGTCTGCTTGGCCACGCCGAACGTCTCGGCCAGCGCGGGGATCGATGGCAGGCGCTCGCCGGCGGCCCAGTCACCGCGGCGGATCTGGGCCTTGATCTGCTCGGCTATCTGGCGGTGCGGCGCCTCGGCGGCACCCGGGTTGAGTTGCTGCATGGCGCGACCTCCCGCGGAGCGATGATCCTAGGATGCACCACTACGCGGCGGGTCGCGCCCGACACGCCGGCTTTACCAGGAGCCGGCGGTGGGGCCGGCCGAGCCGCCCCGGCGCCGCAGGTATTTCTCGAACTCCTGGGCGATCTCGTCGCCGCTGACCGACTGGATGCCCGCGTCGCCGGCGCGTTCCTCCAGCTCGCGGACGTATTCGCCGAGTTCGGCGTCCTGCTCGGCGGCGGCCCGCACGCGCTGCTCCCACTCGGCGGACTCTTCGGCCAGGTCGGCCATCGGCACCGGGAGGTCGAGCACCTCTTCGACCCGGTGCAGCAGCGCGAGCGTCGCCTTGGGGCACGGCGGGTTGTTGGCGTAGTGCGGCACGTGGACCCAGAACGACAGCGCGTCGACCTCGGCCCGGTGGCAGGCGTCGTGCAGCACGCCGACGATGCCGGTCGGGCCGTCGTAGCGGGTCGGGGTGAGCTGGAAGCGGTCGGCGGCGTCCTTGTCGGACGCGCTGCCGCTGATCGGCAGCGGCCGGGTGTAGGGCACGTCGGCCAGCAGCGCGCCCAGCAGCACCACCCGGTTGATCTCCAGGCTGTGGCAGACCTCGAGCACCTGCTCGCAGAACGTGCGCCAGCGCATGCTCGGCTCGATGCCGCGGATCAGCACGACGTCGCGCTCGGTGCCCTCCGGGCTGGCCCGCATGAACCGCGTGGTCGGCCATTCGATCCGCCGGGTCTCGCCGTCGGCCATCGTGATGGTCGGCCGGCTCACCTGGAAGTCGTAGAAGTCCTCGGGGTCGAGGGCCGCGATCTCGCGGGCGCCCCAGACCTGCTCGAGGTGTTCGACCGCGGCGGTCGAGGCGTCGGCGGCGTCGTTCCATCCTTCGAACGCCGCGATCGCCACCGGGGAACGCAACTCGGGCAGGCCATCGAACTCGGTCATGCCACGCCCTCCGTCCACCATGTCGCTGCGGTCACCTGGTCGGTCCACACGTTCACCCAGCCAGCCTACGTGGCCCCGCCAGCGAGGGCTCGGCGGCGCGACGCGGGCCGGGCCGGCAGGCGACGCCGGTCACACAACAGGACCGGGTTGGATCATCACTTCCTTCGCGAATCGGACGACGCCGTAGCCTGAAGGGGTGTCGAACTCGTTTCTTGACGCGCTCGCCGACCGGGTGCTCATCGCCGACGGCGCCATGGGCACCATGCTCCAGGCCGCCGACCTGACGCTCGACGACTTCGAGGGCCACGAGGGCTGCAACGAGGTGCTCAACGCGACCCGGCCCGACGTGGTCGGCGAGGTGCACGACGCCTATTTCGCGGCGGGCGCCGACTGCGTGGAGACCAACACCTTCGGAGCCAACCTCGGAAACCTGGGGGAGTACGGGATCGAGTCGCGGATCCGCGAACTGGCCGAGGCCGGTGCCCGGATCGCCCGCGCGTCGGCGGACCGGTTCGCGACCGCCGAACGGCCGCGCTTCGTGCTCGGTTCGATGGGGCCGGGCACCAAGCTGCCGACGCTGGGGCACGCGGCGTACCGGACGCTGCGCGACGCGTACCAGGAGAACGCCCAGGGTCTGATCGTGGGCGGCGCGGACGCGTTGATCATCGAGACCTGCCAGGACCTGTTGCAGCTCAAGTCGGCGGTCAACGGCGCCCGGCGGGCGATGAGCGACGCGGGGCGCGAGGTGCCGGTGATCGCGCACGTGACCGTCGAGACCACCGGGACGATGCTGCTGGGCAGCGAGATCGGTGCGGCGCTGACCGCCGTCGAGCCGCTCGGCGTCGACCTGATCGGGCTCAACTGCGCCACCGGGCCGGCGGAGATGACGGAGCATCTGCGTTATCTGGCGCAGCACGCGCGCGTACCCCTGTCGGTGATGCCCAATGCGGGGTTGCCGCAACTGACCGCGGACGGCGCGCACTATCCGCTGACGCCCGAGGAGTTGGCCGCGGCGCTTTCCGACTTCGTCTCCTCCTACGGCGCCGCCTTGGTCGGTGGGTGTTGCGGCACCACCCCCGCCCACATCGAGGCCGTTGTCGGCGCGCTGGGTGTCGGCGCCGCGCGGGTTCCCCGGGAGGCGCGGGTCGAGCCCGGCGTGTCGTCGATCTACCACCACGTGCCGTTCGCGCAGGACGCCAGCGTGCTGATGATCGGTGAGCGGACCAACGCCAACGGCTCGAAGGCGTTCCGCGAGGCGATGCTGGCGTCCGACTGGCAGGCCTGCGTGGAGATGGCGCGGTCGCAGGCACGCGACGGGTCGCACCTGCTCGACCTGTGCGTCGACTACGTGGGCCGGGACGGCACCGTCGACATGCGCGAACTCGCGGGCCGCTTCGCGACGGCGTCCACGCTGCCGATCATGTTGGACTCGACCGAGCCGGCCGTGGTCGAGGCCGGGCTGGAGATGCTCGGCGGGCGGTGCGTGGTCAACTCGGTCAACTTCGAAGACGGCGACGGGCCGACCTCGCGCTACGCGCGGGTGATGCCGGTCGTGCGGGAACACGGTGCGGCCGTGGTGGCCCTGTTGATCGACGAGGAGGGGCAGGCGCGCACCGCGGAGTGGAAGGTACGGGTCGCGCGGCGGCTGATCGACGACCTGACCGGGCGGTGGGGCCTGAGCCGATCCGACATCCTCATCGACGCGTTGACGTTCCCGATCGCGACCGGGCAGGAGGAGACGCGGCGGGACGGCATCGAGACGATCTCCGCGATCCGCGAGATCGCGTCGTTGTATCCCGGCGTCAACTTCACGCTCGGCGTCTCCAACATCTCGTTCGGGCTGAACCCCGCCGCCCGGCAGGTGCTCAACTCGGTCTTCCTCCACGAGTGTGTCGAGGCCGGGCTGACGAGCGCGATCGTGCACGCGAGCAAGATCCTGCCGATCTCCCGCATCCCGGACCGGCAGCGTGAGGTGGCGCTCGACCTGGTCTACGACCGCCGGGCGCCCGGCTACGACCCGGTGCAGGAGTTCATCTCGGTCTTCGAGGGCGTCGACGTGGCGTCCGCGCGCGCGTCGCGGGCGGCGGAGCTGGCGGCCCTTCCGCTCGACGAGCGGCTCAAGCGGCGGATCATCGACGGCGAGCGCAACGGGCTGGAGGACGACCTCTCCGCCGCCCTCGCCGACCGGTCGGCCCTGGAGATCATCAACGACACGCTGCTCGACGGCATGAAGGTGGTCGGGGAGCTGTTCGGCTCGGGCCAGATGCAACTGCCGTTCGTGCTCCAGTCGGCCGAGGTGATGAAGAGCGCCGTCGCCTATCTCGAGCCACACATCGAGACGACCGACGACGACCAGGGCAAGGGTCGGATCGTGCTCGCCACCGTGAAGGGCGACGTGCACGACATCGGCAAGAACCTGGTCGACATCATCCTTTCCAACAACGGGTACGAGGTCGTCAACATCGGCATCAAGCAGCCGATCGCCTCGATCCTGGAGGCCGCCGAGTCCCACGACGCCGACGCGATCGGCATGTCCGGCCTGCTGGTCAAGAGCACGGTCGTGATGAAGGAGAACCTGCAGGAGATGCAGGCCCGCGGTGTCGCCGAGCGGTGGCCGGTCCTGCTGGGCGGGGCGGCCCTGACACGGTCCTATGTGGAGGATGACCTGCGGTCGCTGTATTCCGGCGGCGAGGTGCACTACGCGCGCGACGCGTTCGAGGGCCTCTCGCTGATGGACCGCGTGATGGCGGCGCGCCGCGGTGGTGCGCCGGTGGTCGATCCCGCGCGCGAGGCGGCGCTGGCCGAGCGCCGGGCCCGCCGGGAGCGGCAGCGCGCCCGGGTCTCCGACGCGTTGCCACCGCTGGAGGACGACTCGGTCCGGTCCGACGTGGCGACCTCGGTCGACATCCCGACACCGCCGTTCTTCGACACGCGCGTGGTCAAGGGCCTGCCGCTGGCGTCGTACGCCGCCCTGCTCGACGAGCGAGCCCTGTTCCTGGGCCAGTGGGGCCTGCGTGGCGGCCGGGGCGGCGGACCGTCCTATGAGGAGCTTGTGGAGACGGAGGGCCGCCCGCGGCTGCGCTACTGGCTGGACCGCCTGACCGCCGACCAGGTCCTGGAGGCGTCGGTCGTCTACGGCTATTTCCGGGCCCGTTCCGCGGGCAACGACCTGGCCGTGCTCTCGGAGTCGGGTGCGGAGCTGACCCGGTTCTCGTTCCCGCGCCAGCGCCAGGAACGCCGCCTGTGCCTGGCCGACTTCTTCTCCTCGTCGGGCGACGACGTGCTCGCGATGCAACTGGTGACGGTGGGCCAGCCGATCAGCGAATACACGGCGAAACTGTTCGCCCGCAACGAGTATCGCGACTATCTCGAGGTGCACGGCCTGTCGGTGCAGCTGACCGAGGCCCTGGCCGAGTACTGGCACCAGCGGATCCGCTCGGAGCTGACCCTGCCGTCGGGCGAGACGGTGGGCTCGTCGGACCCGTCGTCGCTGGCCGGCCTGCTCCGCACGGAATACCGCGGCTGCCGCTACGCCTTCGGCTACCCGGCCTGCCCCGACCTGGAAGACCGCGCGAAAGTGGTCACGCTGCTGGACGCCTCGCGGATCGGCGTGACGCTGTCGGAGGAGTTCCAACTGGTCCCCGAACAGGCCACCGACGCGATCATCGTCCACCACCCGGAGGCCAACTACTTCAACGCCAAGTAGCGGATGCGGCGCTGAGCGAGACAGGGACGCCGTCGTTACGGAGCCTCGTCTGCCGTTCGGGTCGTGCGGCGCAGCTGCTCGATGACGTTCACGGTCTGCGCGACGAGTTCGTGGACGAGCCGGCCCGCTGGCCGGACGTCGCGGACCAGCTCGACCGATTGGCCGGCGTAGAGGGCCATGTCCGCCAGGTCGCCGGTCATGCCGGGTAGGGGAATCAGATCCTCGTACCGGTAATGGGCCTGGCCTGCGCTGTCGAGGGCGACGACGTCGCCTTCGTCCGGGCGCACTGGCGCTGGCGGCGAACCGGCCAGTTCCCACCGTCGCAGGGTCCGATTCCGCAATGCGCGGTGCGCGGCGTCGGGCCATCCGCCGTCGAAGCAGCGGGTATGGACGGTGTCCTCGGCGGTGCCGTCAACGAGACGTTGCCGATACAACGGGTGGGCGAAGGCTTCGGTGGTCGCCAGGAAACGCGTGCCCAGCCACGCGCCCTGCGCGCCCAGGGCCAGGACGGCGGCGAGGCCGCGGCCGTCGCTGATGCCGCCGGCGGCCATGACCGGAATCGGGCCCACCGCGTCGACGACGGCCGGCACCAGCACCATGGTGGCGGTCGTGCCGCGAACATGGCCGCCGGCCTCCCAGCCCTGCGCCACGATGACGTCGACGCCGCAGCCGGCGGCGTGCACCGCCTCCCGCAGGCTGCCGACGGTGTGCATATGCAGCGCACCGGCGTCACGGATCCGGCGGCTCACGGGTTCGGGATCACCCCAGAAGGTGGAGATGACCGGCACGGCCTCGTCCAGGCACACCGCCAGCGTGTCGATGACAGGAAAATCCAGCACCAGATTCACCCCGAACGGCCGCGAAGTCCGCCGCCGAACGTCGCGGATGCCGAGGCGTGCGCGTTCGGGACTCTGCCAGGTCGCGGCCAGCATGCCGAGCCCACCGGCTTCGGCCACCGCCGCAGCCAGTTCGGGCGCGGCCGCGGAACCTATCGGCGCCTGCACCACCGGCACATCGATGCCCAGCCGCTCGCACAACGCGGTGCGCAACCTGGGCGTCATGCCTGCCTTCCCGTGCTTCGGAAATCGAATCACTGGCGAGGGGCTACTGTATCGGAAAGAGAAGCACCGGGAGAAGTGGGGCGAGATCTGTATGGCGACGCCGAGGCCGGGCAGGCCGGTTCGCGGGTCGAGCACGGGGCGCCCCTTGATGGTGGCACTCGACCTCTTCGGACGTCGATGGAGCCTGCGCATCGTCTGGGAGTTGCAGCGCGGCGCACTCGGCTTCCGCGCGCTGCGGCAACACTGCGACAACATGTCGTCCAGCGTCCTGCGGCAGCGGCTGACCGAGTTGATGGAGGCACGCATCGTCAAGCAGGAACCGGACGCCGCATACGCCCTCACCGACTTCGGGCAGGGCGCCTACCGGGCCCTGCGCCCCCTCGCCCGGTGGTCGGACGACTGGGCCGGCGCCCTCGCCGACGGCTACCCGGCCACCGAGCAGGAAACACCGACATGACCGGGAGCAACGGCCACGACGTGACGATCGTCGACGCCTGCACCCGGCGCGGGGAAGGCGGCAGCCCCACCGCCGTGCTGGCCGACGACATCGCGCTCAGCGACAGCACTCGGCGAGCGATCGTCCGGCAAGCCGGCACCTCGCACGCCGCGTTCGTCGACGCCCGCGCGGGAACCACGCCGACGGTGCGGTTCTTCACCGCACAGGGTGAGCTCACCAACTGCGGGCACGGCACCATCGCCGCGCAGGCGTTCCTGTTGCACCGTCGCCGGGCCAGGGAACACCGCGCACGTCAGCGGACCGGTGGCCGCACCTTCGACACAACCGCGATCCGCCGCGACGACGGCATCGAGGTCTGGTTCGACCAGGGCACGGTGGAGCTTCAGGGCTGCGCCGCCGCAGGACTCGACGGCATCCTCGCCGCCCTCGGCATCAGACCGGACGACATGGCCACCGACGACTCACCCTGTGTCGCCTCACCGGGGACGCCGCGCCTGCTCCTACCGGTCGCGGCGCTGCCGACCCTGCTCTCGATGCGGCCCGACCTGCGTCGACTCGCGGCCGAATGCCGTCGCCTCGGCTATCTCGGCTGTTTCGTCTACACGCTCTCCCCGACCCGCGGCGCCGCGGCCGCGCGCATGTTCGCACCGGCGATCGGGGTCGGCGAGGACATCGTCAACGCCAACAGCACAGGATGCCTCGCCGCACACCTGTTCGCGACCCACCGCGACAGCAGCATCGAAGTCGAGCAGGGGCACACCGCAGGCCGCCCCTCGTCGGTCTTCGCCACCGCGACCGCCACCAGGGAAGGCATTTCCGCCAGAGTCGGCGGGATGGCCACCATCCGATCCGGCTCCAACGGCGCGGCAAGCGGAGAAGCACCATAACTGCTCGACTCCATGGATCGGTTCAACGCCACGTCGCGGCCAGCATCGCCGGGAGGGCGAAGAGGGAGAACCGGATCACCCGGCCGAGCAGGCACGCGGCGGCGAACTCCCAGCGGCGCAGGCCCGCCGTCCCGGCGGCGAGGCTGACCACGGCCAGCGGCGGGATCCCGGCGGCGGCCGAGACGAACACCGTCGGGAGCCCGGTGCGGCGGCTCGACAGCCAGCGCCGGATCGGCTCGGCCCAGCGAGCCGTCCGGGCCGCCGCCCGGCTGCGGCGCTCGAACCGCCGGGCCGCCGCCCGGCCGCGGCGCTCGAACCGCCGGGCCAGCCAGCCGGTCCCGCCCCGCGCGGATTCGAACAGCAGCAGCTTGCCGGCGGTCTGCCCCAGCGCGAGGGCGAACACCGCGACCAGGCCCTGGCTGCCGTGCCGGCCGGCGACCACGGCGTACGCCTCGGCGTTGACGAGTGGAACGAGGGCCGAGCCGAGACCGTACCCGAGGCCGGAGACCGCCTCGACGAGGCCGTTCACGCCCGGCCGTCGCGGGCGAGCAGCCCGGCGACCTCGACCGCCGACCACAGCTTGACCGCGACGACGGCGAGGGCGATGCCCAGGGCGATCGCGTCGTGGCCGAGCACGACCGCGGCGATCACTCCGGCGGTGTTGGCGGCCTTGGCCGGTGGCGACCAGTTCCACGCCCACACCCGCCGGTCGACCTCGTGGAAATAGTTGGGGCCGGCGATCGGCCAGCACAGGAACGCGAGCGACAGCATGGTGTCCAGCACCATGAACGAGAGCAGGAACACCACGGCCACGAGCGCGATGCCGGGTACGAGCGAGACCAGGCCCACGCACAGCACGGCGGTGCACGCGCGGTCGCAGACGATGTCGAGGACCGCACCGGCCCGGGTCTCCTGACCGAGTCGCCGGGCGGCCCAACCGTCGAGCACGTCGCCGAGCCAGTAGACCGCGTACGCCACCGCGATCAGCGCCACGGAGCCGGCGGCGAGAGCGGCGACACCCACGGCGACGGCGACGACCGTACGGCCGGCCGTGATGTAGTTGGGCACCGTGCGGAGCGGGCCGACGCTCAGGGTGGCGCGCGGCGGGGCAGGAGTCATGGTCCCGAGCGTCGTGCGCGGGCGCGTTCCCGCGGAACGAGCCACGGTGCCGTCCCGGACGCGGGGTCGGCACCCGGGTTCCGCCGTGATCCGGTACCCGGGTACCTGGTCGGTACCGTGCCCCGTGGCCAAGAATGTGCTGGTGGTGACGGATCTGTTGGGCAACCCCGAGCGGGTACGCCGGGTCGCCCGCGCGGTGGTCGCCTTGATTATCGGCGTCGTGGTCGCGACCGTCGACGGCGGCATGACGCTGCCGCCGGGCTGGGTGTGGCTGGTGCTCCCGGCCGGCCTGGGAGCGACGGCGCTGCCGCCCCGCCACCGGGCCTGGATCTTCGCGCTCTGCGCCGGGTTCGTGGTCGCCCTGAGCACCCAGGAATCGGTGCAGCTCGGCCTCGTCGCCGCGGGTTTCGTGTTCCTGTCGACCAGCGACGATCCGACACCGCGCCCGTGGCGGGGATGGGTGGGCGGCCTGGCCGGCGCGGCCTTCGCGCTCGGCCTGTCGCTCCTCGCCGGTCGGGGGTTCTACGAGCAGCCGATCATCTTCGCGACGGTCGGGTACCTCCTGGGCGTCCTCTGGCGATCATGGTCACGGGGCCGGGCCCTCGCCGTGGAGACCGGCGAGCTGCGGGGCCAGGCGGCCTGGCTCGAACAACGCACCCACCTGGCGCGCGAGCTGCACGACGTGGTCGGTCACCACGTCACGGCGATGGTCGTCCAGGCCGAGGCGGGCCAGCTCGGCAACGACCCGGCCGCCGCGCTGCGGGCGATCGCCGAGACCGGCCGCACGGCCCTCGGCGAACTCGACACGCTCGTCGTACACCTTCGTGAACCGGAAACGGCGATCGCGGTGAGCGCGCCGCCGCGCCTGTCCGACATCGACGAGCTGCTCGCCCGGCCGCTGCGCCAGCAGGGCGTGACGGTGCGGGTGCACCTCGATCCCGACCCGGGCCTGGACGAGGTCAGCGTGCTGACCGCCTACCGCATCGCCCAGGAGGCCATCACCAACATCGCCCGCCACGCGAAGGCCACCACCGCCTGGGTGGAACTGGTCCGCGTCGGCGACCGGGCCCGCCTGCGGGTCAGCGACGACGGAATCGGGCCGGCCCGGCCACCCGGCCGCGGGTCGGGCCTGATCGGCATCGGCGAGCGGGTCCGCGCATGCGGTGGCGGTTGGCAGATCGGCGAACGCGCCGGCGGCGGCACCGTCCTGCAGGCCGACCTGCCGGTGGCGACGCCGTGATCCGGGTCGCGATCGCCGACGACCAGCAACTCGTACGCGACGGATTCGCCCTGATCCTGCGCTCCCAGCCCGACATCCACGTCGCCGCCGAGGCGGCCGACGGCCGCCAGTTCCTCGACGCGGTGCGCCGCGACCCCCGGATCGACGTGGCCCTGGTCGACATCCGGATGCCGGTCCTCGACGGGCTGCGGGCCACCCGCGCGCTGGCCGACGTCCCACAGGCCCCGGCCGTGATCATCGTGACCACCTTCGACGACGACGCCTACGTCCTGGACGCGATCGCCGCCGGCGCACGCGGGTTCCTGCTCAAGCGCTGCAGCGGCGCCGACCTGATTGCCGCGGTCCGCACCGTCGCATCCGGCGAGGCCATCCTGTCGGCGGAGGTCACCGGCGCTGTGCTCGACCGGGTCCGGGCGGCCGGCCCGGTTGCCCGGGTGGACCTGTCGCCCTACCAGCTCACCGGCCGGGAGGCCGAGGTGCTGGCCCTGATCGGGGCCGGCCTCAACAACAACGAGATCGCCGAGCGCCTCTACCTGTCGATGAGCACGGTCAAGTCCCACGTCACCAACGTGCTGTCGAAGACCGGGAGCCGCGACCGCGTACGGGCCGCGATCCTCGCCATCCAGGCCGGCCTGACAGTCTGAGGGCACTCAGGTCGGTCGGTGACGTTGCATCGCCGCGATGGACAGGAAGCGGCGGGCGACCGGCCCCAGCGGCCGCCCGGCGGCCCGGGCGATCGCGATGCGGTAGGTCGGCCGGGCGCCGCGGATCCGCAGGAAACGCAGGTCGTCCGTGCGTTCGGCGACCGACAGGGGCACGAAGGCGATCCCCAGACCCAGCCGGACCAGGTCCAGGATCGTCGCCATGTCGTTGAGCTGCACGGTGATCCGCCGGGAGACGCCGGCGGCCGCGAAGGCCATGTCGACCGAACTGCGCACGCCCCAGCCCGGCGGGAACTCGATGAACGGTTCGTCGGCGACCTCGGCCAGATCGAGATCGGGGCGTGACGCCAGCCGGTGCTCCGCCGGCACGGCCAGCACCACCTCGTCGGTGGCCAGCACCTGCTGGTCGATGTCGGGCACCGGGCCGTGGGTGATCACGATGGCGAGGTCCAGGGACCCGTCCCGGATCCGGTCCAGATGGTCGAGCGTCCCCCGTTCGCCGGGCGCCGTCAGCCACAACTCGACGGCCGGCAGTTCGGCGCGGAAAGCGGCCAGCGCCTCCCGCACCCGCCCCGGCGTCAGCGCGTAGAGGATCCCCAGCCGCAGCCGCCCGCGCAGCCCCTGGCCGACCTGGGCGACCGTCTCCCGCGCCGCCTCGACCGCGGCCAGGATGCGCTGCGCTTCCGGCAGCAGCGCCAGGCCGGCCTCGGTGAGCGACACCCGCTGCGTGGTCCGGTCGAGCAACGGCGTCGCCAATTCGCGTTCGAGAGCCCGGATCGCCGTCGACACCCCCGACTGCGCGGTGTGCAGGCGCGCGGCGGCCCGGGTGAAGCTGCGCTCCTCGGCCACGGCGGTGAAGACCTCGATCTTGCGGATGTCCACACGGCCATTATTCCAAGATCCGATAACCGTATCCAAACTTGATATTGGATGGCGATGGAGCGGCGCGCCAAACTCGCGATCATGGCTCGCACCACCCACCGCGCCGGCTTCGCGCTCGTCGCCCTCGCCTATGCCGCCACCACCGCGGGCGGCTCCGTGCCGACCCCGCTCTACGTGCTCTACCAGCGGCGCGACCACTTCGGCACCACCATGATCAGCGTCGTTTTCGCCGTGTACGTCATCGGCGTCATCGCCGGCCTCGTCCTCGCCGGGGCGCACGCCGAGCGGGTCAGGCGACGGCCGCTGCTCGGCGCCGCTCTCGCCGTGCAACTCCTGGCCTGTGCCGTCTTCCTCGTCTGGCCCGACCTGGCCGGCATCCTCACCGGCCGGGTGCTGTCGGGCCTGTCGATCGGCCTGCTCTCCGGGCCGGCGACCGCCTACCTGATCGAACTGCGCCGCCGCGCCCTCCCGGACGGCGACCCGCGGCAGGCCGAGGTCGTCGCCACCGCGGCCAACCTCGGCGGAATCGCGGCCGGCCCGCTGCTGTCCGGCGTGCTCGCCGAATGGGCACCCGCCCCGCTCCGCCTGCCCTTCCTGGCCATCGGGGCCCTGCTCGCGCTGGCCACCGTCCTGCTCGCCACGGTGCCGGAAACCACCGACAACAGGGCCACGGCACCGGCCCGCCGCCCGCTGGACACGGCACCCGGGCAACGGCACCTCTTCGTCGCCTCCTGCCTCGGCGGGCTGCTCGCCTTCGCGATGTTCGGCCTGTTCAGCGCGCTCAGCCCGTCGTTCCTGGCCGGAACCCTCGGCTACCACTCGCACGCGCTGGCCGGCCTGGTCGCGTTCGTCGGCCTCGGCGCCGCCGCCTCAGGCCAGGTCGGCCTGCGCAAGCTGCCGCCGCGGCAGGCGATGACCGCCGTGGCCGCGGCCATGCCGGTCGGGCTCGCGCTCCTGGTCGCCGGCGTGTGGGCCGGCAGCCTCGGGCTGTTCGTGATCGGCGGCGCGCTCACCGGCGGCGCCGCGGGGCTGCTCTTCCGTGCCTCGCTCACCACCGTCGTCCAACTCAGCCCGCCGGAGCGCCGGGCCGGCACGCTCGCCACCCTGTTCGTCGTCAGCTATTCGGGTCTGGCCGTCCCGGTGATCGGGCTCGGCCTGGCCACCCAGTTGGCCGGCACCCGCGGTGCCCTGGCCGGCTTCGCCACGTTGGCCCTCGCCGGCCTGGCCGCGGTCGCCGCGGTCCGGCTCCGCCCGGACCGACCCAGCGACCCGGTGGAGATCTAGCGATGCTCCTTAATGGACCACCGACCCCGCCTCGATCGCCGCCGGCGATCCCGCTCGCGGTGGCGAACGCGGGACCCTAACCTGGCGGCCTGAAACCGGCGAAGACGATGTCGAGGGTGCGCTGCTGCAGGTCGCTGTCCCAGCCGCCGTGCAGTGCGCCCTGCACGGTGCTGGTCAGCAGCGCCATCGTCTCCGGCACGCCGACGTCGGCGCGGACGGTGCCGGCCGCCTGGGCGATGGCCAGCAGGCGTGCGACGGCGTCCGTGAAGCCGTCCAGGGAACCGACCGGAAAGCCGAGCAACTCGACCACCGCCCGCTTGGCCGCCGCCTCCGCGACGAGGCTCGCGAAGAAGCGGTAGAACGCTGTGCCGCCGTCGGCGTCGGCCAGCGCGCCGACCTCGTCGACCAACCGGGCGAGCAGGTTCTTCATGATCGCCCTGAGCAGGTCGTCCTTGGTCGGGAAGTGCCGGAACACCGTGCCGATCGCGACGCCGGCCCGGCTCGCGACCTCGTCGGTGGACGCGCTGGCGCCCTGCTCGGCGAAGACCTCTTCGGCGGCGGCGAGGATGCGCGCCCGGTTGCGCTCCGCGTCTGCTCGCACGACCCTCAGCCTAACTTCCACCACGCCGGGGGTACGAGAATGGCCCGATGAGCCAAGCGCCCACCGGCACGCTGCACCACGTCGAGCTCTGGATCCCCGACCTCGGGCGGGCGGTGACCAGTTGGGGCTGGCTGCTCGGTGCGCTGGGCTACGACCAGTTCCAGGACTGGCCGGGTGGCCGCAGTTGGCGGCTGGGCGCCACCTACGTCGTCGTCGAGCAGTCGCCGGCGCTCAGTGCCGACACCCACGACCGGCTCCGCCCCGGCCTCAACCACCTGGCGTTCCACGTGGCCAGCCGGGCCGAACTCGACGCGCTGGTCGACGAGTCGCCCAGGCACGGCTGGGCGCTGCTGTTCCCGGACCGTCACCCGCACGCCGGAGGCCCGGACACCTACGGCGCCTACCTGGAGGACGCCGACGGCTTCGAGGCCGAGTTGACCGCCCCGTCCTAGAGGTCGCAGGCGGCCAGCGACTTCTCGTACCCCAGGAAGAACGACTCGGTGCGCTGCTCGGCCGTGCCGTGCGCGCCCGGCGCGAACCAGGGCACGCTCGGGTCGTCGCCGACGGCGAGCAGGCCGCGCTGGAACTCGTCGAGGTCACCCTTGTCGATGGTCAGCCCCCCGGCTTTCACCGAGTCGCCCAGATAGGCGCCGGCCATGCAGTCGGCCTGCAACTCGTGGTCGATGGTCAGCCGGTGCTCGATGCCCAGCCGGGCCTGGATCGCGTGCGCGTATTCATGCCCCAGCAGGTAGTAGAGGAAGGCGTCGCCGACCTGCTGGAAGGCCGCGACCGCGAAGTTGACGTCGTAGGCGATGAAGTCGCCGTCGGGGCAGTAGACGGCGTTGTTGCGGGGCACCGCCTCGCCGCCGCAGTCGACCTCACCCTCGCGGGCGTAGGGTACGACCTCGCGGATCGGGCGGAACCGCTCGCCGGACTGCTTGAACACGTCGGACCAGTAGGCCTCGGCGGAGGTTTTCGCGCCCTCGATGTCTCTCTTGAACTCGGCGGCGGTCATCGTGCCGTCTTCCTCGGTGCCGCCGCTCGCCGCGGGCGGATTGTCCTCGGGCGAACCGGCGCCGTCACCGAGGCCGCAGGCGAGCGCGACGGCTCCGGCGGCCAGCAGGGCGAGCACCCGCATCACCACTGTTCTGGTCATCGCGACATCCCCTCCAACTCGGTCCTCATTGTTCACGGGCGGCACAAGCAGTACCCGTGGAGAACGGCCGATGAACACGAGCTTTACGTCGAGGTCGGTCGATCCGACGGCCGGGTGATGCTCGCCACCGGCTGGGGCGTCGATGCCGGGCGCGCGGGTCATCCGGGCGATACTCGTCCTGATGACTGATCTGGTGCAGGGCCCCGAGCAGCCCGCGGCGGTGCTGTTCGACATGGACGGCACGCTGCTCGACAGCGAGCGGGTCTGGGACATCGGGCTCCGCGAGCTGGCCCGCGAGTACGGCGGCGAGCTCTCCGACGCCGCCCGGTTGGCCATGGTCGGCGGCAGCATGGACAGCTCGATGGCGATCCTGCACGCCGACCTCGACCAGCCCTGGCGCGACACCGGGGCGAGCGCGGCCTGGCTGGTCCGGCGGATGGCCGAGCTCTACCAAACGGAGCTGCGCTGGCGCCCGGGTGCCCAGGAACTGCTGACGGCGACCCGCGCGGCCGGGATACCGACGGCGCTGGTCACCAACACCGGCCGCTTCCTGGTCGATATCGCCCTCGACGTGATCGGGCGCCACTGGTTCGACGCGGTCGTCTGTGGCGACGAGGTCGCGGCCGGCAAGCCGGACCCGGAGCCCTACCTGATGGCCGCGCGCCTGCTCGGCGCACCGGTCGAGCGCTGCGTCGCGATCGAAGACTCTCCGGTGGGCGTCACGAGCGCCCTCGCGGCGGGAGCGGCGGTGATCGCCGTTCCACACGACGCGGCGGTCGCCCCGCGCCGCGGCGTACACCTGATGGACAGCCTGACCGACGTCGACCTGCCGCTGCTCGCGGCGCTGGCGTCCCGGTCGGTCCCGACGCCATGACGGCGTCGGGCCGGACCAGGTTCCCCTGATCCGGCCCGTTCCCCCTATTCGTGCGCGATCGCGCCCAGCACGTTGAGTCGCGCCGCACGGACGGACGGCAGGATCGCCGCCACGACGCCAACCACGGCCGCTACGCCCAGGTAGAGCAGCATCGTTCCCCAGGGCAGGGTGAAGTCGGTGAAGCCCTGGTCGCGCAGGGCGCGGACCACCGCCGCGCCCAGGCCGGTGCCGACCACGACGCCCATCAGCGCGCCGAAAACCGAGATCACCACCGCCTCGACCGTGATCATCCAGGTGGTCGCGCCGCGGCTGAGGCCGATCGCCCGGAGCAGGCCCAGCTCGCGGGTCCGCTCCATGACCGACAGCGCCAGCGTGTTGATGATGCCGAGCACCGCGATCAGGATCGCCAGCGCGAGCAGGATCTGGATCATGACCAGGATCTGGTTGACCTGACCCTTCTGCTGCTCGATGTAGGCGGCCTGGTCGACCACCGAGACCTCGGGGCTGTCCGCGACCAGCGCCTCGATCCGCGGTTGCACCGACGCCACCGAGGCGCCGTCGTCGAGCCGGATGTAGCCGGCGAACGGCGCCGGATGTGCGAAGTCCCGCATCGCGGCCGCCGGCAGCATGATCTCGCCGATCGACTTGTCGGTCGGCGCGATCCCGCTGACGGTGTAGCGGTGCTCGTCGCCGCGGGCCAGCTGCACGGTCAGCACCGAGCCGATCGACCAGCCGTTGTCGGTCGCCGCCTTCTCGTTGACGATGACCTGGTCCGGGCCCTGCGCGGAGATCGATCCGGCCACCGCCGTGCTGTGGTACATGCCCGGCACCGGCGCGGCGTCTGTCACCGACGTCACGTACTCCCTCTTGCCGTCGACCGTGGCGAGGTCGGACGCCACGCCGACCACGTCGCGCACACCGGGGACCTGCTTGGCCCGGTCGACCACCGCCGGGTCGAAGGTCGGCGGCTGCGGGCTGTTCTGCTCGCCCATGATGATCAGCTGGGCGTCGGTCGACTCGACCGCGCCGGCGATGCTGGTCTTGGCCGACGAGACGATCACGCCGACGCCGACGACCAGCGCGATGCCGACCATCAGCGCGGCCGCGGTGATCGCGGTGCGGCGCGGGTTGCGGCCGGAGTTGAGCCGGCCCAGCTTGCCCGGCACCGACCACGCGAACACCCGGCCGAGCAGCCCGACGACCGGACGGCTGAGCAGCGGCGTCAGCAGGGCCACGCCGATGAACGCGAGCAGCACACCGCCGGCGACCAGCAGCAGGCTGCCCGACCCGAACAGGCCGACTCCGAGCAGGGCCGCCGCGGCCGCGGTGACCACCGCGCCCATGACGGTGACCCGGGTCAGCGGGCGGTCCGGCGTCGCGACGTCCTGCATCGCGGCGATCGGCGGGATCCGGGAGGCGCGGATGGCCGGCACGATCGCGGCGATCACGGTGACCACCAGGCCGACCGCGAAGGACGCGATGATCGCGGCGGGCGGCACGCCGAGCCCGGCCAGGGTCAGCCCGCCGGAGAACGTGCTGAACAGATAGGCGAGCAGCGCGCCGACCCCGATGCCGGCGCCGAGGCCGATCACCGACGCGACCATGCCGACGATCACCGCCTCGGTCAGCACCGAACCGATCACCTGCCGGCGGCCGGCGCCGATCGCCCGGAGCAGGGCGAGTTCCTTGGTCCGCTGGGCGACCACGATCGAGAACGTGTTGACGATCAGGAAGATGCCGACGAACAGCGCGATCCCGGCGAAGCCGAGCAGGATCTTGTTGAAGAACCCGAGCGCGTCCTGCAGCCCCTCCGCGTCGGCGGCGGCCGCCTCGTCGCCGGTGCGCACGGTGTAGTCGCCGCCCAGCGTGGCCGCGACGCGCTCCTTGAGCTCGGCCGGGCTGGTGCCGTCGGCGGCCCGCACGTCGATGCTGCTGAACACGCCGGTCTCGCCGAGCATCAGCTTCTGCGCCACGGGGTCGGTGAACGCGATCTCGTTGGCGCCGCCGATGCTGTCCCGGCCGCCGCTGTAGCCGAACGTGCCGACGATGGTGAACATCTTCTTCGGTTCGAGCGTCAGCACCCCGACCCGGTCGCCGACCTTCACCTTGGCCGCCTTGGCCAGCCCGACGTTGACCACGATCTCGTCGTCGGCGGTCGGGCCGCGTCCCTCGCGCAGCTCGGTCATCTCGTTCTCGCCCAGCCAGTTCTCGCCGACCCGCGGCGGCCCGGAGGTCGCGACCACCTTGCCGTTGCTGCCGATCAGCCGGGCGCCGTCGGCCGCGACCACGCCGTGCGCCTGCGCGACGCCGGGCACCGCGGCCACCTGGTCCACCGCTGACGCCGGGATAGGCGCCGGCACCTCCTCGCCGTCCATCTCCCCGACCTGGATCTTGGGCTTGCCCTTGACGGTCACGTCGGTCTGCGAATAGACGTCGGAGAAGATCGAGTCGAACGACCGCGACAGCGTGTCGGTGAGCACGAACGAGCCCGCGACGAACATGACGCCGAGCACGACCGCGAGGCCGGACAGGACCAGGCGGACCTTGCGGGCCAGCAGGCTCTTGAGCGTGGCGCGCAGCATCAGCGCTCCACCTCGACCGGCGTGTCGAGCTTCTTCATCCGGTCGAGCACCATGTCGGGCGTCGGGTCCTGCAACTCGTCGACCACGGCGCCGTCGGCCAGGAAGATGACCCGATCGGCGTACGACGCGGCCACCGGATCGTGGGTGACCATGACGATCGTCTGCCCGTGCGTCTTCACCGAGTCGCGCAGGAAGCCGAGCACGTCGGCACCGGAGCGCGAGTCGAGGTTGCCGGTGGGCTCGTCCGCGAAGATCACCTCGGGCCGGGCGACGAGCGCGCGGGCGCACGCGACCCGCTGCTGCTGGCCGCCGGAGAGCTGCGCCGGCCGGTGGCCGAGCCGGTCCTCCAGCGCCACCGTCTTGATCACCGTGTCGAACCACGCGCCGTCGGGCTGGCGCCCCGCGATCGACAGCGGCAGCAGGATGTTCTCCTTCGCCGACAGCGTCGGCAGCAGGTTGAACTGCTGGAAGATGAAGCCAACCTTGTCGCGGCGCAACCGGGTCAGGCCGGCGTCACCGAGCCCCGTCACCCGGGTGTCGCCGATGTGCACCTCGCCCCGGGTCACCGAGTCGAGCCCGGCCAGGCAGTGCATCAGCGTCGACTTGCCGGAGCCGGACGGCCCCATGATCGCGGTGAAGACACCCCGCTGGAAGGTGACGCTCACCCCCCGGAGCGCGACCACCTCCGCCTCACCACTGCCGTAGATCTTCCACACGTCGTTCGCACGGGCCGCCACCGAGTCGCTGGCCGTCGCCGTCACCTGGTTCCCCCTCGTCAACAGGTCATGGTCCGGCCGGACCAGGGCGGTCCGGCCGGCATGTTCCATGCTGGGGGAGGGGGTCAACCCGTTTCGTCCGCCCCGCGGTGGAGGCCGGGCGGATTTTCCGGTGCGGGTTACCCGTACCCCACCTCAGGGTTTGTCCCCGAGTCCTTACTCGTACGCGATGGCTTGCAGGACGTTGAGCCTCGCCGCCCGGATCGCCGGGAGCACGGCCGCGATGGCGCCGGCGAGCACGGCCAGGGCCAAGGTGATCACGAGGTACGCGTAGGGCACGGTCAGCGAGAGGAACTCGTCGCCGAGCGCCGCGACGATCGAGACGCCGAGGCCGACGCCGATCACGATGCCCAGGGCGGCGCCGAACACGGAGATCAGCACCGACTCAACGGTGATCATCCGGGCCACCTGCGACCTGCTCATCCCGACCGCGCGGATCAGGCCGAGCTCGCGGGTGCGTTCGAAGACCGACAGCAGCAGCGTGTTCACCACGCCGAGCACCGCCACGATGATCGTCAGCGCCAGCAATGTGTTGACGATGCCGAGCAGGATGTCGACGAAGTTGTTGGCCTGGTCGATCAGCTGCGACTGGTCGTTGACGGTGACCTCGGGGTTGTCGGCGAACAGCTTGTCCAGCTCGGCGCGTACCTGCGGCACCTGGCTGTCGTTGGCCACCTGCACGAAGCCCGACTGCGCGAACGGCGACCGGAACCCACCCGCGTCGGCGCTGCTGATCAGCGAACTGGAGATCGCCTGGTTGGGCTTGAAGATCCCGACCACGCGCAGACCGATGGGCTGGCCGCGGGCGGTCCGCATGGTCACGGTGGTGCCGACGCCCACGTGCAGCGCGTCCGCGGTGTTCTGGTCGAGCAGCGCCTCGCCCGGGTTGAGCTGCCGGACGTTCCCGGCGACCGGCTTGAGGTTGAAGATGGTCGACGCCGCCTGCGCGTCGCCGGCCTGCACGAACCGGTCGCTGCCGTTGAGGTTGACGGTGTCGCCGCGCAGCGCGACCGCGGTCTGCACGCCCGGCAGCGCGGCCATGGTCTGCTCGAGCTGCGGCGGGAAGCCGGCGGCGGCGCCCGGCCCGTTGCTGAAGCTGGTGGTGACCGCGAGTTGGGCGTTGACGTCACGCTCGAACGCGTTGCTGATGCCCGCCTTCGCGGACTGGGCGAACACCCCCGCGCCGGTGGCCAGCGCCACCCCGATCATCAACGCGGCCGCGGTGACGGCGGTGCGGCGCGGGTTGCGCCCGGTGTTGCGGGCACCGAGTTGCCCCGGCGCCGACCACGCGAACGCCTTCCCCGCGGCGGCGGTCAGCGGCCGGCTGATGATGGGTGCCAGCAGCGCGACGCCGAGGAAGCACAGCGCCGACCCGACCCCCAGCGTCAGCCAGGTGGGCGGGTCGCCGACGTGCCCGACGCCGAGCCCGAGCAGCAGCGCCCCGGCCAGCAGGATGACCGCGCCGCCGACGGTGAGCCGGGTGAGCGGCTTGTCCGGGGTGACGGCCTCGCGCATGGCCGCGATCGGCGGCACCCGGCTCGCGCGCAGTGCCGGGATCAGCGCGGCGACGACGGTGAAGGCGGTGCCGACGGCGAGCGTGGTGAGCACCGCGTAGGCCCGGACCACCACGCCCGAGACCGGCAGGCTGGCGTCGATGAACGACTGCAGGGCCTTGTTGAGGATGTAGCCGACCAGGATGCCCAGGCCGAGCCCCACGATGCTGGCGCCCAGCCCCACGAGCACCGCCTCGGCCAGCACGGACCGGTTGACCTGCCTCCGACTCGCACCGAACGATCGATAGAGCGCAAGTTCCCGGGTCCGCTGCGCGACCAGCATCGAGAACGTGTTGAAGATCAGGAACGCGCCGGTGAACATCCCGATCAGCGCGAACACCACGAGCCCGGTCTTGAGGATGTTGACGAAGCTGGAGGTGGCGCTCTGCTGCTCCTCGGCGACCTGGGCCCCCGTGCGCACCACCTCGCCGGGCAACGCCGCCGCGATCCGGTCCCGCAACGCGTCGTTGCTGACCCCGCCGGCCGCGGTCGCGTCGATCGAGGTGAACTTGCCGGGCGCGTTGAGCAACACCCGCTGCGCCTGCGCGAGCGTGAAGGCAACGGTCGTCTCGCCGGCGAGCGAGGGCCGGTTGCCGGGAAAACCGAAGATCCCAACCACGCGATACGGCGTACGCGGCTGCAAGGTGATCACATCCGCCGTCTGCCCGAGGGCAAACGGCCCGGCCTCGGCGAGCCCCTGGTTGATGGCGATCTCGTTGTCGGCGGCCGGTGGTCGCCCCTGGCGGAGCTGGATCAGCGGATCGTCGTTCTGCCAGTTGATACCCTGCTGCGGCGGCCCGTTGCCACCGATCACCTTGCCGTCGCCGCCGACGACCCGGGCACCGGCGGAAAACACGCCCGGCGTGACCTTGGCGACCCCGTCCACCTTTCGCACGGTGTCGACGTCGTTCTGGTCGAGCAGCGCGGTCGGGCTGCCGAACTGCTGTTGCTGCCCGCCCGGGGTGGTGTCCTTGGCCGTGACCTCGACGTCGATGTCGCGGTTGACGGTCGAGAAGAGCGCGGTGAAGCCCTGGGAGAAGGTGTCACCGGCGACGAACGCCCCGGACATGAACATGGTGCCGAGAACGACGGCCAGCGCGGACAGCGCGAGCCGCAGCTTGTGGGTCAGGAGCCCTCGCAACATGGACCGGAACATCTAGACCCCCTCAGTCGTCGGCCGCCGGCGGCTGCTGCCGCGTCCCGGCACCACTGTCGCGAGTGGACGCCGCGGTGGTCTTCTTGGTGCCCCTCCGCGGCGCGACGTCGCTGTCGGCGGCGCCGGTCGGGGTGGTCGCTGTTCCGCTCGCGTCACTCGCCGCGGCGCCGGCTCCACCCTCGTTCCGCGCCGGCGGCGGTGATTCTGCTTGGGCGTCCGCTGAGCTGGATCGCTTGCGCGGTTTGCCCTTCGGCGGCCGCGTGGCGGCAGGCCCGGCGCCGACGCCGCGCGGGGCCTTGCGCCGTGCGGCCCGCACGGGCGCATCACGTCGGCCGGTTTCCCCGGCTTGGGCCGGGGTGTCGGCTTGGGCCGGGGTGTCGGCTTGGGCCGGGGTGTCGGCTTGGGCCGGGGTGTCGGCTTGGGCCGGGGTGTCGGCTTGGGCCGGGGTGTCCGCTTGGGTCGCGGTCTCAGCTTGGAGTTGGGTCTTGGCTTGGGCCGGGGTGTCGGCTTGGGTCGCGGTCTCAGCTTGGGCTTGGGTCTTGGCTTGGGCCGGGGTCTTGGCTTGGGTCGCGGAGTTGACTTGGGCCGGGGTCTCGGCTTGGGCTTGGGCCGGGGTCTCGGCTTGAGTGGCGGTGTTGTCTTGGGCTGGGGCCTTGGCCCGGGTTGCGGTCTCGGCCCGGGTCGCGGTCTCGGCTTGGGCCGCGGTCTCAGCTTGGGCTTGAGTCTTAGCCTGGGCCGGGGTCTTGGCTCGGGTCGCGTTTTCGGCCCAGGTCGCGGTCTTTGCTCGGGTCGCGGTCTTTGCTCGGGTCGCGGTCTTTGCGCGGGTCGCGGTTTCGGCTTGCGTCGCGGTGTTTGCCTGGGCTGCGGTCCCCTCCTGCGTCTGCGTCGCGGTCTCGGTCAGGGACTCGACGTGAGCGTGAGCGGCGGTGTCGAGCTGGCTCGCCGTGTTGGCTTGGGTCGCGGTGTTGGGCGGCGTGGTGGTTTCGGCGGTGTCGGCCCGCGTCGCGGTGCCGCCCTGCGTCGGGGGTTCGGGCAGGGCGGCGGCGGTGTCGGTCGGCGCCGTTGACTCGGGCTGCGTCCGCTCCTGCGGCTGTGTCGGGGTCGCCCCGGCGTGGTTGTTCTTCGTGCGGGCCTGCCTGGGCGCCGGTTGGCTCTGCACCGCGCGGCCTTCAGGCTGCGTGGCGGTCCTTGTGGCGCGGGCGCTCGGCCGGGCTGTCGTTACCTGGTTGCTCGTGCGCGCTTGCCTGCCGGCCGCCGCCTGGGTGCTCGTGCGCGCTTGCCGGCCGGTCGTTGCCGTCCGGGTGGCTGCCGCTTCGGGCTGCCCGACCGTTGTCCCGCCCGGCGGCGCGGTCGTCGTCGCCTGGGTGTCGGACCCGCTCCGCGTGGCGGTTGCTTCCGGCGGCGTCGCGGTGGTCGCCGCCCGCGGGCCGGTCGCGCGCGTTCTCCGGGCGCCTGCCGCTGAGCCTGCCCGCACGGTCCGGGGCGCCGACCGGCCGCCGGCGCGGGCGCTCGGAGACCCCCGATCCCCATGCCCGCCGTCGTTGCCGGCGTCCGGCGTTGTCCGATGTGGATCCGTGACGTCGGCCTGGTCGCCGGCGCTGTGGCCCGGGTGGGGGGTGCGGCCGGTCGGGTCCGTCGTGCCGCGGCTTTCCGGAGGCTGGCCGCCGCCGCTGACCGGAATCGGTCCGGCGGCCGAGCCGTGGTCCTCAGGCGTGTCGATGGTCCGCATGCGGTCGAGCACCCCGTCGGCCGTCGGGTCGATGATCTCGTCGACGACGGCGCCGTCGCCGAGGAAGAGGACGCGGTCCGCGTAGGAGGCGGCCACCGGGTCGTGGGTGACCATCACGATGGTCTGGCCGTGGGTTTTGACCGAGTCGCGCAGGAAGGTCAGCACGTCGGCGCCCGAGCGGGAGTCGAGGTTACCGGTTGGTTCGTCGGCGAAGATGACCTCGGGGCGGGCGACCAGGGCGCGGGCGCAGGCGACGCGCTGTTGCTGGCCGCCGGACAGCTGTGACGGGCGGTGGCCCAGGCGGTCGCCGAGGTGGACGGTTTCGATGACCGTGCGATACCAGTCGGGGTCGGGCTTGCGGCCCGCGATCGAAAGCGGCAGCAGGATGTTCTCCTCGGCGGTCAGCGTCGGCAGCAGGTTGAACTGCTGGAAGATGAAACCGATCTTGTCCCGCCGAAGGCGGGTCAGGCCGGCGTCGCCGAGGCCGGTCACCTTGGTGTCGCCGACGAAGACCTCGCCGCGGCTGACCGAGTCGAGGCCCGCCAGGCAGTGCATCAGCGTCGACTTGCCGGAGCCCGACGGGCCCATGATGGCGGTGAACTTCCCGCGTTCGAGCTCGACGGTGACGTCGCGGAGGGCGACGACCTCGGTCTCGCCTTCGCCGTACACCTTCCACACCTGGACGGCCCGCGCGGCCGCCCCCATCCCGGCTGTCGTCGTCACGACTCCCGATCTTTCCGCAGCACCTCTCGATAAGCGGACATTTGACCCTTAAACACCCGACCGCGTCCTCCCGAGGCACATCGCGCGGGGCGAAGGCTGGGAAGATGTTCCGGGGACACGAAGGGGTGAGAGGTGGCGATGACGGCGGAGGGGCCGGGCGAGGTCGCGGCCCCGGCCGTGCGGCCGGTCCGGGTGTTGCTGGCCGACGACCAGCCGCTGCTGCGCACCGGGTTCCGGATGGTGCTCGGTGCGCAAGGCGACATCGACGTCGTCGGCGAGGCCGGTGACGGGGTCGAGGCGGTCAACCTGGCCCGCCGGTTGCTGCCCGATGTGGTGCTGATGGACGTACGGATGCCCCGGATGGACGGCGTCGCCGCCACCCGCGCGATCGTCGAGTCCCGCTTACCCGTGCGGGTGCTGGTGCTTACGACTTTCGACCTCGACGAATACGTGGTCGGTGCGTTGCGGGCCGGCGCCAGCGGGTTCCTCGCCAAGGACGTGCCGGCCGACGACCTGGTCACCGCCATCCGCACCGTCGCCGCGGGCGAGGCCGTCGTCGGGCCGCGGATCCTCAAGCGGCTGCTCGACCGGTTCGCCGCCGCGTTGCCCGACCCGCACGAGACCAGGCCGCCGGCCCTGGCGACCCTCACCGAGCGGGAGCGCGAGGTGCTGGTGCAGGTCGCGCGGGGCCTCTCCAACGCCGAGATCGCCAAGAAGCTGTCGGTCAGCGAGACCACGATCAAGACGCACGTCGGCCACGTGCTGACCAAGCTCGGCCTGCGTGACCGGGTGCAGGCCGTCGTGCTCGCCTACGAGTCGGGCCTGGTCCGACCCGGAGCCTGAGGAGCTAACGCCGCGGCGGCAGATCGCCCTCCGCCGTGGGCGGGTCGGTCAGCCCCGGCACGTAGTCGGCCAGCAGGGCCGGCGTCAGACCCGATTTGTGGATCGCCTTGAGCGCACCCAGCAGGTCGTCCATCAGCGCCGGGCGGAAGTGCATCAGCAGCACGTCGCCGGGCTTCACGACCTTCTCCGGGGTCTGGTAGCGCACGTACCCCTCGTTGACCGTCTCCGTCCAGTTGACCATCACCGTCGCGCCGCAGTCGCGGGCCGCCTGCGCCGTCGTGTGGTCGTATTCGCCGAACGGCGGGCGGAACAGCGCCGGCCGCTTGCCGAACAGCTGCTGCAGCTTGTCGGCGGAGCCGCAGATCTCGCGGCGCTGGTAGTCGTAGGACCGGCCGCGCAACTCCGGGTGGTCGATCGTGTGGTTGCCGACGACGGCGCCGGTCGCCTCGATGCGCGTGAAGTAGTCGGTGTATTCCGTCGCCGCCGGCGAGTTGAGGAACATCGTCACCGGGATGTGTGCCTGCCGGATGAACTCGGGCACGTCGGCCGGGCGGGCCAGCGCCCCGTCGTCGATGGTGATGAAGGCGACCTTCTGGTCGGTCGGCACGTGGGACCACACCGTCGCCGGCCCGCTCGAAGCGACCTGCACCGGCACCGGCACCGGCGCGGGAGGAAAGGTCGGCACCTGGGCCACGTACCACGCGAGGCTCTTCGGTTTGGGCTTCGCCGTCGGTGACGGGCTGACCGTCGGGATGGCCGACGACGGCGTCGGGCTCGGTGTCGTCGCACGGGCGAACGCGTGGCTCGGTTGGGCGGAGCAGGCACTCAGCGCCAGCGCGGACAGGAGCACGGCGACCGCGCGTGGAGCGGTGTTGGACGGCACGCCCGGAACCGTAGCGGCCCCATGTCATGAAACGGCAAGCACCCTCGCGGTGATCGGGCCTATTCGTCGGCCCCCGGCGTCACCACCTCCTCGACCGGCTGGCGTGGCGCCGGGAACGGTGGCGGGGTGCCGCCGAACGCCGGGCAGACCGCCTGGTGCGCACACCAACCGCAGAGCTTGCTCGGCTGGGGCCGGAACTCCTTGGCCTCCGTGGCCCGCTTGATCGCCTGCCACAGCGCGAGCAGGTTGCGCTCGAAACGGGCCAGCTCGTCGGCGTCGGGGGAGTAGTCGCAGATCTCCTGGTCCTTGAGGTAGAGCAGCCGGAGCACCCGCGGCACCACGCCCCGGGTGCGCCACAGCACCAGGGCGTAGAACTTCAACTGGAACAGCGCCCGTGCCTCGAACGCCTCGCGCGGCGCTCCACCGGTCTTGTAGTCGACCACCCGCAGCGCGCCGTCGGGCGAGACGTCGAGCCGGTCGATGTAGCCCCGGATCAGCAACTGGTCGTCGACCACGGCGCTGATCAGGCTCTCGCGCTCGGCCGGCTCGAGCCGTGACGGATCCTCGACCGTGAAATAGCCGGTCAGCAGCGACCGCGCCGAGGCCAGGAAGTCGTCGGTCGTCCACGGCCGGCGCACGTCGACGGCCTCGTCGGCGACCAGAGCCGCCGGCTCGCCGGAGAACAGCGCCGAAAGCTCGGGCGAGTTCTCGATCATCTGAGCCCAGGCCGGCCCGACCAGGTCGGCGGCCGCCGCGGCGGTGCGGTCGCCCGCCGGCAGGTCGAACAGTCGCTCCAGCACCGCGTGCACCAGGGTGCCCCGGGCCTGGTCAGGGCTGGGTGTCTCGGGCAGGCGGTCGATCGTGCGGAACCGGTAGAGCAGCGGGCAGGTCTTGAAGTCGGCCGCGCGGGACGGGGACAGCGAGGGATAAACCGGTGCGTCACCGTCGTGCGCGTCGAGAGACACAGCCTGCGTTGTCATGCCCCAGACGCTAATCGAGGGGTACGACGAAACCGCGGGGGTGGGTCGTGTCGATAGCATCGATACGATGTCAGACAACGCGAGCGGCGAAGAGCGGCCCGAGCGACGGCCCGGGTTGGTGGTCGGCCGCCTCTGGGGCGTCCCGCTCTACCTCAATCCCTCGGTCATCCTGCTCGCGGCCCTGATCACGCTGCTATACGGCAACTTCGTCCGCAACCAGCTCAACCTCAGCGGCGCCGCCGGCTACCTGGTCGGCTTCGGCTTCGTCGTCTGCCTGCTGGTCTCCGTCCTGCTGCACGAGTTGGGCCACGCGATAACCGCCCGGCGCTTCGGCATCGGGGTGAAGGGGATCACGCTGGAACTGCTCGGCGGCTACACCGAGATGGACCGCGACGCGCCCAACCCGCGGGTCGACCTGCTGGTCTCGCTGGCCGGCCCGGCCGTCTCGCTGGTGCTCGGCGCCGGCGCGCTCGGCGTCACGCTGGCCCTGCCCGACGGCACCCTGCTCAACGAGCTGAGCTTCCAGGTCTCCTTCAGCAACCTGGTCGTCGCGGTCTTCAACGTGCTGCCGGGCCTGCCGCTGGACGGCGGGCGGGCGCTGCGCGCGGTGGTCTGGTGGGTCTCCAAGGACCGCCACATCGGCACCGAGGTCGCCGGTTGGACCGGCCGCGGGCTCGCCGTCGCGGTGGCGATCACGGTGGCCGCGCTCGCGTACTTCGACATCCTGTCGCTGTTCGGTCTGGTGTTCATGCTGTTGATCGCGTTGACCCTGTGGCAGGGTGCCGGCCAGAGCATCCGGTTCGCGCGGATCAGCCGCCGGTTCCCGCTGATCGACCTGGCCCGGCTGGCCCGGCCGGTGTTCAGCGTGCAGAGCGGCACCCCGCTGGCCGAGGCCCAGCGGCTGGCCCTGGCCGCCGGCCGGCAGGAGTACGCCCTGGCCACCGTCGACTCCGCCGGGCGGCTGGTCGGGCTGGTGGAGAAGGCGGCGGTCGAGGCGGTGCCGATGGAGCGCCGGCCCTGGGTCTCGGTCGACACGGTGGCCCGTGGCATCGACGGCGTGCCCACCATCCCGGTCGGCACCAGCGGCGATCAGGTGATCAACACGGTGCAGCGCAACCCGGGCTCGCAGTATCTGGTCACTTCGGGCGAAGATGTGGTCGGTGTGTTGCGCCTCTCCGACCTGGCGCAGCTCCTGGAGCCCAACGGAAAGATGAGGACGTGAGCACGCTGCACCCGACGACCACCGAGACCGAGCCCGACACGACCCCGCACAACCGGGGTCCGTTCCGGGTCGGCGAGCGGGTCCAGCTCACCGACCCCAAGGGCCGGATGCACACCGTCACCCTGGAGCCCGGGCGCGAGTTCCACACCCACCGCGGCGCGCTGGCCCACGACGAGATCATCGGGCTGCCCGACGGCAGCGTCGTGCGCTCCGCGGGCGGCACCGAATATCTGGCCCTCAGGCCGCTGCTGTCCGATTACGTGCTGTCGATGCCGCGCGGCGCCCAGGTGATCTACCCGAAAGACGCCGGCCAGATCATCACGATGGGCGACATCTTTCCCGGCGCCCGGGTGCTCGAGGCCGGCGCCGGTTCCGGTGCGCTGGCCAGTTGGCTGCTGCGCGCGGTCGGCCCGTCCGGTGACCTGATCTCCTACGAGCTGCGCGACGACTTCGCCGCCATCGCCCGCAGGAACGTCGAGGCGTTCTTCGGCGGCCCGCACCCGGCCTGGACCCTGCGCAACGGCGACGTGCTGAGTTGCACCGAGACCGGTTTCGACCGGATCATCCTGGACCTGCTGGCCCCCTGGGACGCCGTCGACCTGATCTCCCGCGCGCTGGTGCCCGGCGGCGTGTTCATCGGCTACGTCGCCACCACCACCCAGCTCTCCGACCTGGTCGAGGCGCTGCGCGAGAAGGGCGGCTTCACCGAGCCGCGCGCGTGGGAGTCGCTGGTCCGCGACTGGCACGCCGAGGGCCTGGCCGTGCGCCCCGACCACCGCATGATCGCGCACACCGCGTTCCTGGTCTCCGCGCGCAAGCTCGCCCCCGGCGTGATCGCTCCGCCGCGCAGGCGCAAACCGTCCAAGGGCGCAGAGGCATATGCGATACGAAAGGCCGCGAACCGGGCGCCGGTGGACCCGCCGGGCGACGGGGCCGCCGGAGCAGAGGGCGGCTCGACGCCGGGCGACCTTCCGGGCGAGCCGAGATGAGCCGCCCCTCGTTCGGCGGCGGCAACGACCTGCCCGCCGTCTTCCCGGACTGGTCGCCCTACCCCGACCTGGACTCCGCCGCCCGGGCCTACCTGCGCGACCCCGACGTCGCGCTGGAGGCCCTGAGCGGCGTGCTCAACGGCGCCACCGTGGTCTGTTTCACGCTGGAACGTTTCGTCAACGAGGTCAACGGCGTCTGGCAGGAGGTCGTCGTCTGCGACGGCAGCCGGCTGATCCTCTGGCACGGCGAAGACGTGCCGCCCACCGACGGCCCCGCCGGCTCGATGACCTCGTCGCTGCGGGTGGTGCCGCTCTCGACGGTCACCGAGGTCGGTTGCCGGCGGCGGCTCTCGCGCTCGCCAAGCGGCCAGGCCCGCACCGACTCGATCGACGTCTACCTGTTGCTCAGCTCGATGGACGAGGCCGGCTCCGCCGAAGACAGCCAGGTGCCCCGGCACGACGCGCTGCGCTTCGGCAAGACGCTCGACGACGGGGGAGCGGGGCAGATCGGGCGGCTCGAAGACTTCGCCCGGCTGGTCGCCTCGCTGGTCGGCCGTCCCACTCTCTGAGACGGCGGCCGGGTTATTCGACCGGGGCGTTGGGCCCCGCGACCTCGTCGTCGGAGTCGCCGCGGGTCACGTGAATGCACTCGCCGGGGCAGTCCTTGGCCGAGTCGATCACGTCCAGCCGCAGGTGGGCGGGCACGTCAACCCGGACACCAGGTGACACCTGGAGCTCTCCGGACGCGTCCTTGACGTAGGCCAGCCCGTCGATGTCGAACTCGAAGACCTCGGGCGCGTACTGCACGCAGAGCCCGTCGCCGGTGCACAGGTCCTGGTCGACCCAGACCCGCAACTGATCAGTCTCGGTCTGAGTCGTCACTTCGCCTCCCACGCGCTACGTTCGTACGTTCCGACCGTACCCGACGATGTTTTTGATGGCTCCTCGCCGGTGGGAAACCCGAACCGGACGAGATCAAGAGTCGGTGACGAGGGTGTTGCCTGGGTCTAAATCGTCGTCGGAGCGGTTAGTGTTATGACAGAACGTTTTTAGCCCCCCGGGGAGGTGGGACGTGGCACGCAGCGACGACGCGGATGCGCGCGCCGCACGGTGGGAGAAGGAGACCCACGATCTCTCCACCCAGGTCGCGTTCCTTCAAGAGGAACTCGCTCTGGTGCGGCGCAGGCTCACGGAGAGCCCCCGACACGTCCGTCAGCTCGAGGAGCGGCTCGCGGCAACGCAGGCGCAGCTGGCCCGAGTGTCCGAAAACAACGAGCGGCTGGTCACGACTCTCAAAGAGGCGCGGGCCCAGATCGTCACACTCAAGGAAGAGATCGACCGGCTGGCGCAACCGCCCAGCGGTTACGGCGTCTTCCTGACCCGCCACGACGACGGCACGGTGGACGTGTTCACCGGTGGTCGCAAGCTGCGCGTGGCCGTGTCTCCCTCGATCGAGACCGAGGAGCTCAAGCGCGGCCAGGAGGTTCTGCTCAACGACGCGCTCAACGTCGTCGACGCGTTCGGTTACGAGCGGGTCGGCGAGGTCGTCATGCTCAAGGAGATCCTGGAAAACCCGGGTGGCGGTGCTGGTGACCGCGCCCTGGTGATCTCCCACGCCGACGAGGAGCGCATCGTCCACCTGGCCGAGTCGCTGATCGGCGCACCGCTGCGCACCGGCGACTCGCTCATGATCGAGCCGCGCTCGGCCTACGCCTACGAGCGCATCCCGAAGAGTGAGGTGGAGGAGCTCGTCCTGGAGGAGGTCCCCGACGTCGGCTATGAGGACATCGGCGGCCTGCACACCCAGATCGAGGCGATCCGCGACGCGGTGGAGCTGCCGTTCCTGCACGCCGACCTGTTCCGCGAGCACCAGCTGCGGCCGCCGAAGGGCATCCTGCTCTACGGTCCGCCCGGTTGCGGCAAGACCCTGATCGCGAAGGCGGTCGCCAACTCGTTGGCGAAGAAGATCGCCGAGCGGCGTGGTGAGGAGAAGCACACCAGCTACTTCCTCAACATCAAGGGTCCGGAGCTGCTCAACAAGTACGTCGGCGAGACCGAGCGGCACATCCGGCTGGTGTTCCAGCGGGCCCGTGAGAAGGCCGGCGAGGGCACCCCGGTGATCGTGTTCTTCGACGAGATGGACTCGGTGTTCCGCACCCGCGGCTCCGGCGTCTCCTCCGACGTGGAGAACACGATCGTCCCGCAGCTCCTGTCGGAGATCGACGGTGTCGAGGGGCTCGAAAACGTCATCGTGATCGGCGCGTCCAACCGCGAAGACATGATCGACCCTGCGATCCTGCGGCCCGGCCGGCTCGACGTGAAGATCAAGATCGAGCGTCCGGACGCCGAGGCGGCGAAGGACATCTTCAGCAAATACATCCTGGCCGGCCTGCCGCTGCACGGCGACGACCTGGCCGAGCACGGCGGCGACACACAGGCCACGGTCGAGGCGATGATCGAGGCGGTCGTGCTGCGGATGTACTCGGAGTCCGAGGAGAACAGGTTCCTCGAGGTCACCTATGCCAACGGTGACAAGGAGGTCCTCTACTTCAAGGACTTCAACTCCGGCGCGATGATCCAGAACATCGTCGACCGGGGCAAGAAGATGGCCATCAAGGAGTTCCTCGCCTCGGGCCGCAAGGGCATGCGCCTGCAGCACCTGCTCGACGCCTGCGTCGACGAGTTCCGCGAGAACGAGGACCTGCCCAACACCACCAACCCCGACGACTGGGCCCGCATCTCCGGCAAGAAGGGCGAGCGGATCGTCTACATCCGCACGCTCGTCTCCGGCGGCAAGGGCACCGAGGCCGGCCGCTCCATCGAGACGGCCTCCAACACCGGTCAATACCTGTAGCAAGGCACACACTGACGGGGCGGTGCCGACCGGCACCGCCCCGTCGGCGTGCCCGGCGCGTTGCCGAGGGGTGACGTCACGGCGGTTATCACTTCGGTCCCGGCCGGGTAACGGGCGGTTCCGCCGGTGCTCCTGAGCGTTACCGTGCTGGCATGCGTCGATCCGCCGCGCGGGCGCGGGTGGCCGAGCCGATCCCGTGGCGGCTCTACCTCCTCACGTTCGTCTCGTGGGTCCTGCTGTCCTTGCTGGGCGGGCCCGACACGGTGCCCGGCTCGGGGAGCGGGCCGTTGCCCGAGCAGCCGGTCGTGGCGGTGCAGGAGGCTGTGGCCCGCACCATGAGGTCTACCTTCCGGGTGACGGTGGCCGACGATGACCAGACTCAACCCGAGTTGGCTGTCGCGCTCGACGCGCGGGCCGATGTGCTGATCCTGTGGAACGGCGACCAGCTGTACGCGTTCCGCCACCGGCACGACGCCTATGCGATCAACGAGAGCCCCGGCAAGCCGTGGTACCACTTCGAGTGGCCGCCCAGGACCCCACCCCAGGAACTCGGGGTCCTCTATTACGCGGCGTTCGACCTCGAGGCGTGGCAGCCCACGCTGTGGCTCGACGGGGTGACCCAGGCCCAGCGGACCGGTCGACGGACCTACGCGGGCACCATCGACAAGCGGCGGGCCGGCCCACGCCATCCGGGTCTCGTTCGCGACGTCTGGGGCGACGGCACCTCATCGGTCGATGACGACGCCACCGTGCCGTTCGAAGCGGAGGTCGACTCCCGGGGCCGCCTGGTTCGCCTCACGCTCACGACCGGCGACAAGGGCGAGACCCAGACGTTCCGACTCTCCGGCTTCGGCGAGCCGGTGCGCCCGCCGTCCCCGCCACCTTCCGACATCGAGGAGATCACCCCCTGAGAACGTTACGGCCGGTATCGTCACGATCGATGGCCCCGGGCCCACCGTCGCTCCGTACCCCCGCTGCCTTTGTTCTGGACAGCTCCGCCGGAAGTTCGCATGCGGCCCGGGGGCGGGTCGGGGCGTAATCGGACTACGCTTTGACGTCATGGGGCAGCGGAACGAGGTGGCGACGTGACGGTACGTCGGATCATGGGCACCGAAGTCGAATACGGGATCTCGGTGCCGGGCCAACCCGGTGCCAACCCGATGGTGACGTCGTCGCAGGTCGTCAATGCCTACGGGGCCCGCCCGGAGCTGACCCGCGGTGGTCGGGCGCGCTGGGACTACGAAGAGGAATCGCCGCTGCGCGACGCGCGGGGCTTCACCTACTCGGGCGCCGCCTACGATCCGGCGGAGGCACTGGCCGACGAGGATCTCGGGCTCGCCAACGTCATTCTGACCAACGGCGCCCGGCTCTACGTCGACCACGCGCACCCCGAATACTCCACGCCCGAGGTGACCAACCCGATGGACGTGGTCCGTTGGGACAAGGCCGGCGAGCGGGTGATGGCCGAGGCGTCCCGGCGGGCGGCGACGATCCCGGGCACCCACCCGATCCACCTCTACAAGCACAACACCGACAACAAGGGTGCGAGCTACGGCGCCCACGAAAACTATCTGATGCGCCGGCAGACCCCGTTCGCCGACATCGTCGCCTACCTGACGCCGTTCTTCGTGACCCGCCAGGTGTTCACCGGCGCCGGCCGCGTCGGCATCGGGCAGGACGGTTCGCAGCCGGGCTACCAGCTCACCCAGCGCGCCGACTTCTTCGAGGTCGAGGTCGGTCTGGAGACGACGCTCAAGCGGCCGATCATCAACACCCGTGACGAGCCGCACTCCGACGCCGACAAATACCGCCGGCTGCACGTCATCATCGGTGACGCCAACCTGTCGGAGATCTCGACCTTCCTCAAGGTCGGCACCACCTCGCTGGTGCTGACGATGATCGAGGAGAAGGTGCTCACACCCGATCTCGGCATCGCCGACCCGGTGGCCGAGCTCAAAGAGGTCAGCCACGACACGACGCTGACGCACCGGATGCGGTTGCGCGACGGCCGCCGGCTGACGGCGCTCGACCTCCAGTGGGCCTACTTCGAGCGGGCCAAGGCGTTCGTCGACGACCGTTACGGCAACGACGCCGACGCCGACACCGTGCAGGTGCTCGACCACTGGGAGGGCATCCTCGACAAGCTCGGCCGCGACCCGATGTCGTGTCAGGACGAACTCGACTGGGTGGCCAAGCTGCGCCTGCTCGAGGGCTACCGCGAGCGCGAGAAGCTCGCCTGGGCCTCGCCCAAGCTCCAGCTCATCGACCTGCAATACAGCGACGTGCGCCCGGAGAAGGGCCTCTACCACCGGCTGGTCGCCCGCGGCTCGATGAAGACGCTGCTGACCGACGAGCAGACCCGCTCGGCGATGGTCGAGCCGCCGGAGGACACCCGCGCCTACTTCCGCGGCCGCTGCCTCGCCCAATATCCGTCGGAGGTGGTCGCCGCGTCGTGGGACTCGGTGATCTTCGACGTCGGGCGCGAGTCGCTCGTGCGGGTGCCCATGATGGAGCCCGAGCGCGGCACCAAGAAGCACGTCGGCGCCCTCTTCGACCGCTGCCCGAGTGCCAAGGACCTCCTCGAAGCCATAACGGGGGGCTAACCCCAGTTATTTGGTACGCCCCGGCGCGCCGCCGTGCGTACCCCATCGGGATCTGGCATTGTCCCCGAACCGTCCGCCGTGCGCGAAACATCGCGCGCGGCGGGCCAGTTTGTCGTACCGGCGAGGTAGGTTTTTCGCAGGGCACAGTTGAGGCCTGTTGAGGGAGGGCACGCATGGCAACTCGGGACAGCGGCGGCCAGTCGCAGTCGGGCAAGGCCCGCCGCGATCAGGAGACAGAGGACGTCACCACCGAGGCCAACCCCGAGGTGGCCGAACGGCAACAGGAGATCACCGAAGACGTCGACGACCTGCTTGACGAGATCGACTCGGTTCTCGAGGAGAACGCCGAGGAGTTCGTGAGGGGGTACGTCCAAAAGGGCGGCCAGTAGGCTTTAGTCCGGTTTGGTGCGGCGCGGCGGGTCTCTCCCGCGGCGCCGTAACCATTGCGGTCAGGGGCGTATGGCGCGCATCGTCGCGTCTACGCCGCGCCCAAGATAGTCTGCTCCAGCGCCGCTCGATCGCGGCGCCTACATCTGAAAGGGACCACGTGGCAACGGGATTCGATCCTTCCGGGCGCCTACCCGACGTGTTCACCAACGCGGGCACCTCGTCGTTCACGCAGTTCCTGAGCCAGGTTGCGCCCGAGCTGATGCCCGGCCGCCGGCCCCTGCCGCCCGGCACCGCCGCCGAGCTCGCTCCCCACGCGACCACGATCGTGGCGATCGCCGCGAGCGACGGCGTGGTGATGGCCGGCGACCGCCGCGCCACGATGGGCAACCTGATCGCCAGCCGTGACATCGAGAAGGTCCACCCCGCCGACGAATACTCGCTGGTCGGCATCGCCGGCACCGCGGGCATCGGCATCGAGCTCATGCGCCTGTTCCAGGTCGAGCTCGAGCACTACGAGAAGATCGAGGGCGCGATGCTCTCGCTCGACGGCAAGGCCAACCGGCTGGCCGCGATGATCCGCGGCAACCTCGGCGCCGCGATGCAGGGCCTCGCGGTGGTGCCGCTGTTCGCCGGCTACGACCTGTCGGCGAAAGACCCGGCCAAGGCCGGCCGCATCTTCAGCTACGACGTCACCGGCGGCCCTTACGAGGAGCGCGGCTACGACGCGATCGGCTCCGGCTCGATCTTCGCCAACTCGGCCCTCAAGAAGCGCTTCCGGGCGGGCCTCAGCGTCGCCGACGCGACCCGGCTCGCGGTCGAGGCCCTCTACGACGCGGCCGACGACGACACCGCCACCGGCGGCCCCGACCTGACCCGCCGGATCTTCCCGGTGGTGATGACGGCGACGGCCGAGGGCACCCACCGGCTGACCGACGAGGAGACCTCCGCGATCGCCAACGCGGTGGTCACCGCCCGCATGGAAAACCCGGGCGGCTGAGACCCGATGGCTGATCTGTTGTCCGACCTCGACCACCGCTAGGAGCCGCCGCCGTGGCGATGCAGTTCTACACCAACATCGACCAGATCATGCGGGACCGCTCGGAGCTGGCCCGCAAGGGCATCTCCCGCGGCCGCAGCGCGGTAGCCCTGACCTACACCGGCGGCGTCCTGTTCGTCGCGGAAAACCTGTCGAGCTCGCTGCACAAGATCAGCGAGATCTACGACCGCATCGGCTTCGCGGCCGTCGGCCGCTACAACGAGTTCGAAAACCTTCGCCGCGCCGGCGTCCGCATGGCCGACCTCAACGGCCTGAGCTACGACCGCCGCGACGTGACGGGCCTGGCGCTGGCCAACGCCTACGCGCAGACGCTGGGCGCCATATTCAGCGACCAGCAGAAGCCGTTCGAGGTCGAGATCTGCGTGGCCGAGGTCGGCCTCACCCCGGCCGACGACCAGATCTACCGCCTGGCCTACGACGGCTCGGTCAACGACGAGCCCGGCTTCATGGCCATGGGCGGCCAGGCCGAGGCCATCGCCAACGTCCTCAAGGGCGCACACCAGTCCGACATGTCGCTGGCCGACGCCGTCAAGCTCGCGGTGCGCGCGCTGAGCAGCGTAGGCGGCGACGGCGGCGCCGCCCGCACCATCGCGGCCAACCAACTCGAGGTAGCCATCCTCGACCGCGCCCGCCGTGGCCGCACCTTCCGCCGCCTGACCGGCACGGTGCTGACCGACCTCCTGAACGGCAACGGCGGCGGCGCCGCCGCTCCGTCGCCCTCCAAACCGTCCGGCAACGGCGGCGAGTCGGGCGACGACAAGGCCGCGGAAGGCACGGAGAACGCCAAGCCTCCGGCCAAGGGGCCGGACAAGCCGACCTCGTCGGCGGGTTCTGCCGACCTGGAGTAGCGGGCGGGGTTGGTCTAGCGCCTCGCTTCACCCCCCGGGCCGCCGGCTGCGGGGTGGGCATGGGGTGGGTCGTGCGTGCGGGCGGAGTTGCCGGCTCGCGGAGCGTGGGTGGCGGCTTAGGTTGCCGGTCTTTCGCTTCGTCGCGCCGCTGCCGGTCCGTCGTGGGTTGGCTCGGCGTTGCTGCCGCCGCTACTGCGGGCGGGCGATGCGTTGGAGCTTGCGCGGCGTGCAGTGGTGCGTTCCGTCGCGCGCGGCGATCGTTGACCTTGCGAGCGGTGCCGCTGCTGCTGGCGGCTTGCGGGGCATGAGCCTGCGGCGTGCAATGGTCCGTTCCGTCACCCGCCGCGACCGCTGACCTTAGTGCCGCTGTCGGGTGCCGGTGCCGGGTGCCGGGTGCCGGGTGCCGGGTGCCGGGTGCCGCTGGCAGCTTCCGCGGCGTGCAGTGTCCGTCAGCCGCCGCGACAGCGGCCCTGGCAAGCGCTGCCCGCCCCTTGCCCGCGTCACCGTCGTGGCTGCCCGCCGCGGCGGCGGTGGCTGCAGGGCATCGTGGCAGGCCCCCATGGTTTCACTGCTGGTCCCGTGCCGGCTGGGCCGCCTCCGTCTCGACAGCGGCCGTCATCCTAGGATGCTCAGGGCGTGTTGCCCGCCCGGCAGCAGCGAATGTGCCGGCCCGGGAGGCGGTCCTGAGCCGGTCGGTCGCCCGTAGCCGCTTTCGGCTGCCGATGAGCCGCTGGCAGGCCACACCGGGCGGCGGCCACACCGGGCGGCGGCCGCACCGGGCGGCGGCCGCACCGGGCGGCGGCCACATCGGGCGGCGGCCACACCGGGCGGCGGCCACGGCTGGGGCACCCTGGCCGCGAGCGAGCCACCCGGACGCCACGGACGGTCGGAACCGCGGGCCGGCGCCGGGGCCTGCCTCGTGGATCATGCCGACCATCGGCCGGGCCTGATCCACGAGACGAGCCCTAGCGGGATGGGAGCTGCTCGTAGAGCGCCGTCAATGCCGCGCCGTAGATCTCGGAGAACGTGGGGAAGGGCTGGATCGTGTCGCGCAGGATGTCGAGGGGGATCTGGGCCCGGATCGCCAGCGTCGCCTGCTGTAGCCACTCGGCCGCCTCCGGGCCCACGCCGTACGCGCCCGTCAGCGTGGTGCCGTTGCTCAGCAGGGTGAGGAAGCCGTTGGACTCCGCGTACTTCTCCGTGTAGGTCGCGGTCTTGGCCACCTCCGACAGCTTCGCCGTCGCCGTGAACTCGGCCTCTGACGCGCCTACCGCGCCCACCGCCGGGTCGGTGTAGACCACCCGCGGCACCGCGGTGTAGTTGGCCTCTCGGGGGTCGCCCAGGATGTTGGCCGCCACCACGTCGCCCTGGTACTTGCCTACGTGGGTCAACGGCCATAGGCCGGTCACGTCGCCGATCGCCCAGACGCGGTCGGCCACCCGCAGGTGTTCGTCCACCGGGATGCCGTGTTCGTCCGCGGTCACGCCGATCGTTTCCAGGCCGATGTCGCGCACCCGTGGGCGGCGGCCGGTCGCCACCAGCAGGCGGTCGCCGCGCAGTTCCTTGCCGTCGGCCAGGGTCAGGACGTAGTCGTCGCCGTCCATGCGGGCCGCGGTCGCGTGTGGGCCGGGCACCAGTTCGACGCCGTCGCGGCGGAGGATCTCGGCCATCGCCTCGCCCAGCGGGCCGGGCTCGCGTGCGAGCAACCGGCCGTTGAGGACGACCTCGCCGCCCATCCGGCGGACCACCTGGGCCATCTCGGCGCCCACCGGGCCGCCGCCGAGGACGATGAGGCGGCGTGGGACCTCTTTCATGCCCGTCGCCTCGCGGTTGGTCCAGACGCCGGGAAGGTCGGCCAGGCCGGGGATGGGCGGCTTGAAGGCGTACGCGCCGGTGGCCACGACCACGTGCCGGGCCGTGTGGCGGGTGCCGGCCACCTCGACCGCGCCCGTGCCGGCCAGCTTGCCGCTGCCGCGGAGCAGGGTGATTCCCTTGGTGTCGAGCCAGCGGGTGGCGCCCGTGTCGTCGTAGTCGGAGACCATGAAGTCGCGGTAGGACAGCGCCGTCGCCACGTCGATCGTCGCGGTCGCGCCGGCGTCGCGGGCGGCCTGCACGGCCTCGCCGGGGCGCAGGAGCGTCTTCGACGGGATGCAGGCCCAGTAGGAGCATTCGCCGCCGACGAGCTCGCGTTCGACCAGGGCCACCCGCAGGCCGCCGTCAGCCAGGGCGCCCGCACAGTGCTCACCCGGGGAGCCGGCGCCGATGACGATCACGTCGAAGTCTTCGGTCATCCCAGCAGTCTCCTCCATAGACCGCGACGAGCGGGCGGCCACGCCGGGGGCGACCGGGCCGGGACCCCGGAGACAGCCCGGTCGGGCCGTCTCCATGCGGGGTGCGGTCGTGGTCTGCGAGAGTTTCGTCATGCGTAGTGACATCATCCCGGGCGGCGTGTTCCCCGACTACGCGTTGCCTGACCACACCGAGACTGTGCGGTCGCTGAGCGAGCTGCAGGGTGACGATCCGATGATCCTCACGCTGGCCCGCGGGCATTTCTGCCCGAAGGAGCACCAGCAGCACCTCGACCTGGCCTCGTTCCAGTCGAAGATCGCCGTGGCCTACACCCAGGTCGCCACCATCGCCACCGACGAGCACCACGTGCTGCAGGAGTTCCGGGCGTCGGTGGGCGCGCAGTGGACCTTCCTGTCGGACCCGGGGCGCACGGTGCAGCAGGACCTCGACATCAAGGAATACACCGACCCCGAGCACGACCCGATGATTCCGCACACCCTGGTGCTCAAGCCGGGGCTGATCGTCCACAGTGTCTACAACGGCTACTGGTTCTGGGGGCGGCCGTCGCTCGACGACCTCTGGCGCGACCTGCGCGCCGCGACCCGCGACATCCGGCCCGACTGGGACCTGAGCACGCCCGGCCTGCGCGAGGCATGGGACGCGGGGGACTGGTCCCGGTTCCACGGCTACGACCGCCGACCGAAACCGAACGACTAGGCCGACACCGGGCCTGAACCGACACCGGGCCTAGACCGACACCGGGCCTAGACCGCCCCGAACAGCTCCAGGCAGGGCGCGAGGCCCTCGATCACGACCGGTGGCCGCCGGGTCGCCGCCCAGCGGTCGCGGGTCAGCCGGAGCCGCTGGGAAACCACCACCGAACCATCGAGAAGGTCGCGGGTGATGCCGTCGTCGGTGTAGCCCAGCTTGCGCGAGACGCCCAGCGGCGCCGGGTTATCGACGAACGACGCGGTGGTGGCGTCCGACGCCGACAGGCCCTCGAACGCCAGGTGCAGCACACCGTGCCGCATCGCCGTGCCGATGCCGCCGCCCTGGTGGTCGAGGCCGAGCCACGACGACGTGGCGACCTCGCGCAACGAGCCGAACGACGACGCCCGCAGGCCCTGCATGCCCACCGGCACCCCGTCGGCGAACACGCCCAACCCGAGCCACCAGCGCTCCGGCGTCCACTCGCCGCGGCCCGACCAGGACGACTGCACGACCCACCGCGCCCGTTCCGCGGGAGGCAGGTCCGTCCACGGCGTCAGGAACGTCCGCGTGCCGGGCTTCTGGATCCCCGCCGCCGCCACGGAAGCCAGCAGCGACAGTTCGGCGTCCGTCGGCAGCCGCAGTTCGACGGCACCGACCCGGATCCGCAGGCCGAACAGCGGCCAGTGCTCAGCGAGCACGGACCGCACCCGCCGCCACCGCGGCGGAAAGCGACGCCCGCCAGTCCGGGAGCGGCGACAGACCCGCCGACGACCAACGATCATGACCCAGCACGCTGTACGCCGGCCGCGGCGCCGGCCGCACGAAGGCGGCACTGGTGGTCGGCCGGATCCGGGCCGGGTCGAGACCGGACAGCTCGAACACCGCCCGGGCGAAGCCGAACCAGGTCGTCTCGCCGGATGCCGTGCCGTGGTAGATGCCCGCCGGCGCCGAGGTCGCGGAGGCCAGCGCGACCAGCTGCCGGGCCAGCGCCAGCGACCAGGTCGGCTGCCCGCGCTGGTCGTCGACCACGTCGAGCGTCTCCCGCCCGCCGGCCAGCCGCAGCATCGTCGCCGGGAAGCTGTTGCCGTGCTCCCCGTAGAGCCAGGCCGTGCGGACCACATAGCCCGACGAGGGCAGCAGCGACAGCACAGCACGTTCGCCGACCAGCTTGCTGCGCCCGTAGGCGTTGACGGGGGAGGGCACCGCCGACTCCGGATAGGGCGACGACGCGGAGCCCGCCAGCACGTAATCGGTGGACACGTGGATCAGCCGCGCGCCGGACGAAGCGCAGGCGGAAGCGAGCGACGAGACCGCGGTGCCGTTCAGCGCGGTCGCCGCGTCCTCCGCGGTCTCGGCCCCGTCGACGTCGGTCCACGCCGCGGCGTTGATCACCACGTCGTGCCCGGGCACCGCCGACCGCACCGCGGCCGGGTCGGTCAGGTCGAGATCCGCCCGCCGGGCCGCCGTCACCGTGAACGCCGGCGACGCGGACAGCACCGAGACCAGGTCCGACCCCAGCATGCCGCCGGCGCCGGTGAGCAGGACCTTGGTCATCGGGCCGAGGCCGCCTTCAACGGCTCCCACCACGCGCGGTTCTCCTTGTACCAGGCCACGGTCGCCGCGAGCCCGCGGTCGAGGTCGACGCTCGGCGCGTACCCGAGCTCGCTCTGGATCTTGGCAATCGACAGCGAGTAGCGCCGGTCGTGCCCCTTGCGGTCGGCCACCGGCACGACCTGGTCCCAGGACGCCCCGCACGCGGACAGCAGCCGCCCGGTCAGCTCCTTGTTGGTCAGCTCCGTGCCGCCGCCGATGTGGTAGACCTCGCCGGCCCGGCCCTTGTCCTGCACCAGCGCGATGCCGACACAGTGGTCGTGCACGTGCAGCCAGTCGCGGATGTTGCCGCCGTCGCCGTAAAGCGGGACCGTGCCGCCGTCGAGCAGGTTGGTCACGAACAGCGGGATGACCTTCTCCGGGAACTGGTAGTGCCCGTAGTTGTTGGAGCAGCGGGTGACCACCACGTCCATGCCGTGCGTGCGGTGGTAGGCCAGGGCCAGCAGGTCGGAGCCGGCCTTCGAGGCCGAGTAGGGCGAGTTGGGCGCGAGCGGCCAGTCTTCGGTCCAGGAGCCCTCGTCGATCGAGCCGTAGACCTCGTCGGTGGAGACGTGCACGAACCGGCCCGTGCCGTGCCGCAGCGCCGCGTCGAGCAGCGTCTGGGTGCCGAGCACGTTGGTCGTCACGAACACGCCGGCGCCGTCGATCGAGCGGTCCACGTGGGACTCGGCCGCGAAATGCACGATCACGTCGTGGTCGCGGACCACCTCGTCGACCAGCGCGACGTCGCAGATGTCGCCCTCGACGAAGCGCAGCCGCGGGTCGGCGACGACCGGCGCGAGGTTGGCCCGGTTGCCCGAGTAGGTCAACTTGTCGAGCACCGTCACCGCGCTCGGAGCCAGGTCCGGCCCCGACCCCGGGGTCAGCAGCATGCGGACGTATTCCGAACCGATGAACCCGGCACCGCCGGTCACGAGGATCCTCACGGGTTCCGGAGTCTACGCGACGGGCACCACCCAGTAGGCTGCCCGCCGTGCGAGGGATTCTTCTGGCCGGTGGCACCGGATCGCGACTCTGGCCGATCACGATGGCCGTCTCGAAGCAGCTCATGCCGATCTTCGACAAGCCGATGATCTACTACCCGCTCTCGACGCTGGTGATGGCCGGGATCGACGAGATCCTGATCATCACCACGCCGGACGACCAGGCGCAGTTCCGCCGGCTGCTGGGTGACGGCAGCCAGTTCGGGCTCACGCTGGAATACCAGGCCCAGGCCCGGCCGGAGGGCATCGCCCAGGCGTTCCTGCTCGGCGAGGAGTTCATCGGCGACGAGTCGGTGGCGCTGATCCTCGGCGACAACATCTTCCACGGCGTCGGCCTGGGCCGTCAGCTCGGCGACACCAGCCCGCTGGTCGGTGGCCGCGTCTTCGCCTATCCCGTCGCCAATCCCCGCGAATACGGCGTCGTCGAGTTCGACGCCGACGGCAAGGTGCTCTCGATCGAGGAGAAGCCGGTCAAACCCAAGTCGCGGTACGCCGTACCCGGCCTCTACTTCTACGACAACCGGGTGGTGGAGATCGCCAAGGGGCTCAAGCCGAGCGACCGGGGCGAGTTGGAGATCACCGCGGTCAACGAGGCCTACCGGGAGTGGGGCGAGTTGACCGTCACCGTGCTCGACCGGGGCACCGCCTGGCTCGACACCGGCACGTTCACCTCGATGATGCAGGCGGCCGACTACGTACGCGTGATCGAGGAGCGCCAGGGCCTCAAGATCGGCTGTGTCGAGGAGGTCTCCTGGCGCGCCGGGCTGATCGACGACGCCACCCTGCGCGACCTGGCCGGCCCGCTCACCAAGAGCGGTTACGGTGACTACCTGTTGAGCCTGCTGGCGGAAAAGGCCGAGGCGGAGAAGGCGGAGGGCGGCGCGGCATGAAGATCCGTGAGCTGGGCATCGAGGGCGCCTTCGAGTTCACCCCGCAGCAGCACGGTGACCAGCGCGGCACCTTCCTGGAACTGTTCCGGGCGGATCTCTTCGAGGCGACGGTCGGCCACCCGTTGACGCTGGCCCAGTCCAACATCTCCACCTCGCAGCGCGGCGTGCTGCGCGGCATCCACTTCGCCGACGTGCCGCCGGGCCAGGCCAAATACGTGACGGTCACGCGCGGGGCGGGCATCGACGTGATCGTCGACATCCGGGTCGGGTCGCCGACGTTTGGCCGGTGGGAGGCGGTCCGCCTCGACGACGTCGACCGCCGGGCCGTCTACATCTCGGAGGGCCTCGGCCACGCCTTCTGCGCGCTGACCGACGACGCGACGCTGACCTATCTCTGCTCGACCGGCTACAACCCGACCGGCGAGCACACGGTCAACCCGCTCGACCCGGACCTGGCCATCGAGTGGCCGACGGAGACGCCGATCTTGTCGGCGCGCGACGCCGCGGCGCCCTCGCTGGCGACGGCCAAGGCCGACGGGCTGCTGCCGGACTACGAGGCCTGCCGGGCCTACATCCGCTCGTTGGGCTAGAAAAACCCGACGAACCGGGCGCCGAACGTACGTCGTGAATGTTTTCGGCCATCGCGAAGATGACCGGGCGTCGCGGCACTGACCACCGATGGGTTTTGCCGGCTAGTGTCTTGCTATGGAGCGGCGAATCTTCGGGCTCGAGACCGAGTACGGCGTCACCTGCACCTACCGCGGGCAGCGCCGCCTGTCCCCGGACGAGGTGGCGCGCTACCTGTTCCGGCGGGTGGTGTCGTGGGGCCGATCGAGCAACGTGTTCCTGCGCAACGGCGCGCGTCTCTACCTCGATGTCGGGTCCCACCCCGAATACGCCACGCCCGAGTGCGACTCGGTGGCCGACCTGGTCGCACACGACCGCGCCGGCGAGCGGATTCTCGAGGGGCTGCTGGTCGACGCGGAGAAGCGGCTGCACGACGAGGGCATCGCGGGCGAGATCTATCTCTTCAAGAACAACACCGACTCGGCCGGCAACTCCTACGGCTGCCACGAGAACTACCTGGTCTCCCGGCACGGCGAGTTCGGCCGGCTGGCCGACGTGCTCATCCCGTTCCTGGTCACCCGGCAGCTCATCTGCGGCGCCGGCAAGGTGCTGCAGACCCCCCGCGGCGCGGTCTACTGCCTGTCGCAGCGCGCCGAGCACATCTGGGAGGGCGTCTCCTCCGCGACCACCCGCTCCCGGCCGATCATCAACACCCGCGACGAGCCGCACGCCGACGCCGAGCGCTACCGCCGGCTGCACGTGATCGTCGGCGACAGCAACATGAACGAGGTCACCACGCTGCTCAAGGTCGGCACGGCCGACATCGTGCTGCGGATGATCGAGGCCGGCGTGGTGATGCGCGACCTGTCGCTGGAAAACCCGATCCGGGCGATCCGCGAGGTCTCACACGACGTGACCGGCCGCCGCAAGGTCCGCCTCGCCAACAACAAGGAGATCAGCGGCCTCGAGATCCAGCAGGAATACCTGGCCAAGGCGACCGAGTTCGTCGAGCGCCGGGGCGGCGACCAGACCGCCAAGCGGGTCGTCGAGCTCTGGGGCCGGGTGCTCCGGGCGATCGAGACCGGCGACCTGGAGCCGGTGTCGCGCGAGATCGACTGGGTGACCAAGCTCCGGCTGATCGAGCGCTACCAGGACAAGTTCGACCTGCCCCTGTCCCACCCCCGGATCGCCCAGATGGACCTCGCCTACCACGACCTGCGGCGCGGCCGCGGGCTTTACGGGCTGATGGAGAAGCGCGGCCAGGTCGACCGGGTCGCCACCGACCTGGAGATCTTCGAGGCCAAGGAGACCCCGCCGCAGACCACCCGGGCCCGATTGCGCGGCGAGTTCATCCGGCACGCCCAGGAGAAGCGGCGCGACTTCACCGTCGACTGGGTGCACCTCAAGCTCAACGACCAGGCGCAGCGCACGGTCCTGTGCAAGGACCCGTTCCGGGCCTACGACGAAAGGGTCGAGCGGCTGATCGCGAGCATGTGACGCGTCCGGGTAGTCTCTGGGCACCATGACCGTCCACGAGCGGCGCGACGACGCGCCCGACACCACGGCCGCCCGGCGGTCCGGTCTGTCCATGCCCGAGACGCGGCCCGACGTGATCAGGCAGGGCTGGTTGCAGAAGCGGCGCCAGAAGGTGATCGAGGAGATCGAGCGCAACCGGCGCGGCGACTACCGGGTCCCGACCTGGGTGCTGGCGGTCCTACTGGTCGCGGTGCTGGCCGGCTGGCTGTTGCTGATCTTCCTCAACGGATAGCACCGCCGCGTGCCGGCCGGCGGCGGCCGCCGTGAGGAAATAGCCGTAGTCGGCGTCGAGCCCGCGGCCCATTGTCGACAGCGGCACGGGTGAGGCCCGCAGCGCCGCGTCGAGGCCCTCGGTGGCCACCCGGACGATCCGGTGCCGCACCGACAGGTCGGCGATCTGGCCCGCGACCCGGTCGGCGAGCGGCGCCGCCAGGCCGTCCGGCAGGGGCAGGTCACAAGGAGCGAGCGCGACCCGCCCGTACGCGGTCAGGCTGTGATGGGAGATCCCCTGGTGCCGTTCCCGCGGGTCGGCCGCCGAGATCCGCAGCGCGCCGACCGCCCGGCCGCCGAGCGCGGCGGCCGCGTTGACCGCCTCGCCGACCGCGACACCGGAGAACGCCCAGGGCAGCCCCGCGCCGAGGTTGCCCGGCCCCTGCGCGACCACCGCGATGTCGGCGCCCAGCGCGTAGCGGGCCGCGAGCAGCCCGCTATGGGTGGTGACGGCCTCCAGGTCGCCGCCGAACGCCTGCCCGACGGTGACGGTGCCGGCCAGCCGGTCGCGCAGGCCGTCGAGGGTGCGGGAGAACCAGGCCGGCAGCGCGCCGCCGTCGGTCATCACGTAGGCGATCCGGGCCTCCGGCCGGTCGGCGTGGATGCCGGCGACCACCGCCGGCAGGGCCGAGTGCAGGTCGGCGGTGACCACCGGCATGCCGCCGAGCGTGCCGGCGGCCGCGATCGCGGCGTGGTGCGGCGACGACGGTTCCTCGACACCCCGCACGATCGCCTGCAGCGGCGTGTAGCGGGCCTTGACCACGTGACCGCCGTCGCGGTCGGTGCCGGTGCCCGGCGGGTCGGGTGGCAGCCGGTCGGGCAGCGCCACGACCAGCGCGTATCCGCCGGTGCCCAGGCCCATCAGCTGGGCGTTGACGTTGAGCAGCACCCGGTCGCCGGGCTCGGGCTCGCCGACCAGGGCGGGGTAGGCCAGCGCCCGGGTGACCACGCCGTCGACGGTGACCGACAGCTCCACGGCGCCGCGCCAGCGCCGCCGCACCTCCGCGACCACACCCGAACGCCACCTGACCATGGCAGGAAAGGCTACCGGTCGGGCCGGTCGCGTCCCGAGCGGCGCCGGGTCGGGTCGAGGAACACGTAGCGGATCGACGGGTAGACGCTGATCAGGCGCCGTTCGGCCTCGTCGGCGGCGGCCTCGATGTCGGCGCCGCTGGCGGCGTCGTCGAAGTCGACCTTGGCGGCGACCAGGACGTCGTCGGGGCCGAGTTGCATGGTCAGCAACTGGTCGATCCGTTCGACGGTGGGCACGCCGGACAGCTCGCGGCGCAGCCGCTGGTGCAGCCGGCGCGGCACCGACTGGCCGACCAGCAGCGACACGTTGGCGACCGACAGCGTGAAGGCGACCACCAGCAGCAGCACGCCGATGCCGATCGACGCGATGCCGTCCCACACCGAGTCCCCGGTGGCCTCGGTCAGGCCCAGCCCGGCGGCGGCCAGCGCGAGGCCGACCAGGGCCGCGCTGTCCTCCAGGAAGACCGCCTTGACGGCGGTGTCCGGGGTCGCCCGCAGGAACCGGGCCGGGGAGGTGCGCCAGCGGGTCGCCTCGCCGCGGACCTGGCGCAGCGCCCGGAAGAAGGAGATGCCCTCCAGGACCGCCGAGACGATCAGCACGATGTAGCCGACCAGGAAGTCGCCGATGTCTTCACCGTTCCGGATCGTCTCGATGCCGTGGTAGATGGAGAACCCGGCACCGGCGACGAAGGTGAACAGGGCGGCCAGGAACGCCCAGACGTAGCTCTCCTTGCCGTAGCCGAACGGGTGCCGGTCGTCGGGGTCCTTCGCGCCGCGCCGCAACGCCGTGTAGAGCAGCCCCTCGGTGGTGGTGTCGGCGACCGAGTGGGCCGCCTCGGACAGCAGCGACGCCGACCCGGTGAGCAATCCCGCGACGAACTTCGCGACCGCGATGGCCAGGTTGGCCAGGCCGGCGATGATCACGGTGAGCACGGATTCCGGCGGCTCGTCGTCCTGGTCGGGGATCGCGGCGTGGCGTACCTCGGGCTCGCCCTCCAGATCCACGTCGTCGTCGAGGTCTGACGGCCGGTCCGGGTGCTCCGAGGTCACGAACGCAAGGCTATGCCCCGCACGGGTGTGCGCACACGCGTACCAACACTGCTAGCGTCTTGGGAGTGTCGCGGACCCGCACCGAGCGCCTGGTCAACCTGGTGATCTGCCTGCTGTCCACGCGACGGTTCCTCACCGCCGCGCAGATCGCCGCGACCGTTCCCGGCTACGAGCACGACCCCGAGGATCCCAAGGACCACGAGGCCTTCCAGCGCAAGTTCGAGCGCGACAAGTCCGAGCTGCGCGAGCTGGGCGTCCCCTTGGAAACCGGCGCCGCGAGCGCCTTCGACACCGAGCCCGGCTACCGCATCGCCCGGCGCGACTACGCGCTGCCCGACATCCCGCTGGCGCCCGACGAGGCCGCCGCCGTGGGCATCGCCGGCCGGCTCTGGCAACACGCCGGCCTGGCCGCCGCGGCGTCGTCGGGGTTGGCCAAGCTGCGTGCCGCCGGCGTCGACGTCGACCCGCAGGCGACCCTCGGCGTCGAGCCCATCGTCCGGGTCGACCCCACGTTCGCGCCGCTGACCGCGGCGGCCCGTGACCGGCGCACGGTGGCGTTCGACTACCGGGTTCCCGAGCAGGACGGCCCGACCAGCCGCCGGCTCCAGCCGTGGGGCGTGGTGTGCTGGCGGGGCCGGTGGTACGTGGTCGGGCACGACCTCGACCGCGACGCACCACGCTGCTTCCGGCTCTCCCGCGTGGTCGGCGCGGTCCGGGTCACCGGCCGGCCGGGCGCCTACCAGCCGCCCCGCGACCTCGACCTGATCAGCTACGTCGCCCGGTTCAGCGGGCCGATCGAGCGCACCGGCCGCACCACCGTGCTGGTCCGCAAGGGGCGGGCGGCGGGGCTGCGGCGCTGGGCGCAGGAGACCATTCCCGGCGCCGAGGTTGACACGGTCGTGCTGCGCTACGCCGACGTCGACTTCATCGCCACCCAGCTCGTCGGCTACGGCCCCGACGTGCGGGTGGTCGAGCCGCCCGAGGTGCGTGAAGCGGTGATCCAGCGGCTCAAGGAGACGGCGGCCCGACACGAGACCCCGGTGCTCGCATGACCGTCCCCTTCGGGCGCGGCGGGGCGGTGCGGCCCAGTGCCGACCGGCTCGGCCGGCTGCTCAACCTGGTGCCCTACCTGCTCGCCCGGCCCGGCATCGAGGTCGCCCAGGCCGCCGCCGACCTGGGCGTCACCGAGCGGCAGCTGCGCGAAGACCTGGAGCTGCTCTGGGTCTGCGGCCTGCCCGGCTACGGCCCGGGCGACCTGATCGACATGGCGTTCGACGGCGACCGGGTGACGATCACCTACGACGCCGGCATCGACCGGCCGCTGCGGTTGACCCCCGACGAGGCGCTCGCGCTGGTGGTCGCGCTGCGGATGCTGGCCGAGACCCCGGGGATGGCCAACCGCGACGCGATCGAGCGGGCCCTCGCCAAGATCGAGAATGCCGCCGGCGACCTGGCCGACGCGCCGGTCGCGGTGCGGATGCCGGGCAGCGACGACCGGCTGGCCACGCTGCGCGGCGCGGTCGAGCGGGGCCGGGCCCTGCGGATCACCTACTACGCGCAGACCCGCGACCAGACCACCGAGCGCGTGATCGACCCGATCCGGCTGCTGATGGTCGAGGGCCGGGCCTACGTCGAGGCGTGGTGCCGCCGGGTCGAGGCGGTCCGGCTGTTCCGGGCCGACCGGATCGACGCGCTGGTCGAGCTCGACGAGCCGGCCACGCCGCCGCACACGGCCGAGCTGCATGACGTCAGCGACGGCGTCTTCACGCCCGGCGCCGAGCTGCCGCTGGTCACCCTCAAGGTCGGCCGCGGCGGCCGGTGGATCACCGAGTACTACCCGTGCGAAGACGTGCGCCCCGACCCGGCCGAGCCCGACGAGTGGGTGGTCTCGCTGCGGGTCACCGACCTGGCCTGGGCACAGCGCTTCGTGCTCGGTCTCGGCCCCGACGCGACGGCCGTGTCCCCACCGGAACTGGTCGAGCGGGTGCGGGGCGCCGCCACGGCGGCACTCGACGCGTACGCGGCACCGGTCGGCGAAACGCTCTAAGCTGTCGGCCGTGGTGCTCTGGATCGTTATCGGCGCTGCGGTGCTCGGCCTGCTGATTCTGGCCCTCGCCGCCCGCCCGGTGCTCGCCCGCCTGCCCGAGCTGGCCCGCGCGCTGCGCCGCCTCGAAGACCGGCAGATCCGGGCCCAGGCCCTCGGCGACGAGCTGGCGCTACTGCAGCAGCGGGCCGAGTCGGTGCGACAACAGACCGTGGTCGCGCAGGAACGCATCGCGGTCATCAAGGCCGCCCGCGGTCGCGCATAAGACCCGAATTGTCGGCGTAGGCCCGGAAGTCGACCACTCTTCACCGGCTATTGAGGTCCACCGGGCAGTGGCATCGGGGCGTGTCACCCGTAGGATGGGCTCGTCACCCCGTTAGCTGATCGACTTTGGAGTCACCATGGGCGCCGTCAGGCCGTGGCATATCGCCGTACTCGTGGTTCTGCTGGTTCTGCTCTTCGGCGCGAAGCGGCTTCCTGACGCGGCCCGCTCTCTCGGCCGTTCCCTGCGCATCATCAAGGCGGAGACGAAGGGCCTGGTCGACGACGGCAAGAGCGACGACGACCTCGCCGAGAAGGCCGACGCGCAGGCCGGTCGCCAGCCGCTTCCCCCCGTGCAGGCCTCGCCGCCGCCGGTCGTCGACCCGGTGCAGCGCTCGCGCGACGTGATCTGACGAGGGAAGACCTCCTCCGGTCATGGCCGCCATCTCCCTGCGCCGCAAGGGGCCGACCGACTTCCAGCGGGCGTCCGACGGCTCGATGACGCTCATCGAGCACATCCGCGAGCTGCGCAACCGGCTGTTCAAGGCGTCGGTCGCGCTGCTGGTCGGCCTCGTCATCGGCTATCTGCTCGCAGACTTCGTCTTCGGCATCCTCAAGCAGCCCTACTGCGCGCAGTTCCCGGAAATCCGCTGCGAAGACGTCAAGTTCCTCCAGCTCGGTGCGGCCGACGGCTTCCTGCTCAAGCTCAAGCTGTCGCTGTGGATCGGCCTGATCGTCGCGTCGCCGGTGTGGCTCTACCAGCTCTGGGCGTTCATCGCGCCCGGGCTGCACCGCCACGAGCGCAAATACGCCTACTTCTTCGTCGCGCTGGCGGCGCCGCTGTTCGCCGCGGGCGCCGTGCTGGCCTACTTCGTGGTCTCCAAGGGCCTGCACTTCCTGCTGCAGTCCGGTGTCACCGGCGTGGAGACCCAGCTCGAGGTCACCCGCTACATCTCGTTCGTCACCAACATGCTGCTCATCTTCGGCGTGGCGTTCGAGTTCCCGCTCATCGTGCTGATGCTCAACTTCGTCGGCGTGGCCAGCGCGAAGCGGCTGCTCGGCTGGTGGCGGGTCGCGGTCTTCGTGTTCTTCCTGTTCTCCGCCGTCGTGACGCCGACGCCCGACCCGTTCGGCATGACCGCGCTCGGCGCCTGCCTGAGCGCGCTCTACTTCGGTGCGGTCGCCATCGCGTTCGTCAACGACCGGCGGCGCGGGCGGGGCAAGGAGATCTACGCCGACCTCGACGACGACGAGATCTCGCAGCTCGAAGACGACCGTGAGCCGGTCGCCGCGGGCGCACCGATCGAGCCGATCGCCCCGGTGGCGGCGCCGCTCCCGATCGACCGCCGCTTCGACGACGACATCACCTGATCTGGATGATCCACAGGCGCCCCACCTGCGTGTAGGGTGCCGCCGTGAAGATCGATGGGGCGCTGTCGGTGCTGGCCAACCCCACCGCGGGACGCGGCCGGCACCGGGGGCTGCTGCCCGTCGTGCTCGACCGGTTGCGCGGCACCGGCCGGCCCGTCGACCTGCTCGACGCCCGCACCCCGGATGAGGCGCGCGCCGCGTGTCAGGCGGCGGTCGCGGGAGGCGCCGGCGCGCTCGTGGCGGTCGGCGGCGACGGCACCGTCCACCTGGCGTTGCAGGCGCTCGCCGGCTCCGGCGTGCCGCTCGGCATCGTGCCGGCCGGCACCGGCAACGACTTCGCCGTCGCGACCGGCTTCACCGCCGAACCGCTTGCCGCCCTCTCGAAGATCGTCGCGGCCGTCCAGAAGGAGGGCGGCGGAGTCGACGTCGACCTGGCCCGGCTCACGGCCGGCGACGGCACGACCCGCTGGTTCGGCGGTGTGCTCGCCGCCGGCTTCGACGCGGCCGTCAACGAGCGCGGCAACCGGATGCGCTGGCCGCGCGGCCCGGTCCGCTACGACCTCGCGATCATGGTGGAACTGGCCAGGCTGCGGGCACGGCACTACCGGATCACCCTCGACGGCGTGGTCAACGAGCTCGACGCGGTGCTGGTCGCCCTGGCCAACGCCGGCAGCTACGGCGGCGGCATGCGGATCAGCCCCGACGCCGACCCGGCCGACGGCCTGCTCGACCTCACCGTGGCCGGGCCGATCAGTCGCGCCACGCTGGTGCGGGTCAAGCCGCGGATCTACGCGGGCACCCACGTGACCCATCCCGCCGTCAGCACCTACCGCGCCGCCCGCGTCGAGATCGAGGCCGAGGGCATCATCGGGTACGCCGACGGCGAGCGCGTCGCGGCCCTGCCGGTGCGGGTGGAGTGCGTACCGGCGGCGCTGCGGGTGTTGCGGGCTACGACCGGGTGAGGGCGACCGCGGCGGCCAGGCCGTTGACCGCGCCGGGGTCGCCGGCCGGGAGCACCAGGGCGGCCAGCCCGGCGCGCACGGCACCCGCGTCGGCCGGGGTGTCGCCCACCATCAGCGCCCGCTCCGGGTCGACGCCGAGCGCGCCGCAGGCCCGCAGGAAGATCGCCGGGTCGGGCTTGCAGCGGCCCACCTCGTAGGAGAGCACGAACGCGTCGACGAGATCGGCCAGCCCCCATGCCTCGAAGTGCGGGCGGATGTCGAATCCGATGTTGCTGACCACGGCCACCGGCACCCCGCTGGCCCGCAGCGCCTTCAGCGACTCGGCGGTGTCGGCGTAGGGAAGCCAGCCGTCGGCGCCGAGCAACCGGTCGTAGAGCGCGTCGGCCAGACCCTCGATGTCGGTGCTGACCGTCTCCGCCAGGCCCACGTAGGCGGCCCGGTGGGCGTGCGGGTAGAGATCCCGGTCGGCCCACACCTCGGCCAGGTGCACCGGCACCCGGTGCGGCAACGGCCCACCGGCCCGGCCGGCGGTGACCAGGCGGTCGGCCAGCACCGTGGCCTTGCCCCGGTCGAGGGTGGCACCGCAGGCCACGGCGGCGGCGGCGACCCACGCGACCGGGTCCTCCACCTGGGCCAGCGTGCCGTGGAAGTCGAAGAGCACCGCCTCCACGGGGTAGCGACCCGGGTGGGCCGGACCGTCGGGCGCACGTGGACTGGGCGGCTCCACATGTTCTGGCAATGGCACGCCGTGGACCTTACCTACGACCTACCTGGCGGGTCCCGCACGGCCTACCGCGTCGGCGCGGCGTGCACGCCGTAATCTTGGATACATGTCGAGCCCTGCCGAGCGCTACTCCGCCGCGCGCCGCCGGGCCGCCAGGGCCAGCGCCTTCCCGGCCCTCGAAGAATTCGCCCTCGGTCTCGGCTTCGACCTCGACGACTTCCAGCGGGAAGCCTGCGAGGCCCTGGAGCGCGGCAGCGGTGTGCTGGTGTGCGCCCCGACCGGCGCCGGCAAGACCGTCGTCGGCGAGTTCGCCGTGCACCTGGCCCTGGCCAAGGGGAGCGGCGAACCGGACACGCCGCCCAAGAAGTGCTTCTACACCACGCCGATCAAGGCGCTGTCCAACCAGAAATACCACGACCTGGTCGAGCGGCACGGCGCGGCGAACGTCGGCCTGCTGACCGGCGACAACGCGATCAACGGCGACGCGCCCGTGGTGGTGATGACCACCGAGGTGCTCCGCAACATGTTGTACGCGGGCTCCACCACCCTCACCGGCCTGGCCTATGTCGTGATGGACGAGGTGCACTACCTGGCCGACCGCTTCCGCGGCGCCGTGTGGGAAGAAGTGATCATCCATCTGCCGGCTTCGGTGACATTGGTCTCACTCTCGGCCACCGTCTCCAACGCCGAGGAGTTCGCCGACTGGCTGGTCACCGTCCGCGGCCACACCGACGTGGTGGTCAGCGAGCACCGGCCGGTCCCGCTCTGGCAGCACATGCTGGTCGGCCGCCGGATGTTCGACCTGTTCCACGACGCGGCCGCGGCCCGCAAGCACGACGTGCATCCCGAGTTGCTGCGCTACTCGCGCGAGATGCTGCGCCGGCTCGAGATGGGCCGCGACACGTTCGGAGGCAGCCGGGGCGGCCGGTCGCCGCGCTGGAAGGGTCCGCTGCGGGCCGAGGTGGTCGAGCGGCTCGACCGGGAGAACCTGCTGCCGGCGATCATGTTCATCTTCAGCCGGGCCGGCTGCGACGCCGCCGTCCAGCAGTGCCTGGCCGCCGGGCTGCGACTGACCAGCCCCGACGAGCGGCTCGAGATCCGCCGCATCGCCGAGGAGCGGATCACCGCGATCCCCGGCGAAGACCTGTCGGTGCTGGGCTACTGGGAGTGGCTCGACGGCCTGGAGCGCGGCCTGGCCGCACACCACGCCGGCATGCTGCCGGCCTTCAAAGAGGTCGTCGAGGAACTCTTCGTCCGCGGCCTGGTCAAGGCCGTGTTCGCGACCGAGACGCTGGCGCTGGGCATCAACATGCCGGCCCGTTGCGTGGTGCTCGAGCGGCTGGTCAAGTTCAACGGCGAGGCACACGTCGACCTCACGCCGGGCGAATACACCCAGCTGACCGGCCGCGCCGGCCGACGCGGCATCGACATCGAGGGCCACGCGGTCGTGGTCTGGACGCCGGAGGTCGACCCGCGACACGTGGCCGGCCTCGCGTCGACGCGCACCTACCCGCTGCGGTCCAGCTTCCGGCCCTCCTACAACATGGCCGTCAACCTGGTCGGCACCGTCGGCGCCGAGCGCGCCCGGTCACTGCTGGAGGCGTCGTTCGCGCAGTTCCAGGCCGACCGGTCGGTGGTCGGGCTGGCCAAGCAGGTGCAGCGCAACGAGGAGACCATCGCCCAGTACGGCGAAGAGGTCACCTGCAGCCACGGCGACTTCGACGAATACTTCGACCTGCGGATGCAGATCGGCGAGCGCGAGCGGGCGCTGGCCCGGCAGGGCCAGACCCAGCGCCGCGCCCAGGCGGTGTCGGCGCTGGAGCGCCTGCGGATCGGCGACGTGATCCGGGTGCCGTCGGGGCGGCGCGCCGGGCTGGCCGTGGTGCTCGACCCGGGCACGGGCGGGTTCGGCGACCCGCGGCCGCTGGTGCTCACCCAGGACCGGTGGGCCGGGCGGGTGACGTCGGCCGACTTCACGACGCCGGCCGAGGTGCTGGCCCGGATCCGGGTGCCCAAGCACTTCAACCACCGCAACCCGTCGGCGCGGCGGGATCTGGCCGCCGACATCACCGGGACGGGGCTCGACCGGCACAGCCGGCGGGGCCGCCGGTCCCGCGGCACCGGTGAGGACGCGCACCTGGTCGAATTGCGCGACAAGCTGCGCAAGCATCCGTGCCATGCCTGCCCTGACCGGGAGGAGCACGCCCGCTGGGCGGAGCGGCGGCGTCGGCTGCTGCTGGACACGGAAGAACTGCGCAAGCGGGTGTCGTCGCGGACCGGGTCGCTGGCCCGGACGTTCGACCGGGTGTGCGCGCTGCTGACGGCCCGGGGTTATCTCAGCGAGAACGGCGAGGTCACCGAGAACGGGCGGATGCTCTCCCGCATCTGGTCCGAGGCCGACCTGCTTGTCGCGGAATGCCTGCGGCGTGGGGTGTGGGACGCGCTGACGCCCGACGAACTGGCCGGGGCGGTGTCCGTCGTGCTCTACGAGGCGCGGCGGGAAGGCGACGAGCGGGCGTCGGTGCCGCGCGGGCCGATCACCGAGGCGATCGACGAGACCATGAAGACGTGGGTCGAGATCGAAGCCGACGAGGCCGCCAACGGGGTCGACCGCACGCGGGAGCCCGACCTCGGGTTCGTCTGGCCGATCGTGCGGTGGGCCCGGGGTGAGGCGTTGGCCAAGGTGTTGGCCAGCGGCCACAACCTCGACGGGGATATGCCCGCCGGTGACTTCGTCCGGTGGGCGCGGCAGGTTGTCGACCTGCTGGGGCAGATCGCCGATGCGGGCGGCGCGTCCACGACGGTGCGCTCGACCGCGCGGCAGGCCATCGGCGCTATCAACCGGGGCGTGCTCGCCTACATCAACGCCTAGGAACGCCCCGGCTGGGCCGCCTGGGCATTCTCTCTGTTCGGGCACATGTTTTCGCATGTTGGTACATGCCAAAGCATGTGGGGGCCAGCGGACCCACTTGCCTGCTGGCGTGCGGCTGGTGAATGGCGTCAGCCGGCGTTGCTGATGGCGTCGACCAGGCGGCGGCAGGGGCCGGCCAGGTTCCATTTCTCGGCCAGGGCCAGGAGTTCGTCGCCGTCCGCCGGTGCGGGCGGCAGGGCGGGGTCGAGGTCGGGCAGCGCCACGTCGCGGGCCACCTTGACCACCGTCGGTGCGACCGCCAGGTAATCCCTTGCGGCGTCGAGTTTGCCGCGCAGGCCCGGTGCGAAGCCGGCCTTCGGGTCGTCCAGCGCCGTCAGCATCGCGTCGAGCGTGCCGTAGCGGGAGACCAGGCGGGCGGCCGTCTTCTCGCCCACGCCGGATACGCCCGGCAGGCCGTCGCTCGGGTCGCCGCGCAGCGCCGCGAAGTCGGCGTAGCCGGCCGCCGGGACGCCGTATTTCGCCTGGACCGCCGCGTTGTCGCAGTCTTCGAGCTTGCCGACGCCGCGTCCGCAGTAGAGCAGGCGGACCGGCTTGTCGTCGTCGATGAGCTGGAACAGGTCGCGGTCGCCGGAGGCCACCTCGACCGGGCCGGGCTGGGTCGTGGCCAGCGTGCCGAGCACGTCGTCGGCCTCGTAGTTCTTCGCGCCGATCGCCGGGATGCCCACCGCGGCCAGCACCTCCAGGATCAGCGGGACCTGGGCCTCCAGGCTCTCCGGCACGACCTCCGTTGACGGGCCACCGCCGGGCGCCAGGCGATGGGCCTTGTAGGACGGGATCAGCTTGACCCGCCACGCCGGGCGCCAGTCATAGTCGAGGGCGCAGACCAGGCGGTCGGGGCGGCGGGTGCGGATGAGCTGGGCGACCATGTCGAGGAAGCCACGGACCGCGTTGACCGCGCTGCCGTCGGGCGCGCGGGCCGCCGACTCCGGGATGCCGAAAAAGGCCCGGAAGTAGAGGCTCGGCGCGTCAACGAGCAGCAGTGGTCGTCGTGTCATCGTCACAGCCTGCCATGCCCACCGATCACCTCCGCGACGACCTCCGCGCGCGGTGCGGCCACCGGCGGGAGTGTGCGGCGGCGGGCCTGGTGGGCGTCGAGCAGGGCGACCGCCAGGGCGGTCAGCACCAGCAGGCCGCCGACCAGCGGCAGCGGCCGGGTGCCGGCCGCCGGGAGCAGGGTGCCACCGAGCAGGGAGCCGCTGGCGATGCCGGCGTTGAAGGCCGAACCGACGCCGGCCGAGGCCAGGTCGGTGTTGCCGGGCGCCAACTGCAGCGTGCGGCCCTGCACCGCGGCCGCCAGCGCGCTGAACGCGAGGCCGGCGAGCGCCAGCAGCACCACCGTGACCGGCTTGACCGGGCCGAAGGCGTACAACAGCAGGAGGCTGCTGCCGACCAGCGTGAGCGGCGTCGCCATCGCGACCACCGGCCGGCTGTCGATGAACCGGCCGACGAGCATCGTGCCGAACACGCCGGCGACGCCGGAGACCAAAAGCAGCACCGACAGCGCGGCCGATGCGAAGCCGCTGACGTCGAGCAGGAACGGCGTGATGTAGGTCTGGGCGGTGAAGAATCCGGTGATGCCGACGGCGGTGATCACCAGCAGCGTGCGGTAGCGCGCCGCGTCCGGCGTGGTGCCCCGGGCGGCGCCGCCGTCGGCCGGGGGGAACGAGGGGAGCAGCGTGGTGACCACCGCGCCGGTGACCAGGCCGACCGCGGCCAGCACGGCGAACGCGGTGCGCCAGCCCGCCTGCTGGCCGATCCAGGTGGCCAGCGGCACGCCGAGCACCGGCGCCAGCGCGGGGCCGACGGAGAAGCGGGCCACGATGCGCCCCCGGACCTCGGCCGGGAACAGACCGGTCACAGTGGACCCGACCACCGACCAGAACATCGCCTGGGTGGCCGCGGCCGCGAGCCGGGCTCCGGCCAGCACCCAGTAGCTGTGTGCCAGCGCCGCCAGGGCGGTGGCCAGGACGAAGATCGCGAACGTCGCGGTCAGCAGGCGGCGGCGGGGGACCCGCTTGGTCAGGTAGGTCAACGGCAGCGAGGCGACGACCACGACGAACGCGTAGCCGGTGACCAGCAGCCCGACCGCGGATCTGGACCGGCCCAGGTCGGGCGCGATGAGCGTGAGCAGGCCGATCGGCACCAGCTCGGTGGTCACGTAGGCGAACGCGGCCAGGGAGAGTGCGACCAGGGCGGCCGTGGCACGGGCGGGGGAGAGCTGCGGTGCCATCGTTCCTCCTATGCGTCGCCACCGTAGACTCGAACGGTGGTAGCATATCGAACATGGTCGCAGAAGGCATCACCGATCTGCCGCTGGTCGCCGGTCACCCGGTGCTGGACCTGGTCAACACAGTGGAGCCGCGCGGCGAAGAGCCGCCCGAGCGAGACCACCTGGTCTCGCCGCACAATCTGTTGGTCTGGGCCGGGCGGGCCGGCGTCGTCGACGCCGCGGAGGCCGCCCGGGTGGGCGCGGCGTGGTCGGCGGACCCGGGCAAAGGCGATCGAGCCCTGGACGCCGTCCGCGACCTCCGCGAGATGGTCTACGGCGTGCTCCGCCGCGGCGCGAGCGCCGACCCGCTGCTGGGTTGGTGGCGCGACGCGCTGGGCCGGGCCGAGCTCGTGCCCGCGAAAGCGCCGGTCGAGGTCGTGGCCCGCGGCGACGCCACGCTGATCACCGACCGCCTGGTGCTCGCGGCCGCCGACCTGCTGACCACCCTCGACCGCGCGGCCCTGAGCGAGTGCCCGCTGGCCGAAGGCGGCTGTGGCTGGTTGTTCCTCGACCACAGCCGCAACCACTCGCGGCGCTGGTGCGCGATGGCCGACTGCGGCGCCCGGGCCAAGGCCCGGCGGCTCACCGAGCGCCGGCGGGCCGTCAGGAGTGGTGGCGGGACAGCGCGACGGCCGGGCGCTCCTGCTCCGGGCGGGGCGGCGGAGCGCCGCGCCAGCGGAGCACGCCGTGATACATGATGGTCAGGCAGGCGGCCGCGTTGAAGAACGACGCGAGCACGTCGGTCGGGTGGTGCATGCCGCGGTAGAGGCGGGTCAGCGCGACACCGACCGGGATCAGCACGAAGACGGTCCAGACCAGCGTCTCCCAACGCCGGTCGGTCGCCCGCAGCGCGAAGAGCAGCGCCAGCCCGCAATAGAGCGTGGCCGCGGCCGACGTGTGGCCCGACGGGAAGCTCGACGTGGGCGGCGAGGCGTCCATGTGCGCGACCTCCGGGCGGTGCCGGTCGATCGCCAGCGTCGTGCACAGGAAGACCAGGGCCTGTGCCGCGACCGCCGAGGCGAGGAAGATGGGCTCGCGCCACGGGCGGCGGGTGACCAGCAGGATCAGCACGGCCAGCGTGCAGACGGCAATCACCGACCAGGTGTCGGCGATCGTGCTGAACACCTGCGACGCCGCGGTCAGTGGGCCGGATCGGGCCGCCTCGAGCGACTCGTTGGCCTTGTCTTCCACGGTCAGCGGCCACCAGTTGTCGGCGACCTTGGTCACGAACAGGCCGAACGCGACCATCAGCGCGTAGAGCGCGACGAGGGGGAGCAGCAATCGCAGCAGAACGTGACGCATGGCAGGTGTCCTTACCCGCTCGCGCCGCCCGCCACGCCTAACGCGGCGGGCGACTCCGCGCCGGGTACCAGCAGCGCGGGTGCGCCGCTGCCGTCGGCGTTGGTCGTCGCGCCCACGGCGTCGCCTGTCGCAGGCAGACCCCGGTGCCGCCGGCGGCGTACGCGCGGACGCACTCACCCGGCGACACGGTGCGCGGCCCGTCCGTGTCCACCATGGACACCAACACGAGATGCCGGCCTGGGGCGCCTTCAAGTCGCGGACCCGCCCGGCACCGGGCAACCACGACTACAACACCTCGGGCGCCAGCGGTTACTACGGCTACTTCGGCTCGCAGGCCGGCCCGTCCGGGCAGGGCTACTACTCCTACAACATCGGCAACTGGCACATCGTCTCGCTCAACTCCAACATCAGCATGACCGCGACCGCGGCCCAGGTGACCTGGTTGCGCAACGATCTGGCCGCCAACGCCCGGCCGTGCACGCTGGCCTACTGGCACCACCCGCTGTTCACCTCCGGCGCCAACCACGCGCGGCGCCGACCACTACGGCTTCGGCACGATCCAGCCCAACAGCCAGGCCCGCAACAGCGACACGTTCGGCGTCCTCACGTTCACCTTGCACACCAACTCGTACGACTGGCAGTTCGTGCCCCAGGCGGGCAAGACCTTTGCGGACAGCGGAACAGGTGCTTGCCATTGAGCTAGCGTCAGACATGTCATGACTGTTCCGCAGCTCGGCACCACCGTGCGCCTCATGGTCAACGGGGCGCCGGCGGTGCTCGCGGTCGACAACCGCACCACGCTGCTCGACCTGCTCCGCGACCGGCTCGACCGGACCGGCACCAAGAAGGGCTGCGACCACGGCCAGTGCGGCGCGTGCACGGTGCTGCTCGACGGCCGCCGCGTCAACTCCTGCCTGCTGCTGGCCGTCGCCGTCGACGGCCGCGAGGTGACCACGGTGGAGGGGCTGGCCGACGACGAACCGCACCCGATGCAGGCGGCGTTCATCGCGCACGACGCGTTCCAGTGCGGCTACTGCACCCCGGGCCAGATCTGCTCGGCGATCGGCATGCTCGACGAGCTCGCGGCAGGCTGGCCCAGCGCGGTCAGCGACGGCGTCGGGCACCTCGACGACGCGGAGATCCGCGAGCGGATGGCCGGCAACATCTGCCGGTGCGGCGCGTACGCCAACATCGTCGCGGCGATCCGCGAGGTCGCGGGGGGCGACTGACGGTGCGGGAGTTCGCCTACACCCGGGCCCACGACGTCGACAGCGCCGTCGCGCTGGTCGCCGACAACCCGGGCGCCCGCTACCTCGGGGGCGGCACGAACCTGGTCGACCTGATGAAGCTCGGCGTCGAGCGCCCCGACCTGCTGGTCGACGTCACCGGCCTGCCGCTCGACGAGGTCACCGAGGACGAGGCCGGCGGCCTGCTGATCGGCGCCCAGGTGCGCAACAGCGACCTGGCCGCGCACCCGCTGGTCCGGCACCGCTATCCGATGCTCAGCGAGGCGGTGCTGGCGGGCGCGTCGGGCCAGTTGCGCAACGTGGCGACCACCGGCGGCAACCTGGTGCAGCGCACCCGCTGCGGCTATTTCACCGACCCGAGCAAACCGTGCAACAAGCGGTTGCCCGGCTCCGGCTGCCCGGCCGTCGAGGGCCTGCATCACAACCACGCCATCCTCGGCGCCTCCGACCACTGTGTCGCGACCCATCCGTCGGACCTGGCGGTCGCCCTGGCCGCGCTGGACGCCCGGGTGCTGGTCCAGGACCTGGCCGGGCCGCGCGAGGTGCCGCTCGACGACTTCTACCGCCCGGTCGGCGACCGACCCGACCGGGAACTCACCGTCAGCGACGGCGCCCTGATCACCGGCGTCCTGCTGCCGCCACCGGTCGCCGGCCGGTCCGGTTACCGCAAGGTCAGGGAGCGGGCGTCGTACGCGTTCGCGGTCGGCTCGGTCGCCGCGCTGCTGGCCGTCGACGCCGGCCGGGTCGGCGAGGTGCGGATCGCTCTCGGCGCGGTGGCCTCACACCCCTGGCGGGCCCGGGTGGCGGAGCGGTCGGTGCACGGCGGCCCGGCCACCCCCGCCGCGTTCGAGGCGGCCGCCGAGGCGGAACTCGACGCGGCCCGCCCGCTGCGCGACAACGCCTACAAGGTGCCGCTGATGCGCAACCTGATCGTCGCGGTCCTCACCGAACTGGCCGGAAGATGACCCGCACCTGGCAGACCGCGCCGGCCGTCGGGCACCCGCTGACCCGGATCGAGGGTCTCGACAAGGTGACCGGGCACGCCCGCTACGCCGGCGACATCGCGCTGCCCGGTCTGGTCCACGGGTGGGTGGTGCCGGCAACCGTTGCCCGCGGCCGGGTCCGGGCCCTCGACGTGGGCGCGGCGCTCGCCATGCCGGGTGTGCTCGCGGTACTGCACCGCGAGAACGCGCCCCGGCTGGCCGACATCGGCGAGGGAACGCTGTTCCTGTTCCAGAACGACCGGGTGCCCCACCACGGCGCGCCGGTCGCGCTGGTCATCGCCGACACGCCGGAGCGGGCCCGCGAGGCCGCCGAACGGATCCGGGTCGACTATTTCGAGGAGCCGCACGACGTGCTGTTCCGCCCGGACCATCCGGGGCTCTACGAGCCGGACCACGTCAACCCGCGCCTCCCGACGGTGACCGACAAGGGCGACGTGGACGCGGCCCTGGCCGGCGCCGCGGTGTTGGTCGACGGTGAATACCGCACACCGGCGCAGCACAACAACGCGATGGAACCCCATTCCTCCACCGCCGCCTGGGCCGAACGCCGGGTCACCGTCTTCACCTCGACGCAGCACGCGTTCGGCACGGCGCGGACGCTGACCCGGCTGTTCGGCTTCGACCCTGGCACCGTCCACGTGGTCTCGGAGCACGTCGGCGGCGGCTTCGGCAACAAGGGCCTGCCGCGGCCGGACGTGGTGCTCGCGGTGATGGCCGCGACCCTGGTCGGCCGCCCGGTGCGGGTCACCCTGACCCGGCCGCAACTCTTTGCGCTCACCGGCTACCGCACGCCCACCGCGCAGCGGGTCCGGCTCGGTGCCGACGCCGACGGCCGGCTGGTCGCGCTGGAACACCGGGCCGCGTCGCAGACCTCGACGCTGCTGGAGTTCACCGAGCAGTCGGCCAGCTACTCCCGGGCCATGTACGCGTCCGGCAACCTGCGCACCAGCCACCGGGTGGTGGCGCTGGACGTGCCGACGCCGCGCTGGATGCGGGCGCCGGGGGAGGCACCCGGCTCGTTCGGGCTGGAGTCCGCGATGGACGAGCTGGCCGAAGCGTGCGGCGTCGACCCGGTCGAACTGCGGCTGCGCAACGACACCGGAACCGAACCGGAGTCCGGCCTGCCGTTCAGCAGCCGGCGGCTGGCCGACTGCCTGCGCGAGGGTGCCCGGCGGTTCGGCTGGGCCGGCCGCGACCCCCGCCCGGCCGCGCGCCGCGACGGTCGCTGGTGGCGGGGGACCGGGGTGGCCGGCGCGCACTACCCGGCCCGGACCGCGCCGACCGTCGCACACGCGACCGCCCTGCGCGACGGTGGCTATGTCGTCCGGGTCGGTGCCGCCGACATCGGCACCGGGGCCCGCACCGCCCTGACCCAGCTCGCCGCGGACGCCCTCGAGGTGCCGGTCGACCAGGTGCGGCTGCTGGTCGGCGACAGCGACTTCGGCCTGGCCCAGGTCGCCGGCGGCTCGATGGGAACCGCGTCGTGGAGCTGGCCGGTGATGACCGCCTGCCACGACCTGGCCCGCCGGCTCGCGTCCGGCGAACCCATCCCGCCGGACGGGCTGACCAGCACGTTCGACTCGACCGAGGCGGTGGGCGCCCGCCGCGACGTGGCCCGCTACGCGTTCGGCGCGCACTTCGCCGAGGTGGCCGTCGACGTCGCGACCGGCGAGGTGCGGGTGCCGCGGTTGACCGGCGTATACGCCGTCGGCCGGGTGGTCAACCCACTCACCGCCCGGTCACAGCTGGTCGGCGGGATGACCATGGGCCTGTCCTGCGCCCTGCTGGAAGAATCCATGATGGACGCCGGCACGGGCGACTTCCTCAACCACAACCTGGCCGACTATCACGTGGCCACCAACGCCGACGTGCGGGACCTCGACGTCGCGTTCGTCGACGACCCCGACGACGAGCTCAACCCCGCCGGCGTCAAGGGTCTCGGTGAGATCGGCATCGTGGGTGTGCCCGCGGCGATCGCCAACGCGATGTGGCACGCGACCGGCGTGCGCCAGCGTGAGCTGCCGATCAACCCGGCGCGCGCCGCACTCTGACCGAACGCTGATCAATCTCACTCTGCCGTACGTGGACAGTCACTCAGACATGAGATTAGCTTGTCGATCGGCCGTACCCCCCTTTTCGACGAGGTGATCCGATGTCGGCACCGGCCGGTCATCCCCTCGCGCGGCTCAGCGCCGCCGAGATCGACTCCGCCCGAACGCTGTTCCAGAAGCACGATCTGCTCACTCCTACCACCCGGTTCGCCCTGCTCGCGCTCGAAGAGCCCACCAAGCCCGCGGTGCTCGCCTGGCGGGCCGGTGATCCCATCGACCGCCGGGTCCGCGCGCTGCTGCTCGACGTCGCGACCGGCCAGGTCCGCTCCGTGGTCGCGTCGGTGACCCGCGACGAGATCGACGAGGTCGACGAGATCGACCCGGCCGTCGACGGCCAGCCGCCGATCCTGCTCGACGAGTTCATCGCGGTCGACGAGATCGTCAAGGCCGATCCCGAGTGGCGCGCGGCCATCGAACGCCGCGGCATCACCGACTTCGACCTCGTACGCCCGTGTCCACTCTCGGCGGGTGACTACGAGCTCGAGGGCGAGCGCGGCCGGCGCCTGCTGCGGGTGCTCTCGTTCGTCGCCAACCGTCCCGAGGACCACTGCTGGGCCCACCCGATCGACGGCGTGGTCGCCTACGTCGACCTGATCGAGAAGAAGGTCGTGCGGCTGATCGACCACGCGCTGCTGCCCGTGCCGCAGGAGGAGGGCAACTACGACGACCCGGCCTTCACCGGCCCGGCCCGGGAGACCCTCAAGCCGCTGGAGATCACCCAGCCCGACGGCCCGAGCTTCCAGGTCGACGGCGACGAGGTGACCTGGGAGGGCTGGAAGTTCCGGATCGGCTTCGACCCGCGCGAGGGCCTGGTGCTGCACCAGCTCTCCATCCAGGACCGCCCGCTGGTCTACCGCGCCTCGATCGCCGAGATGGTGGTGCCCTACGCCGACCCCAGCCCCGTGCGGTTCTGGCAGAACTACTTCGACGCCGGGGAGTACCTGCTCGGTCAGCAGGCCAACTCACTGGTGCTGGGCTGCGACTGCCTCGGCGAGATCCGCTACTTCGACGCCGTGCTGGCCGACGGCGACGGCAACCCGCGCGAGGTCAGCAACGCGATCTGCCTGCACGAGGAAGACTTCGGCGTGCTCTGGAAGCACTCCGACCTGTTCACCGAGGCGGCCGAGACCAGGCGGCAGCGCCGGCTGGTCATCTCCTACTGGGCCACCGTCGGCAACTACGACTACGGCTTCTTCTGGTACCTCTACCTCGACGGCACCGTCGAGATGGAGGTCAAGGCGACCGGCGTGGTGTTCACCTCGTCCTACGCCGAGGGTGCCGAGTACGCGACCGAGATCGCGCCCGGCCTCGGGGCGCCCTACCACCAGCACCTGTTCAGCGCCCGGCTCGACATGATGCTCGACGGCGTCGGCAACGCGGTCGACGAACTCGACGTGCGTCGGGTGCCGGTCGGGGAGACCAACCCCTACGGCAACGCCTTCACCCGCACCGCGACCCGGCTGACCCGGGAGTCCGAGGGTGCCCGCGACGCCGACAACAGCGTCGGCCGGGTCTGGCGGATCTCCAACCCCGCGAAGACCAACCGGCTCGGGCAGCCGGTGGCCTACGTCCTGCGTCCTGAGGGGCAACCGGCGTTGCTGGCCGACGAGACCTCGTCGATCGCCCGCCGCGCGGCGTTCGCCACCAAGCACCTGTGGGTCACCCGCTATGACGCCGACGAGCGCTACCCGGCCGGCAACTACGTCAACCAGCACCCCGGTGGTGCCGGGCTGCCCGCGTTCGTCGCCGACGACGAGTCGATCGACGGCGAAGACATCGTGGTCTGGCACACATTCGGCAGCACGCATTTCCCGCGGGTCGAAGACTGGCCCGTGATGCCGGTGGACCGTTGCGGATTCGCGTTGCGGCCCGCCGGATTCTTCGATCGCAACCCCACACTGGACGTTCCGGCGACAACGGCTAAACACTGCCATTAACACCATTTCGGGGGTACGACCGCTGAGTGGTCGTACCCCCGAAACAATTATTTAACGTTAACGGCGAGTGATGACCGCCATCGCGGCGACCGCGCCTTCGACGCCGGTGATGACGTCACGCAGCGGAGCCGGCAACCGCGCGACGATCGCGCCGATGCTGTCTGACACCTCTTGCCTGCTCCACTCGAGCATGATGCGTTGTTCGAGGCCAGCGGCCCGCACGAGAGCGGCGAGGGTGGCCGTCTGCGCGTCGATCTGTGCCGGTCGCTGTAGGTAGTAGGACAGTCGCACCAGCGGCCTCGTTGCCGTCAATGCGTTGACCGCGGGGTAACGCACAGTAAGCTTCCTGGACAGCCCAGAACGCTGTTCGTCGCGACGGACCATCCCCGCGGCGACGACGCGTTGCGCGACCACTTCGCCGACGTTGCTGCGCAGGTGCTCCACCCAGGCGCGCGGGACGAACTCGCTCCCTCTGCTGTGGATCTCGCGCAGCACGACGTCGGTCACCGGGTCTCCCCAGGGGCGGGGGTCGTCGACGGCGAGCTTGCCCGCGACCACCGTGACCCGCCTCTGCAGGATCAGCTCCGCGAGAGCGGCGCCGGCCAGGCCGGCGTCGAGCATCTCGGCGTTGATGACTGTCTTGCCGGTGTATTCGTTGTGTCCGACCATGAAGAGTTCGTCGGCAAGCCCTAAGTCGCTCATAACCTCAGGCAGAGTGTGGGGGGTCGATGAGGGAACCGGCGACGGGAGGGAGCGCCGATTTTGTGCGTGCAAAGAGTACGCCGATCTTGAGGTGCATTCAACCGTTGTGATCCTTCGATAAGGACCCTCCACAGTCTTGAGTGGAAGAGTGCGTGGTCGTACGATCGGGCGTCGCGAAACCGATCAAAGACCCTCTGAATCGAGGAACCCCCCAGTGTCCGAACAGCTCGCAGGAACTCTAGCCAGGCGACGACTCGGTGTCGTACACCTGTTCTTCTTTGTCGTCGCGGCATCGGCGCCGCTGACGGTGCTCGGTGGCGGTGTCACCACCATGTTCGCGGTCACCGGCAACAAGGGTGTGCCGCTGTCCTTCCTGGTCATCGCGATCATCCTGGGCATCTTCGCCGTGGGCTACGCGGCGATGAGCCGCCACGTCGCCAACGCTGGTGCGTTCTACTCCTACATCGCGCAGGGCATCGGCCGCCCCGCCGGCGTCGGCGGCTCGTTCGTCGCCCTGACCGCCTACAACACCATCCAGATCGGCCTCTACGGCCTGTTCGGATACGTCGTCGGCGGCTTCATGAGCGAGAAGTTCGGCCTCGACTGGAAGTGGTGGGTCTGGGCCCTGCTGGGCTGGCTCATCATCGGCATCCTCGGCATGCTGCGGGTCGACCTCAACGCGAGCGTCCTCGCCGTGATGCTGATCCTGGAGATCATCGCCACCGCCGTGTTCGACCTCGTCGCCGTCGGCCACCCGGCCGGCGACAGCGTCTCGATGGCCGGCTTCGACCCGGGCAACCTGTTCACCAGCGGCTTCGGTGCCGTGTTCGCGTTCGCCATCGCGGCGTTCACCGGCTTCGAGTCCGGCGCCATCTACAGCGAAGAGGTCAAGGACCCGCGGCACACCGTCGCCCGGGCCACGTTCCTGGCCGTGCTGTTCACCGGTGTCTTCTACGCCATCTCGGCGTGGGCACTGCAGGTCGTCGTCGGCCCCGACAACGCCCAGCAGGCCTCGGTCGAAAACGGCCCGGGCGTGGTGTTCGGCACGCTGGCGCAATACACCAACAACGCGGTCACCGACATCGCCAACGTCCTGTTCTTCACCAGCGTGTTCGCCGCTCTGCTCTCGTTCCACAATGGAGTGGCGCGCTACTTCTTCGCCCTCGGCCGCGAGCGGGTGCTGCCGCAGTTCCTGGGCCGCACCAGCCGCCGCACGATGGCTCCGATCGCCGGCTCGGCGACCCAGTCGGTCATCGCGGTCGTCGTGCTGCTCGGCTTCATCGCCGCCGGCAAAGACCCGGTGATCGACCTGTTCACCTGGCTCTCGGGCGTCTCCGCGGTCGGCGTCGTGCTGCTGATGGCGGCGACCTCGGCGTCCGTGGTCGGCTACTTCCGGGTCCGCCGGGCTGACGAGTCGGCCTGGCAGGGTCGGGTCGCACCGACCCTGGCGACGATCCTGCTGACCGCGCTGCTGGTGACGCTGGTCGTCAACTTCAACTACCTGCTGGCGCCCGACGCTCCGGGCTACCTGCGGTGGCTGCTCCCCGGTCTGATCGGCGCCGCCGCGCTGATCGGCCTGATCTGGGGTGGTCTGCTCAAGTCGTCGCGGCCCGAGGTCTACGAGGGCATCGGTCGCACCGTCGGCCAGCCGTTGACGGCCGACGACGCGGGCTCCGACTCCGACTACGTGCCGGTGCACTGAGCCGGGTCAACGTGTGACGCACGCCCGCGCGGCCCTTGGGCCGCGCGGGCGCCGCGTCGTTCCGGAGTAGCCTCCACATCGAGTTTCCCCTCGGTGAACGGAGTGCCGCCATGGAATACACCCGCCTCGGCTCTTCTGGCCTGGTCGTCTCGAAGGTCGTGCTCGGCTGCATGGGCTTCGGCGACCCCCAACGCGGCCACCATGCCTGGAGCATCGGCCTGGACGCCTCGCGGCCGCTGATCCGGCAGGCGCTCGACGCCGGGATCACCACGTTCGACACGGCCAACGTCTACTCGCTGGGCGCCAGCGAGGAGATCGTCGGCCAACTTCTCGGCGAGTTCACCAGCCGCGACGAGGTGGTCATCGCGACCAAGGTGCACGGCCGGATGTCGGAAGGCCCCAACGGCGGCGGCCTGTCCCGCGGCGCCATCCTGACCCAGGTCGACGCGAGCCTGCGCCGCCTGCGCACCGACTACATCGACCTCTACCAGATCCACCGCTTCGACCCGCACACGCCGGTCGAGGAGACCATGGAGGCGCTGCACGATCTGGTCCGGGCCGGCAAGGTGCGCTACCTGGGCGCCTCGTCGATGTGGACCTGGCAGTTCGCGCGCATGCAGCACGCCGCCGACCTCGGCGGCTGGACCCGCTTCGTCGCCATGCAGAACCAGTACAACCTGCTGATGCGCGAGGAGGAGCGGGAGATGCTCCCGTACTGCCTCGACCAGGGCGTCGGGGTGATCCCGTGGAGCCCACTGGCCCGCGGCCTGCTGACCCGCGACTGGGACGCGACGACCGAACGTGCCCGCACCGACCGCTTCGGTTCCACGCTCTACCGCCAGTCCCAGGACGCCGACCGCAAAATCGTCGAGGCGGTGGCGTCGGTGGCACAGGACCGCGGCGTCTCCCGAGCGGCGGTGGCGCTCGCCTGGGTCGCCTCGAAGGAGGCGGTGACCGCTCCGATCGTCGGCGTGACCAAGGAACACCACCTGACCGACGCGGTGGCCGCCCTCGACGTCGAACTGACCGACGAGGAGATCGCCCTCCTGGAGGAGAACTACGCGCCACACGCCCCCGAGGGCTTCTGAGGTTTGCGGATCTCCGCACCTGGGGTCGCCGTGGGTGGCACGATCGAACGGGTGAGTGACGCCATCGATCTCGACCGCCACGTCTACGGCGACCCCGGCGCGGCGATCACCGTCATCGAGTACGGCGACTTCGAATGCCCGTACTGCGGCGCGGCCTTCCCCGTGCTGCGCAAGCTGATCGACGGCTCCGACGGCCGGGTCCGGCTGGTCTACCGGCACTTCCCGGTGTTCACCAAGCATCCCTACGCGCTGACCGCGGCCCTGGCGTCGGAGGCGTCCGGCGAGCACTTCTGGGCCATGCACGACCTGATGTTCAAGCACCAGGCCCGGCTGACCGACCCGGACCTGGCGGCGTACGCGGCCGAGGCCGGTGTGCCCGACCCGGAGTCGGTGGTCGGCGAGCCCGCGCAACGGTTCCAGCCGTTCGTGGCGGCGGACTACTCGACCGGCGTGGCCGACGGCGCCCGGGGCACGCCCACCCTGTTCATCGACGGCCGCCTCTACGAAGGGCGGGTCGAGCTCGGCGCCTTGCGCAGCACGCTCGGGCTCGGTCGTTAGGGGTGAGCACGGCGTCGTTGCCGCCGCGGCCGGGTCCGCGCAACCGGCTGTCGAGCGCCTTGCCGCTGGTGCCGCAACCGGTCACCCGGTTCCTCAACACCGAGGCCGGCAGTGGCCTGCTGCTGCTGGCCGCCGCGGTCGCGGCCCTGGTCTGGGCCAACATCCCGGGCGGGCACTACGAGTGGGTCTGGACGACCGAGGCGTCCCTCCAGCTCGGCGAGTGGGGGATCACCCTCGACCTGCGGCACTGGATCAACGACGCGGCGATGGCGATCTTCTTCCTCACCGTCGGGCTGGAGATCAACCGCGAGGTCACCGTCGGCGAACTGCGCCGCGGCCGATATGTGCTGGCACCGGTGTTCGGCGCCGCCGGCGGCGTGATCGTGCCGGCGCTGGTCTACTACGCGTTCAACTCGGGCACCCCGTCGGAGCACGGCTGGGGCATCCCGATCTCCACCGACACCGCGTTCCTGCTCGGCATCCTGGCGCTCTTCGGCCCGCGCTGCCCCGACCAACTGCGGCTGTTCTTCCTCACCCTGGCGATCGTCGACGACATCGTGGCGATCCTGGTGATGGCCATCTTCTACACACCCGACCTGAAGATGGTGCCGCTGGTCGTCGCGATCGCGCTGGGCGTCCTCCTGCTCGGCCTGCGCTGGATCGGGGTCTGGCAGCTGCGCTGGTACGCCTTCGTCGGCATCGCCCTCTGGTTCGCGGTCTACGAGTCCGGCATCCACCCGACGCTCGCCGGCGTCGTGATCGGCCTGGTGGTCCCGGCGACGCCGGTCGACCCGCGACTGCTCGAGTTCCTGCGCTTCTACGGCCGCGGCCTGATCGAACGGGCCTCGGCCGAACGCGCCCGGCTGACCGTGCAGGCCGCCCGCGCCACCGTGCCGGCGAACGACCGGATGCAGGACGTGCTGCACCCGTTCAGCGCGTACGTCATCGTGCCGGTCTTCGCCCTCGCCAACGCCGGTGTGGTGATCAACCAGGAGAGCCTGTCCCGGGCCGCCACGTCGCCGGTCACCATCGGCGTGCTGGTCGCGCTCGTCGCCGGCAAGACCGTCGGCATCACCCTGGGCACCTCGCTGGCGCTGTGGACCGGGATCGGCGAGCTGCCCGGCCGGGTCCGCTACGGCCACCTGATCGGCGGCGCGGCCCTGGCCGGGATCGGCTTCACGATCGGCCTGTTCATCACCGACCTGGCGTTCGACGACCCGGTGCTGATCGACGACGCCAAGCTCGGCGTGCTGGCCGGCTCGGTGGTGGCGGCGGTGGTGGGCTCGCTGGCCCTGCGCTACCTGGGCGAGCGGCTGCCGCTGTGCATGGTGGAGGACGACACCGCGATCCCGGACCTGCCGTCAGGACCGTGGCGCGACCCCACCCGCCCCTAGGTGCCCTACCCGAACCGGCGCCAGACGCTGCGGCGGTTGCGACCCGGCGCCGAGCGGTCGAGCCGGCGCAACGTCGAGGGCAGGTCGACCCGGCGGTCGGGGGTGACGTCGTGCAGGGTCAGCACCAGGCCCTGCACGGCCGGGTGGTTGCGCAGGTCGCGGCAGTTGACCTCGACCTGGATCCAGGAGCCGTCGGAGCGGCGCAGCGTCCACTCGGTGTTGACCCCGCTGCCGTCGAACGCCGACCGGGCCCGGTCGAGGGTGTTCTCCACCTGGCCGTGGTCGTCGCGGTGGACGATGTCGCGCCAGGTCGAGAAGATCGGCACCGAGACCTTGAGCAGGTCGGCCATCGACGGGCTGGCGTAGCGGATCCACTCGTCGGCGTCGAGCAGGATCACCACGTCGGCGGTGCGCTCGCTGACCGCGCTCAGGTAGGCGTCGCGTTCGCGCCGGTTGTTCTCCACCGTGTGGCCGAGCCGGCGCAGCGCCAGGGCGGCCTGGCTGGCCAGCACCTCGAGGGTGTCCTGGAGCCCGGCGAGCACTGAGTGCTCGCCGCCGATCGCGACGGCGTTGACCGGGTTGCGGTGCCGGCCCGGTTGCTCGGCGGCGAGCGAGGCGACCAGGGTGGCCGGCATCCCGGCCAGCGGCCCGCGCAGGTCGGGGTGCAGCAGGCGGGTGGCGCTCAGCCGGCTGCGCCGGCCGCCGGCGGCCGCGGGCGGCTGGTGGTCGAGCACCACCAGGGGTCGCCAGGCCATCGCGTCGGCCATGTCGACCCGGCCGATGATCGGCCCCGGAACCGCCGCGGTGCGGCTCGGCCCGGCGTGCCGCCGCTCGGCCGCGAGTGTCAGGTCGGCGGTCTCCTCGCTGGCGTCGCGCCAGGCGCTGGGCAGTCGCGGCGAGTCGACCGCCGCGGCCACGCCCGAAAGGGGCACCGTCTCGTCGGCCGTCGCCGGCGCCGCGAGGCTGATGAAGATGACCCGGTGCGGCTCGGCCCGGGGCAGCAGCCGGTCGATGCCGGCGACCAGCGTCGCGGCCACCGCCTCGGCGTCGGCGGCGGCGACCAGTTCGCCGCAGGCGTGCCGGAGCAGCCGCTCACGCTCGACCGCGCGGCGCTGTGCGGTCAGCGCGTCGCTGAGCCGGGTCGCCACCAGCACGGTCATCAGGGCCGAGCCGATCGCCACCACGGTGACGTCGCCGGCGTCGGAGATCAGCAACAGCGCCGGGCCGGTCAGGGCGATCGCCAGCAGCGGCAGCACGCCCAGGCCGCGCCCGGTGTCGACCCGCGGCTCGACCTGTTGGGTCAGCCGGGCCATCGACGCCGGCAGCGCGGCGGCGCCCCACGCGCCGTAGCCGACCAGGTAACCCAGCTCCCAGAGGTTGCCGCCGGGCAATGGGCTGTGCAACGCGGCGAACGCGTCGAGCGAGTCGGAGGCCAGCAGGCCGAGCGCGCCGACGGCGAGCAGGATCGCCGAGGCGTTGCGCGCCCGGGTGGCCACCACCAGGGCGGCGGTCACCACCACGACGACCATCGAGCCGAGCACATGCGCGGCGGCGAGCGAACGGTCGAACAGGGGCCAGGGTGACGACGCGGCCAGCGGGCCGGCGGTCAGCGTCCAGCCCACCAGGCCGGCGGCGACCATGAGGGACAGCAGGTCGACCACGGTGGACCGGCCGCGCAGCGCCGCGCTGGTGCGGGTCAGCCCGAGCAGTGCATAGGCCAGCAGCGGAAACAGCGTCAGGTAGCAGATCTCGGCGATGACCAGCCAGAAGCGGCCGTTGGCGGACAGCTGGTGGCCGACGTCGTAGGCGGTGTCACCGGCGCCGAGGGCGGCCACCGCCGCGGCCAGCACGATCCAGGGTGCGCGGCGGGCCGGCTGGTGCTGCCGGATGCCGAACAGGATGCCGGCGGTGGACAGCACGCCGGCGACGGCCCAGAAGAGGCCCTCCTGGGCGGGGAAGACGAGGATCGCGGCCCCGAGCGCGATGGTGGCCGCACCGGCGAACGCCAGAGCGCGTCTGGCCATGGTGCTCCGTTCCGGCGCGGCGTCGGGGGTGGACACCCCATCTTCACCTGTGGGTCCGCTGTGCGGAAGAGGGCCGTTGCGCGCACTAGCCGGTACGGATCAACGGAGGCAGCGCGTACGAACCGTCGAGGATCTCGGATCTTGGCTGGTAGAGGCGCATGAGCGGGCGGAACGCGCCGGGCGGGGCGGGCAGCCAGTTGGCCGTGTCGCCGTCGGCGGGCGGCGCATGACTCACCCGCAGGGTGACGGACCCGTCGGGTTCGGGACGCAGCCCGGGGGTGCGGTCGCCGATCGAATAGCGATCGATAGCGTTCGGTACGAGGTAATAGTCCGGCATGTCATACATGGTCAGCGACCAGAACGCGTCCACCGGCACGGGTGCCGGCATCCGGAGCTCGTAGGCGTGTGAACCGGACAGCGGCGCACCGTCGGCGTCGACGTAGGCCGGGGCGTACACCGCCTCGTAGCCGTGGTTGCCCCACAGCCCGACCCGCGCCGCCACCGCCCGCGCCAGGTAGCCGCTCACCCGGTCGGCCATCTTCCACCGTGGACTGTCCAGGGTCCCGGGGCCGAGGAAGTCGACGTTGTAGTCGAACGCGTGCGGCGCGAGCTGCCAGCCGGCGACGGTGTGCGCGGCCCGGGACGCCTCCTCGATCCGCGCCAGCCCCTGGGCCGCGCCCTCGACCAGCGCCTCGGCCAGGTCGGCGGGTGGATCGGCATAAGGCGGATCGGCGTCCAGCAGCCCGATCGGCCGGAACCGCTCCTGATAGGCCCGGTCCGGCACCGCGGGCGGGAACGCCGCCATCCAGACCCGCAGGTGCTCGAAGAACATCAGGTCCCCCGGTACGCCGGTCGCCGCGATCCCCGGCAGCGGGGGACGGGCCGCCGGGGTGGCCGCGTGCAGCCGCAGGCCCTTCTGCAGCCGCTCGACCCGGGGCAGGTCGTCGGGCCCGGTGCAGGCCAGCCGCCCGACGATGGCGAGCACCCCGGTCGAGGCCGGGATGACGGTCGCGTCGTCGGGCACCTCGCCGGTGTAACCACGGGGCGCGATCAGGAACGTGCCGGCGCCGGTGCCGGTCGCGCGCCGGCCCACGTACGCGATGTTGTTGGTCCAGGCGTCGACCACTTGGAGCACGTAGTAGGCGCCGCCGGTGTCCGGCACGCTCAGCCGGACCGCGCCGCCGCCGACGTCGACCTGCGCGACCGAGTAGACGGTGTCGTTGTTCACGCTGACGAACGCGTCGTCGGGGCCGGCCAGCCGGTGGGCGTGGCCGAACGCGTTGAACGGGGTGGCCGGCACCGGGCCCATCCCCTCGCGGGTGAACCGGCCGATCTCGGTCAGGCACGCGACCAGCGGGTACCCGTACACGTAGGCATCGGCGGCCAGCCGGGTGCGGTCCATATCTCCGAGGCTAGTGCCGGCAGCGGCCCGGTTTGTCGTGTTCAGGCGGCCTCGCGCCGCGCGGTCACCACGCTCGCCGTGGCGCCACCGCCGACCAGGCGCAACCGGGGCGGCCCGCTCGCGGCCGGCTCCTGGTCGAACGACACGCTCCAGCGGCGGGTGGTGCCCCGGGCCGGCGGCTCGCCCGGGTCGAGCGCCGGGCGGGACAGGGCCAGCGTGACCAGCCAGCCGGCGATCAGGAAGGCGTGGCTGGCCAGCCGGCCGGCCGCCACCCGGCCGTCGACGATGTCGCCGGCGGAGAGCAGCGTGAGCACCCCGACGAAGGCGGTCAGCGTGGGCAGCAGGCCGGTTGGTCGGGTGCGGCGCAGCGCGACGAACGCGAAGCCCGCGCCGAGGGCCAGGTTCCAGGCCGCCGACTCGTGCCAGAGGTGCCCGGCGCCGAGCACCGCGTCGTGCGCGTGGTCGTCGCGGCCGAGCCCGGCGACCTGGGCGGCGCCGAGCAGGAACTGGGCCAGGCCGATCGCGGCCAGCGCCACCCGCAGCCCGATCGCCAACCGCGGCCTGCGTGGTCGGGCCGGCGCGAGGTCGACCGGCGTGGCGGGCGGCACCGCCGCCGTGCGGGCCAGCCTGGTCACCTCGGCCGCCGCGTCCAGCCAGGCCGCGCAGTGCCGGCACCCGGCCAGGTGCCGATCGGTCAGTTCGCGCTCGCCCGGCGCGTCTTCGCCGTCGAGCCGCGCCGACAGCATTTCCCGGATCCGCTCACACTCCACAACCAGATAGTCGCGCGAGAGCCGCGTCGAGTTCCCACCGACGGCCGGGTGAGCGGGTTAAACCGGACAAGCTAGCCTTGCCGGCATGCGTCTCCCCGGATCCCCCCGGCCGCGCGGCGGTGAACCCGCCGGCGACGACCTCGACGAGGTCACCGGCTGGGCGCTCGCGGCGAAGGCCGGCGACCGGGCGGCGGCGCACCTGTTCGTCGAGGCGACCCAGCACCAACTCCGCCGTTTCGTCGCGCACCTGGTCGGCCCGGGTGAGGCCGACGACCTGACCCAGGAGATCTACCTGCGGGCGATGCGGGCCCTGCCGGCGTTCGACGCCCGCTCGACCGCGCGCACGTGGCTGCTGGCCATCGCCCGGCGGGCCTGCGCCGACCACATCCGCTACGTCTCCCGCCGGCCCCGGCTGGCCGCGCTCGACGACTGGCAGCCGGTCGCCGAGGCGGAGTTGGCCCGCGACCACGGCGGCGCCGGCTTCGAGACGGGCTTCGCCCTGACCGAGTTGGTCCGCGCCCTCGACCCTGAGCGCCGCGAGGCCTTCGTGGCCACCCAGATCGCCGGCCTGAGCTACGCCGAGGCGGCCGAGGTCTGCGGCTGCCCGGTCGGCACGATCCGCTCCCGGGTCGCCCGGGCCCGCGACGACCTGGTGGCCGCCCTGGCCGACCGCGACGGTCGCCGCCTGCGCCCCACGTCCTGACTCAGAGGTAACGGCCGGCCGGGGTGCGCTCGATGACCTGCCAGGCGAGCCAGAAGCACACCGGGATGCCGATGCCGCCGACCGCGATCGCCTTGGCCTCGGCCGGCAGGTCGAACGGCCGCAACAAGATCGAGAGGGACAGCAGGACCGGCGCCTGGAGCACGAACGCGGCGAACGAGCCACGGGCGCAGCGCTTCCAGAGGCGGCTTACGCCCTGGAGCCGGTCCTGCGCCAGGCCGAGCACCCAGACCGAGCCGGCGACGACCAGGATCGCCTCGACGGTCGCGAGCAGCAGCGCCTGCCAGTGCCAGCCGCCTTGGTAGGGGCTGGCGTCGTCGGCGAGGTCGCTGATGCCGACCGTGAACGCGTACACCGGAAGCGCCAGAACGGTCATCACCACGACGGCGCCGCAGCCGCGGCGCAGCCGCTCGGGCACCCGCTTGGCCCAGCCGAACCGGGCCGCGGCCACACCCAGGCCGAACATGGCCACGCACTGCGGCCACTGCCAGACGTGCAGGTCGAGGATCTGCTTGCTCTGCGCCGGGAACCAGAGCCGCACGATGAACGACGCGACCGCGACGAGCGCGACCAGCGTGGCGAGTTGCCGGGGGCCGATCTCCGCGGGCCCTTCGTCCTCGGCCTGCCCGTCGGCGCGGGCGCGGTCCTTGGCCCAGACCAGGGCGGCGTAGGCGAGCGAGACGTAGAGCAGGATCTCGGCGAACCACAGCGGGCCGGAGTCGAGGAACGGGTGCCGGTGGGTGAACTCCCACCAGAACGAGACCCGGTAACCGGCCGCCAGATAGGCGAACCACATGAAAAGCGGCCAGACCAGCAGAACAAAAAGGAGAAAAGGCACGCCTAGTCGTACGACCCGGTCGCTCGCGAACCTGCCCGGCCCTTTCCGGGCCATCGTGGCGGGCGCGAACAGCCCGGCGATGAAGAAGAAGGTCCCGATCACGAAAAGGGCCGTCGGTCCGACGACGACGGCCATGGCGAGTTCTGATTTCGGATGGAACGTCGACTCTTTGACCTCGTCGTAGGGCCACCCCCCGACCGCCGAGTAGCCGAGCAGCGCGTGGCCGCCGATGATCCAGGCGACCATCACGGCCCTCAGGTTGTCGACATGCGGAAGCCGTTCGACCCGCGTAGCCGAAGCCATCGTGGCCATCCGGACCCCCTCTCCAGAACAATGCCGCACATTCAAGATTGCCACCCAGGAACCGTCATGGGGGACACCCGAAGGGTCAGCGTGCCGTTCGTCACGCTATGGCGACAACCGCTCACACGGTTTGTCCCGATACGCTCGGTGGCCATGAGCGCGACGATCCGTCCGATGACGTCTGTCGATTGGCCCGCCGCCCGGCGCATCTATCAGGATGGGCTGGATACCGGCCTGGCCAGCTTCGAGACGGAAGCACCGGAATGGCCCGCGTTCGACGGTTCGCGTCTGCCTTCGCACCGCTTTGTCGCTCTGCTCAACGGCGCGATCGTCGGTTGGGTGGCGGTCTCCCGGGTCTCGACCCGCGCCGCCTACGCGGGCGTGGTCGAACACAGCGTCTATGTCGACCCCGCCGCGCGGGGGAACGGCGTGGGGTCGAGCCTGCTCGGCGCCCTGATCGCGTCGACCGAGGAAGCGGGCATCTGGACGATCCAGTCGGGGGTCTTCCCGGCCAACATCGCCAGCCTGCGCCTGCACGCCGCCGCCGGTTTCCGCGTCGTCGGCACCCGCGAACGCGTCGCCCGCCGCGACGGCGAATGGCGCGACGTGGTCCTCGTGGAACGCCGCAGCAAGGTGGTCAACTAACCGGCTCCGGTCCGGGTGGCCTGGCCCGTTGCGCCGCCGGCCGCGCCCCGCATCGCCGGTCTGGCGTCTCTTGTGGCCGCAGCCGGCCGGAAACCGGTGTTCGCGTAGCTCGCCCACTCGTCGACGGCCACGAGCGCGTCGCGGACGGCCCTTGCAGGCCCCGTTCGACGGCCACGAGGGCGTCGCGGACGGGGCTTGCAGGCCGCGTTCGACGGCCACGAGGGCGTCGCGGACGGGGCTTGCAGGCCGCGTTCGACAGCCACCAACGTGTCGGGCCGGCCTTGCAGGCCCGTTCGACAGCCACCAAACGTGTCGGGCCGGCCTTGCAGGCCCGTTCGACAGCCACCAAACGTGTCGGGCCGGCCTCGTAGGCGTGTTCGACAGTCACCAGCGTGTCGCGGGCCGGCCTCGTAGGCGTGCGCGCGGTGCGACGGCGCCGTCAGCTCGAGTCGGCAAACCGCGCGCCCCGATCCTGCCCGCGCGGTGCTGGACGCGTAGGCGTCCGATGGCCCAACGCGATGACCAGGCCATTGTCCGTTTAGGTAGATATGTGAGTCTCATGTCTTATGGTGGGGTCTTGGGGCATACCACAGTGACGCCCGAGGTCGATGGGAGAGCTGTGGCGTGTCCGGGTGATTCCCTCACGAAAGGGTCCTGCTGTGCCTGTTTCCGTCGCCCACCATGGGCGCCGCGCCATTCCGTCCGTACTCGCGGCCTGTGCGGCAGTCGCCATCACGGCCGCCCTGCTTGTGCTGAATCCGACCGACGCCCGGGCGGCCGACCCTCCAGTGGGCCTCGGCACGGCGGCGAACTTCTCAGTGCTCGCGGGCTCGACCGTCACCAACACGGGGCCGACGGCGCTGCAGCAGAGCCTCGGCGTGCACCCGGGCAGCACCGTGACTGGCGCGCCTGCTGTCGGAGGCGAAATCCACCTCGGCGACATGGTCGCGCTCGACGCGAAGAACGACCTGACGACCGCCTACAACGATGCCGCCGGACGCACCCCGTCCGCCAGCCTCGCGTCCGAACTGGGCGGTTTGACCCTCACCCCCGGCGTCTACCGGATCGGCGCCGCGCAACTGACCGGCACGTTGACGCTGAACACGCTGAACGACCCGCAGGCGGTCTTCATCTTCCAGATCGACTCCACGCTCGTCACGGCCGTCGCGAGCAGCGTCGTCTTCCTCAACAACGCCTCGACCTGCAACGTCTACTGGAAGGTCGGTAGCTCGGCGACGATCGGCGTCGGCACCATGTTCATCGGCACCATCATGGCCGCCGAGTCGATCACGATGCAGACCGGTGCGACGCTGCAAGGCCGGGCCCTGGCGCAAACGGCGGCCGTCACGCTCGACACGAACACCATCACCGAGCCGGTGTGCGCCCAGCCCACGCAGACTCCGACGGCCACGCCGACCGCGACGCCGACGGCGACTCCGACGGCGACTCCGACGGCGACTCCGACCGCGACGCCGACCGCGACGCCGACGGCGACGCCGACCGCGACGCCGACCGCGACGCCGACTGCGACGCCGACCGCGACGCCGACCGCGACTCCGACCGCGACTCCGACCGCGACTCCCACCTCCACTCGCCCGGGGTACCCGCACGGTCCGGGCTTCCCGAACGGCCCGGGCCGTCCGCACGGTCCGGACTTCCCGAACGGCCCGGACTATCCGAACGGTCCTGACTATCCGAACGGTCCGGACTATCCGAACGGTCCGGATTATCCCAACGGTCCCGACTTCCCGAACGGTCCCGACTTCCCGAACGGTCCCGACTTCCCGAACGGTCCCGACTTCCCGAACGGTCCGGACTCCCCGAACGGCCCTAACGGCCCGGACTCCCCGAACGGCCCTAACGGCCCGCACTCCCCGAACGGCCCTAACGGCCCGGGCTTCCCGAACGGCCCGAACGGCCCCAACGATGTCCGTCCCACGGTCGGCCCCGGCGTGGGACAGGGCAGTCTGCCCACCACCGGTAGCCCGGCCGTGCCCATCATGATCGCGGTGGGAGGACTCATGCTCGCGCTTGGCATCGTCCTCGCCTGGCTCTACCGGCGCCGCAAGGCCGAGGCGCGAATGCACCGCGCGGCCTGAGTCGCCACTCCTGAAGTCCGTTGAGCCGCGACGCCGAAACCGGCGTCGCGGCTCGACGTTCATGGCGTCGGCACAGCCTGTCCGGCACGTCGCGCCCAACCCGCGGCGCGAACGCTGTTGAAGGCGGGCGGACCGGCGGTAAGCGTGCCCGGACCGCCACGGCGGCGCTGCGTACGCCCAATTGCGTATGGAACCGCTCCGGGCGCCGTCCGTACCGTCTCGATCATGGTTATTCGTGCGGTGGTCTTCGATATCGGCGGCGTGCTGGAACTGACCGGCCCGATGGAGTTCGACAGCCGCTGGGAGGCTGACCTGGGCCTGGCGGCCGGCACGTTCGAGACGGCGCTGACCGACGTCTGGCAGGGCGGCGCCGTCGGCGCGGTGACCGAGGCGCAGGTGCACGCCGCGATGCGCGACCGGATCGGCCTGACCGACGCGCAGGTCGAGGCCGTCATGGCCGACATGTGGCGCGAATACCTGGGCACCCCGAACACCGAACTCATCGCGTACGCCGGGACGCTGCGACCCGCCGTCCGCACCGGCATCCTGAGCAACAGCTTCGTCGGGGCGCGCGAGCGCGAACAGCGGGCCTACGGCCTGACCGACCTGGTCGACGACTGCCTCTATTCGCACGAGGTCGGCCTGAGCAAGCCCGACCCGGCTCTGTGGGACCTCACCTGCCGGCGGATGGGCGTCGAGCCCGGCCAACTGCTGTTCGTCGACGACGTGCCCCGCCTGGTCGACAGCGCCCGGGCGTTCGGCATGAACGCGATCCTCTTCGAGACCACCGCACAGACGATCGCCGACATCGAGGTGTGGCTGAGGTCATGAAACCGGGCGGGATGCGGCGATGAGTCGGCCGGTCGTCGTGCGTCATACCGCCGTGGATGATTATCTGGTGAAAGAAGCGGGAGCGGGCGACCAGGGCGCGTTCGCACAGCTGACCGAGCCGCACCGCCGTGAGCTCAACGTGCACTGCTACCGGATGCTCGGCTCGATCGAAGACGCCGAAGACGCGGTCCAGGAGACCTTTCTGCGGGCCTGGGCCCGCCTCGACAGCTTCGCGGGCCGCGCGTCCTTCCGGGCCTGGCTCTACGGCATCGCGACCAACGCCTGCCTCGACATGCTGCGGCGCCGCCGGCATCCGGCGCGGCTCTGGCCGACCGACGTGGCGGGCCCGGCGGAGGTGGGCAGTGTGTCGGCGCCGACGACCGAGGTGGCCTGGTTACAGCCCTACCCCGACCGGCTGCTCGCGGTCCCGGCACCCGCGGAGGCCGAGCCGGAGGTCGCGGTGGCGGCCAAGGAGACCATCGAGCTGGCGTTCCTCGCCGCCATCCAGCGACTCCCGGCCCGGCAGCGGGCCGTGTTGATCCTGCGCGACGTCCTCGACTGGTCGGCGAAAGACACCGCGACCACGCTGGAGATGACCACGGCCGCGGTCAACAGCGCCCTGCAGCGCGCCCACGCCGGGCTCGCGGCACACGTGCCACCCGACCGCGACGAGTGGCTGGCACAGCACCGCGTGACGGCCGCCGCCACCGATAAGGCCCTGCTGCACCGGCTGGTCGAGGCCTGGGAGCGCACCGACACGACGGCGCTGGTCACCCTGTTGCGCGACGACGCCCGGCTGGTCATGCCGCCGCGCCTGACCTGGTTCGCCGGCAGCGCGGCCATCGAGCGCTTCTTCCGCACGCACGTCTTCGACGCGCGGGCCCGCGGCTGGCGACTGGTGCCCACGTCCGCCAACCGTCAGCCCGCGTTCGCGCTCTACCAGCGCGCCGAGGATGTCGCGGAGTTCCTGCCCTTCGGGATCGGCGTGCTGACGATCGACCGCGGCGCGATCAGCGAGCTGGCCCTGTTCGCCGACCCCTCGCTGTTCGACCGCTTCGGCATGCCGAAGACGTTGTGATGGACGACGGCGGGCCGCTCTCGTTTCTCGGCCGCCGGTCACCGCCGGGCGGTCGGGTCCGCACCGTCGTCCTGCCGCCCGCCGGCACCCTCGATTACCGGCCCGCGGAGTGGGCCGCCGCGCTCGTGGTGGTCGAGCGCGGGACCCTCGAGGTCGAGTGCGGCAACGGGGTGAGCGCGCGCTTCGGGACCGGCGCCGTGCTCAGCTTCGCGCACGTCGATCCGCGGCGCCTGCGCAACCCCGGCGCCGTCCCGCTCGTCCTGAGCGTGGTGAGACCCGCGTCTCACCCCGATGAGTCGTCGAACCCGTCGCCGTCACACCGGTAATCCATCCAGAAAGGCGCGGTTATCGTGACGAGCATCGCGGGCAAGGCCGTACTCATCACCGGTGCGAACCGGGGCATCGGACAGGCGCTGGTCGAGGCGGCGCTGGCCAGAGAAGCGAGCCGGGTGTACGCGGGAACGCGCGCACCCTTCACGCACAGCGACACCCGGGTCGTCCCGGTCACGCTCGATGTCACCAGCGACGAACAGATCCGGGCGGCGGTGGACGCCGTCGGCTCGCTCGACCTTCTGATCAACAACGCGGGCATCGCCGGCTACGACGACCTCAGCGACGCGGAGGTCATCGCCCGCCACCTCGCGGTCAACCTCTACGGCACGCACGCCGTGACCCGGGCCTTCACCCCACTGCTGGCCCGCAGCGGGGGAGCCGTCGTCAACAACCTGTCCATCACGGCGTTCGCGCCGCTGCCGCTGATCCCGTCGTACTCCATCTCGAAGGCCGCCGCCCTGGCCCTGACGCAGGCGTCACGGACGCTCCTGGAGCCGCGGGGCGTGCGGGTCCACGCGGTTCTCACCGGCTTCGTCGACACCGACATGACCCGCGGCGCCCAGAGCCCCAAGGCGACGCCGGCCTCGGTCGCCGAGGCCATCTTCGACGGCGTCGAGCAAGGCCGGGACGACATCTTCCCCGACGCGATGTCCCGCCCGATGGCCGACGGTTGGCGCGCCCTCGCGTCGTCGGTCCTCGAAGGCCGGTTCGCCGCACTGGCCGCGGAACTGCGGGCGGCGGCGTGATGGCGGCCCGCAGGCCCGCGTCCCTCGGGTTGGTGCTCGCCCTCACGGTGGTCGGCGCGCTGGTCGTCGCGCTCGACCAACTCGTGGTGGCCACGGCCCTGCCGACGCTGCAGCGTGACCTCAACGCGTCGCTGACCAGTCTGGAGTGGACGGTCAACGCGTTCAGCCTGAGCCTGGCCGCCCTGATGATCCCGGCCGCGGAGCTGGGTGACCGGCTCGGGCGCAGACGGACCTACCTGATCGGCCTGGTGGTGTTCGCGCTCGCCTCCGCCGGGTGCGCCCTCGCACCGGACATCGGCGTGCTGATCGCGGCCCGGGTGCTGCAGGGCGCCGGCGGGGCGATCATCATGCCCGCGGCGCTGGCGCTGCTCACCGCGGCGGCGCCGGCGGCGAGGCGGGGCGCCGTCATGGGGATCTACGCCGCGTTCATGGGGCTCGCCGTCGTCGGTGGACCGCTGGTGGGCGGTGCCGTCACCGAGGGCCTGGCCTGGCAGTGGATCTTCTGGATCAACGTACCCGTGATCGCGGTGGTGTTGCCGTTCATCGCCACGCGGCTCACCGAGATGAAGGGCAGCCCGCGCCGCCCGGACCCGCTCGGGCTGCTGCTCGTGGCCGCGTCGATGTTCGGCATCGTGTGGGCCCTGGTCCGGTCCGGCCCGGCCGGTTGGGACAGCGCTGAAGTGCTGACCACCCTGATCGGCGGCCTCGTCCTGCTGGCCGCGTTCGTCGCCTGGGAGCTGCGCACGCCCCACCCGATGCTCCCGATGCGACTGTTCACCGTGCGCGAGTTCGCGGCCGGCAACGCCTCCGCGCTGATGTTGACGGCGTCGCTGATGAGCACCGTGTTCTTCCTGGCGCAGTACCTGCAGGTGGCCCAGGGCTACTCGCCGCTCGAGACCGGGGTCCGCTTCCTGCCGTTCACCCTGCCGCTGTTCTTCGTCGCACCGGTCGCGGGCCGGCTGCAGGACCGGATCGGCCCCCGCTCGCTCATCTCGGTCGGGCTGACCCTGCAGGGCGTCGGGCTGCTCTGGCTCGCGATCAACGCCCACGACCACCGCGGCTACCCCGCGTCGGTCGCCGCGCTGTTCGTCGCCGGCTTCGGCACCACGATGGCCATGCCGGCACAGCAGAGTTCGATCATGACCTCGGTGCCGCCGGCGTCGATGGGCAAGGCCGCCGGGACGTTCAGCGCCACCCGCCAACTCGGCGGCGCGCTGGGCATCGCGATCCTGGCCGCGGTGTTCGCGGCGCACGGCGACGACCGGTCGCCGCAGGGGTTCGCGGACGGCTTCTCCGCGGCGATGGTCACCGCGGCCGGGCTGGCCGTCGTGGGTGCCGCGGTCGGCCTTCTCGCCCCGGGCCGCCGGCGCGCACCCGCACCAGCGGCGCATCGCGCGGCGACGGCGGAGAAGGTCGGTGTCGGCTGAGGCGCTCTCACCCGCGCTGCCGGGCGGCCAGATCGCGGAAGCGGTCGACCGCCCGGCCACGCACGGCCGGGCCGTGCCCGAACACCGCCACCTCGAAGTCGAGTTCCGCCAGCCGGGCAACGCTCGCCCGCCCGGCCGGCGGTCATCGCGCGTGGAGTGGCGCGGACCCGGCCCGCGGCGGCGGCGGCAGCTTCGCCGGCGAACAGCACACCGCCGCCGGTCGAGCAGATAGGAGAAATGACCCTGGGTGTGGCCCGGGGTGTGGAAGGCGCGCATGCCCGCGACGGCGATGGGCCCGTCGGCGAGGAGCACCTCATCGACCGGCGCCGACCTCACACATGCGGCCATCGTCCCACCGTCCTCCCGCCTCGGCGGGAGGGGTCAGTCCCACCAGTTGAAGACCAGCTCGCCGAGGGTGGCGGGCGCCCAGAACGCGACCTGGTCGCGTTCGCTCCGGTCGAGGGTGGACAGATCCAGGCGGCCCACCGGTGTCGCCAGCGTGGCCGTGTCCAGCACCCGGAAGGGCGCAGTCCGCTCCAGCGCGCTGACCAGCGCCGGGTCGTCGCGGAACGTCAGTGGGCGACCGGCGTCGCCGGGTGGGCGGGTCAGCGCCAGCCAGGGCAGCAGCGGGTGACAGACCACCCCGGTGAGTTCCTGCCCGACGGCGATCACCATCAGATCGAAGTTCGGCGTGATGCCGGGCGGCTCGAAGCGCTCGACCCGCCCGCCGACCTGCCTGGCCGCCTCGTGGACCGCGGCGCGGAACGCGGCCGCGTCGACCCTGGCGGGAGGCCCGTCGCCGGCATCCCAGAACCCGGTCGCGCCGCGCGGTAACGTCACCGGACCGACCCTACGTCGGGAACGTGTCAGGCGGGCATGTCCATGGGACTCCGTCCCTTACTCCGGTGGCTCGAACGCCTCCAACTCGGCCACGCCGAGCCCGATCCGGGCCAGCATGTCGAGCGGTGACGTGCCCTCCTGGTCGGCGGCGACCTCGGTGAGCCGCCCGGCGATCGCGCCCAGGCCGACGATGATCTCCGCGGCGTCGGTGGCCGCGGGCAGTTCGCCGCCCGAGTTGATGACGTCGATCGCGAAGTCCGCCATCCGGCGGACCACCTCGGAGCGCCCGTCGGCCACGGCGGCGATCACCTCCGCCGGCCCGGCGTTCTCGCGCTCGGCGACGATCTTCGCGAGCAGGCTGACCAGATCGAGCATCCCGCCCGCCACGGCGACCGCCTCGTCCGGCGTCATCCGCAGCAGGATGGACAGCGCGTCCCGGTCTTCGCGCAGGCCGGCGGCGACCGAGGCGACGGCCTGGCCCATGGCCTCGACAGGTGTCATCAATACCGACGATACGCGTCAGTAGTAGATCGACTGGCCGACACCGCCGCCGGCGGCGATCACGTCGCCGTTGACGGCCACGGACCGGGGAGAGGCGAGGAAGGTGACGAGCGCGGCGATGTCGTCGGCGTGGATGACCCGGCGCAGCGCGTTGTCGGCGAGCATCCGGCGGGTCGCCTCCTCCTCGCTGATGCCGTGGCGTTCCGCGGACGCCCTGACCAGGGCCGGGATCCGTTCCGTATAGGTCGTCGACGGGTGCACAGCCGTCACGTTGATGCCGGCCGGGCCCAACTCCTCGGCCAGGTTGCGGGTCATGGCGACCACCGCGACGTTGCGCATGCTGGCGATCGTGTCGCCGGTGCGCCGGGCAGCCAGACCGGAGATCGAGACGATCCGGCCCCAGCCGGCCCGGCGCATGTGCGGCGCGACCGCGCGGGCGCACCGCAGGTAGCCCATCACCTTCGTGTTCATCTCCTCGTGGAACCGCTCGTCGGTGATGTCGTCGAGCGGCAGCGCGCCACCGGCGCCGGCCGGCCGGGCCGCGCAGTTGATCAGAATGTCGATGCCGCCGAGCAACTCCATCGCGCCGGTCACCATCGAGTCGACCGCGGCGCGGTCGGTCGTATCGGCGACCAGCGGCACGACCCGCACGCCGACCGCGTCGTGCAGTTCCCGTGCGGCACCGCCGACCGTGTCGTGGTGGCGGGCGACCAGGCCGATGTCGCAGCCTTCCTTGGCCAGCGCCCAGGCGATCGCGTTGCCGATGCCGCGGCTGCCGCCGGTGACCACCGCCCTCTTACCGGCAAGCTGGAGGTCCATGCCGGACATTCTGGCCCGGCCTCGACGCGCGGCCCACGACCGCGAGAATGTCGGGCATGTCGTTCCCGGTCGCCCTGCAGGACAGCGTCCACCGGTTCGCCCGCTCGCTCGAGGTGCCGCGGCGGTTGGCCAGCCTGCACCCGCGTACACCGGGAAATGCCGGCAACTTCTCCGCGTTGCCACCGGCGGTCGTGCTCGGCGTCATCTCCGCGTTCGAGGGGTTCGTCGAAGACTTTCTGGCCACCGCTCTGCACCAGCGGGGATACGGGTTGGGCCAGATCGCCAAGCGGGTGTCCACCAACAACCCCACGCTGGCCGACTTCCGCCGCAAGGCCGCGGCCGAGTTCCCCGGCATCGAGCGCGCGACGGCCACCGCGCCGGGCGTCCAGGTCTGGACCGCCCCGGGCGGGACGGCCCGCCCCCAGATCGAGACCATCGACCTGGCCGAGGCCGAACGCCGCGCCGACGGCTGGATGCAGGTGCGGCACTGCCTGACCCACGGCCTGGTCTCCGGGTGGCGGGCCGAGGTCTGGCCCGGTCCCTTGCGTGGCTCGACCGCCGCGAGCAGCGTGCTGCGCCCGCGCCCCGGCGGCCGCCACGCGATCGGCCTGATCGGCGCGATCTCCTGCGCCCGCATCCACCTGCACGGCGCCCGGGTGGTCGCCGACGCGGTCGCGACCGAACTCGGCGCGACGCTGGCGTGGGAGCCCCTGCCGGACTTCCCGCTGGAGAAAGCGGTCAGCCCGGATCGGGGCGAGCGGCGGCCAGCGCCAGCCGGGGCTCGGCGGCCGGGTCCGGTGCGGGCGCGGGGCCGCGGCGGAACGTCCACCACCGATACAGCACGTAGTTGAAGACCAGGTTGCTGCCGCCGGAGGCGATCCGGCTCGGCACCAGGCCCAGCCCGAGCATGCCGAACACGGTCACGCCGACGACGGTCAGGACGAAGTCCCCGAGCACCTGCGGCGCGAAGCGGGCCAACTGGCCACGCACCCCGCTGTCGTCGGCGTGGAACGCGAACGTGCGGTTGAGCGCGAAGTTGAGCGCGTAGGTGACCCAGAACGCGATGCTCACCGTCGCCGCGTTCGGCAGTGCGGTGACGGCGTGCAGGATGGCCAGCAGGGTCAGGTCGAAGCCGAAGCCCAGGGCCGCGACGGCCAGGAACCGGGTCAGTGAGTGGCGGTAGGCGAGCCGCGCGATCTCCGAGGCCCGACCCACGCCGCACACCCTAACGGCGCGAGCTGTGGATCACCGGCGTGGGTCGACGTGAACTTTTGGTGCCGCGCCCCAGGCGGTGGGGCGACGGCCGGCCAGCACGGAAGCCGCCTCGGCCAGGCCGACCGTGGCGGCGACCAGCGGGCGGGGGTCGACGGCGCCGGTCGCGTACAACTCGATCGTTCCGGACAGGCCGCCCGACGCGGAGAGGACGCCGACCGCGGTCACGTCCTTGAGCACGAGGTCGCGCGAGTCGACCAGCGACGGCTCCTCGGCGATGCCGATGTAGACGACCCGTCCACCCGGCTCGACCCGTCGGACCGCGAAGCCCGGCAGGGCCGTGGCGTTGGTCGCGTCGACGACGGCGTCGAACGCCAGCGAAGCGGGCAGCCCGGCCGACGTCCAGGTGTGTGCGAAGCCCAGGCCGCGGGCGAACGCCAGCGACGGCTCGTCGCGGCCCAGCAGGTGCACCTCGGCACCCCGGGCCGCCGCGATCTGCGCGACCAGCAGGCCGATCGTGCCGGGGCCGAGGACCAGCAGCCTGGTCGTCGCGGTCACCGCCGCCGCCTCGACCACCCGCAGCGCGTTGCCGCCGGGCTCGACCAGGGCGCCGAGCGTGGCGTCGACCGAGTCGGGCAGCGGGTGCAGGGCCCGCACCGGGACCGGCAGTTGCTCGGCCAGCGCGCCCGGCCAGCCACCCCGGATGCCGATCTCGAAGCGGTCGGCGCACAGGTGTTGCCGGCCGCCCAGGCAGCGCAGGCACTCGCCGCAGCCGAGCATGGTGTCGCCGGTGACCCGCCGGCCGAGCCAGGAATCGTCGACCGAGGCGCCCACGGCGGAGACCACCCCACACCATTCATGACCGATCCTGATCGGGTACGCGGCGTCGCCGCTGCGCAGGTAGGCCATGTGCCCGGAGTAGAACTCGGCGTCGGTGCCGCACACCCCGGCCCGCTCGACATCGACGATGACCTCGCCGATGCGGGGCACCGGCGGCGCCACCTCGCGCACTTCCGCCCGGCCCGGCCCGACGACGACGAAAGCGCGCACGGCCACCCCCTGCCACCCGATCAGGCGAATCTTGATAATGGGCAGTATGCCTGCCCCTCTCCGCTCTGACGCGTGGTATGCCGGCCAGGACCGGAACTCCTACATCCACCGGGCCTGGATGCGCCGCGGCGCACCCGACTCGGCGTTCGACGGCAAGCCGCAGATCGCGATCGCCAACACCGCTTCCGACCTCACGCCCTGCAACATGCACCTCACCGAGGTGGCCCGTAGCGTCGCCGACGGCATCTGGGCCGCGGGCGGCGTACCCCTGAACCTGCCCGTGGTTTCCCTGGGTGAGACGCAGGTCCGGCCGACCGCGATGCTCTGGCGCAACATGGCCGCGATGGCCATCGAGGAGATGGTCCGGGCCAACCCGATCGACGGCGTGGTGCTGCTCGGCGGCTGCGACAAGACCATCCCGTCGCTGCTGATGGGCGCCGCGTCGGTCGACCTGCCGGCGCTGGTGGTGTCCGGCGGCCCGATGCTGACCGGCACGTTCCGGGGCGTGCCGCTGGGCTGCGGCACCGACGTCTGGCGGCTCTCCGAGGAGGTCCGCGCCGGCACGCTGTCGAACCGCGACTTCCAGGCGTCGCAGTCGGCCATGATCCGGAGCAAGGGGCACTGCAACACGATGGGTACGGCCTCGACGATGGGCCTGCTCGCCGAGGTGCTGGGCACCACGCTCCCGGGCACCGCCGGCCTGCCGGCACCCGACAGCCGCCTGCTGGCACAGGCACACGAGTCCGGCCGGCTCGCGGTCGAGATGGTGCACGAGGGCCGGCGACCGAGTCAGATCATCACCAAGGCGTCCTTCCACAACGCGATCGTGGCGCTCGGCGCGCTGGGCGGCTCGACCAACGCGGTCGTGCACCTGCTCGCGATCGCCGGTCGGCTCGGCGTGCCGCTGACGCTCGACGAGATCGACCGGGCCGGGAACGGCATCCCGCTGCTGGTCGACCTGCAGCCGGCCGGGCGGCACCTGATGGAGGACTTCCACCGCGCCGGCGGCCTGGCGGCCGTGCTGCGCGAGATCTCCGACCTGCTCGACCTCGAGGCGCTGACCGTGACCGGCCGGCCGCTCGGCGAGTATCTCGCGGACGCCACCATCCACGATCCCGAGGTGATCCGGCCCCGCACGCAGCCGATGATGGCCGACGCCGGCATCGCGGTGCTGCGCGGCGACCTGGCACCGGACGGCGCGATCATCAAGCCGGCGGCGGCGACCCCGGAACTGCTCCAGCACCGGGGCCGCGCCGTCGTCTTCGACTCGGTGGAGGACCTGCACCACCGGATCGACGACCCCGGTCTCGACGTCGACGCCGACTCGGTGTTGGTGCTGCGCGGCTGCGGCCCGAAGGGCTATCCGGGCATGCCGGAGGTGGCCAACCTGCCGCTGCCGCGCAAGCTGCTCCAGCAGGGCGTCCGCGACATGGTGCGGGTCTGCGACGGTCGGATGAGCGGCACGGCGTACGGAACTGTCGTGCTGCACGTGGCACCCGAGGGCGCGGCCGGCGGCCCGCTGGCGAAGGTGCGCGACGGCGACCCGATCGTGCTCGACGTCGAGGCCCGGCGGATCGACGTCGACGTCCCGGCGGCCGAGTTCGCGGCCCGCGAGCCCGCGCCCGCGATGGTCGCCGCGCTGGCCCGCCCGACCCGCGGCTGGGAAAAGCTCTACGTCGATACGGTTCGTGGCGCGGAAACTGGTGCGGATCTGGACTTTCTCGTCGGGGGCAGCGGCGACCGCGTACCCCGTGACTCGCACTGACTACGGTTGGCGACTGGCCTGTCGCTTTGTGCACCAGTTGCGACGGGATCTCCCTTGGGTATGCTCGTGCGCGGTTTGACGGAGGGAAACGACGAGTATGACCGCCGCGCGACGACGCTGGCTCGCAACTGCCCTGGCCCTGGTCGCCGCCGCAACGGTCGCCGTGCTGCCGCCCGGGGTGAGCCACGCCGCGCCCAACCCGTCGCCGTCGCCGGCCGCACCGAAGGAAAAGGGCGTGCCGTTGCTCGGCGACGTGCTCGAGGCGACCGGCAAGCAGTACGTGAAGGCGAAGAACGTGCTGGAGAAGTCGCGCAAGCGCCAGCTCCAGCTGGACCTCCAGCTCCAGCAGGCCGAGGCCAAGGTCGAGCAGCTGCGCCCGCAGGTGGCCGAGTTCGCCACCGAGACCTACCGGACCGGCCGGCTCACCCCGATGGTCGCGATGCTCAACGCGTCGGCCGAGGGCGGCTTCCTGGAGAAGGCGACCGTCCTCGAGCGGCTCAACCAATACAACGCGGGCAAAATGGACGCGCTCGTCGACGCCGAGAAGCAGGTCGCCGCCGCGAAGGCGGAGATCGACGCCGAGGTGGCACAGCAGAAGGCCGCCGCCGACTCGATGGCCAAGCAGAAGCGGGCCGCCGAGAAGGAGCTCGACAAGGTCGGTGGCCTGCTGCTGACCGGCGGTGACGTGGTCGCGACGTCGCCGAAGGCCCGCCCGGCCCCCCGCGCGCCCGACGGCAGCTGGCCCGACGAGTCGTGCAGCGTACAGGACCCCACCACCAGCGGCTGCATCACGCCCCGCACGATGCACGCCTACCAGGAGGTCAAGCGGGCCGGCTTCAACCGGTTCGTCGGCTGCCACCGCAACGGCGGGCCCTACGAGCATCCGAAGGGCCGCGCCTGCGACTGGTCGCTGCTGAGGAGCGGCTTCGCTTCGGCATCCAACCGTGACATGAAGAAGTACGGCAACGACCTGGCCGCCTTCCTCGTCCGCAACGCCGACGCGCTCGGGATCCTCTACGTCATCTGGTACAAGCGCATCTGGTTCCCGGCCACCGGCTGGAAGTCCTACAGCGGCGACAGCGACCATACGGACCACGTACACATGTCACTGCTTTAGCACCGGTTCCCGTTCCTGGGCCGCCGGCTGCTGGCCCACGCGCGGGAGGTGCCGCAGGGTCCGCAGGCAGAGCAGCGCGGTGATGGCGATGGCGACCGCGCTGATGGCCGCGACGACGTGCAACCCGTCCGTGTACGCGGCCCGGGCCCCGTCGAGCAGCGCCGCCGGCGCGGTGGCCAGCGAGTCGCCGGCGCCGGCCGGCGCGGCGGCGCGGTAGACGGCCGCGGCCACGCTGCCCAGCACGGCGACACCCAACGCGAACCCGAACTCGTTGGCCGTCTGGGCCAGCGAGGCGGCCGACCCAGCGCGGGACGGCGGCACGGCGCCGACCACGATCCCGGTGCCCTGCGTGACCAGCGGTCCGGCACCGACGTTGAACAGCGCGAACCCGGTGATCACGGCGGCCGGGTCGCCGGCGACGGCGAGCAGGAGCAGGCCGGCGACCGAGATGGCCAGGCCGCCGGCGATCAGCGGTGCCGGGCGGATCCGGCGGGCCGCCAGCGGTGCGATCTGGGTGGACAGGATCCCGGCGGCGACGGCCGGCAGCATCGCCAGGCCCGCCCGCAGCGGCGGGTAGCCGGCCACCAGCAGCAGGTACTGCGTGATCAGCACCATCGTCGCGCCGGGCAGCATCGTGTTGACGAACATGCTGCCGAGCGCGGTGCGGAACGTGGGCCGGCCGAACAGCCGGAAGTCGACCAGCGGGTCGTCCAGGGCGCGCTGGCGGCGGACGAAGACCACCGCGACCAACAGGCCGAACACGAGAGCGGCCAGCGGGACCGGCCGGTCGGCACCGTGCCGGGCGAGTTCCTTGATGCCGTAGACGGCGGGCAGGATCGCGGCCAGCGACAGGGCGACGCTGACCAGGTCGAGCGGCGCCTTCGGGCCGTCGGCGACGCGCTCGTCCCGTGGCAGCAGGGCCGGGCCCAGGGCCAGGAGCAGCACCATCGCGGGTACGGCGATCAGGAAGACCGAACCCCACCAGAAGTGGGCGAGCAGCACGCCGCCGACGACCGGGCCGATCGCGCTGCCGCCCATCAGCGAGGTCAGCCACACGCCGACCGCGGTGGCCCGCTGCTTCGGCTCGCGGAACATGCTGAAGATCAGGGCGAGCGTGGTCGGGCCCAGCGCGGCGCCGGCGATGCCGAGCAGCGCCCGGGCCGCGATCAGCAGGATCGGGTCGGTCGCGTAGGCGGCGGCCACCGAGGCCACCCCGAACACCGCGGCACCGCCGAACAGCAGCCGCCGCCGGCCGAGGCGGTCGCCGACGGCGCCCATGGTGATCAGGAAACCGCTCAGCAGGAACCCGTAGATATCGATGATCCAGAGCTGTTCGGTGCTGCTCGCGGCGAGGTCGCCGCTGAGCCGCGGCACGGCCAGGAGCAGCACGAACAGGTCGATCGAGACGAGCAGCGAGGGCAGGGCGAGGACGGCGAGTCCCACCCACTCCTTCCGCCCGGCACGTGTATTACTCATTGCGCAGGTTCCCTCCGGTCGTGTTCTGTTCACCCCGGAGGTCGGAGCCGGGGCTCCGGTTTTCGACAGTGATCCGCAAAATTTTCCGGAGGCACCGTGACCACCTACGTCAGCGACGACGAGATGCGCGCCGGCATGACCACGACGAAGACCTACACGACGGTGATCCTGCGTGCGGGCCCGAAGTACGGCACGCCCGAGGCCGGCCCGATCATCTGGGAGCACGGCCGGCGCAACTTCGGCCTGCGCGCAGACGGCGACCTGCGCATCGTCTGCCCGGTCGCCGACGACACGGAGGTGTGCGGCATCGGCATCTTCGACCGCGACCTCGACGCCACGGTCGCGCTGATGGAGGAGGACCCCGGCGTCATCGCGGGCGTCTTCACCTACACCGCCCACCCGGTCCGCAGCTTCCCGGGCGACAGCCTGCCCTAGCCTTCGCCGACCACCCGGTCGAGGCGTTCGACCGGCGCCGGCGGCTTGGTCCGCACCAACTCGGCCGCCATCGCTTCGTTGTCGCCGAATGCCTCGACCACCTTGTCGAGGTATTCCCGGCGGATCCGGGCCGACCCGCGGCGGATGGCGGCACGCGCTTTCGTTTCGCGGTCGCCCTTACCGACGTAGGTCCAGACGACCGCCGGTCGTTCGCGTGCGGCCGGCGTGACCTGGTCGGTCACCGGCACCCGGTCGTAGTTGCCCTCGCGGGCGTCCAGCGCCGCCAGGTGGTGCGCCTCGACGAAGATCAGGTAGCCGGTGGTCTCCTCCGCGGCGGGTTCCAGGTTGAGGAACAGGACCTGCACCGGCGGGCGTTCTTTCGTACCCGGCGTGTGGTAGCGCACCGCGCGCGAGGTCGTGTTGTCGGTGCACACGTTCCAGGTCCGCCGCCAGCCGGCGAGGCTGGCCAGGACGTAGTCGACCCCTTCGACCGCCACGTCCTTCCCCAGCAGGCCGGCGATCTCGGCGGGCGAGGCCATGGACCCGTAGACGAACACGCCGTGGTTCATGCCGGCGAACTGTGTTCGGCGGCCACCAGGTGCCAGTGGCCGGGCCGGCGGGACCAGGCGCGGGTGGCCGGGTCGCGCTCCCGGGTCGGCGTCAGGTCCAGCGCGACGTCCACGTCGGCCTCCTCGTCGGGCGCGAGTGCCACCCGGCGGAAACCGACGAGCCTGGGCACCGCCTCGGCGACAGCGTATATCTGGACCACCGTCGAACCCGCGCGCGCGCCGGTGTTACGGACGCGAACCGTCGCGACGTCGTCCAGATGGGACAGAAGCGTCAGCGCGAAGGTGGTGTAGCCCAGACCGAAGCCGAAGGGGTACGCGGCGCGGTGCCCGTCGCGGTCCAGCTTGCGCTGGCCCCACCAGGCGTCGTACTCGATGCGGCGGGCGTCCGGGTCGAAGGACGGCAGGTGGTCGGCGTGCGTGGGGATGGCCACCGGCAGGCGGCCGCCGGGCTCGGCCGCACCCGTCAGGATGTCGCCGATCGCCCGCCCGCCGGCCATCCCCGGATACCAGGCCAGCAGGATGGCCGGCACCCGGTGCTGCCAGGCGGTCATGATGATCGCGCTGCCGCCGATGACGACGACCACGGTCCGCGGGTTGGCCGCGGCCACGGCGGTGATCAGTTCTTCGTCCTCGCGGTGCAGGGTCAACGAGCGGCGGTCGCCGCCGGGGCTGAGCCGGGCCGCGCCCCACCGGGCCACCAGCGCCGCCAGCCGCCGCACCGGGCGCAGGGTGAACGGGAAGCCGAGGAACGCGAACGCGTCCGGGTTGTCGTTGGTGATCCGCTCGCCCTCGTCGGCCGGTCCCATGCCGACCACGACCACGGCCACGTCGGCGGACGCCGCCGAGACGGGATCGGTGGCGTGCGTGACGGAGGCGTGGGGCAGGGCCTCCCGCAGGCCGTCGAGCGGCGGCGACGTCGACGGCGGGTCGACCCGCGAGGAGCCGCGGTCGCCGAGGTTGGCCGCGGTGGCGAGCCGGCCGAACACCGCGACCCGCCGAACCCCGGGCGCCAACGGCAACAACGGGACGCCGGCCGCTGGCGCTGCCGATCGCGGCGGGGCGTCGGCGGCCGGGCCCGGCGTTGTGTCGGCGGCCAGGTCCGGGGCGACCGGCGTGGCGTGGCCCACCGGCTCGTTGCGGAGCAGCACCGCGCCGCGGACGGCGGCCTCGTAGGCGAGCGCCGCGTGTGCGGCCGGGTCCGGTGCCGGCTCGGCGGGGTCGCGGTGGGCGTAGTGGCGCAGCGTGGTCGCGAGGATCCGGCGTGCCGAGCGGAGGACCAGATCGTCCGGCAGGCGCGCCGCGCGGGCGCGGTGCATGCGCAGCGGCATCTCGATGTCCAGGCCCGCCGCCAGGCCGGCCAGCGCGTCGTGCGTCCCCCACACCCAGTCGCTGGTGACGAAGCCGGTGAAGCCCCACTCGTCGCGCAGGATGTCGGTCAGCAGGACCCGGTTCTGGTCGGCGAACTCGCCGTTGACCGAGTTGTAGGCGCTCATCACCGACTCCGCGCCCGCGTCGAGCACGGCCTTGAAGTGCGGCAGGTAGACCTCGTGCAGGGCGTGCTCGTCGACGACGACGTCGACGGTGAACCGGGCGTTCTCCATCGAGTTGAGCGCGAAATGCTTCACGCACGCCATCACGTTGCGGCGCAGGCCGCGGGTCAGCCCGGCACCCATCCGGCCGGTCAGCACCGGGTCCTCGCCGTAGCATTCCTGGGCCCGTCCCCACGCCGGGTGCCGCAACAGGTTGACGCAGACCGCCGCGGAGTAGTTGGCGCCCAGCGCGCGCGCCTCGCGGCCCATCGCCAGCCCGACCCGCTCCTCGAGTTCCGGATCCCAGGTCGCGGCCCGCGCCATGGTGACCGGGAACGCCGTCGACCGGCTGATCACGACACCGCGCGGTCCGTCGGTGAACCGGATGCCGGGGATGCCCAGCCGGTGCACCCAACCGGCGACGACCGGGCCCGCCTTGACCAGCGCCGGCAGCCGGATGGCGGCTCGCACGGGCAGGTCGCCGTCGAGCAGCCAGCGCGACTCCGCCGGGCTCAGCTCCGCGACCAGCGACTCGGCGGCGGCCTCGGCGCCCGCGGACCCGACCGCGCGGACAGCGTCGTCGAACATCGTCACCCGCTCATGATCCCCCAACCGCGGACGTTGACAACCATCACTGTCTGGAGTGTGGTGGACCTATGCGACGACTTCTGACGCTGCTCATCGCGGCCCTCGTGACCACCGCCACGCTGACCGGCTCCGCGGGCGCCACGGGTGGCGGCCAGACCTGGATCGCCACCTGGGGCACGGCCGTGCACGGCGCGGCGGCACCGCCGCAACCCGCGACGACGTTCGACAACCAGACCCTGCGGCAGGTCGTCCACGTGAGCACCGGCGGCGCCGCGCTGCGGGTGCGGCTGTCCAACGAGTACGGCGCGGGCCGGCTGTCCATCGGCGCGGCAAGAGTGGCCAGGAGCGCGGGCGGCTCCGCGATCGTCCCCGGCACCGACCGCCCGCTGACCTTCGGCGGCCGCACCGCCTTCGAGATCCCGCGCGGGGCGCCCGCCCTGAGCGACCCGGTGCGCCTCGGCGTGCCGGCCCGGTCAGACCTGGTGATCAGCATCTTCCTGCCCCGGGAGACCCCGGCGGCCACCCAGCACAGCGCGGCGTTCCAGCGCACCTTCGTCGCGGCCGGCGACGCGACCCGGGCCGCGAACCTGCCCGGCGCCCAGGAGAGCACCTCCTGGTACTTCCTGTCCGGGGTCAGCGTCACCGGCAACGCGCGGGCCGGCGCCGTGGTCACGTTCGGTGACTCGATCACCGACGGCGCCGTCACCACCGTCGACGCCAACCACCGCTGGCCCGACTTCCTGGCCCGCCGGCTCCAGGCCGACCGCGGCCTGCGCGACGTCGGGGTGGTCAACAAGGGCATCGGCGGCAATCGCCTGCTCTACGACGGCAACACCCTCCCGGGTACGGGCTTCGACGGCCTCGGCCCGATCTTCGGCGACAGCGCCCTGTCCCGCTTCGACCGCGACGTCGCCGCGCAGGCCGGCGCCCGGCACGTGATCGTGCTGCTCGGCATCAACGACATCGGCCAGCCGACCTCGTTCTCCCCACCGTCGGAGGCGGTCAGCGTCGACGACCTGAGCTACGGCTATCGCGAACTGATCGCCCGGGCACACGAGCGGGGCCTGAAGATCTACGGCGCGACCATGACGCCGTTCCAGGACACCACGATCGCCGGTTACTACACCCCGGCCAACGAGGCCAAGCGGCAGGCGGCCAACGCGTGGATCCGCACGAGTGGCGAGTACGACGCGGTGATCGACTTTGACCGGGCCGTGCGCGATCCGGCCCAGCCCGGCCGGATGCTCCCCGCCTACGACAGCGGCGACCACCTGCACCCCAACGACGCCGGCATGGCCGCGATGGCCGACGCCATCCCGCTTCGCCTCTTCCGGTGACTACTGGGCGGCGACCCAGTTCAGCCAGGTGTCCAGGCCCTCGCCGGTGGTCGCGGAGAGGGTCAGCAAGGTCAGGTCGGGGTTGACCGACCGGGCGTGCTTGACGCACAACTCCAGGTCGAAGTCGACGTAGGGGAGCAGGTCGAGCTTGTTGACCACGACCAGGTCGGCGGCCGCGAACATGTAGGGATACTTCAACGGCTTGTCGGTGCCCTCGGTCACCGAGATCACCACCACCTTGCGCTGCTCGCCGAGGTCGAACATGGCCGGGCAGACCAGGTTGCCGACGTTCTCGATGAAGACCACCGAGCCGGTCTTCGGGTCGAGCCCCGACAGCGCCGAGCGCACCAGGGCCGCGTCGAGGTGACAGCCGGCCCCGGTGTTGACCTGCACCACCGGGGCGCCGGTGCGGCGCAACCGCTCGGCGTCGAGCGACGTGGCCTGGTCGCCCTCGATGACCGCGGCCGGGCGGGTCCGGGCCAGCGCGTTGAGCGTGCGCTCCAGCAGCGTGGTCTTGCCCGACCCGGGCGAGCTCATCAGGTTGAGCGCCACGGCGTCGCGCTTGCGCAGCCAGGCCCGGTTGTCGCGGGCGATGGCGTCGTTCTTGGCCAGCACGTTCTGTTCGAGCGTCACGTGCTCGTGCTGATGTTCCGCCGCTGAGTCAGAAGCGCAACCGCAGGTTCCGCACACCGGTCAACCCACCTCCATCGAGACGATCTTCAACTCGCGGCCGGCGAGCACCGAGACGTCGGCGCTCCCGCACGCGCACAGCAGCACGGGGTCGGGCAGGTCGAACGACGCGCCGCAGGAACGACACGCCGCCCGGCCGGGTGTCACGTCGATGTCGAGGCTGGCGCCCTCGAGGACGGTTCCCGCGGTGACCAGGTCGAAGCAGAAGAGCATCGACGACGGTACGACCGCCGTCAGCGCGCCCACCTCGAGCCGGACGCGGTGCACCCGCCGTTCCCCGGCGCGGGTCCGGACCTCGTCCACCACGCTCTGGGTGATCGACAGTTCGTGCACGCGGCTCCGTCCATTCGAGATTTGTCAGCGTTGCGCCCTCTTGTGGCCTAGGTCCGATATTACGCTGAGCACCGAGCTAAGTACGTTCAGCGACGCCGGACGCGCTCGGGAAGGCGGACACCATGCCGACAGAGGAAGCGATCAAGGCTGAGGACACCCTCATCCACGTTCTGTGGATCAACGCCGGCCTGAGCTGCGACGGCGACTCGGTCTCGCTGACCGCCGCGAGCCAGCCGAGCATCGAGGAGATCGCGCTCGGGGCGCTACCGGGCCTGCCCAAGGTGGCCGTCCACTGGCCACTGATCGACTTCGAGTGCGGGCCCAACGGCGGCGCCGACGACTTCCTCGAGTGGTTCTTCAAGGCCGACCGCGGCGAACTCGACCCGTTCGTGCTCGTCGTCGAGGGCTCGATCGCGAACGAGGAGCTCAAGAGCGAGGGCTACTGGACCGGCTTCGGCAACAACCCGGCCACCGACCAGCCGATCACGATGAGCAGCTGGCTCGACCGGCTCGCGCCCAAGGCGACCGCGATCGTGGCGACCGGCACCTGTGCGACCTACGGCGGCATCCACGCGATGGCCGGCAACCCCACGGGCGCCATGGGCGTGGCCGACTATCTCGGCTGGGACTGGAAGTCGAAGGCCGGCATCCCGATCGTCAACGTGCCCGGCTGCCCGATCCAGCCCGACAACATGTCGGAGACGCTGGTCTACCTGCTCTACATGGCCACCGGCCAGGCCCCGATGATCCCGCTCGACGACGCGCTGCGGCCGACCTGGCTGTTCGGTCAGACCGTGCACGAGGGCTGCGACCGCGCCGGCTACTACGAGCAGGCCGATTTCGCGACCGAGTACGGCTCGCCGAAGTGCATCGTCAAGCTCGGCTGCTGGGGCCCGGCGGTCAGGTGCAACGTGCCCAAGCGCGGCTGGATGAACGGCCTCGGCGGCTGCCCCAACGTCGGCGGCATCTGCATCGGCTGCACGATGCCCGGCTTCCCCGACAAGTTCATGCCGTTCATGGACGAGCCGCCCGGCGGCAAGCTGTCCTCGACCACGGTGGCGGCCTACGGCAACACGATGCGCCGCCTCCGCAGCATCACGACACACACGCTCGACCGCGAGCCCAAGTGGCGCAAACGCGGCCGTGAACTGACCACCGGCGCGCAGCGCACCTGGTGACCCGACGAGAGAGGCCGAACCCATGACGGTGACGCAACCGCAGCGCGCTGCGGGCCAGGGCACCGAATCCCTGGTGGACATGGCGTGGGACCCGATCACCCGCATCGTCGGGAGCCTGGGTATCTACACCAAGATCGACTTCAGCCAGCGCGTGGTCGCCGAGTGCCACAGCACCAGTTCGATCTTCCGCGGTTACTCGATCTTCATGAAAGGCAAGGACCCCCGCGACGCGCACTTCATCACCAGTCGCATCTGCGGGATCTGCGGCGACAACCACGCCACCTGTTCGTGCTACACGCAGAACATGGCCTACGGCGTCAAGCCGCCGGCCATCGCCGAGTGGATCGTCAACCTCGGCGAGGCGGCCGAATACATGTTCGACCACAACATCTTCCAGGAGAACCTGGTCGGGGTCGACTACTGCGAGAAGATGGTCGCCGAGACCAACCCCGGCGTGTTGGAGATGGCCAACCGCACCGACGCGCCCAACGCCGGCGCGCACGGCTACCGCACCATCGGCGACATCATGCGCGCGCTCAACCCGTTCACGGGTGACCACTACCGCGAGGCGCTGCAGGTCAGCCGGCTGACCCGGGAGATGTTCTGCCTGATGGAGGGGCGCCACGTGCACCCCTCGACGCTCTACCCGGGCGGCGTCGGCACGGTCGCGACGATCCAGCTGATGACCGACTACCTGAGCCGGCTGATGCGCTACGTCGAGTTCATGAAGAAGGTCGTGCCGATGCACGACGACCTCTTCGACTTCTTCTACGAGGCTCTCCCCGGCTACGAGATGGTCGGCAACCGGCGGATCCTGCTCGGCTGCTGGGGCTCGTTCCAGGACCCGGAGCACTGCAACTTCGAATACAAGGACATGACGGACTGGGGTCGCAAGATGTACGTGACCCCCGGCATCATCGTCGACGGCAAGCTGGTCACCACCGACCTCGTCCGGATCAACCTGGGCATCCGCATCCTGCTCGGCTCGTCCTACTACCAGGACTGGGAAGGCCAGGAGATGTTCGTGACCGAGGACCCGCTGGGCAACCCGGTCGACCGGCGACACCCGTGGAACCAGCACACCAACCCGCGGCCGCAGAAGCGCGACCTGGACAGCAACTACAGCTGGGTGATGTCGCCGCGCTGGTTCGACGGCAAGGACTATCTCGCGCTGGACACCGGCGGTGGCCCGCTGGCCCGGCTCTGGTCGACCGCGCTGGCCGGCCTGGTCGACATCGGCTACGTGCAGGCGACCGGGCGCAGCGTGAAGATCAACCTCCCGAAGACCGCGCTGAAGGGCCCGGTCGACCTGGAGTGGCGCATTCCCCAGTGGAGCAACACGCTGGAACGCAACCGGGCCAGGACCTACTTCCAGGCGTACGCGGCCGCCTGCGCGCTGCACTTCGCCGAGCAGGCGCTGGTCGAGATCCGCGCCGGCCGCACCAAGACCTGGGAGAAGTTCGACGTGCCCAAGGACGGTGTCGGCGCCGGGTTCACCGAGGCCGTGCGCGGCGTGCTCTCGCACCACATGGTGATCCGGGACGGGAAGATCGCCAACTACCACCCCTACCCGCCGACGCCGTGGAACGCCAGCCCGCGGGACAGCCTCGGCACCCCCGGCCCCTACGAGGACGCGGTGCAGGGTCAGCCGATCTTCGAGGAGAACGACCGGGAACACTTCAAGGGCATCGACATCATGCGCACGGTGCGCAGCTTCGACCCGTGCCTGCCCTGCGGCGTACACATGTATCTCGGTGATGGCAAGAAGCTCGAGCTGTTGCACTCGCCGACGCAGACAGCCGGCGCCGAGTGACCACAGTGGAATCCGAGGCGCCAGCCGCCGCCCGGTTCGACTGGACGGCGGCCGGCGACCGCATCGAGGCGCTGGTCACGGCGAGCGCGGCCGGCGGCGCGGTGGCCCGGGAACGGGCCGAGGAACTGGTCCGGCTCGTCGTCGACCTCTACGGCGCCGGCCTGGAACGGCTGCTCGAACTGTTGCACGAGCGCGGTGCACTCGGTGACGACGTGCTCGACGCGCTGGCCGCCGACGGACTCGTCGCCAGCCTGCTGCTGGTGCACGGCCTGCACCCGGAGAGCGCGTCGACCCGGGTGGCCCGGGCCCTCGCGGCGGTCGCACCCGGCGGGGAGGCCTCGCTGGTCGACATCACACCCGACGGAGTCGCCCGGGTACGGCTGACCGCCAGCGGCTGCTCTTCGGGCGCACTCAAGGCCTCGGTCGAGTCGGCGATCGCCGACGCCGCACCGGAAGTGGTGACCGTCGAGGTGATCGAGCCGGACCGGTCGGTCGGCGCGGTCATCCCGGTCGACTCGCTGTTCAGCCGGGTCGGGCCGGCGGCGTCGTGACCCCGCCGCTCGGCGCGCTGCGCCGGATCAGCCGCGACCGGCCGCAGCCGCGGGTCGCGGGGGAGCGCTGCGACCTGTGCGCCCAGCCGGTGACCGAGTCGCACCCGCACGTCGTGCACCTCGAAGGCCGGGCACTGATGTGCGCCTGCCGCCCGTGCTACCTGCTGTTCGCCGGCGACGCCGACCAGCGCTACCGCGCCGTCCCGGACCGCTACCTGCGCTTTCCCGACGTCGCCGTCGACGGTCCGGCGTTCGACGCGCTCGACATCCCGGTCGGGCTGGCGTTCCTGTTCCGCAACTCGGTGCAGGAGCGCCTCGTCGCGTTCTACCCGGGCCCGGCCGGCGCCACCGAGTCGGAACTGCCGATGGGTGCCTGGGACGGGGTGCTCGCCGCCCACCCGGCGCTGGCCACGCTGCGTCCCGACGTCGAGGCGCTGCTGGTCCGCCGCCCGACACCGGGCGCCGCGCACTCCGGTTCGTGCCATCTGGTGCCGATCGACGTCTGCTACGAACTGGTCGGCACGCTGCGCCAGGGCTGGCGCGGTTTCGACGGCGGAAGCGAGGCCCGGGCCGCGCTGGCCGCGTTCTTCGCCATGGTCGACGAGCGGAGCGTCGACGGATGAGCCTGCAGTTCACCGTCCGGGACATCGTCGCCGAACCGCACGCCGTGACACCGCAACTGACCGCGAAACTGCGGATCGACGACGACGCCGGCCGGCGGGTGCACGCGATGGTGCTGCGCTGCCAGGTGCGGGTCGAGCCGCAGCGCCGCGGCTACGACGAGGCCGAGGGCGAGGCGCTGCGCGGGCTGTTCGGCGGCCGGGAGCGCTGGACCGACACGGTGCGACCGTTCCCCTGGTTGCGCTGCGACACCACCGTGCCCGGCTTCGCCGGCTCGACCGAGGTCGACCTCGGCCTGCCCTGCACCTACGACCTCGACGTGGTCGGCTCGGCCTACCTGCACGCGCTGCACGCCGGCCCGGTGCCGCTGTCGCTGCTGTTCTCCGGCACGGTCTTCGTGCCGGGCGCGACCGGCTTCTCGGTCGAGCCGGTGCCGTGGGACCAGACGGCCAGCTACGACCTGCCGGTGCGGGTCTGGCGACAGATGATCGAGCAGTATTTCCCCGGCACCGGGTGGATCCGGCTGGACCGCGAGGTGCTCGACGCGCTCGCCGCCGTTCGGGCCCGGCACGGGCACGTGAGCTGGGACGAGACACTGCGTTCACTGATCGGGGTGCCGGCATGAGCCTGGACGCCGTCCGCGCTGTCGCCGACGCGGTGCTCTACGAGGGTTACCTGCTCTACCCCTACCGGGCCAGCGCCGCCAAGAACCGGTCGCGCTGGCAGTTCGGGGTGCTCGGGCCGCCCGGCGCCGCCGAGCGCGGGCTGGGCGAGGAGTCGAGCATGGCGACCCAGTGCCTGCTCGGCCCGGGTGCGTCCACCGTGGACGTGCATCTGCGCTTCCTGCAGCTGCAGACGCGTCAGGCACAACGGCTCGGCGCCGACGGCCGGTATGCCGACGTCGAGGCGCTCAGCGTCGCCGGGCGGACGGTGCTCAGCTGGGACGAGGCGGTGGAGCGGGAGGCGGTGTTCGCCGCGCAGCCGGTCGGGCCCGACGGCGAACTCCGGGTGGAGATCTCCGGTGGGTCCGACATCGAGGACCTGCACGACGAGGCCGGGACCGTGGTGGGCCGCGTCGTCCGCCGGCGGTGGCCGGTGTGTGCGCACGTCCGGCTGGGCGCCGTGACCGACGGCGGCTACACCCGGCTCACCGTGGCCGTCGAGAACGCCTACGACGGCCCGGTGTCCACGAAGGACGACGCCGTGCGCGGCTCGCTGCTCGGCGCCCACCTGGTGCTCCGCGCGGAAGGCGCCGGGTTCGTCTCTGTCATCGACCCGCCCGACGACGCGGTCGCGGCCGCGGCCGGCTGCGTGCAGCACCGCTGCTGGCCCGTGCTGGCCGGCCCGCCGGGCACGACCGACCTGGTGCTCGGCTCGCCCATCATCCTGTACGACCACCCCGAGGTGGCCGAGGAGAGCCCGGGCGCGCTGTTCGACTCGACCGAGATCGACGAGATCCTGGTCCTGCGGATCATGACGATGACCGAGGCGGAGAAGGCCGAGGCGCGGGCCACCGACCCGCAGGTGGCGGCCATCATCGACCGCTGCGACGGCCTGACGCCGGAGGATCTGCAGCGGTTGCACGGCGTCTTCCGGCCGCCGGCTGACGGGTCCGCCGACGTACGCGACCTGGAGCCGCCGTCGTTCGACACCGGCGGGGCGCCGTGGTGGGACCCGGCGGCCGACGCCGCCGTCTCGCCGGAGACCGACTCGGTCATGGTCGACGGTGTCCGGGTGGCCAAGGGCAGCCTGGTGCGCGTCCGCCCGCGCCGGCGCGCCGACGCGCAGGACATCTTCTTCGCCGACCAGGTGGCCCGGGTGACGGCGGTGCTGTCCGACGTCGAGGGCGGCGTACACGTGGCGCTCGTGCTCGTCGACGACCCGGCCGCGGACCTGCACGACTGGTACGGCCGGTACTTCTACTTCGCGCCGGACGAGATCGAACCGTTGTCCGGTGGCGCGGAACCGATCCAGAGAGAGGAGAGCCGGTCATGAGAAGACTCGGCATGGTGACGGCAGGTCTGGGCGCGGCGCTCGCTGTGGTGGCCCTCGTGGTCACCGTGCAGTCGATTCCCGACATCCGCCGTTACCTGAAGATCCGTTCGATGTGAACCCGGTCGACGGCCGGGTGCTCGTCGCCGGCATCGGCAACGTGTTCCTCGGCGACGACGGGTTCGGGCCGGCCGTCGCCCGCGCACTGCTCGAGCGGGGTTTCCTGCCCGACGAGGTGCGCGTGGTCGACTACGGCGTCCGCGGCCTGCACCTAGCCTACGACCTGCTGGACGGCGTCGCGGCCCTGATCCTGGTCGACGCACTGCCCGGCGAGGCCGCGCCGGGCACCATCAGCGTGCTCGAGGTCGGCACCGGCGACCTGCTCGCGGGTGCCGGCTTCGACGCGCACGCGATGGACCCGGCGACCGTGCTGGCCACCCTGCGCCGGCTCGGCGGCACCCTGCCACCGACCTATGTGGTCGGGTGCCGGCCGGCCGACCTCGACGAGCGTCTCGGCCTCAGCCCCGCCGTCACCGCCGCCGTGCCCCTGGCGCTGGCGGCCGTCGACGCGCTCTTCGACAAGCTCTGCCCGCCCATCACCGAAGGGACCTGACATGTGCCTGGGCATCCCGGGACAGGTCGTCGAACTCGTGCCCGGGTACGAGGGGCAGGTCGCCCTCGTCGACGTCGAAGGCGCCGCTCGCCGGGTGAACGTCGGCATGCTCGACACGCCGCCGGAGCCGGGTGCCTGGGTGCTCATCCACATGGGCTTCGCGGTCGAGGTGATCGACCGCGACCGGGCCCGCACCGCCCGTGACGGCCTGGAGCTGATCGGCCGGGGCCGCGACGCCGCGCAACGCGCGCGCCGCCGCTACGAGGTGACCGGGGTCGTGCAGGGCGTCGGCTTCCGCCCGTTCGTCTACGCCACCGCGACCGCGCTCGCCCTCAGCGGCCGGGTGTCGAACACCGCCGCGGGCGTGACCGTCGAGGTCGAGGGCGGGCCGGACGCGCTCGACACGTTCGGCCGGCGGCTGCGGACCGACGCACCACCGCTGGCGGTCGTGGAGAACGTGGTCGAGTCCACCATGGACGTGGTCGGGGGCACGGGATTCACCATCGAGGCGTCCGGTCCCGCCGGCCGGTCCCGCACGCTGGCCTCACCCGACGTGGCCACCTGCGCCGACTGCCGCGCCGAGTTGCGCGACCCGGCCGACCGCCGCTACCGGCACCCGTTCATCACCTGCACCAACTGCGGTCCGCGGTTCACCATCATCACCGCCCTGCCCTACGACCGGTCGTCCACGACGATGGCCGGCTTCCCGATGTGCCCGGCCTGCCGCGCCGAGTACGAGGACCCGGCCAACCGTCGCTTCCACGCCCAGCCGATCGCGTGCCACGACTGCGGTCCGCGCCTCGAACTGGTCACCGGCGACGCGGGCCGGCACGCCTGGCCCCCGGTGCACGGCGAGGCGGCGCTGAGCACCGCCCGCGACCTGCTGGCACAGGGCCGGATCCTGGCGGTCAAGGGGCTCGGCGGCTACCACCTCGCCTGCGACGCCCGCGACGAGAGCGCGGTCGCCACCCTGCGGCTGCGCAAGCGCCGCGGGGACAAGCCGTTCGCGGTGATGGTCCCCGACCTGGCCACCGCCGGTCGGATCGCGGCCCTCGGACCGGAGGCGGAAGCGCTGCTCGCCGGCGCGCAGCGGCCGATCGTGCTGGCACCCAAGCGCGAACCGCTCGCCGAGGGCGTGGCGCCGGGCAACCCGGACGTCGGCGTCATGCTGCCCTACACGCCGCTGCACGAGTTGCTCTTCGGCCTCGACGACGACCCGCCGATCACCGACGTGCTGGTGCTGACGTCCGGCAACCTGTCCGGCGAACCGATCGTCACCGACGACGCCGACGCGCTGCGTCGCCTCGCCGGCCTCGCCGACGCCTGGCTGCGCCACGACCGGCCCATCCACGTGCCCTGCGACGACTCGGTCAGCCGGCCGGTCGGCGGGTCGCCCGTCGCGGTGCGGCGGGCCCGCGGCTACGCGCCGCTGCCGATCGCTTTGCCGGTCGAGGTACCCCCGACGCTGGCCACGGGCGCCGACCTGAAGAACGCGATCGCCCTGGCCGAGGGTCGCTACGCCTGGCTCAGCCCGCACATCGGAGACATGGACGACCTCCGCACCGTCGAGGCGTTGACCGCGGTGGAGCGCCACCTCGAAGACCTCACCGGCGTGCGCCCGGAGCGCTTCGTCGCCGACGCGCACCCGAGCTACCGCAGCACCGGATGGGCCCGCGACCACGCCGGCGGGCGGCCGGTGCTGCTCGCCCAGCACCACCACGCGCACGTCGCCGCCGTGATGGGCGAGCACGGGCTGGGGATGGGCGAGCACGTGATCGGGGTGGCGTTCGACGGGACCGGCTACGGCACGGACGGCGCCGTCTGGGGTGGCGAGGTGTTGGTCTGCGACTACAAGTCGGCGGACCGGTTCGCGCACCTCGGCTACGTGCCGCTGGCCGGCGGCGACGCGAGCGTGCGCCGGCCCTACCGGATGGCGCTCGCACACCTGCGGCACGCGGGCATCGAGTGGGCCGACGACATCCCGGCCGTGGCGGCCTGCCCGCAGGCCGAGCGCGACGTGCTCGCGCACCAACTGGACACCGCGTTCGGCAGCGTGCCGACCTCCAGCATGGGCCGGCTGTTCGACGCGGTGGCCTCGCTGGTCGGCGTGCGGCATACGGCCGAGTACGAGGCCGAGGCCGCCATCGTGCTCGAAGGCCTGGCCCGTTCCTGTGGTCGGGTGCCCCGCCGGGCGTACCCGATGGACGTCGACGGTTCGGTCGTCTCTCCGGTCGAACTGATCCGGGCCGTGGTCTCCGACGTGCGCGCGGGCGTGCCGGCGGCGGAGGTCGCGGCGGTCTTCCACCAGACGATCGCCGGCCTCATCGCGGATCTGGCCGACCTGGCCCGCGACCGCACCGGCCTGGCCACCGTTGCGCTGGGTGGCGGGGTATTCCAGAACGCCGTCCTGCTCGACGCGGCCGAACGGCTGCTCGCCGACCGGGGCTTCACCGTCTTGCGCCCGCGCCTGCTGCCGCCCAACGACGGCGGCATCGCGCTGGGGCAGTTGTTGATCTCCGCAGCATCGTAGGAGGGAACCACCACCGTGTGTCTGGCAGTACCCGGGCAGGTCATGAGCATCAGTGAGCGGGACGGCACCTTGATGGCCGACGTCGACTTCGGCGGGGTGCGCAAGGACGTGTGCCTGCAGTACGTCCCCGACGCGGCCGTCGGCGAGTACGTCGTGGTGCACGTCGGGTTCGCGATCCAGCGGCTCGACGAGGACTCGGCCAAGCAGACCCTGGCCAACTTCGAACAGTTGGGCATTCTCGAAGAGGAGTTCGGGGCGAAATGAAGTATCTCGACGAGTTCAGCGACCCGGTGTTGGCGCGCCGGCTGCTCGACCAGATCCACGCGGTCGCCACCCGCCCGTGGGCGTTGATGGAGGTCTGCGGCGGTCAGACGCACTCCATCATCCGGCACGGCATCGACCAGTTGCTGCCGCCGGGCATCGAGATGATCCACGGGCCGGGCTGCCCGGTCTGCGTCACTCCGCTGGAGATGATCGACCGGGCCCTCGCCATCGCCGCGTCGCCGGGGGTGATCTTCTGCTCGTTCGGCGACATGCTGCGGGTGCCGGGCAGCGGTCGCGACCTGTTCACCGTCAAGAGCGCCGGCGCCGACGTGCGGGTGGTCTACTCGCCGCTGGACGCGCTCGCCATCGCCCGGGACAACCCCGACCGCGAGGTGGTCTTCTTCGGGATCGGCTTCGAGACGACGGCACCGGCCAACGCGATGACCGTCTACCAGGCGCGCCGGCTCGGCGTCCGCAACTTCTCGCTGCTGGTCTCGCACGTGCTGGTGCCGCCGGCCATCGCGGCCATCATGGAAGCGCCGAACTGCCGCGTGCAGGCCTTCCTGGCCGCCGGCCACGTGTGCAGCGTGATGGGCACGTCGCTGTACCCGGAGCTGGCCGCGCGCTACCGGGTGCCGATCGTGGTGACCGGGTTCGAGCCGCTGGACATCCTGGAGGGGATCCGCCAGACGGTCGTGCAACTGGAGTCGGGCTCGTTCGCGGTGACCAACGCCTACCCGCGGGTGGTGCCGCCGGAGGGCAACCTGGCCGCGCGCCGGATGCTCGACGACGTCTTCGAGGTGACCGACCGCACCTGGCGCGGGATCGGCATGATCCCGGCCAGCGGGTGGCGGCTGTCGTCGCGGTATCGCGAGTTCGACGCGGAGTCGCGCTTCGCCGTCGGCGAGATCCGGACGGACGAGTCGCCGCTGTGCCGGGCCGGCGAGGTGCTACAGGGGCACATCAAGCCCCACGAGTGCGCGGCGTTCGGCAAGGAGTGCACCCCACGCAACCCGCTCGGGGCGACGATGGTCTCGTCGGAGGGCGCGTGCGCGGCCTACTACGCCTACCGCCGGCTCGACCTGGTGGAGGTCGGCGCATGACCACCGTGGACTTCTCGTCGTGGACCTGTCCCGTCCCGTTGCGGGACACGCCGAACGTGGTGATGGGGCACGGCGGCGGCGGTGCGATGTCGGCCGAGCTGGTCGAGCAGATCTTCCTGCCCGCGTTCGGCGGTTCGGCCGCCGATCTCGCCGACTCCGCCGTGGTGCCCGCGGGCGGGGCGCGGCTGGCGTTCTCGACCGATTCCTATGTGGTCAGACCCATGTTCTTCCCCGGCGGGTCGATCGGGGATCTGGCCGTCAACGGGACGGTCAACGACCTGGCGATGTCGGGGGCGACGCCGCTCTACCTGTCGGCGGCGTTCATCCTGCAGGAGGGCACCGAGCTGTCCGTCGTCGGCCGGATCGCCCAGGCGATGGGGCTGGCGGCCGCCGCGGCCTCAGTTCGGCTGGTCACCGGAGACACCAAGGTGGTCGACAGCGCCAGTGGCGACGGCGTCTTCGTGACCACGGCCGGCATCGGGCTGGTGCCGCCCGGGGTGCAGATCGCGCCGCGCCGGGCCCGGCCCGGCGACGTCGTGCTGGTCAGCGGCGACATCGGGGTGCACGGGATCGCGGTGATGAGCTGCCGCGAGGGGCTGTCGTTCGGCACGTCGGTGCACAGCGACACCGCGCCGCTGGCCGGGCTGGTCGCCGCGATGCTGGCGGCCGGCGGCGAAGCGGTGCACGCGTTGCGCGACCCGACCCGGGGCGGCGTGGCCGCGTCGCTGAACGAGATCGCCCGCGCCGCCGGGGTCGGTGTGTCGCTGGTCGAGCGGGACCTGCCGGTGCCGGCCGCGGTGCGCGACGCGTGCAGCCTGCTGGGTCTCGACCCGCTGCAGGTGGCCAACGAGGGCAAGCTGATCGCCATCGTGGCGCCGTCGGCCGCGCCCGCGGTCCTCGAAGCGATGCGGGCCCACCCGTTGGGCGCCGGCGCGCAGGCCATCGGCACGTGCGTGGCGGAACATGCCGGGATGGTCGTCGCGCAGACGGCGCTGGGCGGCAACCGCGTGATCAGCCTGCCGATCGGCGAGCAACTGCCGCGGATCTGCTGAGGTGACGGCCGAGGGCGCGCTGATGTTCGCGCGGTACGCGTACCCGCCGAACGCCCTGGGCTATTGCGGTCCGGCCGGCGCCGAGGCGATGCTGCGCGGCGACGCGACCGCGGACATCGCCCGGCGGGCCCGCCGCTTCGAGGGCGCCTGGTCCTATCTGGAGTTCCTGGCGTCCTCGGCCGGCATCGCGGATCCGCTCGACGAGCGGGTGGTGGAGGCCTACTGGGTGGGCGGCGACCTGCTGGCCGGGGTGTCCTCGGCCGACCTGGTCGCGTTCCTGTCGGATCGCTTCGCCGGCCAGTCGGGCGGCAGTTGGCGCACGGCGGCCGACCGCGCGCTGCCGCACCACACGTTCCAGGTGTTCGAGGTCTACCCGTGGGCCGGGCTGCTCGCGTCGACCGGCCACTCCCAGGCATTGTCGGTGCTCGACCAGTGCCGCATCCGGACCGGCGTGGTGACGGCGGTCTCCGGCGAGACGGCGACGGTCGAGTCGCGGCCGCTGGTCTCCTTGCCCGGTGGCGGCCTGGTGCCCGGGCCGCCGCGGCGGGAGACGGTGCGGTGGTCGGTGGAGGGCTGGTCGCTGCTCCGCGGCCTTGGTGCGGGCGACCGGGTGGCCCTGCACTGGAACTGGGTCTGCGACACGCTCACCGGCGACCAGGCCGACCGCATCGAGGCCATGGAGAGCCGCTATCACGCCGTGGCCAGTTCCCAGTAGCGGCGGCGTCGGCGCGGTCGATCAGATCCTTCAGCCGGTAGGTGGTGCCGCCGCCTCGCGGCCCGCGTCGTAGGCCGCGTGGAACGCCGGGCCGAGCGCGGCGCGGGCCGCCGTCTCGATGCGGTGCAGGTCGGCACGTTCGGCCGGTCCCGGCGGCAGGCCGGTCGGCTCGCGGGTCGCGGCCGCCTGGCCCAGCAGGTGGGCGGCCTCGCCGTAGCGGCCGGCGGCGGCGGCCGCGGCGGCCAAACCGCCCAGGGCGAGCGCCACGTCGCGGGTGGCGCCCAGGGCACGGGCCGTCACGAGCGCGGCGCGGTGGTGGCGGGCCGCCGCGGCCAGGTCGCCGCGTTCGGCGGCGACGAACCCGAGTTCGACGAGGACACTCGGCAGGTAGAGCGGCTGGCCGGTCGCCGCGTCGCTGCGGGCGGCGGTGTCGAGCAGCCAGCCGAGATGGGTCGCGGCGGCGTCGAGGTCGCCGGCGCGACGGGCGGCGAACGCCAGGCCCATCGTGGCGAACACGGCGAGCAGCGGGGCACCCTGCTCCTCGGCCAGGGCCAGGGCTTCGGTGCACCGCTCGCGGGCCGTCGCGTGGTCGCCATGCTCCATCGCGATCCAGCCCAGCCAGCCGAGCCGGCCGGCGACGTCGGCCCACAGGCCCAGCTCGCGGGCGACCTCGAGGCCCTCGGTGTGCAGGCTGACCGCGGCGGCGTGGTCGCCGGTCAGCGCGGCGTGGGCACCGAGCCATTCGGTCGCCTGGAGCAGGCCCCAACGGTCGCCGAGGTCGCGGAACATCGCCGCGCTGCGCTCGCCGTCGCGGCGCAGGGTGGCGGCGTCGCCGCGGATGTGGGCGAGCTTGGCGGAGAGGGTGAGTGTGGCCGCCACCCCCCAGCGGTCGGCCGCTCTGGTGAACGCCCCCAGGATCGCGTCGACGAGCTTCTCGGTGGCGGCGACGTCGCCGAGGTCGACCTCGGCGTAGGCCAGGAACCACTGCGCGCGGCTGGGCTCGTCGAGGGTGCCGAACGCGGCCGCGTGCCGGGCCGGCCAGTCGGCGGCGTCACCGAGCAGGAACGCGAAGCCGGTCAGCCAGGCGGTCGCGCGGGGGCTGGCCCGCACGGCGAGCGCGGCCCGCAGCGACCGGCGGGCCTCGCCGAGGCGGCCGCGCAGGAACCAGTACCAGGCCAGGGCCTCGACCAGCCGGATGGCCAGCGCGGGGTCGTGTGCGGGGTCGAGCGCGGCGCGCAGGTTCGCCGACTCGGCGTCGAGGACGCCGAGCCAGTGCGCCTGGTCCGGGCCGCGCAGCCGGGTCTCGGCGCGCTCGGCCAGCGCGGTGTAGTAGGCGCGGTGCCGCTGCCGGGTGGCCGCCAGGTCTCCGGCGTCGCGTGACCGGTCGAGGCAGAAGGCCGACACCGACTCCAGCAGGCGGTAGCGCGGGTGGCCGTCGCCGCGTTCGGAACGGACCACCAGCGACCGGTCGACCAGCCTGCCCAGCAGTTCGGGGACGTCGGCCCGGACGACATCGCCCGCCGCGCAGACCGCCTCGGCCGCCTCCAGGGTGCAGCCGTCGGCGTGCACGGCGAGCCGGCGCAGCGCGATCCGCTCCGGCGCGGTCAGCAGCCGCCAACTCCAGTCGATGGTGGCCAGCAGCGTCTGCTGCCGGGCCGGTGCGCCGCGCTGCCCGGCGGCGAGGAGCCGGAACCGGTCGTCGAGGCCGGCGACGAGACGGTCGAGGCCGAGCCCGCGTACCCGGGTGGCGGCCAGCTCCAGCGCCAGCGGGATGCCGTCGAGCCGGCGGCAGAGCAGGGCCACCTGATCCGCGTCGCCCTCGAAGCCCTTCGCCGCCGCCGCGGCGCGGTCCACGAAGAGCCGCACGGCGTCGGCCAGCGACAGCGGCGGCACCGGCCAGACGTTCTCGCCGGCCAGCCCGAGCGGCTCCCGGCTGGTGGCCAGCACCCGCAGCTCCGGCGCCGCACGCAGCAGCCGGGCGGTGAGCTCGGCGACCGCCTCGACCAGGTGTTCGCAGTTGTCCAGGACGAGCAACATCCGCCGGGTACGCAGGGCGGCGGTCAGCGGGTCGGCCCCGGCGGAGTCGCGCAGGCCGAGCGTGCCCATGACGGTGTCGGCGACCGCGTCGGCGCCCCCCTCGACGCCGGCCAGCTCGACCAGCCAGGCGCCGTCGGGGAACGACCCGCGGGCGGCACCGGCCACCGCGACCGCGAGCCGGGTCTTGCCGACGCCGCCGGTGCCGGTCAGCGACAGCAACCGGTGCTTGCCGAGCAGCGCGGTCACCTCGGCCACCGCCTCGTCGCGGCCGACCAGCTCGCCGAGCGCCGCGGGCAGGTTGCTGGTCGGCGGCCGGCTGTCGGGGCGGGCCGCGGCGGGCGGGTCGAGGCCCGGGTCCTGGGCCAGGATCGCCTGGTGCAGCGCGGCCAGCTCGGGCGACGGGTCGAGGCCGAGCTGCTCGGCGAGCTGGTGCCGCAGGTCGGCGTAGCTGTCCAGCGCCTCGGCCTGCCGCCCCGACCGGTAGAGGGCAACCATCCGCAACGCGCGGGTGCGCTCGCGCAGCGGGTGCCGGGCGACGAGGTCGGCCAGCTCGCCGGCCACCGCGGTGTGCCGGCCGAGCGCAAGGTGGGCCTCGGCCCGGTCGTCGAGAGCGGTCAGCCGGCGCTCGTCGAGGCGCACCACGTCGGCCCGGGCGAACTCCGCGTCGCGGTAGCCCGCGAAGGCGTCGCCGCGCCAGAGCGCGAGCGCGTCGTCGAGCAGCGCCGCTCGGCGCGCCGGCAGGCCCTCCTCGGCCGCCCGGGCGAGCAGGTCGTCGAACTCGACGGCGTCGACGGCCCGGCTGCGCAGCAGGTAGCCGGCCGGCCCCGACTCGACCAGCGCCCGGGACCCCGGCTCGGCGTCGTCGAGGGCCTTGCGGAGCTGGGAGACCTTGACCGCCAGCGCGGCGGCCGGGTTGCCGGGCGGGTCGGCACCCCAGATGTCGTCGACCAGCCGGTCGGCGCTGGCCGGCCGGCCAGCGCCGGCGAGGAGGGTGGCCAGCAGCGCGCGCACCTTCGCGCCGGGGACGGGCACCGTGGAGCCGTCCGCGGTCCACACCGCGAGCGGCCCGAGCACCCCGAAACGCATGCCCGCCACCCTAGAGCCTGCCCCGCGCCCCGGCCGTAAGGATTCGGTAATCGGCGTCCGCAGGATGGTGTGCGTCGGGCGGAGGACGCCGCCCGATCACGAGGGGAGAGGGTGCGATGAGCGACATCGAGCGCCAGGTGGCCGACGTCGTCGAGCGGCTTGTCGAAGACGGTGCCGAGCGGGGCGTGCAGGTCGCCGTGTATCGCCACGGTGAGCAGGTTGTCGACGTGGTCGCCGGTGAGGCGGACGCCGGGCGGGCGGTCACGCCGGACACGCTGTTCCACGTCACGTCGACCGGCAAGGGCGCCACCTCGACGGTGGTGCACGCGCTCGTCGAGGACGGCGTACTCCACTATGACCTGCCGATCGTCGAGGTGTGGCCGGAGTTCGGCGTCAACGGCAAGGACCGGGCGACATTGCGGGACGCCCTCACGCACTCGGCCGGTGTGCCGGCGGTGCCGGTGGACACGACGGCGGCGGATCTGTGCGACTGGGACCGGATGTGTTCGTTGATCGCCGGTGCCACGCCGTGGTGGGAGCCCGGGACCCGGACCGGCTATCACCCGCAGACCTACGGGTTCCTGGTCGGTGAGATCGTGCGGCGGGCGACCGGGAAGACGATCTCGACGGTGCTGCGGGAGCGGGTGGCTTCGCCGCTGGGGGTGGGTCGGGAGCTGTTCTTCGGCGTACCCGATGATGATCTTGGCCGGGTCGCCCGGCACGAGGATGCCGCCGACCTGGCGATCACGCCGGAGATGGCCGCGTCGATGGCCGAGACCGTGCCGTTCTTCCGGGTGCTCGACGGCTGGACCGCGGCGCCGCTCGGCGCACTGCCGGACGCCGCCTTCTGCAACCGCCGCGACGTGCTCACGGCCGACATCCCGGCCGGTGGAGTCATGACGGCGCGGGCGATCGCCCGGATGTACGCGGCGTTGCTCGGCCCGGTCGACGGCGTCCGGTTGCTGTCGCCCTCGCGGTTGCGCGAGGTGACCACCGTCGCCGCCAGTGGCACCGATGCGGTGATCGGGTTTCCGGCCCGGCGCGGACTCGGGTTCGACATCGGGTTCCAAGGTGCGCTGGACAGCCCGACGCTGTTCGGCATGGCCGGCAGCAGTGGCACCGCGGCCTATGCCGACCCGGCGACCGGCGTGGTCGTCGCGGTCGCGAAGAACCGGGTCACGGCCGGCGACTACGCGACGTTCGGTGCGGTCAGCGGCGTCGTCGCCGCGAACCTCTGAGGAGAGATCATGAAGGACATCGACGAGTACGTCGCGACCTACCTCACCGAACCGCAGGCCTCGATCGTCGGTGCGGTGCGGGCGCTGATGGCCCGGCACGCGCCCGGGACCCACGAGGTGATCAGCCGTGGCTCCCCAGCGTGGCAGGGCAGGAAGATGGTCGCCATCATCAGCCGCAGCCGGACACACATCACGCTCGCGTTCGCGCGGGGTGCCGAATTCGACGACCCGCACGGGCTGCTCGCCGGGGAGGGCAAGACGACCCGGCACGTGAAGCTCAAGAAGCCGTCTGATGTGGACGATGCGCGGCTGGCCGACTACGTGCGACAGGCGGCCGCGCTGGACGAGCGGTAGGATGATCGGGATGGACGCAGAGGCCTTTACCCGCGAGCTGGCCAACCAGGCGATCGCGGAAGGTGACGCGACCGCCTGGTTCGAGCGGCTCTACTCCGCGGCCGCCAACGGCGAGGCCATCGTGCCGTGGGACCGCGAGGCGCCGCACGCCCTGCTCGCGGAGTGGGCGGCGCGGTCCGGGGTCACCGGCGCGGGCCGGCGGGCCCTGGTCGTCGGCGCCGGCCTGGGTCGCGACGCGGAGTTCGTTGCGGGGCTCGGCTTCGAGGTGGTCGCGTTCGACATCTCCTCGACGGCGATCGACTCGGCCCGCCGGCGGCATCCCGACTCACCGGTGCGCTACGTGGCCGCCGACCTGTTCGACCCGCCGGGGGAGTGGTTCGGCGCGTTCGACCTGGTGGTCGAGAGCATGACGGTCCAGGCGTTGCCGGACCCACCCCGGGCCGGGGCGATAGCCCAGATCGGGCGGTTCGTCGCGCCGGGCGGGATGCTGCTGGTCATCGCCGCGGGTCGCGATCCATCGACGGTCTTCGAGGGCCCGCCATGGCCGTTGACCCTGCGGGAGGTCGAGGCATTCGCGGCCGGCGATCTGGCGGCGGAAACGCTCGAGGAGATACGCGAGGGCGACGACCCGATCTTCCGCTGGCGCGCGCAATTCCTGCGCCTTCATCCTAGGACGCCTTAGGGGTCGTGCCGCCGGACATTGGCGAGGAATGTCGCCGGGGCCGCCGCCCGGTCTGGAACGATTGGCCGTATGGGGTTCCTGGAACGCGCGCCGGCGCAGCCCGCGCCCGGGTCCACGGTGGACAGCTGGCGTCGGTGGTATCACCGGCACAGCACCCGCTTCTACGGCCCCAACCGGCGCAACTCCTGGCTCAGCTGGATCGGCGAGGAGCGCCTCGCCGTCGGCAGCCTGCCCACGGGGGTCACCCTGCCGCTGCTGCGCGACGAGGGGATCACCGACGTGGTCAACTGCCGCTCGACGGTGCAGACGTGGTTGTCGCAGGACCTGGCGGCCGAGCGCGCGATCTTCGGCCCGGGCCACGTGGTGCACGCCCCCATGTGGGATTTCGGCCAGCCGCAGCATCCGCGGCTCTGGTCGGCGGCGGCGCGCTACGTCGCCGACCTGCTGACCGACGAGCCCACCGCGGGCGTCCTGATCCACTGCCACCAGGGCCGGCGGCGGTCGATCCTGCTGACCTACGCGGTGCTGCGCCTGCGCGGTCACGACCCCGACGAGGCCGCGGCGCTGATCGCCGACCACCGCGCGGAGGCGCAACTGGTCCGCGCGTACGCGCGCAGCGTCGAACGCTGGCTCGACGAGGGCGCAGCCCCGGTCGGCCGCCTCCGCTGAGGCGCCTCCCGACGAGGGCAGACGGAAGGGGCCGGCGTCGGCCGGCCCCTGTCCGCGGTGAGTTGATCAGCGCGTCGCGAGGCGGCCTCCGCCGCGGTTCATCATGCGCGTTCGGGAGCCGATTCTGGCCGGCCGGCGAATGAGGTTGCCGGCCGCGCCGAGCAGGCCGAAGAAGATGATGAAGCCGCCGACGATGATGTCGCTCCAGCCGGGGCGTCCGCCGCTGCCGAAGTGCGGGTAGCTGAACACCCATGGCGACGCCATCATCCAGGCGCCGGCCACCACCGTGACCAGGTTGATCATCGGGTTCGAGCGGTACGCGGACATCCGCACCAGCGCCATGACCGCCACCGCGATGCCGATCACGACACCGTTGAGGACTCCGCCTGCCGTGGCGCCGGCGAGCGGGAAGTCGAACACGAATCGCGAAATGATCAGCCAGACGCCGGCGATCAGCAGGAGCGCGTTCGGCGCGGAGATGGTGCTCTGCTGGACGCGGTCGGAGATCCCCGCCGCAGCGGCCGCTTGTGCGTAGCCGCCGTCGTCGTATCCGCCGTCGGGCATGCGCGAGGCCGAACCTTCGGTGTAGGACCCTGCCTGGCCGCCCTGCGTCGCTGTCGGATCCGCGGCGTGCCGGGCGGTCATGCCGTTCCTGCCGGCCATCCCGTTCCCGCCCATGCCGTTCGCGGAGGTGCCGTTCGGCGCCCGGTCCGTGACCCCGTCACGGACCGGGTCGTCCGGCCGTGGTCTGCGTGGGCTTGCCATTGTTCCCTCCAGGTGCGTGTAGTTACTCCTCGCCTCGGATCGGCTACCCCCTGTGACCTGCGGCAAAACGCCTTAGGTTAGGCTCAACTGCCCCAAGCGCCGCAGATCACACCGCTGGCGGGCGGTCGGCCCACCGCATGACCGCCCCGATCCCGTGCTCCAGCGGGACCTCGTCGGGCCCGACCAGAACCAGCGAGGCGTCCGTACCCTCGATCGCGCGCAGCAGGGCCTGATCCGCGCGTACCCGAAGCGGATCTTCGACGCCCTCGGAGCGCAACGTGTCGGCGTCGACCGCGAGCAGCGACGGGTCGTCGAGTCCGACGAACAGCGTGTCCGTCGAGGACAGGTCGTTGACCATCAACACCGTCTCCACCTGCCGCCGCTGCAACGCCGACACCACGTCCGGCAGGCCGGTCGCCGAGACGTTTTCGCCGCGCTGCGTCTGATAGCGGTCGATCGCCTCCTGGGCGTGCCGGTCCGCGAGGTCGGCGATCGCCTGGATGGTGACGTCGTCGAGCGCTTCCTCGTCGGCGCCACCACCGCGGGATCCGGCGTCGGTCCGCACCACCCGCTGCTGCCAGCGCTTGGGCAGTTTGGCGACGAACATCGGCACGGTCGACACGTCACCGCCGACCACCACGACCTCGGCTCCGACCGCCTCGGCCAGTTCGGCCGTGGCCGCCGCGACGTCGCCGGCGTTGTGCTTCCACACGTCGTCGATGCTCTGTGTGTCGCCGACCCGGCCCTGGCCGCCGCTGCGCGCCTTGTGCAGCGGAAATTGCTCACCGCCGCGCACCGTGCGGTCGACCTCGCGGAGCCGGGGCGCGGTGGCCACCGCGAGCCCCTCCAGGTCGGCACCGGCCCGGTCGGCGATGACCCGGACATACGGGATGTCCTCCCCACGGAGGGCGACCAGCGGCATCGCGTGCGGAAGCTCCGAATAGCGCGCCTCGTCGGCGGCCGGCGGCGCGTTCATCGGCTCGACCAACGCGACCCGACCGGCCCGCGCGAACGCCGCCAGCCCGTAGCGCCCCTCCTGGTTCGGGTAGTTCAACAGCGCCTCGCCGGTCACGTCGATCGTCGGCTGGTCGGCGCCCTGCGCCTCGAGTCGCGCCGCCAGTGCGCGCCAGCGCAGCGCGACCTCCCGGTCCCCGCTCTCGTCGTTGCGGGACGCGTCCAGGTAGACCGACGCCCAGGGCCCGGGCTGCGCGTAGATCGGGTGCAGGTAGTGGAGGTCCATGCCCTGGCGTCTACCCGCGATGCGCCGCTTTTCACGCTCCAGATCTGGATCATGAACATGACGGTGTACGGGCGAGGGTGCGCACTGCGCCCTCGCCCGACCCGTCAGGCCTCCGCCGACGCAGGCTCCACTGTGGACGCGCCCGAGCCGATGGCCTCGTAGACGGCCGGCCGGCGGCCGCGGAGCCAGGTCGCGTAGCCGGCGCCGAGTAGGCCGATCACCACGAACGCGACCGGGATGGCCCACGCCAGCGCACTGTCCGGCGCGACGCCGAGCAGCGCGTCGAAGTTGCGGACGGCCAGCACGACGACCACGACCAGCACGATCAGCGCGACCGCGGGTGCGACCTGCCGCGACCACAACGACTCGCCGTGCCGGTCGCGGCGGAAGAACAGCAGCACCGCGAGCGCGGTCAGGGTGATCAGGAAGAGCACACCCAGGCCGCCCGAGGTGCCGGCCCAGAAGAACAGGTGCACCGTCGGCTCCCAGCCGCCGATGGCGTACACGATGATGACGACGAGGCCGATCACCGACTGCACCAGCGACGCGTTGCGCGGCGCCTGCGTGCGCTCGCCGGTCCGGCCCAGCGCGGCGGGCAGCATCCGTTCCCGGCCGAGGGCGAACATGTAGCGCGCGATGGTGTTGTGGAACGAGATCATCGCGGCGGCGATCGAGGTGGCGAACAGGACCTCGCCGATCGTCACCCAGGTGCTGCCGAGGTTGCCGCCGGCCAGGCCGAAGATCAGCCCCACGCTCTCGTCGCGGGACCGGTCGACGATCGCGTCCGGGCCGGTCGCGACCGTCATCGCCCAGGACGCGAAGGTGTAGAGCACCGCCGTCGCGCCGACCGCGACGTAGGTGGCGGTGCGGATCGTGCGCTTCGGGTCCTTGGCCTCCTCGGAGAACACCACCGAGGCCTCGAAGCCGACGAAGCCGAGCAGCGCCAGCACCAGGATCGCGCCGACCCCGTCGCCGAACAGGTTGCCCGGGTCGAGGGTGGCGGTGCTGATCGCGCCGCCGGCCGGGCTGGTCAGGTCGGCGATCGAGTAGACCAGGATGATCAGCACCTCGGTGCAGAGCAGCACGGCGAGGATGGTGCCGTTGACGTCGATGCGGAGCACTCCGAGCACGGCGACCAGCGCCCAGGCGAACAGCGCGATCACCCACCAGTCGGGGTTGATGCCGAACCAGTCCTTGAGCAGCGGCCCGGCGGCACCACCGATCGCGCCGTAGAGGCCGACCTGCAGCGCGTTGTAGGCGACCAGCGCCACCCAGGCGGCACCCACGCCGGCCGGGCGGCCGACGCCGCGCGAGACGAACGTGTAGAAGGCGCCGGAGTTGGCCATGTGCCGCGCCATCGCGACGTAGCCGACCGAGAACACCGCGAGGACCAGACCGACGACGACGAACGCCACCGGGATGCCGATCAGGCCGGTCGTGGCGAAGCCGGTGGTCACCACGCCGGCGACCACGGTCAGCGGGGTCGCCGCCGACATGACGAAGAAGAGGACCGCGGGCACGCCGAGCCGGCCGGCGGCCAGCGATCCGGTGGGCTGGGCGCCGACGGCGCGAGGGGGAGCGGACATGGAGAGCCTCCAGAATGGACAACAACCGAGTGGATATTGATCTCCGTCGCGCCTCGCGTCAAGGACAATGACCGGCATGCTGTCGACCGAGACCGTTGCCCTGGTGACCGCCCGTTACGGTCTGGGGAGCGTGACCCGGCCACCGGTGTACGCGGCGCGCGGCGAACTGGGCCGGATCTGGCGGTTCGAGACCGAGCGCGGTGCCTGGGCGGTCAAGGAAGCGCTGGTCCCGGTCGACGAGGCCGACGCCGCGGCCGACGTGGCGTTCCAACTCGCCGCGGCCGGAGCCGGGCTGCCGTTGCCCCGGCCCGTGCGCACCACCGACGACCGGGTGACGGTGCGTGGCGCCGACGCCGTGCTGCGGGTCTACGAGTGGGTCGACCTGGACACCGCCGCGCCGGCCGCCGGCGACGTCGGCGCGCTGCTGGCCCGGCTGCACCGGGTCGAGCATCCGCCGCGCGGCCCGGTCGGGGAGTGGTTCGCCGCGCCACTGGGGAAGGACGCGTGGCGGGCGCTCGCCACCACGGCGACCGGGGCCGGTGCGCACTGGGCCCCGTCCCTGGCCGCCGCCCTGCCCGACCTGGTCGCCCTCGACACGCTGGTGGTCCCGCCGGACCCGGCCCGGGTCCGCACCTGCCACCGCGACCTGCCGGACAACGTGCACCGCACCGTCGACGGCGGCCTGGTGGTGCTGGATTGGGAGAACAGCGGCCCGGCCCAACCGGAACGAGAACTGGCGGCCCTGTTGTGGGACCTCGGCGACACGGCGGCCGAGGCCGCCGCGGCCTACGGCGGGGCGAAGCTCGAGCCGGAAGACTTCGCGATGGCCATCGCGGTCCAGGGCCATCTGCTCCAGTTCTACGCCCGGCGGGCGTTGGACACCGCCGAGTCGGCGGAGAACCGCTCGCGGGCCGAAGGCCGGCTCACCGCCATGCTGGCCCGGCCGCTGACCCCGGCCGGGGTGACCGCGCTGCTCGACGCGGTGCGCTGAAGGCCGCGGCCGCCCGGGGCCCCGATGCCCCGGGCAGCCGCGACTGCCTAGAAGACCCCGATCGACAGCCGCAGGTCGACGTCGGTCCGGTCGACGAACGCCACCCGCTGCCCGAATTGGATCTCCACATAGGTCTTGTCGCCCTGGATCACCGTCCAGTCGCCGGGCGAGGTGCCGGCGAACGTGGTGGCCCGGTAGTACTGGCCCGGCAGGACCGCGCCGACCGCGTAGCGCTGCCCGGCCGCGAGCGTGTATTGCAGCGGCGAGATCGCCTGCACCGGCACGCCGGCCGGATAGGCCGCCGCTTCCGGATACGCCCGCCCGTACACCGGGATCGTGGCCTTGTCCTTCTTCGGGATGGCCACCAGCCCGACCTGCCAGTTGGCGGTCGGCGCCGAGGGCGGGTTGAGGAACCAGCCCTTCTGGCCCAGGTACCAGATCGCGGTCCAGTCGCCCTGCCGCCCGGCCAGCGCGAAGGTCTGCCCGGCCGAGGCGCGGGCCCCGTGGTCGGAGATGTGCATCGTGGACGGTGCGCCGTTGGGGTGCAGGCCGAGGTCGGTCAGCAGTGGCGCGTCGGCGGACGGCGCGGTGTGCAGGATGACCGCGGAGGAGCCGTGCGGGGCGCACGGCACGCCGGCCGTGACGCAGCCGGTGAACGCGGGCTGGTTGCTGGCGTAGTCGGGGTCGATCTGCACCAGCCCGGTCAGCGCGGTGCCGGTCGACCAGAGCGGGGCGCCGAGCAGGTCGAAGTAGTGCGACCAGTCCCAGTAGGGGCCCGGGTCCCAGTGCATGCCGGCGACGGTCGCCGCGGTGGTGCCGGGAACCGTGTCGTGGCCGAGGATGTGCTGCCGGTTGAGCGGGATGCCGAAGCGCTGCGCCAGGTAGCGGACCAGCTTCGACGAGGAGCGGTAGAGCGCCTCGGTGTACCAGGAGCCGTCGGCCGCGAAACCCTCGTGTTCGAGGCCGACCGAGCGGGCGTTGACGTCCCAGTTGCCGGCGTGCCAGGCCACGTCCTTCGTCTTGACGTGCTGTGCGATCTGGCCGTCGACCGACCGCAGCGAGTAGTGCCAGCTCACGTACGTCGGGTCCTGCACGAGATCGAGCGTGGTCGCCCAGGACGCCTCGGTGTCGTGGATGACGATGTATTCGATCTTCTGCCGCGCCGGGCGATCGGACAGGTCGTGGTTGCCGTAGGCGCCGGGGGTGGCCCCGTACTGCTCGTAGGGCGCCGGGACCCACTCGCAGGCCACGGTGACCGGGCACTCCAGCCCGTCGGGCCGGGTGGTCCGGCGCAGCCCGAGCCGGTCGGCCTGGGCCCGCTGGGGTGCGACCGGGCGCCCGTCGAGCCGCACGGCCTGGCCGTCGTCGGTGGTGCGGGCGGCACCGTCGCGGATGGTCGCGAAGACCTCGTCGGCGAAGGCGGTCGCGGCCTCCGCGGTGTCGGCGCCCGAGTAGCGGGCCACCGCGCCGAACCAGGCCGCCGGGTCGCTGCCCGCGCCGGTGGGCGCGCCGAGCGCCGCCTGGTAGGAGGCCAGCAGCGCGGCGCCGCCGCGGATATTGGTCGCCGGGTCGGTGCGCAGCGCGGCGGGTGCGGCGCCGGTCAGGTCGGCGGCCGCGTCCAGGGTCTGCAGCGCGGCGGCCGGGGGCGCGGCGTCTTCCGGCGACGCCGGCGTCCCGGACAGCGGCCGGCTCTCGTCGCCGCGCGGGTCGCCGGCGGCCGTGTCGCCGTCGGGCCGGCTCGCCGCCGACGCGGCTCGGATCCCGTCGGCGTCGGTCAGGTGCATCGGCCCGTAGCCGCCGCTGGTGCTGGGCCTGCCGGCGTTGCTGTCCCAGCGGGACTCCAGGTAGGACACGCCGAGCAGGACGCTCTCCGGCACGCCGAACTCGGCCGCCGCGCCGGCGTAGACCTGTTGGCGGCCGGCCGGCGCGGCGTCCGCCGTGCCGGGCGTGACCAGGGTCAGTCCCGCGAGCGTGAGGGTCGCGGAGGTGAGATAGCTGAGGGTTCGTCGCATGGGTGCGCCTCCCGGGGGTGCCTCGGGCCACCTTGCTCCATCGACGCGGATCACGTCAATACCTGCCACGCCGTACGTCCATCTCGTAAGTAAGTTTCATTGCGCGGCCAGCCCGACCCACGCGGACTGCGGGTCAACTGCGGGTCAGTTGCGGATCGGCTACGTGGTCCGGCGTCGATGCGTGCGGCAGCGTGGGGCCATGCGGATCGCACTGCTCGGCCCCATGCGGGTGCAGGCCGCCGGCGTTCCCCTGGAGGTTCGCGGCCTGCGCGCGCGACGGGCGATCGCCCTGCTCGCGCTGAACGCGGGCCGGCCGGTCGCGCTCACCCAACTGGTCGACACCCTGTGGCCGGAGGATCCGCCGGCCACCTTCCGGGAACAGGTCTACAACTGCGTCGCCGGGCTGCGGCGGATGCTCGGCGCCGGCCCGCGGCCGGAGGTCGACGTGGTCCGCACCGACGGCGGCTACGCGCTGACCATCGCGGCGGACCGGGTCGACGCCCTCGCGTTCGAGGCGGCGCTGCGCACAGCCGCCGCGCGGGCCGCCGCCGGCGACCGGGCCGGCGCGGGCGCGGTGCTCCGGTCCGGGCTGCGCCTCTGGCGCGGTGAGGCGCTGGAGGGTGTCGTCGACGGGCCGCTGGGCTTCGCCGCGACCCGGCTCGACCGGCTGCGCGGCGAGGCGTGGGAGCGGCTGTTCGAGATGGAGATGGGGGTACGCCGCGACCCCGGGCTGATCGCCGAGATGTCGGCCGTGGCCGAGCGGTATCCGCTGCGCGAGGTGTTGACCTGCCAGCTCGGCACGGTCCTGTGGCGGGCCGGGCGGGCGGCGCAGGCACTCGAGGTCTGCCGGGAACACCGGCGCCGGGTGCTGGCCGAGTTCGGCGTCGAGGCCGGGCCGGCCGTGCGCGACCTGGAGGCCCGGATCCGGGCCACGCAACCCGCCGCCGAGCCGCGGCCGGCGGCCGCCGTCGATCGGCTGATCGCCGACGTGGAGGTGCTGCTGGCGGAAGTACGCGGCCTGCTCACCAGTGCCCGGTGCCCGGCCTGCCACCCGGGCTAGCCGAGGGTGATGGCCTGGCGCCAGGAGCGGCGGGCGCCGTCGAGGTCGCCGAGGGCCCGTTGGGCCAGGCCCAGCACCACCCGGTAGGTGTCGGCCGCGTTGGCGTCGCCGAGGCGCTCGAACTCGCCGACCGCGACGGCCAGCCGCGCGCGGGCGGTGTCCGGCTGGCCCGCGGCGACGAGGGTCAGGCCCAGTTCGGCCAGGGCGTACGCCGAGCCTTCGCGCATCCCGTGGCGTCGGGTCAGCTCCAGGCACGCCTCGTGCTCCTCGATCGCGTCGGCGTAGCGGCGCAGGGCGTGCAGGCAGCGCGCCGTCTGGTGGCGCAGCATCACCGACGCCACCTCGGGGCCCGGCCGCAGCAGCCGGCGGGCGGGGTCGAGCACCACCAGGCCCTCGGCGCCGCGGCCCTGGGTGGCCAGGCACTTGGCCAGGTTGATCCGGGCGCTGATCACGCCGGGCACGTTGCCGAGCGTCTCGTAGAGCGCGAGCGCGGCCCGGTGCGCCTGGATCGCCAGCCGCGGGCTGGCCTCGCTGAACCGGAGCAGGCCGATCAGGTTGAGGGTGCGCGCCTCGGCGGCCCGGTCGCCGAGGGCACGGGCCAGCCCCGACGCGGTGGCCAGGTGGCTGCCGGCCAGCGTGTAGTCGTTGCGCAGGATGGCCAGGTGGCCCAGTTGCATGCCGGCCAGCAGCGCGGCCGGTCGGTTGCCGTCGCGGACCGCGACCTGGCGCACCGAGTCGGCCAGCCGCTGCCACTCGTCCCACTCGCCGGCGGCCCGCAGTTGCGGGCCGAGTGCGCGGGCCAGGTCGGCGCATGCCTCGGCGTCGACGTCGGCCGCCAACTCGGCCGCCAGGCAGACCGCCGCCACGATCAGCTGCCCCTCCGCGGCGAGCCAGGCCGTCGCCGCGGCCGCGTCGCGGAACGGCGGCGACGGCAACTCCTCGATCGTCTGCAGCGCCGCGACGGCGGTCTTGCGGTAGCCGTCGACCAGCCGCCGCACCAGCCGGGCGGCCACCTCCGGCGGATCGACGGCCCGGGACCGCTCCTGGGCGAAGAGCCGCACCAGGTCGTGGTAGCGGTAGCGGCCCGGCCGCGGCGAGAGCAGCAGCCGCGCGTCGACCAGGTCTTCCGCGATGCCGGCGGCGATGGCCGCGTCGACGTCGCAGGCTGCGGCCACGGTGTCGACCGAGATCTCGCCGAGCCGGGGCCAGGCCAGCTCGCGGAACGCCTGGGCCAGGTGCGGCGGCAGCGCCCGGTAGCTGAGGTCGAAGCTGGCCCGGATGGCCTGCTCGCTGCCGCCCAGCTCGTGCAGCCGGCGGTCGCCCGCCGCGAGCCGGTCGGCCAGGTCGCGCATCGACCACGCCGGCCGCGCGGCCAGCCGGACGGCGGCGAGCCGCACGGCCAGTGGCAACCGGCCACACGCGTCGACCACCTCGGCCGCCGCGGCCGGGTCGGCGAAGGCCCGGTCGGTGCCGGCCACCCCGGCCAGCAGCCGCAGGCTCTCGTCGGCCGAGAACAGGTCGAGGTCGACGGCCAGCGCCGCCGGCAGGGTGGGCAGCGGCTTGCGGCTGGTCACCACCAGGCCCGCCGGGCCGGCGCCGGGCAGCAGCGGGAGCACGCCGCGGGCGTGCTCGACGTCGTCGACCAGCACCAGCACCGAGCGCTCGGCCAGCACCGAGCGCAGCAGCGCCGCGCGCTCCTCGGCGTCGGTCGGCACCGCACCGGCCGGGGTGCCCAGGGCGCGCAGGAACGACCCGGCGGCGCGGTAGGGCTCGTCCGGCTCGCGACCGGTCCGGCGCAGGTCGACGTAGAGCTGGCCGTCGGGGTAGTGGGCGCGGACCCGGTGCGCGACGTGCAGCGCGAGGCTGGTCTTGCCCACGCCGGCCATGCCGGAGATCGACACGACTACCGGCCGGTCGCCGGGCCGCAGGGCCGCGGCGAGCCGATCGGCGACCTCCTCGCGGCCGGTGAAGTCGGGCAGCTCGGCCGGCAGCTGGGCCGGCCGGGGCAGCGTGTCGTCGCTCCCCGGCAGCAGGCTCAGCGCCCGGATGAACTGCTCGCGTTCGGCGCCGGCCAGGCCCAGGGCGTCGGCCAGCAGCCGGACGGTCGAGGAGCGCGGCGCGCGGTTGCGGCCGGACTCCAGCGACTGGATGCTCCGCACGCTCAGACCGGTCGCGGCCGCCAGTTCCTCCTGCGACAGCCCCAACCGTCGGCGGTGCACCCGTAAGGGATGTGCCGGCATGACCACATCGAACACCATCTGTGCTCTGTCGCGCAGTCTCCGGTCCGAACGGTGGGAGGCCCCTTATCTTGGGATTTAGCGGTATCCGATCCAAAAGGTGGTCATGAGCTCAGACCAGCCGTTCGCCGCCGTCGACGCCGAGGGACACCCCGGTGAGGAAGGTGTTCGTCAGGGCGAAGACGACCGCGTCGGCGACGTCGTCGGAGGTGCCGACCCGATGGGCCGGGTTGTGGGCGCGGCGCTCGTCGTAGAGCTTGGCCTTCTTCTCCTGCCCGAGCGCGTCGTAGGCGCCCGTGTCGATGGTGCCCGGCGAGATCGCGTTGACCCGGATCGGCGCCAGTTCCACCGACAGCGACCGGGTGACGGCGTCGACCGCGCCGTTCGTCGCGGCCACGGCGAGCATCCCGACCGTCGGCTTGTCGGCCGTGGCACCGGAGAACAGCACGAACGAGCCGTCCGGCGGCATCCGGCCGGCGAAGTGCTTGGCCAGCAGGATCGGCCCGACGACCTTGGTGTTGAGCGAGTCGGTGACGACCTGCGGCTTCAGGTCGCCGACGGTGCCGCGGGCCCGGGCCGACGCCGTGCAGACGACATGGTCGACGTGGCCGAGCCGCGCAGCCAGCGACTCCACACTGGACTCGTCGGTCAGGTCGACGGTCTCGGTCACCACACCGGAGTCGGCGTAGGCGTCGTCGAGGGCGGACCGGTCGCGGCTGGCCGCGACGACGGTGCCGCCGGCGGCCCGGACCGCCTCGGCGGTCGCGCGGGCGATGCCGCTGCCGCGGCCGACGACCAGCACGGTGCGGTCCTTGAGTGCGGTGGACATGGTCGTACCCCCTCGCTGTCAGGTTCTGGTCAGGGCCTCGTCGACGTCGAAGCCGCGGTCGATGCCGTGCGGCACGACGGCCTGCCCGGGCTCGAGCGCGAGCCGCCGGTCGTCCAGGAATACGTCGATCTTGTCGGGCTCGAACGAGACGTAGGTGGAGATCAGGCCCACCTCGGGCCAGGCCTCCTCGTAGGACCACGCGGCCCGGGCCCGGTCACCGATGTCGTAGTAGCTGGCCAGCCCCTTGTAGGGACAGAACGTCTGCCGCTCCACGGGGGTCAGCGCGGCCGGGTCGATGTCGTCGCGCGGTACGTACCAGCGCGGCGCGAAGCCCGATTCGAACAGCACCCGCGGGTGTACGGAGTCCGCGACCACCCGGTCGCCGTCGCGCACCACCAGGTGGCGCGAGGTGCGCCGGATGTCGATGCGGTGGTAGAGGTCGGCGGCGTGCCCGGTGATCCGCTCGTCCTCCTCGTAGAAGGCGTCCATCGGGTGCCAGGCGAAGGCGATCCGGCCGCGCAGCGGGCCGGCGTAGGTGGGCAGGTCGGCGAACCGCCAGGCCGCCCGCTCGGCCCGCGACCCTCCACGCTGGACGGTGAACCAGTCGACCGGGCCGAGGTCGCGGTGGGTGGTGACGTGGCCGGCCGGTTCCAGCACCGTCGGGTCGATGGCCGCCTCGGGGAAGTAGGCCACCGGGTAGCGGCCCGGCTCGTGCAGCAGCGTGACGTCGTCGCTGTCCGCGATCCAGTCGCCGCCGAACCGCACCCGCAGGCGGCGGCGCAGCGGTTCCGCGTACAGCAATCGCTCGGGTAGTGGGTCCGGGGTCAGGAACCGGCCGACGCTGCGCTGCGCCAGCGGGCCCTGCTGCCAGGAGAGTCCCATCGGTCGTCCTTCCGTCAGGTGAGCGGCTCGCCGCCGTCGACGTGCAGCGTCGTGCCGGTCAGGAACGGGCTGGTCATGGCGAACAGCACGCCGTCGGCGATGTCGCCGGTGGTGCCGATGCGGCCCGCGGGATTGCGGCCGCGGATGCGCGCGAAGTAGGCGGCCTTGCCCTGGTCGCCGAACTCGTCCCAGGCGCCGGTGTCGACCACGCCGGGGGAGATGGCGTTGACCCGGATCGGCGCGAGTTCCAGGGCCAGGGAGCGGGCCAGCACCTCGACGGCGCCGTTCGTGATCGCCACCGCCAGCGTGCCCACCGCGATCTTGGCGGCGGCGACGCCGGAGAACAGCGTGATCGAGCCGCCGTCGCGCATCCGCGGTGCGAGGTGCTTGGCCAGCATCAACGGGCCGATCACCTTGGTGTCGAACGACGTGCGCACCTTGTCGCGGTCGAGGTCGGCCAGCTGGCCGCGGGCCCGGGCCGACGCCGTCGACACCACGTGGTCGACGCCGTCGAGCCGCCGGCCGAGCGCGGCGATGGACTCCTCGTCGGTCAGGTCGACCCGCTCGGCGATGATGTCCGGCTCGCCCGCGTAGGCGTCGGCCAGGCCGTCGCGGTCCCGGCCGGCTGCGACGACCCGCGCCCCCGCGTCACGGGCGGCGACCGCCACCGCGCGGGCCATCCCACCGCCCCGGCCGACGACGAGAACCCGCTGGTCCTTGAGCAGTCCAGACATCGGTTCTCCTTCCTTCCGGCCCAAGCGTCCGGCCGGACCGCGGCGCGGCGCATCCGCCAGTGGCCAGCGATCGACGCCGGCCTGCCGGACCGGGCGATAGCGTGGTTCTGTGCACCGGCCCACTTACCTGCCGGGGTGGAACGGCGCGGCGGAGCTGACCGGCCGCCGCGGCGAGTGTGTGGTGCTCGACGACCTGGTCCGGGCCGTGCGTTCGGGTGACAGCCGTGCACTGGTGTTGCACGGTGAGGCCGGTGTGGGCAAGACCGCCCTCGTCGACCGTCTGGTCGTGCGGACGCAGGGTTGCCGGGTGGCCCGCGCCGCCGGCATCCAGTCGGAGATGGAGCTGCCGTTCGCCGGCCTCCACCAGCTCTGCGCGCCGATGCTCGACCAGCTGGACCGCCTCCCCGCGCCGCAACGCGACGCGCTGCGCACCATCTTCGGCCTCAGCGCCGCTCCGGCGCCGGACCGGTTCATGGTCGGCCTGGCCGTGCTGGGGTTGTTGTCGGCGGTCGCCGAGCAACGTCCGCTGCTGTGTCTCGTCGACGACCAGCAGTGGCTGGACCGCGCCTCCACGCAGGTGCTGGCGTTCGTCGCGCGGCGGCTCGGCGCTGAGTCGGTCGGGCTGGTCTTCGCCGCCCGCACCGTGCACTCCGAGCTCGCCGCGCTCCCGGCGCTCGAGGTCGGCGCGCTGCCCGACGCCGACGCGCGCGCGCTGTTGGACGCGGCGCTGGCCGGACCCCTCGACGCACGGGTACGCGACCAGATCGTCGCCGAGGCCCGCGGCAACCCCCTCGCGCTGCTGGAACTGCCGCGGGGGATCACACCGGCCGAACTGGCCGGCGGGTTCGGGCTGCCGGGTGCCGGAGTGGGTGGCATGGAAGAGCAGTTCCAGCGCCGGGTGGCCGCCCTGCCGGAGCCGACCAGACGGTTCCTGCTGCTGATGGCGGCCGACCCGACCGGTGACCCGGCCGTGCTGGCGCGCGCGGCGGCCAACCGGGGCATCGACTCCGGATCAGCGGTGCCGGCCGCCGACGCCGGCCTGGCCGACTTCGGCGCCCGGGCCCGCTTCCGCCACCCGCTGGTCCGCTCGGCGGTCTACCGCTCGGCACCCGCGAACGAGCGACGGGCCGCGCACCGCGCCCTGGCCGACGCGACCGACGCCCGCCGCGAACCCGACCGGCGGGCCTGGCACCGGGCCGCGGCCACGGCCCGACCGGACGAGGACGTGGCAGCGGAGCTGGACCGCTCGGCCGATCGGGCCCGGGCACGCGGCGGCCTGGCCGCGGCGGCCGCGTTCCTGCAGCGGGCCGCGTCCCTGACCCCCGACCCCGCCCAGCGGGCCGGTCGGGCGTTGGCCGCCGCCGAGGCCGAGGTGCGGACCGGCGGCTTCGACGCCGCGCTGGAGCTGCTGGACGTGGCCGCCGACGGCCCGCTCACCGACGGCCAGCAGGCCCGCACCGACCTGGTGCACGCGCAGCTGGCCTTCGTCGCCAACCGGGGCAACGATGCCCCGGTCCTGCTGGTCCAGGCCGCCCAACGGCTCGCCCGGGTCGACCCGGCGCTGTCCCGGGCGACCTACCTCGACGCGCTGTCCGCCGCGATCTTCGCCGGTCGCCGGGCCGCACCGGGCGGCACCGTCCGCGACGTGGCCCGGGCCGCGCGTGCCGCGCCACCCGCGCCGGACCCGGGCGTCGCCGACCTGCTCATCGACGGCACGGTGGCCGCCTACACCGACGGGTACGCGGCCGGCCTGCCGGCACTGCGCGAGGCAATGCGCGACCTCGGCACCGGCCGGTCGGCGGCGGAGCTCGACGTGCTCTGGATGGCCAGCACCACCGCGCTGCGGATCGCGGACGACGAACGGTGGGACGTCCTGTCGGCCCGGCATCTCGAACTGGCCCGGGAGCGGGGCGCGCTCAGCGAGTTGCCGTTGGCCCTGACGAACCGCGCCTACCTGCTGTTGTTCACCGGTGACCTGGCCGGCGCGGCGTCGCTGACGGCTGAAGCGATGGCGGTCACCGAGGCGACCGGCAGCAACCTGGCGCCCTACAGCGCGCTGGGTCTGGCGGCCTTCCGCGGCGACGGTCCGGCGGCGGTCGCGCTGGTCGACGCCACCCGGACCGACGTGACCCGGCGCGGCGAGGGCATCGGGATCACGTTCGCGGAATGGGCGAGCGCGCTCGTGCACAACGGACTGGGGGACTACCCGACGGCGCTGGAGGCCGCCGGCCGGGCCACCGCCTACCAGGCCGACCAGGGCGCGGGGATCTGGGCATTGGTCGAGCTGATCGAGGCCGCGACCCGGTGCGACGCGGCCCCGACGGTGGCCGACGCGTTCGACCGGCTGGCGGAGATGATGACGGCGAGCGGCACCGACTGGGCGCTCGGCATCCAGGCCCGCTCGCAGGCGCTGCTGACCGGCGGTGACGCCGCCGACGGCCATTACCGGACCGCGATCGTCCACCTCGAACGGACCCGGCTGCGGGTCGACCTCGCCCGGGCGCACCTGCTCTACGGGGAGTGGCTGCGCCGCGAGCGCCGTCCCACGGACGCCCGCGAGCAACTGCGCAGGGCACACGACATGTTCGACGCCATGGGTACGGCCGCGTTCGCCGAGCGGGCCGCGCGCGAGCTGCGGGCCGCTGGTGGGAACAGCAACCCGCGGGTGCCGGCGCCGCAGGGCGAACTGACCGTGCAGGAGGCCCAGATCGCCCGGATGGCCGCCGACGGCCTGTCCAACCCCGAGATCGCCACCCGGCTGTTCATCAGCGCGCGCACCGTCCAATATCACCTGCGCAAGGTCTTCACGAAGCTCGGCATCACCTCACGCAGCCAACTCGACCGGGTCCTACCCGCCGGCTGAGGTTGAGTGACCACGGACTACTGCTGGAGTCGGGAAATGATGTCGGCGTGAAAGGTCAGCGTGTATTTTCCGATCCGGAGTTGGTCGTTGGGGGTGAGGAGAAACTGCTCGCCGACGACCAGGCTCTTGGCATTCAGATACGTGCCGTTGGTGCTTCTCAGATCCTCGATGGTGAAGTTGACTCCGGTGCGCGAAATGCGCGCGTGGCTGCGCGAAACCGATTCGTCGGTCAGCTGGACACGAGAATTGTGATCGCGGCCGATGGTGATCGGCGTGTCCTCGAAATCCCAGCGTGCACCCTTGCCGGGCCCCCGGGTGACCTCGAGGGTCGCGCGTGCCAGCATGAGATCCTCGTGCATCGGCGTCGCGAGGCCCTTTCCGCTGGTCTTGACGACCATGTCCTGGACGCGCGAGAGCAGTTGGCTGACGTCTGCCGCGGTCCATTTGGTGTGTAGTTGTTCGACGGTCTCATCTGGATCGACGCCGTCCGCCCAGGTGGCCATCATGTGAATGAGCCGTTCCGCGATGGACCACGGCAGGAGATGCTCGCCCCGCAGCGCCTGGAGCGCGAAATTGCCGGCGATCGTCGCGGCCGGGTCATCCTGACTGCCCAGCGCCAGGTTGAGATAGAAAAGTTTCGGCGAACCCGACTGCCGATAGAGGTCGCGAACCGCGGAGGTGAAGTCTCTTATTCCTTCTGGCAGGTCATCAAGAGGCGGCAATGGCGGCTCTGGTCCCACCGCACCTCCTTCATGATCGAGCCCGTCGATCCGTGGCAGTGAACATATTAGACTGTCGCAGGAGACGCTGCTCCACCGGAAAAGCCGATCTTTGCCCCGTTTTGGGCCCGTTCCATCACCGTGTTCAATCAGGATCGCCGGCCCCAGAAAGGATCGTGGCGATGTTTGACGTGGCGATTGCGGGGCTTGCGAAGGGGATCGCGACCCGCGCGGTCGGCGACTGGCTCAAGCAGCGAACGGCGCGTGCGCGGCAGGGCCAGAGTCTGACGAGTCTCATCGAGATCACCTTTATCGATCGATACGCGCGCAAGGACTTTCAACGCCAGTTCGAGGCGATCTGCGACCAGGTCGAGCAGCGACTGCTGTTGACCTGGGACGGCAAGTTCCAATACCTCGACGCCACCGAGCGGCGCGCATGCGTGCTCGCGGTCACCGACATCGTCGCGCGGCAGAGGGTGACCGACCGCACGCTGATGGCCGCTGATATGGACGCGGTGAAGCTCGCCGCCCAGCTTCGGGAAAATGGCAAACCTCTCGAGGGCTACGGGCTCAGCGCCGAGGGCGACGCTTTTGCCGCGCGGTTGCTCGTCGACAGCTGCGAATATCTCATTCAGCTCGCGCAGGTGCTTCCCGAGTACGCGGCGCGGGTCGACGCGCAGATTCTTGCCCGCCTGTCGACCCTCTCGGAGCAGGTGCGGCAGATGTTGGAGCGGATGCCGCGGTCCGTCCGCGACGATACGCCCGATGACGACGCGGAGTTCCTGCAGAAATATCTGGCGTTCATCAGCAAGGACCTCGATTCGCTCGACCTGATCGGCGTCGATGTTCCGGACGCCATCAACAGAGCGACGCTCAGCGTCGCCTACCTGAGCCTGACCGTGTCGAGTGCGGCCACGCGTTCGGTGATCGGCGGGTCGGAGAGCAGCGGGCGTGCGGCGGACGCGAGCCTCGTCGCCAGCCGGCGGATCCGGGTCGAGGACGCGCTGGCGAAGAGCCGGCGGTCCTTGATCATGGGCGAGGCCGGCTCCGGCAAGACGACCTTGCTCAGGTGGCTCGCGGTCACGGCTGCCCGGTCCACCTTCACCGACAAGCTCCGCGGTTGGAACGACCAGATCCCGCTACTGGTCCCGTTGCGCCACTTCGACAACACCGGCCTGCCGGCGCCGTCTGATCTGTTGCGCCTCTGCTCACCGGCGATCGCGGCGGGCGAGCCATCGGGCTGGACCATGCGCCAACTCGCGTCCGGCAGGGTCCTGCTGCTGGTCGATGGAATGGACGAGTTGGGTCCGACTCAACGGCGGAACGCGGCTTCCTGGTTGCGACAACTGTCTCACCTCCACGATCTCAACATCGTCGTCACGAGCCGCCCGGCGGCCGTCGCCGCCGATCGGTTGAGCGACGCGGGCTTCGAGAGCGTGATGCTGGAGCCGATGAACCGTGAAGACGTGCGGGTTTTCGTGCGGCAATGGCACCAGGCGGTCTGGCACGCGGGTCGCGAGCGTGCGTCGGCGCCCGATCGCGCCACCATGGACGTCGCGGAGCGCAGCGTTCTCGGACAACTGGACGCCCGCCCCCACCTACGCAGACTCGCGACCACACCGCTGCTGTGCGCACTGGTCTGCGCGTTGAACATCTCGCGCCACAGCCGGCTGCCGCGCGATCGGATGGAGATCTACAAGGCGGCCATGGAGATGCTCGATCGCCGCGAGGTGGAACGGGGCCTGACCAGCGCGAGTGCCGCGCTGCTCTCGCCACGCCAGCGCCAGTACCTGTTGCAGGGGCTGGCGTGGCGGCTGGCCGAGCGCGCCAAGTCGGAGATGCCGAAGGGCCGCGCTGTCGAGTGGCTGGCCAACCGGCTGCGGCATCTGCCGATGGCGAGCCAGGCCCCATCGGCCGAGGAGGTGCTCGACGACTTCATCGCCCGAAGTGGAATCATCCGGGAGCCGGTCGCTGGACGAATCGATTTCATCCACAAGTCCTTCCTCGAGTTTCTGGCGGCGAAGGAGGCCACCGACGAGCTTCATGTCGACATCCTCATCGACAAGGCGCATCTGGATTGGTGGCGCGAGCTCGTCGTCATGGCCGCCGGCCACGCCAGCACCAAGGTGCAGGCCGAACTACTGGATGGCGTGCTGGGCCGGGCCCGGAGCGAACCGCGGCGCTCGCGACAGCTCGCGCTGGTAGCGATCGCCTGCATGGAGACGTCGACCTATCTCTCCGCCGAGATACGCGAAGACCTGGACCGGGCGATCGACGCGGTGCTGCCGCCCCGCAACATCGCCGAGGCGCGGTCACTGGCGTCGGCGGGCGGGCACGTGTTGAAACGCCTGCCGACCGACCCGGCCGAACTCTCGGCCTCGTCGGCGGCCGCGGTGGTGCGCACCGCCGTATATGTCGGCGGCTCCGACGCGATCGCGTTCCTGCGTCACTTCGGCCATGACGAGCGCCCGGCCGTCGTTGCCCAACTCGTCGCCGGATGGGATTACTTCGACGCGGACTCCTATGCCGCCGAAGTGCTGGCGCCGTCGCCGCTGATCAACGGTTCGATCGAGATCGCCGACGTTCGGCAGCTGCATGCCGCGCGCCACCTCCGACACCTCGAGCGGTTGGCCGCCGTTGCCGAACCGGCGGAGATCGCTGAACTCGCCGACGTCCCCGAACTGTCCGCTCTTGTCATCCGTCGCCGGCCGGAGGTCGCCGCCACCAGCCTTTCGCAGGTCGCGAAGCTGACATCGCTGCGAACCCTCGTGGTCGAGCCCGCCATCGCGGCGGACGAACTCGCGCGCCTGGGAGCGTTGACATCGCTGCAGCAATTGCACGCGGTGTTCACGGTCTCGCCGTCAAGCCTCGACTTTCTTGCCGAGTTCTCCGACCTCAGGTCGGTCGGCCTGCGCGTGCTCGACCAGGTGGGCGACCTGTCGGTGCTCACAGCGCTGCCACACCTGCGTGAGATCGCCCTCTGGCACCTCAGCGTTGATGCCACCCTGCCCGCCGCCGAACTCGCGCGAACGCTGGAGGATCTCACCCTCGTCGAGTACTACGGTGACGAGGTCGCGACGATGATCTCCTCCTTGTCGGCGCTGCGACGGCTGCGGGTCTTCCAGAGCGACGGGTTGACGTCGCTCCGGCCGCTGACGTCGTTGCCTTTGCTGGAACTCTGGCTCAGAGACTGCGGTGGGCTAAGCGATCTCGACCAGCTGAGCGAGATCAAGACACTGGAAACCCTGGTGTTGATCGATTGTCCGACCGGGGACCTCGGATTCCTCGCGAGGCTGCCCAGGCTGCGGGACCTCTATCTGCGCGTCGACGATCCGTTCGACCTCGCCGATCTGGGCGAGCGGGCCCGTCGCCTGCGGGTGCACCTCATCGGCGGGCAGCAGCTCGCCGGCCGGTTCGACGACCGCAGGGCTGGTCCGGTCGAGGTGCGCAGGGCGTGGAACGTCCTGCCCTCGTGGGACCGGATGCGCGGTTGGCAGGCCCGCACCGCATAGCCGGAACACGACTGCGGATAGACGTCGCGTGCGGTGCCTACGCCCTGGGCAGGTGTTCCTGGCGGCCGACCCGGTAGGCCGCGGCCAGCAGGACCGCGAAGGCCGGGTCGAGGTCCGCCGGCGCCCTGAGGCGGAAGGCGTGCAGCACGTTGCGGGCCGAGAGGACATCGACTCGGTGGATCGTCGGATGCGCGGCCGCGCGGGCCAACACGAGGTGGCCGTCCGGGCCGTGCCGACGCGGCATGAAGGCCGCGAAGCTCACGGCGGCTCTGGTCTTCTCCGGCAGCATCTCGACCGGCCCGCGGGCCTCGACCACCGCGCACGAAGAGATCGCAGCCCGCGAAATGGGTCTGATTCGCGGGCTGCGAAGGTGCGGCCGCTGGTGGGCAGGCCTACAGCGGCCGGTCGCTCATCGGGCCGCGGTGTCCTTGGTGAAGCACTTGCTGATGTTCTGCTCGCCCGGGCGGCCCAGGAAGTCCATCGGCGACTTGCTCGACGGCTTGGCCTTCGGGTCGGCGTCCAGGTTGATCATCCAGAAGTAGATGCCGCCGAGGTCGCGGTCTTCCATCACTCGGCAAGCGGCGTCGAACCAGCGTTGCTGGATCTCCGGCTTGATCGAGCCGTTGGTGTGCGGCGACCAGGGCTCCTTGTAGGCGCCGGGGCGGGCGCCGATCGCGACCTCGGCCAGCACCAGGTCGGAGAGCTTGCCGTCGCCGCGGCCGTCGTCGAGCCAATCGTTCCAGCCGTCGACCAGCTTGGTCACCGTGGCGGTGTCGCTGACCCGGATCGGGGGGTAGGCGTCGACCGACAGCGTGATGCCGGTCGCCGGGCCGGTCTTCTTGAGGCGGTCGTGGTTGGCGCTGTAGTCGATCTCGCCCGAGAAGGCGGCCTTGACGCCGGTGGCGACCGTCTTCCAGCCCGTGGTGTTGCTCTCCAGCGAGGTCAGTTCGGTGCCGACGACGAACGTGGCGACCTTGGCGGCTGCGGCGACCTTGGCGTATTTGACCAGCATGTCGCGGTAGGAGGCGAACCACTTGGTGCGGTCGGCGGGGCGGATCGAGCCGCGCCACATGTCGGGGTCGTCCTTGGTCAGGTTGCGCTCGTTGAGCATCGGCCGGATGTTGGTGCGCAGGTCGCGCTTGTTGGCCTCGTCGAGCACGAGCGCCAGCCGGGCCGGCGACGGGGTGATCGGGTCGTCCATCCGGACCGCGTTGGCGTAGGCCGAGTCCATCACGAACGAGAACGAGATGGAGACCGCGTTGGCGCCGAGCGACACCACGTGGTCGAGGATCTTCTGGGCCTTCGCGCGTACGACCTGGTCGGTGTCGTTCGGGTTGTTCTCCCAGTAGATCGCGATGCCGTGCTGGCGCATCCCGGGCTGCCACGGGTCGCGCACCTTGGCCACCGTCGGCGCGTCGGGAGCGCCCGAAGCGGTCGAGCCCCCCGGGGGCGCCTGCGACAGCCGGGTCATCGGGTCGCCGCCGCCGGACGAGCAGCCGGCCGCCAGCAGCACCGCGGCGCAGCCGGCCGCGGCCCACCCGCGCACGAAGGCCCTCATATCGGCTTCGCGATGACGACGAACTGCTGCTGGCCGCCGCGCAGGTAGCGGATCAGGCCGCGGACGGCGCCGATCCCTTCCATCAGCGAGAAGATCGGCACCAGCAGGATGACCGCGATCCCTTCCCACCACCGGTATTTGGCGCGCCGGGAGACGCTCACGTTGATCCGTAGCCCCTCGGAGTAGAGCCAGATGGCGTAGGCCATGTTGAGCGCCCAGATCGGCAGCACCAGCAGCGTGATCGGCACCGTGTCGAACGAGCCGAGCACCCAGCCGATCAGCAGGATCGTGCCGATGTGCTGCAGCGGGCTGATCACCCAGGTGAACGTCGAGTAGCCGATGTAGAGGCGGTCGCGCAGCGGGATCCGCTCGTCGAGCGCCAGCCCGATCAGGCCCCAGGCCCATCGCTCGCGTTGGCGGAAGAAGTCGCGCACGGTCGCCGGTGAGGCGCCGTAACAGCGGCCGGCGAACCAGGCGCTGCGGCCGGGGTAGCGGCGGCTGAAGACGAGCGCGAACTGGGCGTCTTCGACGATCGCCTCGGGACCGAAGTCCCAGCCGATCTCGGCCTCCACCGAGGCCCGCACGAGCAGCAACTCGCCGTGCACGCCGCCGAGCGGGTGGCCACTGCCGGTGAACGCCGAGTAGACCGTGACGTCGGCGATCGGCCGGCTCGCGTCGGCCAGCCAGGTCAGCTTGCTGCGGGCGTGCTCGCGGGGGTAGGTCAGGATGCCCTGCGCGAGGTGGCAGGCCTTGTCGCCGAGGCCGCGCTGCTGCTCGATGAGGCGGGCGATGGCGATCGCGGTGTCGAGGCCGACGCCGGTGTCGTCGTCCATGTGGAGCACCCAGACGTCGTCGCGGTCTTCGTGCTGGGCGATCCGCAACTCGTGGGCGTAGTTGTTGGCGCGCGACTTGAACTTGGTGCGGTTGACCGTGTGGTAGCTGCGCGGCACGGTGACGACCCGGATGTAGCGGCTGATCTCGCCCAGCTTGTGGATCTTCTCAGCGGCCTCGCAGCCCTCTTCGATGACCACGTCGACGCGCAGCTTCGGGAAGCACTCGGGCAGGTAGGTGATGTAGGAGTGGACGACCCGGTCGAGGGCCGGGTAGGTGTCGTTCCGGCCGATCGTCGGCACCACCACCACGAGCCGGTCGCGCGAGCGGATGACCGTGCCGTCCGCGGCGGTGAGCCGGTCGCGGCGCAGCCGCCGCCGGGTGACCAGGGCGCCGACCAGCCCGACGATCGTGCCGATCACCGGGTAGGTCCAGAGGATCGTCACCACGGCGCCGAGCGGGCCGGTCGAGTGGACGCTGAGCAGCAGGGTGATCGTCAGCACGGCGACGAACCAGACGGCGAGCGGCCACATCCGCGGCAGCCACCCGGCGTGCCGCTGCGCCATCGTGGTCGCCCGGGTCGTGATCGGCATCCGGACGGCCGGCATGACCTGTGTCTCGCCGTGGTGGGGGTGCTGCTGCTGGCGCGGGATGATCTGGGTGCGCTCACCCGGGTCGTCGCTGCGGGTGGCGGCGACGTGCGTGGTCACGAGGGGTCCTTCCGGGTCAGCAGCGCGACGGTGTAGCCCGTCGTCCACCAGCTGCCGGCGACATCATAACGTTCCTGCAGGACGGCCTTCTTGGTTCCGTCGAGCTCGTCGAGCGGCTCCTGGTAGTCGCCCAGCCGCAGCACCCAGATCCGCTTCGTGTCGCCGAGGCGGGCGGCCACGTCCTGGTGCTCGCTGGAGACCATCCAGCCGTCGGTACGCATCGGGCGGTCGACCAGCAGGTCGGTGGGGCGCTTCCCGGGCGGCAGGTAGTGCGCGATGACGTCGCGGTTGAGCACACCCGGGCCGCGGTCGGTGAGCCCGTAGACGATCCCGTCGCCCTGCTCGTAGTCGTGTTCGATCAGCGCGACGACGGCCTTGGTGTCCTGGTAGCGGAACGCGGGCTTGCGCACCTCGACCTGACCCGGCAGGGCGAGCACGGCCAGCGCGGCCATCGTCGCGATCGCCGTGACCAGCCCGCGCTTGGCGAGCAGGATGCCGACCAGCACGGCCCAGCCGACGATCGTGTAGAGCACGTAGCGCTGCTGCCAGATGTGGGTGACCGAACCGAGCGCCATCAGCAGCGCCACCGGCAGCAGGCCGAGGCAGATCGCCACCACCGCGCCGCGCTCGCGGGAGATCGCCGCCATGCCAAGACCCATGATCGCGCCACCGATCAGCGCACCGCCGAAGAACTCCAGGCCGTAGGCCTCGATGCCGTGCAGGTCGGTGAAGGGGATCCAGCCGATCTGGGTGCCCTGTTGCCGCCGGCCGATCAGCACGATGGGAATCAGCGGTAACAGCCCGGCGAACGCGCTGGGCGTCCAGCGCCACAGCAGCTTGCGGTGGGTGATCAGCACCGCCAGGCCGTGCGCGGCGAGCATCAGCAACGCGACCAGGTGCATCAGACCGACGGCGGCAACCGCGGCGGCGTACGCGAGCGCGATGCCGAGCGTGAAGCCGCCGAGCATCCGGATCAGCAGCAGCGTCGCCACCGCCGCGAAGAAGGTGGCCAGCGCGTAGGGCCGGGCCTCCTGCCCGAACCGCGTGGTGATCGGCAGGATCGCGAAGGTGAGCCCGGCGAGCAGGCCGATCTTGTGCGAGCCCAGCCGGTTGCCGATCAGGCCGACGACCGCCGCGGCGCCGGCCATCGCCAGCGTCGAGGGCAGCCGCAGCGACAGGTCGGAGTCGCCGAAGACGGTCGTCCAGAGGCGGATCAGCACGTAGTAGGGGCCGATCGTCGCGTCGGTGCCCTTGAGCTGGAGCCACAACTCCGACCAGGAGACGGTGGTGTTGCCCCAGGTGGCCAACTCGTCGGCCCACAACCCGGCGCGGGTCAGGCTGATCAGGCACAGCGACAGGGTCGCGAGGGCCGGGGCGATCCAGGCGATCCGCGACTGCCAGGCCGCCCGGCGCCGGCGGCGCTCCTCTTCCTCCTGGCTCGGCGACTTGGGCAGCAACATGGTCGCGTCGGTCGGCGGGTCGAACGTGTTGACCATGCCGACCCGCCGGGGCAGCGGAATGTGCACCTCGCCGTTGGGCGTGGTCACCGGGAGCTGGGAGCGGGCCGGGCTAGTCATTCGGCCCACACGCGATGCCGTCGCCGTCGCGATCCAGGCCGTGCCGGTCGCGCCCGCCCGTGATCTTGAGCTGCTTGAACCCGCGGTCGCGGAGCCAGGCACATTTGTCGGTCACGCCGGACGGAAACTGCCATGGCACACAGACATCGCGGTCGCCGTAGGCGTGGTCACAGCCGTCGGTGCCCTCGGGGATGGTCACACCGGCGGTCGGCGACGGCCCGACCGCCCGCGGCTTCGCGTTGGGCTGGTCGGCGAACTCGTGGATGTAGGGCGGCGGCGCGCTGGCGGCGCCGGCCGGCTGCGGCTGGTCGCCGCCCGGGTCCGGCGCGGGGCCGCCCCCGGTGTCGGCGGCGGTGTCGTCGGCCGGCGCGGCGGCGGTGCTGCCGTCCCGCCAGAGGCCACCTCCGTCGCCACCGCCGGCCACGAGCAGGGCGGCGACGCCGACGACGAGCACCACCAGCACCGCCGCGATGCCGATGCGATCACGGCGGCTGCGACCCCGCACCCACCCGGCGAGGGCCTGGTACCAACGACTCATCCGAGCTTGACCCACTTGGCGACCGACGGCACACCGCTGGCGTTGTGGACGAAGAGCATGTACCACCCGGGCGGAGCCATGTTGGGGTTGCTCGTCACGTTCAGGTCGATGGTGTTGGTGCCCTTGATCGACAGCGGCAACTCGACGAACCGCTGGTTGGGGTCGGACGAGTGGGTCACGGCCGCCGGCCGGATCAGCGAGGCCCGGGTGATCGCCGAGTCGGTGGTGATCCGCTGCGTGCTGCCGTACGCCCAGTTGGTGTTGGCCACGGTCTTGATCTGCGGCCGGGCGCCCTTGAACAGGTAGGGCGGCGAGTAGATGGAGATCCGGGTGTCGAACGTGGCGTTGCCCGGGTTGTCGCCGACCGCCATCACCCGCCCGTCGGGCAGCAGGAACGCCGACGAGTGGTAGGTGCGCGGCACCGGGTCGGTGGCCATGCCGGACTTGAAGGTGTTGGTGGTCGGGTCGAAGATCGACGCCTCGAAGACGGGGTCGGCCCGGTTGTGCATGCCGCCGCCGGTCTCGAAGACGGTGCCGTCGGGCAGCGCCACCAGCGAGACGTACATCTTGCCCTGGTCACCGGTCTGCGGCGCGCCGCCGGTCAGCGTGCCCTGCGGCAGCAGCGGACCGGGCTGGTAGCGCGGGCTGGCCGCCTTCAGGTCGATGATGTCGGTCGACCGGCCGGCGGTGGCGCCCGTGTCGCCGTTGCCGCCGCCCACGGTGAGGACGCGCTGCTGCTGGGCGGGCGGGAGCAGCACGCTCATCGACTGGTCGCGCTCGTCCTTGTTCTGCAGGCCCGGGACGTCGGTGATGGTGCCGGCGCCGTAGTTGTAGATGGACGCGCCGGTGCCGGGCAGGCCGTTGCCGAACGTGTGGCTGCCGGTGTAGAACAGCCGGCCGTCCTGCATCAGCACCATCGACGGGTAGAGACCCCACCATGCCCAGGTCTGCTTCGTCTGGTCCATCGGCAGCCACTTCTTCTGGGCCGCGCTGAAGTAGTCGGTGGTCGTGGTGCCGGTGGAGTCTTCGCCGAGGCCGCCGAGCGAGATGATGTCGCCGTTGCCGAGCATCGTGGCCGACGGGTACCAGTGGCCGGCCAGCATGTCGTTGACCCGGGTGTATTTGTTGGTGGCCGGGTCGAAGATGTAGGAGTTCTTCAACCCCTTGTAGCCCACGGTGCCGTCGGCGCTCGGATAGTCCTTGTTGCCGCCCATCACCAGCACCTTGCCGTCGCTCAACTGCACGTGCCCGGAGCAGAACAGGTCGACCGGCGTGGCGACGTTGGTGAAGGTGCCGTTGGCCGGGTCGTAGACGGCGGTCTTGAACGTGCCCGCGGCGAACGCGTTGGGGTCGTTGCCGGAGCCGGCCACGAGCAGCACCTTGCCGTTGTTGAGCACCACCGAGTGGATGCCGCGCACGGTCGCCTGGTAGGGCATGACCGCCCATTTGCCCTTGGTGCACCCGGTGGCGTCGGTGCAGCCCTTGGGGGTGGCCGGCGCGGTGACCGCGCCGTACATCGCGTAGTCGTCGGTGATCAGCGTGCCGACGCCGTAGATGCTCACACCCCAGGTGATCTGGTCGGTGTTGGCCGGAATCGGGGGAGTGCGCACCGTTTTGTGGGCCCAGGCGGTGGTGGCCGGAAGCGTCGCCGGGTCGAGCCAGTACTGCCAGCCGGCCTGCGTGTCGTGACGGAACAGCGTCATCGCGTTGGCCGCGGTGGTCGACTTGTAATAGACCGAAAGGTCGTATTGGCTGCCCACGCTGACACGGGGCGCGCACTGCCCGTTCTCCAGCATCATCGCCTTGCGGTCACCCGAATTGAGGGCGGTGATGGCGATCTTCAGGGCCTTGCCGCCACTGTGCGCGTCGGCCGTGGTGCCGATCGTGAAGGCGTTGTCGCCCTGACCGGACTTCTCCCAGCAGGTGGGGAAGCCGTCGGTGCCGACCTGCTCCACGCCAGGGTTGGACACGAGATTGGTCACGGCGGCCTGCGCCGGTCTGGCGACCAGGCCGACGGTCAGCAGGAGAGTGAGGGCGAGCAGCCGGCCGAGTCCACGGCGGAGCTCCGGGCTGAACAGCGGAACGGCTCTAGCGGGAGGCACTGCGTCTCCTGTCGATCCTCGTCTACCTGGGCCGTTCCGCAGGTTACCGGTCATCGCCGTCCTGGCCAACATGGGTTTGTCTGTCGCATTCCGATGCACACAGCGGGTACGTCGTTGCCTCCGAACCGTTGCGTTGCAGGGCGATTGGTCGGTATTCGCCGGGATTGCGCGGGCTGGCCGTGGTCCGCGATCCGCGGCAACCTCGGCGCGCACTCTCTCCGTCCCTTCAGCATGAGGTGCAGATGAACCGGATGGCGGTCGCCGACGAGGCGGCGTTCCACGACCACGTGAGCGCGCGCATGCCCGGCTGGCGGCGCATGTGCCGCGACTGGCATCTAGCCGACGACCTCGTGGCAACCACTCTCTTCGGGGCCACCATCCGGTCCGAGCCGCCGCCACCATACACAGTGGACGCACTGTCCGCCCGGGCCGGATGTTGACGGTCGACCAGGTGCTGGCCGTCGCCACCGACCCCGGGGTGTCCTTCTACCCCTGAGCCGCCGCGAGCCGGGCGAGTTCCTCGTGGTCCCAGGTGAACGAGCCGTCGCGCAGGGCCGACAGAACGCCTTCGACCCAGGTCAGCTCGGCCTGGGTCATGGCGTGGCCGTATTCGGCCTCGATCATGACGATCCGGGGCAGCGGGTAGCCGCCCAGCTCGGCCTCGTGCTCGGCGAGCTGCGTGGCCAGCCGCTCGCGTCGCTCCTCCAGCAGGTTCATCGTGGTCTGCGGGGTGAGCATCAGCAGGAACGAGAGCGCGGCCGGGAACTCCGGGAACTCGTTGCGCGGGGTGGAGACGATCTCGGCAAGCCATTGCCGCGTGGCCGCCCGCCCCGCGTCGGTGATCTCGTAGGTGGTGCGCTCGGGGTAGCGCTCGTCGCGGTCGGTGCCGCTCGCGGTGATCAGCCCGGCCTCGTCGAGTCGCTCGATCATCCGGTAGAGGCTGGCGCGCTGGCCGACGTTGACGACCTTGTCCTTGCCCCATTGCTTGACGAGCCGCTGGATCCCATAGGGATGCATGGGTCCGTTTTCCAGCAGGCTGAGGATCGCGAGCGCCAACGGCGAGCGGCGGAAGGTCGATGTCACCGCTCCACGGTAGCAGTGAAATCAGTTTCATCAAGACTAGTTGCAGTGCAACTAGAATCCGTGCAACTATCTTCCCATGACGAACACCGCTAACGCGCCGCTGACGATGACCACCGGCTCGGTCGAATCACGTGACGGCACCCGCATCGGCTACCTCAAGGTCGGCCACGGCCCGGCCGTCATCCTGCTGCACGGCAGCATGGAATCCGCCCGGAGCCACACGCTGCTGGCCCAGGAGCTGGCCGCCGACTTCACCGTCTACCTGCCGGACCGCCGCGGTCGCGGGCTGTCCGGTCCGCACCGCCCCGACCACGGCATCGACACCGAGATCGACGACCTGGCGGCCCTGCTCGACGCGTCCGGCGCGGAGCGGGTGTTCGGCGTCAGCGCGGGCGGCGTGATCGCCATCGAGGCGGCCCGCCGGCTGCCGGCGATCCGCAAGGCCGCGCTCTACGAGCCGGCGCTGATCACCGACGGCGGCACCCGGCACACCGCCTGGCTGAGCCGCTTCGAGCAGGAGATGGCCCGCGGCGACGTGGCCGCCGCGATGATCACCAGCATGTACGGCCTGGAACTGGCGCCGCCGGTCTTCAGGATCATGCCGCGCGGGCTGCTGGCCGCGCTCACCACCAAGCTGATGAACGCCGAGGACAGGAAGGCGGCCCCTGACGACATCACGATGCGCAAGCTGGCACCGACCATCTACTACGACGGCGTGCTCCTGGCCGAGCTGTCGGGCGCGATCGACTCGTTCCGCGACGTCAAGGCCGACGTGCTGCTGATGGGCGGCTCCAAGGGCCTGGGCTGGCTCGCACCGGCCCGCGACGCCCTGGCCGCGACCCTCCCGCACAGCCGCCGCGTCGAGTTCCCAGGTTTCGACCACGGCGCGTCCAGCGACCCGAGCAACACCAACCAGAGCGGCAAGCCGGAGATCGTCGCCCGCGTCGCCCAGGAGATCCGCTCCTTCTTCGCGGGTTAGGCCGTGTCCTGTCGATCGTCGCGGCCTGCGACGGGCCGTCTCGGCTCACGATGATCGACAGGGCCTACTGCCTCCAGGCGCGCAGCTTCTCCGGGTTGCGGATCGCCCACAGGTGGCGGATGTGGTCGCCGGCGATGTCGAAGGCGACCACGGCCGCGGTGGCCCCGTCTACCCGGGCGACCAGGCCCGGCTGGCCGTTGACGGTGCGTTCCAGCAACGCCATGCCGGGCACCAGGGCGGCGATCTGGGCGGCATAGCGGATCACCTGGTCGCGGCCGTGGATCGGGCGGAGCACGGTGTTGACGAGGCCGCCGCCGTCCGCGACGACGGTCGCGTCTGGGTCGAGCAGGCCGACCAGGGCCTCGATGTCCTTGGCCTCCCAGGCCCGCCTGAACGCGCGGACGATCCCGGCCTGCCGGGCGGTCGGCGCAGCCGGGCCGCGCGCCGCGTCGACCCGGCGGCGGGCCGAGGTGGCCAACTGCCGGCAGGCGGCCGGGCTGCGGCCGAGGATCCCAGCCACTTCCCCGAACGGATAGCGGAACACGTCGTGCAGCACGAAGGCGACGCGCTCGGCCGGTGTCATCGACTCGAGCACGACCAGGAACGCCATGTGGACGGACTCGTCGAGGGTGACCCGGTCGGCCGGGTCGACCGAGGCGCCCCACTCCGGCAGCGGCTCCGGGATCCACTCGCCGACATAGCGTTCCCGGCGGGCCCGCGCCGAGCCGAGCAGGTCGAGGCAGACCCGGCTGGCCACCGTCGTCAGCCAGGCGGCGGGGTTCTCGATCGCCTCCTGCCGCGGGCGCGACAGCGCATACCAGCGGGCGTAGGTCTCCTGCACCACGTCTTCGGCGTCGGACAGCGAGCCGAGCAGCCGGTAGGCCAGGTTGATGAGCTGGCTCCGCTGGTCGGTCATCGCGTCCCCCACCGGCCAATCCTCACCAGCGAGGCCACCCGGTGCTATGTCCCAGGTCACCTACTCGTCTTCCGCGAACACCTCCTCGCGGCGCCTGCGGATCGTCGGCAGGATGGCGACCGCGAGCGCCGCGACGGCGAGGGTCAGCAGCACCGCGGAGATCGGGCGGGTCAGGAACACCGACGGGTCGCCGCGCGAGATGATCAGCGCCCGGCGCAGGTTCTCCTCGAGCAGCGGGCCGAGGACGAAGCCGAGCAGCAGCGGCGCCGGCTCGCACCCGCACTTGATCAGGATGTAGCCGAGGATCCCGAAGAAGGCGATCGCGTAGACGTCGTACGCGTTGAACGCCAGCGAGTACGTGCCGATCGCGGCGAACAGGATGATCATCGGGAACAGCACGTTGTAGGGGATCCGCAGCATCCGCACCCACAGCCCGATCAGCGGCAGGTTGAGCACCAGCAGCATCGCGTTGCCGATCCACATCGACGCGATCAGACCCCAGAACAGCGCCGGCTCGTCGTTGATGACGTTGGGCCCGGGCGTGATGCCGTGCACGATGAACGCGCCGACCATCAGCGCCATCACCGGGTGGGCGGGCAGGCCCAGGGTCAGCAGCGGGATGAACGAGGTCTGCGCGGCCGCGTTGTTCGCCGACTCCGGGCCGGCGACACCCTCGATCGCGCCGTGCCCGAACTCCTTCCTGCGCCGGGAGATGCGCTTTTCGACGGCGTACGAGGTGAACGACGCCAGCACGTGCCCACCGCCGGGCAGGATGCCGAGCGCGGCGCCCAGGCCCGTGCCGCGCAGGATCGGGCCGGCGCTGCGGCGCCGGTCCTCCTTGTCGGGCCAGAGGTTGCGCACCTTGCTGACGATGGCGGTGCGGCTCTGCTCGCTCTCCAGGTTGCGCAGGATCTCCGCGACGCCGAACAGGCCGACGGCGACGGAGACGAAGTCGATGCCGCCGTAGAGTTCGCGCTGCTCGAACACGAACCGCGGCGTGCCGGTGTAGATGTCCTGGCCGACCGTGCCGAGCAGCACGCCGAGCGCGATCATCGCGAGCGCCTTGAGCGCCGAGCCGCGGGCCAGCGCGATCGACACGATCAGGCCGAGCAGCACCAGCGAGAAGTAGTCGGCCGGGCCGAACCTGAGCGCGACGTCGGCCAGCGGCGGTGCGGCGACGGCCAGCGCGACGGTGGCGACCGTGCCCGCGAAGAAGGATCCGACGGCCGCGACGGCCAGGGCCGGCCCGGCGCGGCCCTGCTTGGCCATCTCGTGACCGTCGAGCGCGGTCACCGCGGCGGACGACTCACCGGGCAGGTTGATCAGGATGGCGGTGGTGGAGCCGCCGTACTGCGCGCCGTAGTAGATGCCGGCCAGCATGATCAGCGCGGTCACCGGCTCGAAGCTGAAGGTGATGGGCAGCAGCATCGCCACCGTGGCCGTCGGCCCGATGCCGGGCAGCACACCCACGGCCGTGCCGAGCAGCACGCCGACGAAGCAGTAGAGGACGTTCTGGACCAGGAAGGCGGTCGAGAAGCCCAGGGCGAGGTTGTCGAGAAGGTCCATGCCTCAATCCGGGTGGCGCGTCAGAACGGCAGCCACGGGCCCCATAGGGGGATCCGCAACTGGAGGCCGACGACGAAGATGAGCGTGCTGGCCAGGGTCAGCCCGACGGCGACGGCCGCGGCCGCCAGCAGCCGCACCTTGGCGCTGGCCAGCGTGGTGAGGAAGGCGGTGACCACGCAGGTCGGGATGAAGCCGAGCCCACGCACGGTGAAGCCGAAGAACACGAGCGCCAGCGCGATGGCCGCGACCGCCCGCCAGGGGACCACGCCGAACGCGATCACCTCGCCGGCGATGAGGCCCTTCACGACGATCCCGAGGCCGAGGGCGGCGACGATCAGGCCAACCGCGAGCGGGAAGAAGCCGGGGCCCATCCGCAGTGGGGTGCCCAGCCCGTAACTGAGCGACCCCACGGCGAACGCGCCACCGATCAGGACGAAGATTCCCCCGGCGAGAATGTCCGGGAGGGACCGGCGGCGTTCCACGTCAGGAGGCCGTAACCCCGGCGTCGGCGATGATCTTCGCCCAGGTTTTCAGTTGCTCGTCGAGCTTGGCCGTGTGCGCCTCGGGCGTCGCGTCGGTCGCGGGCACGGGCGCCGTGCCGAGCTTGGCCATCTCGTCGATGACGGTCTGGTCGGCCAGCGCCACCTTCAGCGCCTCGGACAGCTTCTGGACCACCTCCGGCGGCGTGCCCTTCGGCGCGTAGAGGCCGTGCCAGACGCTGACCTGGAGCGCGGGCAGCCCGGCCTCGGCCGTCGTCGGCACGTCGGGCAGGCTCTTGACCCGCTGCGGCGTGGTCACGGCGTACACCTTGACCTTGCCGGCCTTGATCTGGCCCGTGGTGTTGGTGGTCTGGTCGCACATGAAGTCGACCTGGCCGCCGACCAGGTCGGTCAGCGCCGGCCCGGTGCCCTGGTAGGGGACCTCCTGGAGCTTGACGCCGGCGGCCGACTGGAACAGCAGGCCGCACAGGTGGGACGCGGCGCCGATGCCGGCGTTGGCCAGGGTGACCTTGTCGGCGTTGGCCTTCACGTAGCCCTCGAGCTCGGTGAGGCTGGCCGGCGGGAAGTCCTTGCGCGCGACGATCGTCATCGGCACCTCGGTGACCAGGCCGATCGTCTCGAAGTCTTCGAGCGGCTTGTAGCCCAGGTCCTTATAGAGGGCCGGCGCCGTCGACATGCCGATGTGGTGCATCAGCACGGTGTAGCCGTCGGGTTTGGCCCGGGCGACGTCGCCCGCGCCGACGGTGCCGCCGGCACCCTCGACGTTCTGCACGACGATCCGGACGCCGAGCTTCTTGGCCATCGGCTCCGAGATCATGCGGGTGACGGTGTCGGTCGGGCCGCCCGCGCTGAACGGCACGATGATGGTGATGTTCTGGTTCGGGTAGCCGCGGGCCGCGCCTGTTCCCGCCCTGCCTCCGCCGGTCTCGGAACAGGCGGCGACGAGCGAAATGGCGCCGATCACGGCGATCGCCCGCACGGCCGACCGATGCCCGCTGAACGTTCCCATGTCGAGGTCTCCTCGTCAGCACGTGGATCAACGTCGATTTATACGCGGCACCAGTCTCGGCCGGTGGGCGCGGGAATGGTGTCAGAGGAATCCCAAGAAGTCGAGGCTCACGCATGCGTGGATCCGGACCGTACAATCCCGCGGTATGCGGATCACCGTCATCGAAGACGATGACCGCGTCGCGCGCGGTCTGGTGACCGTCCTGGCCCAGGCCGGTTTCGAGGTGCACCGCATCGCCACCGCCGCGGAGGCCGTGCGGGCCGCTCCGTCCGATGTGGTCCTGGTCGACCTGGGCCTGCCCGACGGCGACGGCCTCGACGTCATCCGCAAGCTGCGCGACCGGCCGGAGACCGCCGTCATCGCGGTGACCGCGCGGTCCGAGGAACACGAGCGGGTCCGCGGCCTGCGGGCCGGCGCCGACGACTACATCGTCAAGCCGTTCGGCGTGCCCGAACTGCTGGCCCGGATCGACGCCGTGCTGCGCCGCACCCGGGCCGCCCGGGCCCAGCGGCACGCCGGCGGGCCGCTGGTCGTCGGCCCGCTGCGGATCGGGATCGGCACCCGCGAGGTGAGCGTCGAGGGCACGCCCGTGTCGCTGACCCGCAAGGAGTTCGAACTGCTGTCGCTGCTGGCCCGGCGGTCGCCCGACGTGGTCAACCGCGACGTCATCCTCGACCAGATCTGGGGTGCGACCTGGGAGTCGTCGAGCCGCACCCTCGACACCCACATCGCGGCCCTGCGCCACAAGCTCGGGCCCGACGTGTTCATCCGCACCGTCCACGGGGTCGGCTATCGGCTCCTGGCCGACCAGCCGGAGCTGATCGGCTGACCCCGTGCACCGTCGCCTGCTCGTCGTGCTCGTACCCCTGGCCGTGCTGCTGGTCACGGCGCTCGGGGTGCCGCTCGGCGTGACCGTGGCCGAGCGCGAGATGCAGGAGGTCTACGTCGACCGCCTGGACGATGTCGGCCGGTTCGCGTCGCTGGCCGAGACCGCGCTGTCGACGGGCCGCACCGAGGCCCTGGACCAGGAGCTGACCCGCTACCACGCGCTCTACGGCATCCCGGCCGCGGTGATCGACACGTCGGGTGCGGTGCTGCTCGGGCCGGCCGGCGCCTACGAGGAGGCGGCGCGGGCCGAGCCGGACCTGGGTCGGATCGTGACCGCTGCGCTGGCCGGCACCCGGTCGGCACCGTCCGGCGAGTGGGCGCCCTGGGATGACGCCGCGCTGGTGGTCGCCGAGCCGGTCGGCCGGGACAGCGAGGTGGTCGGCGCGGTGGTCTCGATCTCCGACCTGTCCAGGACCCGGGAGCGCGTCCTCGTACGCTGGGCCCGGCTCGCCGGCCTCGGCCTGCTGCCGTTGCTCGGGCTGATGGCCGTCGCCTGGCCGGTGTCGGCGTGGGTGCTGCGGCCGGTGCGCAAGCTCGATGTCGCCACGGCGCGGATCTCCGCCGGCGACCTCAGCACCCGGGCCGACGCCGAGGCCGGCCCGGTCGAGTTGCGGCGGCTCGCGGCGTCGTTCAACACGATGATGGACGCCGTGGAGAACTCCGCGCAGCGGCAGCGGGCGTTCGTCTCCGACGCGTCGCACCAGTTGCGCAACCCGTTGACCAGCCTGCGGCTCGCGGTGGAGAGCCTGGAGCCGCACCTGCGGCCGGCCGGCGCCGGGCAGCAGGCCTACGACGTGGCCGTCGAGGAGCTCAAGGCGATGCAGCGACTGCTCAACTCGCTGCAGGCCAGCGCCCGGATGGAGAGCATGCGCACGGCGTCGCCGGTCGACCTGGACGCGGTGCTGGCCACCCGGGTCGAGCGGTGGCGGGCGTTGACGGCTGCGGCGGGCCAGACCCTGGCCGTCGACGTGCCGCCGGGGCTGCGGCTGCTGGAGCCGCCGGGCGGCCTCGGCAGCGTGCTCGACGAGCTGATCAGCAACGCGTTGCGGCTCTCGGGCGCGGGCCTAGTGGAGGTGTCCGCCCTGGCCGGGCCCGGCGACGTGGTCACGATCGCGGTCCGCGACGACGGCCAGGGACTCGACGCGGCCGAGCGGGGCAAGGCGCTGGCCCGCTTCTGGCGGTCGCCGCGCCACCAGAACGTCGCCGGCACCGGCCTGGGCCTGGCGATCTGCGCCGACCTGGTGGCGGGGGCCGGCGGCCACCTGCGGCTCGAGGAGGGCCTGCCCCGGCCGGACGGCTCCGGCCGCGGTTTCGCCGCGGTCGTGACGCTGCCGGTGGTCGCCTGACGCGCGTGGTCGCTCAGCGTTTGTGGTCGCGGAACCAGGCGGCCGAGCCAGGGTGCAGCGGGATGGCCGCGGTGGAGATGCCGGTGCGCACGTTGATCTGCCAGGCCTCTGGTATGGCGGCGGCGTCGTCGCGGCGGGCCGAGGTGATCGCGCCGGTGTGGGTGAAGATGGTGTCGGTGATCGCGTAGACCAGGTCCTCGGGCAGGTCGTCGCGCACCAGCAGCACGTTGGGCACGGCGACGGTGCGGGTGGCCGGCACACCGTCGTACGCCGTCGACGGGATCATCGCCGGCGCATACGGGCCCGGATAGGTCGAGCCGAGCGCGTCGGCCTGTTCCTGCAACGGGATCAGCCGGATCGGCCGGGACCGGGCCAACTCGGTGATGGCCGGTGTCGGCACGCCGGTCAGCGAGAACATCGCGTCGATGGCACCGTGCTCGAGGGCCGCCGCCGACTCGGCCTGGCTGAGGTTGCGGCCGTCGGCCCGCACGGAGCCGAGCGCCAGCGCCCGCAGCGCGGTGAACTGGGTGCCGGAGTCGCGGGCACCGAGGGAGACGCGCCGGCCCTCGAGGTCGCCGAACCGGGCGATCGCCGACGACGCCAGCACCACCAGGTGCAGGTGGCTGTCGTAGAGGCGGCAGACCGCCGAGATCCCGTCGGGCACGTTGCCGTCGGTGGTGATGACGGCGTCGAGACTGGACAGTCCAAGATGGACGTCGCCGGCCCGCAGCAGCCGGATGTTGTCGGTGGACGCTCCGCTCGGCACCGTCGTCACCGTGGCGCCGGGCACGTGCTCGGTGATGTGTGCGGCCAGCGCGCCGCCGATCCGCCGGTAGACCGCACCGGCCGGCCCGGTGGCCAGCCGCAGGTGGACCTCGGTGGGCTCGGGGTCGCGGGTGCATCCGGCGAGCAGCCCGCCGGCGGCCAGCAGCAGCGCGCGCCGGCGCAGCCTCACGTCCGGGTCGTGCCGCATGCGGAGATGATACGGACATCCGTCGATCGGAGGAGATGCCGCCGGCCCAGCGACCACTATCTTGATCCGGTCTGTGGCCAACGGGGCGGCAGCACACGAGTGCGCTAGAGGCGGCATGAACCCCTACCAACCTGACCCTGCCTACCCACCGCCGCCCGGCGAGGCGGGTGGTGTGCCGCCCGGTGGCTACCTGCCGCCGACGCAGTTCGGTGCCCAGCCCGCCGATCCGTTGGTGAGCCCCGACTACAGCGGCTGGTGGAGCCGGGCCACCACGATCGTCCGGCGGGGCTGGAAGCCGCTGGCCGGGCTCCAGGCCATCGGGCTGGTGTTCGCGCTGCTCCTGCAGGCGCCGGCCGGCATCTACGTGGCGTTCGCCTCCGACGACCTGCGCCAGTCGTTCCCCGAACCCGGCACCACGGGTGGTCAGGTCGACTTCACGCCGCTGCTCGTCGCGATCGGCCTGGGCGCCGCCGCGGCCCTGCTCGGCGTGCTGGTCACCTCGATGGTCACGCTCGCGGTCGTGCACGTCGGCGTGAGCGTCGCGATCGGCGCTCCGGCCCGGATCGACGACGCGCTGCGCCTGGCCGCCCGGCGGCTCTTCCCGCTGATCGGATGGCAGTTGCTGACGATCCCGATCTACCTGGTCGGGCTCTGCCTCTGCCTCCTGCCGGTGATCTACGTCGGTGCGGTCTTCACCGTGCTGCCGGTGGTGGTCGCGGCCGAGCGCACCAACGCCGTCGGCCGCTGCTTCACCCTGTTCCACCGCGACCTGGGCCTGTCGGTGGCCCGGATCGCCACCCTTCTCGGACTGAGTTTCGCCGCCGGTCTGGTCGGCCTCGCGTTCAGCGGCATCATCGAGGCGGCGGTGAACGCGGGTTCGAGCACCGCCGCGACGGTGGTCGGCGTGATCGTGTCGACGCTGGTCAGTGCCGTGCTGAGCGGGGCGGTGGCGATCCTGGGCGCGCCGTTGACGCTGACCGCCTACGCCGACATGCGGGCCCGGGTCGAGCCGTTCAACGCGATGGTCATCGCACAGGAACTCGGCGTCGTGCCGCCGGCGTCGCCATGGTCGGAGCCCTGGCCACCCACCGCGCAGGCGTAGGGCTCACGCTTCTCGCGGCTCGTCCGTGTCGACGTTTCGCCGGACACGGGCGAGCAGCGGCGGGGAGTACCACGCCGCCTCGCCACCGAACCAGCGCAGCAGCGCCGGCGTCGGCGGGCGCACGCCGGCGAGCGCGTAGAGCGCGATGCCGACCAGTCCTCCGAAGACGGACAGGCCGAGGCAGACCCACAGGGCCGTCCGGATGCCCGCGGTCGCGCTGCTCCCGACCGACATGGCGACGTAGAGCAGCACCGGCGCGATCATGAACGCCGCGACGGCGCGCATCAGTTCGATGATCGCGAACACCCGCTGCAGGGCGGCGTTGCGCAGCGAGAAGCCGGCGATGAACAGCGCGGGCGTGACCGACGCGCCGACGCCGACGCCGATCAGGCCGGTGGCGACCAGCGTGACGATCGTGCTGGGCGGGAGGGCGACGGCCAGCAGCGCGACACCCGCGCTCAGGCAGGCCAGGCCGATCAGCGCGAAGTAGTGCAGCGCCTTGGTGGTGAACAGCACCGCGAACAGGATCGCGGTGATGAACGCTCCGCCGAACTCGGGCAGATAGAGCAGGCCGAGCTTGAGCGGCGAGTAGCGGTCCTCCAGCAGCACGCTGCTCAGCGTGATCGCCGAGACCGAGGCGGCCGCCGCGCAGATCGCCACCACGATGCCGGACACCGGCATCGTGGTCGTGAGCGGACGGATGATCAGCAGCGGCCGCTTGGCGTGGTACTGCTCCACCAGCAGAGCGACGATCACCAGCACGCCGCCGATCAGCGGTCCCAGCGTCTGCGCCTCGATGCTCTGGTGGGTGAGCAACTGCGCGGAGCCGTAGAACGCGGCGACGCAGCCGACGGCGGCCAGCGTCACGGCCAGTGGCGAGCGGGTCGAGGTCAGGTCGGCCGGCGGCACGTCCTCGAAGGTGAGCAACACGAGCAGCAGCGCGAGGATCGAGATGCCGGCGACGATCCAGAACAGCGGCCGCCAGTCGTCGAAGTCGGCCTGGATGCCGCCGATCAGCGGTCCGAGGGCCACCGCGCCGAAGATCGAGAGGTTCAGGATCACCGCCGTGTAGCGCACCTTCGACGGTGGGAAGCCGGTGACCAGCGGCGGCACGGCCGCGATCAGCAGCAGGCTCGTGCACAGGCCCTGCAGGACGTGCCCGGTGATGAACATGATCGCCCCGGTCGCCGACGCCGCGAGCAGCGAGCCGGCCACCAGGACGGTGGCGTAGATGATCAGCATGCGGCGCTGTGGCAGGTGCTGGGCAAGTTGCACCGACAGCACCGTGCCCAGCGCGTAGCCGGCGTTGGCCAGGCCGGTCGCCAGGTTGGTCTGTTCGACGTTCATGCCCAACTGCCGGGCCAGGATCGGGGTGATGGGCCCGAGCGCCGCGGAGAGCACCAGGTAGGGGATCAACGCGGTGACCACCATCGCCGCCACCACCGCGTAGTGGCCCGCGAAGGGTCCCCGCCACGTCATTCCCCGGACCCGCGCCATCAGGGTGCTCGCCGAGCCCGCGACGCCGTATCCCATCGGGTACTCCTCCACGGCCGCGGCGCTGGCCAACGGATACCAGATTTGCCCCGATATAGGGGTCTCACCCAAATTACCGCCTCTTAGGAGGTCTACGAGCGGCATTGTCCATAAAGGTTTTCGCGTGCTGTAGATCACGAGAGGGGGCGCGACCCCGGGTCCGGCCGCTACAGTCCGACCGCTGGTTAGGACAGGCTTAGCTAAGGACTCGGGTGCGTCGTCGTTTGGTGCTGCTGGCCGGGGCGCTGCTGCTCCTGCTGGTCGTGTTGACCAGCCTTGCCGTGGGCAGCAATCCGTTGAGCCTGGCCCGCGTGTGGCACGCGCTGGTCGCGCCGGACGGCGGTGAAGCGGCCACTGTGGTCTGGGACCTGCGGGTGCCGCGCACGCTGCTCGGCCTCGTCGTCGGTGCCGCCCTCGCCGCCGCCGGTGTGCTCCTCCAGGCGCTGACCCGCAACCCGCTGGCCGAGCCGCGGATCCTGGGCATCAGCGCCGGCGCCTCGCTCGGCGTGGTGGTGGCCATCACCGTGTTCGGCATCGGATCGCTGACCGGCTACGTCTGGTTCGGCATCGCCGGCGCGCTCGGCTCGGGTCTGCTGGTGTTCGGCGTGGCCGCCCGTGCTCGCGAAGGCGCCTCGCCTGTCACCCTGGCCCTGGTCGGCGCCGCGCTGGACGCGAGCCTCGGCGCGGTCACCGCCGGCCTGCTCAGCGCCGACGCGCGCACGTTCGAGGAGTACCGGTTCTGGGTCGTCGGCGGGCTCACCGGCCGGGACTCCGCGGTGGCCCTGCAGGTGCTGCCGTTCCTGCTGACCGGCCTGCTGCTGGCCGCCGTCGTGGCCCGCGGCCTCGACTCGCTGGCCCTGGGCGACGACGTCGCGAAGGGCCTCGGCACCCGGGTCGGGCTGACCCGGATCGGCGGCGGCGTGGCCGCGGTGCTGCTGACCGGTGCCGGCGTGGCGGCCGCCGGGCCGATCGCGTTCGTCGGGCTCGCGGTGCCGCACCTGGCCCGCTACCTGGTCGGCTCCGACCAGCGCTGGGTGCTGGCCACCTCGGTGCTCCTCGGGCCGAGCCTGCTGCTGGCCGCCGACGTGATCGGCCGGGTGGTGGTGCCGCCCGGCGAGGTGTCGGCCGGGATCGTCACCGCGCTGATCGGCGCGCCGCTGCTGGCCGTGCTGGTCAACCGGGCCCGGGCGGTGGCCGCATGACCCTGCTGCGGATCGGTGCTCTGGCCCTGCTGGTGCGCCGCCGGGCCGTGCTCGTCTCGCTCCTGCTGGTGGTGCTGGTCGCCGCGGCGCTGGTGCTCGCGGTCTCGCTCGGCAGGCCCTATGTGGCACCCGGCGACGTGCTGACGTCGCTGTCCGGTGCCGGCACGCCCTACGACGTGGTCGTCCAGCGGCTGCGGCTGCCCCGGGCCGTGCTCGCCGTCGCCGTCGGTGTGCTTTTCGGCGTGGCCGGCGCGCTCATCCAGAGCGTCGCCCGCAACTCGCTGGCCAGCCCCGACGTCATCGGCATCACCCAGGGCGCCGGGCTCGCCGCGACCGTGGCCCTGACCAGCGGCGCCACCGCGGCCGTGATCGCGCCGGCGGCGCTCGCCGGTGGGCTGGTGGCGGCCGCCGCGGTGCTCGCGCTCGGCGCCCGGCACGGCCTGGCCGCGCAACGGTTCGTGCTCGCCGGTGTCGCCGTCGCCATCGCGCTGCGCGCGCTGACCGAGATCGTGATGCTCTCGGCCGAACCGATCGACGGGCAGCGGGCGCACATCTGGCTGGTCGGCACGCTGGCCGGGCGTGGCTGGACCGAGACCCTCGCGTTGACCGGCACCCTGGTGGCGTTGCTGCCGGTGCTCGTCTGGGCCGGCTGGGCGCTGCGCACCAGCGCGCTCGACGACGACACCGCCCGCGGCCTGGGCGTACGCCCGGTCGCCAGGCGGGTCGGCCTCGCCGCCGCCGGCGTGCTGCTCGCCGCGATGGTCACCGCGCAGGTCGGCGCCGTCGACTTCGTCGCCCTGGTCGCGCCGCAGGTGGCCCGCCGCCTGGTGCGGACCGAACACCCGCCGCTGGTCGCCGCGGGGCTCACCGGCGCGCTGCTGGTGGTGCTCGCCGACCTGGTCGGCCGGTTGCTGTTCGCGCCGACCCAGTTGCCGGCCGGGGTCGTCACCGCCGCGATCGGCGGCCCGTACCTGCTGTTCCTGCTCGTCCGGAGGAAGCCGTGAAGCTGACCGCGAAGGATCTCGCCGCGGGCTACCAGGACCGCCCGGTCTTCGCGGGGCTCGACCTGGAGCTGCCCGACGGCGCGTTCACCGTGATCGTCGGCCCGAACGCCTGCGGCAAGTCGACCCTGCTGCGCACCCTGGCCCGGCTGCTCCCGGCGCGCAGCGGCAGCGTGCTGCTGGACGGCACGGACATCACCACGCTGCCCACCCGCGAGGTGGCCCGCCGCCTGGGCGTGCTGCCGCAGAGCCCGCTGGTGCCCGAAGGCGTCACGGTGGAGGACCTGGTCGGTCGCGGCCGCCAGCCGCACCAGCGCTGGTGGCACCAGTGGTCGGCGGAGGACACCGCCGCGGTGGCCGGGGCGATGGACCAGGCCGGCGTCGCCGACCTCGCCACCCGGCCGGTCGACCACCTCTCCGGCGGCCAGCGCCAGCGGGTCTGGATCGCCATGGCGCTGGCCCAGCGGACCGAGACGCTGCTGCTCGACGAGCCGACCACGTTCCTCGACCTGGCACACCAGGTGGAGGTGCTCAACCTGCTCACCCGGATGCGCGACGGCGGTCGCACGATCGTCGCCGTCCTGCACGACCTCAACCAGGCCGCCCGCTACGCCGACCACCTGGTCGCCATGCGCGACGGCGCGGTGGTGGCCGCCGGACCACCCCGCGAGGTGGTCACCGTCGACCTCGTCCGGGAGGTGTTCGGCCTCGACTGCGTGGTCGTGCCCTGCCCGGTCAGCGACGCGCCGCTCGTCCTGCACATCTGACCGAAGGAAGTTCTCAGTGAACCGACGATCCGTACGCCTGCTCGCCGCTCTCGCCGTGACGGCGGCGGCCCTGACCGCGTGCTCCAGCGATCCGGTGCCCGCGGCGACCGGCGACGGCGGCACCCAGCAGATCACCCACGCGATGGGCACCACCACGGTCCCGCTGCACCCGAAGCGGGTCGTCGTGCTCGACACCGACAAGGTCGACACCGCGGTCAGCCTGGGCATCATCCCGGTCGGCGCGACCCAGCCCCCGGAGATCGACACGTTCCCGGCCTACCTCGGCGACCTGTCGTCGGTGAAGAACGTCGGCGAGATCTCCGAGCCCGACCTGGAGGCGATCGCCGCACTGCGACCCGACCTGATCCTGGGCAGCAAGTTCCGCCAGGAGAAGTTCTACGACGAGCTGTCGGCGATCGCGCCGACCGTGTTCACCGAGAAGGTGGGCATCACCTGGAAGGACAACTTCCTGCTCGACGGCAGGGCGCTGGGCCAGCGGCAGAAGGCCGAGGACCTGCTCGCCGGCTACGAGCGGCGGGCCAGGGACCTGGGCGCGAAGATCCCGAACGCGGCCGGCATCAAGGTCTCGATCGTGCGGTTCATGCCCGCCGAGATCCGGGTGTACGGCCCGGACGGCTTCTCCGGCATCGTCGTCGGCGACGTGGGCCTGGGCCGCCCCGAGCGCCAGAAGCTGGCCGGCAAGGACGACAAGCGGTTCGACAAGGTCAGCCCGGAGCGGATCGCCGACCTCGACGGCGACGTCATCTTCGTCACCGCGCAGGGGCCGACCGCCGAGGCGCAGCGGAAGAAGGTCGTCGACGGCAACCTGTGGAAGGACCTGTCCGCGGTCAAGGCCGGCAAGGCGTGGGACGTGCCCGCCGAGGTCTGGATGACGGGCATCGGCGTCACCGCCGCCAACAAGATCCTCGACGACATCCAGAGCCACTTGATCACCGCCTGAGCGCGGCCGGTACGGTGCAACGATGAGCGCGTCACCTGGTGAGATCGCCCGCGAGCTCGAGGTCGACCCGGTTTTCGACGCCGGCGACGAGATCGAGCGGCGGGTGGCGTTCCTCGCCGACGCGCTCATCGGCACCGACACACAGGCCCTGGTGCTCGGGGTGAGCGGCGGCGTCGACTCGGCCACCGCGGGCCGGCTGTGCCAGTTGGCCGCCGAGCGAGCCCGACGGTCCGGGCACGACGCCGCCTTCGTGGCCATGCGGCTGCCCTACGGCGTCCAGCATGACGAGTCCGACGCCCAGGCCGCACTGGCCTTCATCCGCCCCGACCGCACCATGACCGTCGACATCGGACCGGCCAGCGACGCGAGCCTGCGCGCCCTGCTGGCCGGCGGCCTGGTGGTGCGCGACCCCGACCAGCAGGACGTGATCCTCGGCAACATCAAGGCCCGCGAACGGATGATCGCGCAGTACGCGGTCGCGTCCGCCACGCACGGCCTCGTCGTCGGCACCGACCACGCCGCCGAGGCGATCACCGGCTTCTTCACCAAGCACGGCGACGGAGCCGCCGACCTGGTGCCGATGACCGGTCTGACCAAGCGGCGCGTACGTGCCCTCGCCGAAGCCCTCGGCGCGCCGCCCGCCTTGATCCACAAGGTGCCGACCGCCGACCTCGAGTCGCTGCGCCCCGGCCGGCCGGACGAAGAGGTGCTGGGCTTCAGCTACGACGACATCGACGACTTCCTGGAAGGCAAGCCCGTGCCGCCCGACGTGGCCGAGGCGATCGCGCGGCGCTTCGAGCTCACCGCGCACAAGCGCCGCCTCCCGCTCGGCCCCTCCTGACCAACGCGCAACCAAAGGTTGCGGATCGGGTGATCCCGCGCTAGCGTGAGAAGCAACCAATGGTTGCGATAGCCGGGAGAGCCCATGGAGTACGCCAGCATCGAGCGCGAGATCCACGTCGACGCACCGCCGGAGGTGGTGTTCGAGGTGGTCAGCCAACCGGAACACATCAGGGACTGGTGGTACGCCGACACCGACGTGCGGCCCGTGCCGGGCTCGACCGGCGAACTCGTGTGGGCCGACGGCGACAACCCGCGCGCCAACGCGGTTCCGATGAGTGTGGTCGCCGTCGAGCCGCCGCGGCTGTTCAGCTTCCGCTGGACGCACGGCGCGGGGGAGACCGCGGCCGACGGCAACTCGATGCTGGTGACGTTCGAACTCGTGCCGTCCGGCGCGGGCACCCTGCTGCGGCTCACCGAGACCGGCTTCCGCGAGCGGGGCTGGGAGATCGCGGCGCTGGAGAAGCAATACCAGGAGCACGTCGTCGGCTGGGACACCTTCGTGCCCCGGATCGCCGCCGTGGCCGAACGTCTGGCGGCCTCGCGATGACGGCCGCGATAGACGACGAGCTGTGGTCGGCGATCGGCGACCCGACCCGCCGCCGGATGCTCGACCTGTTGCTGGCGAGCGGGTCCTGGACCGCGACGTCGCTCAGCGAACGGCTGCCGGTGACCCGGCAGGCGGTGGCCAAGCATCTCGGCGTGCTCGACCGCGTCGGGTTGGTCGAAGCCGTGCCGGCGGGGCGGGAGAAGCGCTACCGGGTCGACGAGGCGCAACTCGGCCGGGCCGTGGCACAGCTCACCGCCGTCGGCGACACCTGGGACGCCCGGCTACGGCGGATCAAGCAGATCGCCGAGGCCATCCAACACACGACCGCACAAGAGGAGAAGCGCAATGGTTGACATCCTGCACCGGGTCGGCGTCGTCGGTTCGAAGGACGACGTCTACGCGGCCATCACCTCGCCCGACCGCCTGGCGGCCTGGTGGACCGAGGACACGACGGGCGACGGCGACGAGGGCGGCGTACTGAAGTTCCAGTTCCTGCCCGGTGGTTTCGACATGAAGGTGCTCGAGACCAGGCCGGCCGAACGCGTGCTGTGGGAGGTGGTCGACGGTCCGGCCGAGTGGATCGGCACGCATGTCCGCTGGGACCTGCACACCGAAGGCGACTACACGATCGTCATGTTCAGCCACGAGGGATGGCGCGAGCCGGTGGCCTTCATGAACCACTGCAGCACGAAGTGGGCGACCTACCTGATGAGCATGAAGCAGTTGGTGGAGACCGGCACCGGCGCCCCGGCGCCGAACGACGTGCAGATCAGCAACTGGCATTAGGCCCCGCGGCCGTCATGATCTGCCCGATCCGGTCGAGCGTCGCCGTCAGCGCGGCCGGATCGGTGGTCATGCCGGCCACCAGCGGGTCGACGTCGCGCAGGCCGGCGCGTTCGAGCAGGCGCTTGTCGTTGGTCACCCACTCGCCGCGGGCGGCCAGCACGGCGTGCGCCGTCTCGTGACAGGCGCGCGCCGCGGCTCCGGCGCAGTCGAGGGCCGCACCTCGCGGTGCGAAGTTCGTGCGGGCGTACGCCAGCGTCAGCTCCGCCCGGCTCCACCAGGCCCGGGCCGCGTGCTCGCGCAGCGCGGGCGGGTAGTCCGGGCGGGGCAGCGACCCGTGCAGCACCTGGTTGCCGGCCAATTCGGCGACGACGATGTAGGTCGGCACGCCGGCCAGGTGGAACAGCAGGTTCTCGATCCGGAACCGCCCGGCCCGGGCCTCGGCCAGGTGGTGCTCGACGTCGGCCAGGTCGCGGTAGTGCACGTCGACCCGCCGTCCGTCCACGGTCAGCCAGGCGCCGCCGTTGAACACGCCGCCACCCCAGCCGCCGAGTTCCGAGACCTCGCCCGGCCAGCCCAGCGCGCGCAGGTCGGCCGGGTCGAACGGGCCGCGGTAATAGACGGCGAAGTCCCAGTCGCTGTCCGGTCGGTGGGTGCCCGCGGCCCGGGAGCCGCCCAGCGCCACGGCGCGCACCGCCGGCAGGCCGGCCAGCCGGTCGGCGATGTGGCGCGGCAGGTCGGCGTCGCTGAGGACCATGGGCGCCATTGTCCGCGGTGTTCAGCGGCGGCGCGAGGCCGGGTCCAGCAGAGCCGGCGGGGTGTAGACCTTCTCGTGTGCCGCGAGGTCGACGCCGGGAGCCACGATCGCGTCGATCGCGTCGAGCACGTCGGCGGGCAGCACGGTGTCGGCGGCGGCGAGCTGCGAGGTCAGGTGCTCCAGCGTGCGCGGGCCGATGAGCGCGGTGGTCACCGCCGGATGCGCGGTCACGAAACCGAGCGCCAACTGGATCAGCGTCAGGCCGGCCTGGTCGGCGACCTTGGCGAGCCGCTCGACGGCGTCGAGCCGGGCGCGGTTGGCGGGAACGGTCAGGTCGAAGCGGTCCGGCAGGATCGCCGCGCGGTGGGTGGTGATCTCCTGGCCGGCCCGGACCGCTCCGGACAGCCAGCCCGAGGCCAAGGGGCTCCACGCCAGCACGCCGAGGCCGTACTGCTCGGTCACCGGCAGCACGTCGGCCTCGATGCCCCGCTGCAGGATCGAGTAGCTGGGCTGCTCGGTGACGTAGCGGCTCAGGTGGTTGGCGCGGGCCGCCCACTCGGCCTGGACGAGACGGTAGGCCGGGAAGGTCGAGGAGCCGAAGTAGCGGATCTTGCCGGCCCGCTGCAGGTCGGTCAGTGCCGCGAGGGTCTCCTCGTCGCTGGTGGTCGGGTCCCAGCGGTGGATCTGGTAGAGGTCGACGTGGTCGACGCCGAGCCGGCGCAGGCTGTCGTCGAGCGCGGTGACCAGCCAGCGCCGGGAGCTGCCCCGGTGGTTGCGCTCCTCGCCCATCGGCAAGGTGGCCTTGGTGGCGAGCACGATGTCGTCGCGGCGCCCGGCGATGGCCTTGCCGACGAACTCCTCCGACTGGCCGTTGCTGTAGCGGTCGGCGGTGTCGATGAGGTTGATCCCGGCCGCGAGCGCGGCGTCGATGATCGCCGTCGCGTCCTCCTGGCCGGTGCGCCCGATGGCGCCGAGGTTCATCGCGCCGAGCGCGAGCGAGCTGACCTGCACACCGGTGCGGCCCAAGGTGCGGTACTGCATGAGGGGTCTCCTCCGTGGTCGTGCCCCGGTCGTTCTGGCATCATTGGCCGAAGCGGAACGTTGCTCCGCTCAACGATACGGAGCGTTGTTCCGTTTAGCAAACCCGAGGAGGTGACGACCGTGGCCGACCGGAAGCGGGCCGATGCCCGGCGCAACGAGCAGGTGCTGCTGGACGCCGCGGCCGCCGTCTTCCTGTCGAGCGGGGTCGACGCGCCGGTCCGCGACATCGCCGCCAAGGCGGGCGTCGGGATGGGCACCATCTACCGGCACTTCCCGAACCGGGCCGAACTGGTCATCGCCGTCTACCGACACCAGGTCGACGCCTGCGCCGAGGTCGGGCGGACCCTGCTGGCCAAGGAGCCGACGCCGTACGCGGCGCTGACCGTCTGGGTCGATCTCTTCGTCGACTTTCTGGTCACCAAGCACGGCCTGGCCGCGGCGCTGCAGTCCGAGACCGCCCGGTTCGAGACCCTGCACGACTACTTCGTCGACAACCTCGTGCCGGTCTGCGGCGCGCTGCTCGACGCCGCCGTCGAAGCGGGTGAGATCCAGCCGGGCGTCGACCCTTACGGCCTGATGCGGGGCATCGGCAACCTGTGCGTGGGCGTCGGCGGCGACCCGCGATACGACGCGCGCCAGTTGGTCGGGCTGCTCATCGCCGGCCTCCGCCGGCACCCGGCGACGTAGCCTCCAGCAGATCCAGCGACGGGTCGGCGGTCAGCATCGCGTGCTGGAGGCGCTGGATCCGCTGTGAGGGTTCGAGGCCGAGGTCGGCCTGGAGTGTGCCGCGCAGGCGGTGGAAGGCCTCCAGCGCGTCGGTGCGCCGCCCCGCCCGGTAGAGGGCGAGCATGTACTGCGCCTGCAGGTCCTCGTTGAGCGGGTGCCGGGCCGCGAGCCAGCCGAGTTCGCCGAGCGCCGCCTGGTGGCGGTCGAGCCGCAACTCGGCCTCGATCCGCTGGCGCCACAGGCACAGCCGGCCTTCTTCGAGGCGCTGCACCTCCACCTGGAGCACCGGCCCGAGCTTCACGTCGACCAGCGCGCCGCCCTGCCACATCGCCAGCGCCTGGCCGAGCAGCAGCGCACCCTTGACGTCGTCGCCCTCGCTGAGCGCGAGCCGGCCCTCGGCGGCGCGCTGCTCGTACTCGTGCAGGTCCAACTCGCCCGGACCCACGTTGAACCGGTAGCCGCCCGAGGCGGTGACCAGAACCTGGCTGGCCGCGCCGCCGTCCAGGACCGCCGTCAGCATCCGGCGGATCTTGAGGATGTAGGTCTGCAGCGTGGTCTGCGCGCTGGCCGGTGGCTCGGCGCCCCACAGCTCGGCGATCAGCGTGTCCACCGGCACCACCAGGTTCGCGTGCAGCAGGAGCAGGGCGAGAACCTTCCGTGGCTTCGGCGCTGTCAGCTGATCGATGGCGTAGCCCGGCGTGCCCCGCACCAGCAGCGGACCAAGAACGTGGTAGTTCATCGCGCCCCCGTATCCCGTCGCTGTGAAGAACCTTAAGACCCACAGCCGACATATGGAACTAATTCGGTTGGATCGGACTATCGCCGCGCTGGGGCACAGGTACCCGTCTCGGCCTCTAGCGACATTCCAGGCGGGCTCAAGTGGAGCCCTGCGACGGTCGTGGAGCCGACTGCTACCCCCGGCCTGAAGGAGTCCGCCGTGCCCGAAGCTGAGATCCGCAAGGGTCGGTCGCTGCCCGGGTTGCTCCGGCGGGCGGCGGCGATCGCACCGGGCCGCACCGCGATCCGGTACGGCGCCCGCGCGATGTCCTACCGCGAGCTCGACGCCGCCGTCGACGGCTTCGCCGTGGCGCTCGCCGGCCTGCGGCCCGGCACCGTCGTCGGCGTCACGGCCGCGCTGCATCCCGCCTTCCCGATCGCCTACTTCGGCGCCATCCGGGCCGGGCACGTGTGCGCCGTCGTCGAACCCTTCCTGAGCGAGGACGAACTCGACCACGTCGTCGGCCTCGCCGGCGTGGAACTGCTGGTGGCGACCGCGGGGATGGCCGAACAGCTGCGCCGCGTCCGGCTGGAGCACTACGGCCTGGCCGACGTGGTCTACCTCGACCAGCCCGGGCATCCGGGCGGGCGGACGGTGGCCAACCTGGCCCGGACGCACGCCGGGCGGCCACACGAGGCGCGGCCGGACCCCGGCGAGGTCGCCTGCCTGCGGTTCAGTGGCAGTCCGCCGGCGGTGGTCCCGCTGACCCACCGCAACCTCACCGTCGGCGCCGCCCAGGCGGCCCGGGCCTACGGCTTCGGTCCCGGTTCGACGGTGGTCAACCACCTCCCGGCGTACGAGCCGGTGTATCTCAACGCGGCCGTCCGCGCGACCGCGACGCAGGTGCTGTGCGCCGACCCCGACCCGGCCGGCGGCGTGACGCAGGCCGGCCGCGAGGCCGCGACGCACTACTGCGGGCAACCCGTGCGGCTGGCCCGGCTGGCCGCCGACCCGCGCCCGACACACAAGCGCACCCCGACGGTGCGCGCGGTCATCTCCAGCGGGTCCGCCCTCGCCCCGGCCGCCGCGGCCCGGCTGCGGGACCGGGTCGGCGCGCCGCTGGTGCAGTGGTACGGCACCGCCGAGGCGCCGTTGACCCACTGCGACCGGATCGACCGGCCAACGGCCGGCTCGGTCGGCCATCCCGTGCTGGGCACCGACTGCCTGGTGGTGAGCCTGGACGGCCGCCATCCGGCGACGCCCGGACGGCCGGGAGAGGTCCGGGTCCGCGGTCCGCAGGTGTCCGCCGGCGCTGCCGACGCCGACGGCTGGCTGCGGACCGGGGACCTCGGCTACCTAGACGCCGACGGGGTGCTGTTCGTCGTGGAGCGGGCCGCGGACCGACCGGTGGGAGCGATCCGATGACCGAAACCCAGGAGTGGGCCCTCTGCCGCAAGTGCCGCGCCGTCGTCTACGGCAAGCGGTTGGCCCGCAACCATGGCGTCTGCCCGCAGTGCGGCGCCTGCTTCCCGCTGACCGCCCACCAGTGGCTGGACCTGCTCGCGGACCGCGACACGCTGCGGCTGATCGAGACCGACCTGCCGGCGGCCGACCCGCTGTCGTTCAGCGACGGCGTGCCCTACACCGAGCGGCTCGACCAGGCGCGGCAGGCGACCGGGATGGCCGAGGCGGTGGTCTGCGCGCGGATGTCCATCGGCGACACGCCGGTGGTGGTCGCGGCGATGGACTTCCGGTTCATGGGCGGCAGCCTCAGCGGCGCCGTCGGTGAGCTGATCACCCGCGCCGCCGAGACCGCCCTCGCCGAGCGGCTGCCGCTGGTGACCGTGACCGCCTCGGGCGGCGTGCGGATGCAGGAGGGCGTCGTCGGCCTGATGCAGATGGCCAAGACCGCCCAGGCGATGCAGCAACTCGACGAGGCCGGCCTGGTCACCGTCTGCCTGATCACCGACCCGACCTACGGCGGGGTGGCCGCGTCGTACGCGATGCTCGGCGACATCGTGATCGCCGAGCCGGGCGCGCGGTTCGGCTTCGCCGGGCCCCGGGTGATCGCGCAGACCATCCGCCAGGAACTGCCGGCCGGCTTCCAGACCGCGGAGTTCCTGCTGGAGCGCGGCTTCGTCGACCTGGTCTGCCCCCGGGCCCGGCTGCGCGAGCGGCTCGGCCGGGTGCTCTCGGTCGGCGCCCGGCGCAACTGCCCCGGCAACGTCGGTCCGGCCGAGCAGGTGGTGATCCGCGACCCCGACCGGCTGGCGGAGCAGGACGCCTGGCAGGCGGTACGCCGGGCCCGCCACGTCGGCCGGCCGACCACCTCCGACTACCTGCGCCTGATCCTCGACGACTTCGAGGAGTTGCACGGTGACCGGGTCGGCGGCGACTGTCCCGCGATCGTCGGCGGTGTGGGCCGGCTCGGCCGGGAGTCCGTCGTGGTGATCGGGCACGAGAAGGGCCACACGCCTGCGGAACTGGCGGCGCACAACTTCGGGATGCCCAACCCGGCCGGTTACCGCAAGGCCGCGCGGCTGATGCGGCTGGCCGCCAAGTGGGGGATGCCGGTGGTGACCCTGGTCGACACGCCCGGCGCCTACCCGGGCGTGGACGCCGAACTGCAGGGCCAGGCCACCGTGATCGCCGAGACGCTGCGGCTGATGGGCGGCCTGCCGGTGCCCCTGGTCACCGTGGTCACCGGCGAGGGCTGCAGCGGCGGCGCGCTCGCCATCGCGGTCGCCGACCGCGTGTTGATCATGGAGAACGCGATCTACACCGTGATCAGCCCGGAGGGCTGCGCGGCGATTCTCTGGAAGGACTCGGCCGCGGCGCCCGCCGCCGCGCGAGCGCTGCGGGTCGACGCCCGCTCGCTGCTCGCACTCGGCGTGGTCGACGGCGTGGTGCCGGAGCCACCCGGCGGTGCCGAGTCCGACCATCCCGAGGCCGCGGCGCTGGTCCGGGCGGCGATCCGGGCCGAGCTGAGCGACCTGGCCACCCGCGACCCGGCCCGCCTGGTCGCCGAGCGGCGCGCCCGCTTCCGCCGGTTCGGCGGCCAGTCCGCACCCGCGCCCGCTCTTTCCCACCCTGGAGGCCCCCAATGACGTCATTGCTGGAACCGGCGCAGTCGGACCGTCCGGCGCCGCTCGCGGAAGCGCTCGACGAGGTGCGGCGCAGCGCCCAGTCACTGCTGGCCGATCTCGGCGACCGGCCCCGCGCCCTGCGGATCCGCGCGGGCGACGTGGTGGTCGAGATGGAGTGGACCGAGCAGCAGCGGTCCGCGGCGACCGCGGTGGTCGCCGCCGCACCCGACGCGCCGCCGGAACCGAAAGCGGCGCCGGTCGGCAGCGACATCAGCGCGCCCATCGTCGGCACGTTCTACCGCGCCCCGGAACCCGGCGCCGCGCCGTTCGTGTCCGAAGGCGACCAGGTCCACAAGGGACAGCAGGTGGGCATCGTCGAGGCGATGAAGCTGATGATCCCGGTCGAGGCCGAGACCGACGGGCGGATCGTCGCGGCCATCGCCGCCGACGGCGCACCGGTCGAGTTCGGCGAGCCGCTCTTCCGCGTCGAGCCCAGCGCACAGTAGGGAGGTCCTCGTGTTCCACACCGTGCTCATCGCCAACCGTGGCGAGATCGCCCTGCGGGTCGCGCGTACGTGTCGCGAACTGGGCCTGCGCGTGGCCGCCGTCTACTCCACCGAGGACCGGGACAGCGCCGTCGTGCGCTTCGCCGACCAGGCCGTGTGCGTCGGCCCCGGGCCGGCCCGGCACAGCTACCTCTACCTGCCGGCGATCATGGAAGCGGCCCGGCAGACCGGCGCCGACGCCGTGCACCCCGGCTACGGCTTCCTCTCCGAGCAGCCCGACTTCGCCGAGGCCTGCGCGGCCGCCGGCCTGACCTTTGTCGGCCCGCCGGCCGGTGTGATCGACCAACTCGGCGACAAGTCCACCGCCCGCGCGGCGATGGCCGAGGCCGGGCTGCCGCTGCTGCCCGGCACGATCGAGCCGGTCGCCGACGCCGAGGCGGTGGCCAAGGTCGCCGCCGACATCGGTTATCCGGTCATCGTCAAGGCGGTCGCCGGCGGCGGCGGTCGCGGGATGCAGGTGGTCAACGACCCCGACGACCTGCCCCGGCAGTACCGGGAGATCCGCTCGACGGCACAGTCGCTGTTCGGCGACGACCGGGTCTACGTCGAGCGCTACCTGCCCGCCGCCCGGCACGTCGAGGTGCAGGTGCTCTGCGACCAGCACGGCAACGGGCTGCACCTGGGCCAGCGCGACTGCTCGGTGCAGCGGCGGCGCCAGAAGATCATCGAGGAGTCGCCGGCGCCCGGACTGCCGCCCGAGGTGGTCGAGCAGATGGGCGGCGCCGCCGTGCGCGGCCTGCTCGCGGCCGGTTACGTCGGCGCGGGGACCGTCGAGTTCCTGGTCGACGACCAGCAGCGGTTCTACTTCATGGAGGTCAACTGCCGGATCCAGGTCGAGCACCCGGTGACGGAGATGACCCACGGCATCGACATCGTCCGCGAGCAACTGCGGATCGCGGCGGGGGAGCGGATCGCCGCGACGCAGCAGGAACTGGCGGCGCGCGGCTGGGCGATCGAGTGCCGGATCAACGCCGAGGACCCGACCCGCGACTTCATGCCGACCCCGGGCGCACTGACCACACTGGACTTCCCGGGCGGCCCGTTCGTGCGGGTCGACACCGCCGCGGTGGCCGGCGGCCGGATCTCCGCCGCCTACGACCCACTGCTCGCCAAGATCGCCGTCTGGGCGCCGGACCGGCCACAGGCGATCTCGCGGATGCGTCGGGCACTGTCCGAACTCGTCGTCGAGGGGCCGGGGGTGAGCACCAACCGTGACTTCCTGCTGACAGCGCTGGATCACCCGCTCTTCGTCGCCGGAACGCACGACACGTCGCTCGTCGAGCGGCTCAATTCGCAACCACGGGAGGAACAATGAGTTTCACCATCGACGACCTGATGTCGCTGCTGGTCAGCAAGGTCGGACTGCCCAAGGAGATGCGTACGGAGGATCCACACAAGACCTTCGGCGACCTGGGCCTGGATTCGCTCGCATTCCTCCAGCTCCAGTCGGAGCTGCAGGCCATGTACGGCTTCGAGCTGCCCGACGACCGCCCGCTGGCGCAGACCGTCGGCGACATCACCGCCGAGATCAACAAGCGGCTGGCAAAGGAGCCCGCGGCATGAGCGAGCGAAGCGAGCGTAGTCAACTCAGCCGCCGGCGCTCATGCGCCTCCGAGCGAAGCGAGGAAATGGCATGAGCGCGCCGACTATTGGACACGTCGACAACTCGGTGCTGATCAACGCCGGTCTCGACGTCGTCTGGGACGCCACCAACGACGTGGAGAACTGGCCGGACCTGTTCACCGAGTACGCGTCGGCCGAGATCCTCGAACGCGACGGTGACACGGTGAGGTTCCGCCTCGCGATGCACCCGGACGAGAACGGCAAGGTCTGGAGCTGGGTCTCCGAGCGCACCGTCAACCGGGCCGGCCGCCGGGTGGTCGCTCGCCGGGTGGAGCCCGGGCCGTTCGAGTTCATGAACATCGAGTGGACCTACGAGGTCGAGGGGCACGGCACCCGGATGCGCTGGGTGCAGGACTTCCGGATGCGTCCGGACGCCCCGATCGACACCGCCGCGATGACCGACCGGATCAACGCCAACACGGCGATCCAGATGGACGTGATCCGGCAGAAGGTCGAGAAGCTGGCCGCCGACCAGCAGGCCGGCAACCCGCACGCCGGCGCCGGCGTCGGCGGCCCGGCCCAGCCGAAGCGCGAGATCCGGGTCGTGTCGGTCGACGACGTGGCGGCCAACCGGCGCCGGGGCGGCGACATCCGCACCATCCTGTCGCCGGCCACCGTCGGTTCGACGTCGGGCTTCATGGGCACGCTGCGGCTCGCCCCGGCCGAGGTCGTCACCGAGCACTGGCACCCGTACTCGGAGGAATATCTCTTCTGCGTCGAGGGTGCGATCACAGTGCGGCTGGACGGCCGGGAACTGCCGCTCCCAGCCAACCACGGCGTACACATCCCGATCGGGGTCAAGCACCGGCTGATGAACAACGGTGACACGCCGGCCTTCCTGGTCTTCGCGCTCGGCCCGCTGGCGCCGCGGCCGGAACTCGGCCACGTCGACACCGAGGCGCTGCCCGGGGAGGGCCCGTGACCAGGCGGACCGTCGTCACCGGGGTCGGTGTGGTGGCCCCCGGTGGCGTCAACCGCACGGCGTTCTGGGAGATGCTGACGGCCGGGCGCACGGCGACCCGGCGGATCACCTTCTTCGACCCGGCCGACTTCCGGTCGCAGATCGCCGCCGAGTGCGACTTCGACCCGATCAAGGCCGGCCTGACCTCCCAGGAGGTCTACCGCAACGACCGGTTCACCCAGTTCGCCCTCGCCGCGGCCGACGAGGCCCTGGCCGAGAGCGGCCTGGACCTGGACGCGACCGACCGGGACGCGGTCGCGGTGAGCATCGGCAGCGCGGTCGGGGCCACCACCCGGCTCGAGGACGAGTACGTCAACGTCAGCAACCACGGGCGGGACTGGCAGGTCGACGAGCGCTACGCCAGCCGGTTCCTCTACCAGGCTCTGGTGCCCAGCAGCGCGGCGACGGAGGTGGCCTGCCGGTACCGGGTGCACGGGCCGGCCGCCGTCATCTCCACCGGCTGCACGTCAGGCCTGGACTCGATCGGCTACGGCCACCAACTGATCGAGGACGGCGACGCCGACGTGGTCATCGCCGGTGCCGCCGACGCGCCGATCTCGCCCATCTCGATGGCGTGCTTCGACGCGATCCGGGCCACCTCGGCCCGCAACGACGACCCGGAGCACGCGTCGCGCCCGTTCGACGCCACCCGGGACGGCTTCGTGATGGGCGAGGGCTCGGCGGTGCTGATCCTGGAGGAGTTCGAGCACGCCCGGCGGCGGGGTGCCGAGATCTTCTGCGAGGTCGCCGGGTTCGCCAACCGCAGCAACGCGTTCCACATGACCGGGCTGCGGCCGGACGGGCTGGAGATGGCCGAGGCGATCACCGACGCACTCGGCCAGGCCCGGCTCGACCCGACTGCGGTGAGCTACGTCAACGCGCACGGGTCGGGCACGAAGCAGAACGACCGGCACGAGACGGCCGCGTTCAAGCGCAGCCTCGGGCAGCACGCGTACGACGTGCCGGTCAGCTCCATCAAGTCGATGGTCGGGCACTCGCTCGGCGCGATCGGGGCGATCGAGCTGGCCGCGTGCGTGCTGGCCATCCGCTACGGCGTGATCCCGCCGACCGCCAACCTGGAGAACCGCGACCCGGAGTGCGACCTGGACTACGTGCCGAAGAACGCGCGCGAGCAACGGGTCGACGTGGCGCTCTCGGTGGGCAGCGGCTTCGGCGGCTTCCAGTCCGCCGCCGTCCTTCGGAGGTGGTCAGCATGACCAGGGCCGTCATCACCGGCATCGGGGTTATCGCGCCCAGTGGGCTGACCGCGGAGGAGCACTGGCAGTCGACGCTGGCCGGCGACCTGCGGGTGGCCTGCCACGACGACCGGTTGCAGGGCCAGGTGTCCGGCTTCGCCGCCGAGGGCCTGGTCGACCCGCGACTGATCATCCAGACCGACCGGTGGAGCTGGATGTCGCTGGCCGCGACGCGGATGGCGCTCGACGACGCCAAGTACGACCCGGCGGGGCACGACCCCTACGCCACCTCGGTCGTGCTGGCCAGCGGTTCCGGCGGCAACGAGTTCGGCCAGAAGGAGATCCAGGCACTGTGGAGCAGGGGCCGCGCGGCGGTCAGCGCCTACCAGTCGATCGCCTGGTTCTACGCCGCCAGTGTCGGGCAGACCTCCATCCTGCACGGCACCAAGGGGCCCAACAGCGTGCTCGTCTCCGAGAGCGCCGGCGGCCTCGACAGCCTGGGCATGGCCCGCCGGATCATCCGGCGCGGCACCCCGGCCGTCATCGCCGGCGGCACCGAGGCGCCGCTGTCCCCGTACGCGCTGGTCTGTCAGCAGACCAGCGGCCGGCTGACCGCCAGCCGCGACCCGCGGGCGGGCTACAAACCGTTCGACGCCGAGGCCAACGGCTACGTGCCCGGCGAGGGCGGTGCGGTGCTGGTGGTGGAGGACGCCGCGACCGCCGCGGAACGCGGGGTGCGGCAGGTGTACGGCGAGATCGCCGGCTACGCCGCCACCCACGACGGGCATCATCCGGAGGAACCCGCGCCGGACAGCGCCCAACTCGCCCGGGCCATGCGCAAGGCGCTCGCCGACGCGAACGTCACACCCGACGAAGTCGGGTTCGTGGTCGCCGACGGCGCCGGCACCCCGGCCCTGGACGCGCTGGAGGCCGCGGCGATCCAAGCGGTCTTCGGCCGGCCGGTGCCGGTCACCGCGCCACAGGGTTTCGTCGGCCGGCTCTGCTCCGGCGGCGCGGCGCTCAACGTGGCGACCGCGCTGCTCGCCCTGCGGGACGGCATCGTGCCGGCGGTCGGCAACCTCAGCCGGCCCGGTCACGACCTGGACCTGGTCCGCGAACCGCGCCGGCTGGCCGCCGACGTGGTCCTGGTCAACGCCCGCGGCTTCGGCGGGTTCAACAGCTCGATCGTGCTCAAGCGCTATCCCGAGGAGGGTCTGCAGCATGCCCGATGACAGTCCAGTGCGGACCATCCTGCGAATGCGGGCCCGGGAGGGCTGCGCGGAGGAGTTCGAGCGGGCCTGGCGGTCGGCCGCGGCGCACATCAGCCGGGTGCCCGGCAGCCTGCGCCAGGAACTGATCCGCGACGTCGACGACCCGCGGACCTTCCTGATCGTCAGCGACTGGGCCGACTCCGCCGCGCTCGAGGCCTTCGGGCCCAGTGCCGCGCGCGAGCGGCTCACCGCGGCGCTGCGCGACCTGCGCGAGTCCGGCGAGAAGGCCACCTACGAGGTGCTGGAGACGGTGCTCGGGGCGGGGCCGCGGATCCGGGTCGACGTCACGGTCACCGTGGCCGAGGGCGAGGAGGAGGCGTACGAACGCGCCTATCTCAAGGTCGCCGAGCGGATGCGGGGGACACCGGGGCACGTGCGGGAGGAACTGCTGCGCGAGCCCGGCACCGGGACCTACCACATCTTCGCGGAGTGGGAGGACGAGGCGTCGTTCAACGCCTGGACCGACGACCAGGCCCACCTGGACCAGACCGCGCCGCTCATCCAGTACATCTGCGAGAACTTCAAGCGGACCACGTACCACATCGCGGCTCGTCCCGAGGACGACCTGCCGGTGGCGGCGCAGGCCTCCGTCACGGCCCGCCCGCGGCCGCGGGCCCAGCCGCAGCCCCAACCGCAACCACAACCGCAGCCGACGCCGCGGCCGGTCGTCCAGGAAGGGTCCACGGTGGACAGATCAACCGACGTTCTCGTCGTGGGAGCCGGCCCGGCGGGCCTGACCGCGGCGATCGAGCTGGCCCGGCGCGGTGTGCCCTGCCGGCTCATCGAGAAGCGCCCCGACGGCAACGTGGCCGCCGACAAGGCGATCGGCGTGCAGTGCCGCACGATGGAGATCTGGGAGAACATCGGCGTCGCCCGCGAGGCGATGGACCTGGGCGTCTGGCTGCACGGCCAGACCGTCTACGTCAACGGCCAGCAGACCCACCAGGTCGACTGGGACCTGCCGGAACTGCCGTTCGCCCACGTCGGCCTGCCGCAGTACGAGACCGAGCGGATCCTGGAGAACTGCCTCGCGAGCCACGGCGTACGCGTCGAGCGTGGCCACGAGTTGCAGGCGTTCACCCAGGACGCCGACGGGGTGACCGCGCAGGTGCTGCGCCCCGACGGCAGCGTCGAGACGGTGCGGTCCCAGTACCTGGTCGGCACCGACGGCGCACACAGCACCGTGCGGCAGAGCCTCGGGCTGACCTTCGAGGGCGGCATGGGTATGTTCCCGCAGCTGTTCATGCTGGGCGACGTCGACCTGGACTGGTCGATGCCGGAGGGCCACCTGCTGCGCTTCATCCAGGTCGAGGACGAGGAGATGCGCGGCATGCTGGTCTGCGTGCCGCTGCGCGGGCCGGGCCGCTACCGGGTGGCCACCCTCGCGCCGCCGCGGCTGCAGGCCGAGATCGGGTCGGGAGCCATCCCGCCCGGCTTCTCGCAGGAGTACGACCCGCCGACGTTGGCCGACATCCAGGCCGTCCTGGACCAGTTGGCACCGGCCGGCACCACCGCGAGCAACCTGCGCTGGTCGTCGATCTTCCGGATCAAGCACGGCATCGTCGACCGCTACCAGGTCGGCCGGGTGTTCGTCGCCGGCGACGCCGCGCACCTGCACCCGCCGGCCGGCGGCCAGGGCATGAACACCGGCATCCAGGACGCCTGGAACCTGGGCTGGAAGCTCGCGCTGGCGGTTCGCGGCGCCGCGGCACCGGGGCTGCTCGACAGCTACGAGGCCGAGCGCCGGCCGGCCGGCAAGGCGATCGTCGACCGCGCGGTGAAGATCGCGTTCACCGACGAGATGGACATGGACGACGAGCGCGAGCAGTTCATGCTCGAGATGCAGATGACGCTGTCGTACGCCGGCAGCCCGCTGGTCGGCTCCTCGGGCGACCTCTTCGACGGCGGCCCGCAGCCCGGCGACCGGGCGCCCGACGTGCGCGACCTGAGCCGCTTCGGCGTCGGCCACCAGGTGCGGCTCTTCGAGCTGACCCGGGGCACCGCACACACCCTGCTGGTCTACGCCGACGGCTCGACCGGCGGCGACGAGTACGCCGGCTTCGAGAAGCTGGCCGAGAAGGTCCGCGGCTCGGTCAACATCTACGTCGTGGCGAGCCCGGACGCGACCGTGCCGGGCGCCCTCGACCTGCCGGTCCTGCGGGACGCCTCCGGCGCCTTCCGGGGCGCGTACGGCCTGCGCGGCACGGGCGCCTACCTGATCCGCCCCGACGGACACGTCGGGTTCCGCAGTTCGCCGGTCGCGGCCGCCGCGCTCGACGAGCACCTCGCCCGCATCTTCGCGTAGGGGGAAGAGAAATGAACCGGTCCGTCATCGTCGCCCGCATCAAGCCCGGCGAGGAGCAGTCCGTCGCGCGGATCTTCGCCGAGTCCGACGCCACCGACCTGCCGCACGACCTCGGGGTCAAGACCCGGTCGCTCTACTCGCTCGGCGACCTCTACCTGCACGTCATCGAGTTCCGGGACGACCCGTCGGAGGCGCTGCGCAAGGGCCCGGCGTTGCCCGGGTTCAAGCAGATCAGCGAGGACCTGCGGGCCTACATCCAGCCTTACGACCCGAAGACCTGGAAGTCGCCGGCCGACGCGGTGGCCCGCGAGTTCTACACCTGGCGCGGCTGAGCGTCTATCGGAGAAGGGCACCCCGCCGCGGCGTCGGCGTGGGGCGTTGGCCCGGCCGCGTTCCCAGCCGGTGACATGTCGGCTTCCGCTCCCGGGAATGCCTGTGTGGAGGCCG
>NZ_JBFAPI010000002.1:0-344554 GCF_040676615.1 Asanoa sp. NPDC049573
TCACCGACCACCCGTTCCCGACCTGCTACGTCTGCGGCCCGGAGCGCGCCGACGGGCTCCGGATCTTTCCCGGCCCGGTCGGCGACGTGGTCGCGGCACCGTTCGCGGCGCCGGCCGAGGTGCGTCCGGCGACGGTCTGGGCGGCCCTGGACTGCCCCGGCGGCTGGTCGGTGCTCTCACCCGGCCGGGCCTACGTGCTGGGCCGGATGGCCGCGGTGATCACCGAGCTACCGGCCCCGGGCAGCGACAACGTGGTGGTCGGATCGCTCGCGACGACCGAGGGCCGCAAAGCCGCCGTGCACACCGCCCTCTACTCGGCCGGCGGCGAACTGTTGGCACACGCCCGGGCCACCTGGATCGCCATTTAAGGGCGGCGGCTCGACACAGCTCACCGGTATGGTGTGGCGGCCACGCCACCTTGGGGGGAAGGGAGTGAGATGTCCGACGGCCAGATAGCGGTCTCCGGTCTCACCAAACGCTATAAGAATCTGCTCGCCGTCGACGGACTCTCGTTCACCGTTCAGTCGGGCCGGGTCACCGGCTTCCTCGGCCCCAACGGGGCCGGCAAGACCACCACGCTGCGCATGCTGCTCAACCTGGTGACACCCACGGCCGGCACGGCCACCATCGGCGGCAGCCGCTACGCCGACCTGACCGACCCGGTGCGCACCGTCGGCGCGGTGCTCGAGGCGTCGGCCGCTCACCGCGGCCGCACGGGCCGCAACCACCTGCGGGTGCTCTGCGCCGCGGCCGGGCTCCCCGACCAGCGGGCCGACGAGGTGCTCGAGCTGGTCGGCCTCACGCCGGCGGCCAAGCGCAAGTTCAAGGGCTACTCGCTCGGCATGCGCCAGCGGCTGGGCATCGCGGCCGCGATGCTCGGCGACCCGAAGGTGCTGATCCTCGACGAGCCCGCCAACGGCCTCGACCCCGAGGGCATCCGCTGGATGCGCGGCTTCCTCCAGGGTCTGGCCAAGCAGGGCCGCACCGTGCTGGTCTCCAGCCACCTGCTCTCCGAGATGGAGCTGCTGGCCGACGACATCGTGATCATCGCGGCCGGCAAGCTGGTCCGGCAGGGCCCGGTCGGCGAGGTGCTGGCGTCGATGTCCACCTCGGCACACGTCCGGGTCCGCACGCCGCAGGCCGAGGCGCTGACCACGGCACTGGCCGGCATCCCCGGCACGGCCGTAACCCCGCGGGCCGACGGCACGCTGCTGATCACCGGCGTCGAGGCCCCCGCGGTGGGCAAGGCCGCGCTGGCCGCCGGCGTCGAGTTGCACGAGTTGACCCCCGAGCGCCCCGACCTCGAAGGCGTGTTCCTGGAGCTCACGGCCGGAAAGGCGGGCATCCGATGAGGCTGGTCAAGGCCGAGTTCCGCAAGCTGCTGACCACCAACACGTGGTGGCTCTTCGCCCTGGGCGCGGTCGTGACCTGGGCCGCGACGTTCGCGCTCAACGCGCTGTTCGCACACTTCACGCTGACCCAGGCGCCGCCGACCGACATGTCGCCGGAAGACGCGGCCAACCTGGCGGCCGTCAGCGACCAGGTCTACCAGGCGGCCAACCTCTACACGTCGGGCCAGTTCTGCGGCCTGTTGTTCGTGGTGGTGCTCGGCATTCTGATGGTCACCAACGAGTTCCACCACCAGACCGCGACCGCGACGTTCCTGGCGACGCCGCACCGCACCTCGGTGATCAGCGCCAAGCTGGGCGTGGCCTCGATCATCGGAGTGCTGTTCTGGCTGATCACGACCGCGCTCGACATCCCGGCCACGATGATCTTCTTCCAGACCGAGAACATGTCGAGTCACCTCGGCGACTCGTCCGTGCAGCGGGCCATCCTGCTCAACGGCCTGGCCTACCTGCTCTGGGGGATCTTCGGTGTCGGGATCGGCGTGTTGATGCGCAGCCAGATCGCGGCAACCGTCACAGCGGTGCTGGCCTACGTGCTCGGCACCGCGATCGTCGGCTTTTTGTTCACGCTGCTTTCCCAGTCGCTCGACCAGCCGTGGATCAAGGATGTGCAATACGCACTGCCGTCGATCGCATCCGGCCTGATGGTCGCCGGCACCGACCTGCCCGACCAGCCGTCCTACTGGGTCGGCGGGGTGATCCTGGTGGCCTGGGCCGTCGTCACCGGCGCGATCGGCACCCTGATCACACGCACGCGCGACATCTCCTAACGACCTTCCCGCGTTTTAACCTGTGAGACGTGACACGGACGGACGTCGGCGACGGCCGTCCATGTCGCGCGGCGTAGCCTTGGATTCGACTTCTCACACATACACACAGCGCGCGGAAGAGGCGATTACCGGCCGTGTCGAGCCAGCAGACATCCGAGAACCCACTGGCGGGTTTCGGCCCCAACGAGTGGATCGTCGACGAGATGTACCAGCGCTATCTCGCGGATCCGAAGAGCGTAGACCCGGCGTGGCACGACTTTTTCGCCGACTATCGCCCCGACGGTGACGGCTCGTCGCCCACCCAGGCCACCGCCGCGACCGCGAAGCAGAGCGCGGCCCGTGCCGGCACCGACGCCCCCGGTGCGGCCACCTCCCCCGAGCCCCGCGCGACCGACGCGAAGCCCGCTGCCAAGACCCCGGCAACTGCGAAGAGTGACGGCAAGGTGGAAACCGGCGCGAAGGCCGTGAAGGCCCCGGCGCAGCCGCGCGCCACCACCCCGGCCCCGGCCAAGACTTCTCCTCCCGCCAAGTCGGAGGCGGCGCCCGTATCAGACAAGGCTGCCGAGACCACCCCCCTGCGTGGCGTGGCCGCGCGCATCGTCCAAAATATGGACGCCTCGCTCGCGGTCCCGACCGCGACCAGCGTCCGGGCCGTGCCCGCGAAGCTCCTGGTCGACAACCGCATCGTGATCAACAACCACCTGGCCCGCGGCCGGGGTGGCAAGGTCTCCTTCACCCACCTGATCGGTTGGGCCATGGTCCGCGCGCTGCGCGAGATCCCGGAGATGAACAACTCGTTCACCGAGGTCGGCGGCAAGCCCGCGGTCGTCCAGCCCAACCACGTCAACCTGGGCATCGCGATCGACCTCAAGCGTCCCGACGGCACCCGCACGCTGGTCGTGCCGTCGATCAAGGGCGCCGAGACCATGGACTTCCGGCAGTTCTGGCAGGCCTACGAAGACATCGTGCGGCGGGCCCGGCGCAACGAGTTGACCATGGACGACTACGCCGGCACGACGATCTCGCTGACCAACCCCGGCGGCATCGGCACCGTGCACTCGCAGCCCCGGCTGATGGTCGGTCAGGGCACGATCATCGGCGTCGGCGCGATGGAATACCCGGCCCCGTACGCCGGCATGTCCGAGGAGCGGCTGGCCGACCTGGCCGTCAGCAAGATCATTACGCTGACCAGCACCTACGACCACCGGATCATCCAGGGTGCGCAGTCCGGCGAGTTCCTCAAGGCGATCCACGAGCTGGTGCTCGGCGAGCGCGGCTTCTACGACCAGATCTTCACCTCGCTGCGGATCCCCTACGAGCCGGTCCGCTGGATGCGCGACGTCGCGGTCAGCTCCGAGGGCGCGATCGACAAGACCGCGCGGGTGATCGAGCTGATCCACGCCTACCGGGTGCGCGGGCACCTGATGGCCGACACCGACCCGCTCGAGTTCAAGATGCGCCGCCACCCCGACCTCGACGTGTTGCAGCACGACCTGACCCTGTGGGACCTCGACCGCAGCTTCCCGGTCGGCGGCTTCGCGGGCAAGCAGACGCTCAAGCTGCGTGACATCCTCGGCGTCCTGCGCGACAGCTACTGCCGCCGGGTCGGCATCGAATACATGCACATCCAGGACCCGGAAGAGCGGCGCTGGATCCAGGACCGGATAGAGCGGAAGTACGAGAAGCCGACGCCGGAGGAGCAGAAGCACATCCTCAACCGGCTCAACGCGGCCGAGGCGTTCGAAACCTTCCTGCAGACGAAGTACGTGGGCCAGAAGCGCTTCTCGCTCGAAGGTGGCGAGTCACTGATCCCGCTGCTCGACGAGGTGCTGCAGACCGCCGCCGAGAGCGACCTCGACGAGGTCGTGATCGGCATGGCCCACCGCGGCCGGCTCAACGTGCTCGCCAACATCGTCGGCAAGCCCTACGAGAAGATCTTCTCCGAGTTCGAGGGGCACATCGACCCGAAGTCGGCGCACGGCTCCGGCGACGTGAAATACCACCTCGGCCAGAACGGCAAGTTCACGACGCCCGACGGTGAGCACGCGATCAGCGTCTCGGTGACCGCCAACCCGTCGCACCTCGAAGCCGTCGACCCGGTGATGGAGGGCATCGTGCGGGCCAAGCAGGACCGCATCGACCTCAAGCTGGAGGGCTACACCGTCCTACCGCTGGCCATCCACGGCGACGCGGCGTTCGCGGGCCAGGGCGTGGTCGCCGAGACGCTCAACCTGTCGCAGCTGCGCGGCTACCGCACCGGCGGCACCGTGCACGTCGTGGTCAACAACCAGGTCGGCTTCACCACCGCGCCGGAATACTCGCGCTCGTCGCTCTACTCGACCGACGTCGCCCGGATGATCCAGGCGCCGATCTTCCACGTCAACGGCGACGACCCCGAGGCCGTCGTCCGGGTCGCCCGGCTGGCGTTCGAATACCGCCAGGCGTTCAACAAGGACGTGGTCATCGACCTGGTCTGCTACCGGCGGCGCGGGCACAACGAGGGCGACGACCCCTCGATGACCAACCCGCTGATGTACGCGATCATCGACCAGAAGCGCTCGGTCCGGAAGCTCTACACCGAGGAGCTGATCGGTCGCGGCGACATCACCGTCGAAGACGCCGAAGAGCTGCTGCGCGACTACCAGGCCCAGCTCGAGCAGGTGTTCAAGGCGACCCGCGACGCGGCGGCCAGCGGCACCCGGCCGGTCCGCAGCCGCCAGCCCGAGCCGGAGCCGGCGGTCGAGACCGCCGTCACGGTCGAGGCGGTCCGCGCGGTCGGCGAGGCACACGTCAACCTGCCGGAGGGCTTCACCCCGCACAAGCGGCTCCAGCAACTGCTCGACCGGCGCCACAAGATGTCCGTCGAGGGTCACATCGACTGGGGCTTCGGCGAGATCATCGCGTTCGGCACGCTGCTGGCCGACGGGCTGACGGTCCGGCTGGCCGGGCAAGACTCGCGGCGCGGCACGTTCGTGCAGCGGCACGCCTCGGTCGTCGACGCCGACACCGGCAAAGACTTCCTACCGCTCAACACCCTCACCAAGGACCGGGCCCGGCTCTTCATCCACGACTCGCTGCTCTCCGAGTACGCGGCGATGGGCTTCGAGTACGGCTACTCGGTGGAGAACACCGAGGCGCTGGTGCTCTGGGAAGCCCAGTTCGGCGACTTCGCCAGCGGTGCCCAGTCGGTGATCGACGAGTTCGTCACCTCGGGCGAGGTCAAGTGGGGCCAGCAGTCGGCGCTGACGCTGCTGCTCCCGCACGGCCACGAGGGCCAGGGTCCCGACCACACGTCCGGCCGGCCCGAGCGCTGGCTGCAGATGTGCGCCGAAGACAACATGCGGGTGGCCATCCCGACCACCCCGGCCAACTACTTCCACCTGTTGCGCCGGCAGGCCCTCTCACCGAAGCGCAAGCCGCTGGTGGTCTTCACGCCCAAGTCGCTGCTGCGGCACAAGCTGGTCGTCTCGGCGGTCGAAGACTTCACCACCGGCACATTCCAGCCCGTCATCCCCGACACCAGCGGGCTCGACCCGGCCGGGGTGCGGCGGGTGCTGCTGTGCTCCGGCAAGCTCTACTACGACCTGGTGCAGGCCCGCGCCGACCGGAAGATCACCGACACCGCGCTGGTGCGGATGGAGCAGCTCTACCCGCTCCCGGTCGACGAGGTCAAGGCGGCGCTGGCGCAGTTCCCCAACGCGGTCGACTTCGCCTGGGTCCAGGAAGAGCCGGCCAACCAGGGTGCCTGGTCGTTCGTCGCGCTCAACCTGCTCGAGCACCTCGAGGGCGTGCGGCTGCGGCGGATCTCCCGCCCGGCGGCCGCGGCGCCGTCGGTCGGCTCGACCCGCCTGCACGACGCCGAGCAGAGCGCGCTGGTGGAGGCGGCACTGCCCCGGCCGGCCGAAGGGTGAGGCGGTGTACTTCACCGACCGCGGGATCGAGGAGCTGACCGAGCGCCGGGGTGGCGAGACGGTGTCGCTGGAGTGGGTCGCCGACCGGCTCCGCGACTTCGTCGACGACAACCCGGAGTTCGAGACGCCGATGGAGCGCTTCGCCACCTGGCTGGCGCGCCTCGACGACGACGAAGACTGACGCGCTGATCACTGCGCCCCACGGACCCGGCTAGGTAGGTTGGGTCCGTGGGGCGCAGTGTCTATATCGCCGGTTTTGGCGAAGGTGGCGGCAAGTCGACGGTGGCACTCGGTTTGGCCGAGCTGCTCTCCCGACAGGTCGGTCGGATCGGCGCGTTCCGGCCACTGGTCACCAGACCCGGGCACGACCCGATCCTCGACCTGCTGCGCGAGCGCTACGGCATCGCGCTGCCCGCGACCGACCTGCACGGCATGACCTACGCCGAGGCCGGCGCGCTGGCGGCCGCCGGCAAGCGCGAAGAGCTGATCTCCCGGATCGTCGAGCGCTACCGCGCCGTCGAGCGCCAGGTGCCGGCGATGGTGGTGATCGGCAGCGACCTGGAAGACAGCGACGACCCGCGCCAGCTCGGCTTCAACGCCCGGCTGGCGACGGAGTTGGGCAGCGTGGCCGTCGCCGTGGTCGACGGGCAGACCGACGACCCGGCGTCGGCGATGAGCACGGCCTACCACAGCCTGACCGACCTGGGCGCCACCGTGCTCGCGGTGATCGCCAACCGGGCGCCGGCCGGTGTCGCGCCGCCCACGCTGCCGGTCCCCGCCTACGTGATCCCCGAGGTCCCGACGGTGTCCGCACCGACGGTCGGCGAGGTGGCCACCGCGCTGGGTGCCACGGTGCTGGCCGGCGACGCCCGCGCGCTCGACCGCGACGTGCTCGACCTGGTCGTCGGCGGCGCACACGTGCCGGCGTTCCTCGACCACCTGACCGACGGCTGCCTGGTGATCACCCCCGGCGACCGGGCCGACCTGCTGCTCGCCGCGTCGAGCGCGCACGCCAGCGGGATGGTATCGGTGGCCGGCGTGATGCTGACCCTCGGCGAGCGACCCGACGAGCGGGTGATGAAGCTGATCGACCGCCTCGAGACCGGCCTCGCGGTGTGTTCGGTGCAGTCCGACAGCTACCACACGATCGCGGCCGCGTCCCGGATCGAGGGCCGGCCGAGTGCCAGCAGCCCGCGCAAGGTGGAGGCCGCGCTCGGCGCCTTCGAGTCGCATGTGGACACCGCAGCGCTTGCCGACCGGCTCCAGGTGGCGCGCTCCGCGCGGGTCACCCCGCTGATGTTCGAATACGACCTGATCGACCGGGCCCGCTCGGCCCGCCGCCGGCTCGTGCTGCCCGAGGGCACCGAGGAACGGATCCTGCGCGCGTCGGAGATCCTGCTCCGCCGCGGCGTCGCCGACCTGACCCTGCTGGGCGGCGCGGACGACATCGCCCGCCGAACACGCGAACTCGGCGTCGACCTGTCCGGCGCGACGATCGTCGACCCGGCGACCAGCCCGTGGCGCGACGAGTTCGCGGCCACCTACGCGCAACTGCGGTCACACAAGGGCGTCACCCTCGACCTGGCGCACGACGTGGTGGCCGACCCCAACTATTTCGGCACCCTGATGGTGCTGGCCGGCCAGGCCGACGGCATGGTCTCCGGCTCGACACACACCACGGCCGCGACGATCCGCCCGGCCTTCGAGGTGATCAAAACCGTACCCGGTGTGTCGGTCGCGTCCAGTGTCTTCTTCATGCTGCTCGCCGACCGGGTGCTGGTCTACGGCGACTGCGCCGTCAATCCCGACCCGGACGCCGCGCAACTGGCCGACATCGCACTGTCCAGTGCGGACACCGCGGCCGCGTTCGGCATCGCGCCGCGGGTGGCGATGCTGTCGTATTCCACCGGCACCTCGGGCAGCGGCGCCGACGTCGACAAGGTGGCCGAGGCGACCGCTCTGGTCCGCGCCCGCCGCCCCGAGTTGCCGGTGGAGGGGCCGATCCAATACGACGCGGCGATCGACGCCGAGGTGGCGGCGGCGAAACTGCCGGACAGCGAGGTGGCCGGCCACGCGACGGTCTTCATCTTCCCGGACCTCAACACGGGCAACAACACCTACAAGGCGGTGCAGCGCTCGGCCGGCGCCGTCGCCGTCGGCCCGGTCATGCAGGGCCTGCGCCGCCCGGTCAACGACCTGTCCCGCGGCGCCACGGTCAAAGACATCGTCAACACGGTGGCCATCACAGCGATCCAGGCAGCGGCCCGGTGACCCGCGTCCTGGTCCTCAACTGCGGCTCGTCGTCGGTCAAGTACCGGCTCTTCGACGTGCCGCCGAACGCCCAGGCCGGCGCCGGCGCCGGCACTGCCGCCGCCGCACCGGGCGGTGCCGGGGAGGTGGCGGCGCCGCTCGTGGTCGCGACCGGAGTCGTCGAGCAGATCGGCGAACGGGTGCCCGGCGCGCCGCGCGACCACGCCGAGGCGCTGGCCGCCGTGATGTCCGACCTTCCGCTGGAGGGTCTGACCGCCGTCGGCCACCGCGTCGTCCACGGTGGACTGACGTTCACCACGCCGGCGCTGGTCGACGACGCGGTGCTCGCGGCGATCGCCGACCTCGTGCCGCTGGCGCCGCTGCACAACCCGGCCAACCTCGCGGGCATCGAGGTCGCCCGGGCGCTCCTGCCGGGCACCCCGCAGGTCGCGGTCTTCGACACCGCCTTCCACCGCACGCTCGCGCCGGCCGCGAGCACCTACGCGATCGACGCCGCCACGGCGGAGCGCTACGGGATCCACCGCTACGGCTTCCACGGCACGTCGCACGCGATCGTGTCGCGACGCACGGCCGCGCTGCTCGGCCGGCCGCTCGACGAGGTCAACACGATCACCCTGCACCTCGGCAACGGTGCCAGCGCCTGCGCCGTCGAGGGCGGCCGCAGCGTCGCCACCTCGATGGGCCTGTCGCCATTGGAGGGCCTGGTCATGGGCACCCGCAGCGGCGACCTCGACCCCGCGATCATCTTCCACCTGCATCGGGTGGCCGGCATGCCGTTCGCCGAGATCGACAACCTGCTCAACCGCCGCAGCGGGCTCACCGGCCTGGCCGGCGTGAACGACATGCGAACCTTGCTGACCCGGCGGGCGGCCGGCGACCGGGCGGCCGCGCTCGCGTTCGACGTCTACTGCCGGCGGATCAGGTCCTACGTGGGCGCCTACTACGCCGAACTGGGCCGGCTGGACGCGATCACGTTCACGGCGGGTGTGGGTGAGAACGCGCCGGCCGTACGCGCGGCCGCGTTGACCGGTCTTGATCGTCTTGGTATCGCGGTCGACCCGGCACGCAACGACTCGCCCGAACGCGGGGCGCGCGTCATCTCGCCACCGGAGGCGCCGGTAGCGGTGTGCGTCGTGCCCACCGACGAGGAGTGGGAGATCGCCAGCCAGACGCTCGCCGTCGTGGCCGGGCCTCGTTGAGGGGTCGGAGAGTTAAGGCGTCAGAGCGCTAGCACCAGGACGACGATCACGACAACGGCGAGAACCGCGCCGCCGATGATCAGTGGCATGCGGTTGGCCGCCGGGGCGGGAGTTGCACCAGGGGTGGACGCCGTGTCGTCGCTCGCGAAGGCGCGGAACGCCTCCGTGTTGCCACTCGGGTCCCGGTAGTCGTCAGACATGCGAACGACCTTAGCGAACCGCATCGACCACCCCAAACACCGAAAAGGCTGACGTCTGTCCGGTTCCCAGCACTTACCGTGTGCTCATGGGGGGAAGGCGGTCCGTACTCGCATTGGTCGCCTTGCTGCTGTTGTTCGCTATATCGGCATTTGTCCCGGCAGCGGCCGCACCCGGCGACACGGCGGTCGACGCGCCCGGCGCCTATCCGGTGGGCGTCCGCACGCTGGCCCTCTCCCGCGGCCCGGACCGACCGCTGCCCACCACGGTCTGGTACCCGGCGGCCCTGTCCGCCGGCCGCCCCGGCACAGGAGCGGTGACCCGCGACGCGGCGGTCGCCCCCGGCCGCTTCCCGTTGGTCATCTTCAGCCACGGCCTGCAGAGCCGGCCGGAAGACCACGTGCAGATGACCACCCGCTGGGCCGCCGCCGGCTTCGTGGTGATCGCCCCCGCGTTCCCGCACACGAAGAAGGACGCCCCCGGCTACACCCGCGACGACCTGCCCAACCAGCCGGCCGACGCCTGGGCCGCGGTGGTCGCCGTGAGTGGTTTGGACGCCACGGTTGGCGACCTGTTCGCCGGCCACCTGGACACCCGCGACGTGGTGGCCGCCGGCCACTCGGGAGGCGCCTACACCGCGGCGGCGATGTTCCAGCAGGGCCACTCCCCCCGCCTGAAGGGCGCGATCGTCATCGCCGGGGCCCGCCCCCGCTTCGAGTTCGGCGGCCCGCCCGCGGCCATGCTCTTCATCCACGGCGACGCCGACCCGACGGTCCCCTACGCCACCGGCCGCTCGGTCTTCGCCCGCGTCCCGTGGGACAAGGGCTTCCTGACCCTGCACGGGCTCAACCACGGCTCCTACCTGAGCCCGGGGCGCCCAGGCTTCACCGAGGTCATGGCGTCCACCACCGAGTTCCTCCGCTGGCGCCTCGACGGCGACAAACACGCCCGCTGTGCGCCGGGCCCGCTACGCACCACCTTCGGCCCCGACAAGGCCCTTTGCGGCTGACTATCGAGCGTCTCCGGTCCGGCCGCCAAGCTGGCGTGACCAGCGACGCTAGGGTCGGCGAATGACCTCGGACAACGGCCTGCCCGGTACCACCGCGCCCATCGACGCGGCGGCCGGCGCGCTCGGGTCCACCGCCCCGGCCCGCCGGGGCGATGACACGCCCGGCCGCCGGGTCGACGGGGGCTCGGCGCGGCGGCGGGTCGCGGCCGGGCTGCTGGCGGCCGTGCTGGGTGCGGCCGCGCTGGCCGGGTGCGGTGCCGACGCGCGGCAGGTGACGCCGGTCTTTCGGACGCCGGCCGCCTCGCCCGGCGTCGTCTCGGCGAGCCCGACCCCGTACCAGGGCAAGGCCCCGACCAGGTCCTTCGACGTCGACGTCCGGGAACTGGACCTGTCGCGGGAAGGGCGGAAGCTGGCCACGACCGTTTACTACCCCGACGGCGCCGGGCGGTCCCCGGTGGTGTTGTTCAGTCACGGGCTCGGTGGGCTGCCGGCCGACTACGCTCCCCTGCTGCGGCGGTGGGCAGCCGCCGGGTTCGTCGTGGCGGCGCCGGCCTACCCGCATACCAGCGGCGGGGCGTCCGACTACGACGTGCTCGACGTCGTCAACCAGCCGGCCGACGCATCGTTCGTCATCGGGAAGGTGCTCGCCCTCGACGGGCGCCGCGGTGACGCCTTCTTCGAGCACCTCGCCACCGACCGGGTCGCCGCCGCCGGCCACTCCGCCGGCGGTATCACCACCGTCGGGATGTTCACGCTGGCCAGGGATCCGCGGCTCGACGCCGGGATCGTGCTCTCCGGCAACGCGTTAGGTGCGGGCACCGGCTTCCGCGGTGCCGCCGCGCCGATGCTGTTCGTGCACGGCGAGCGGGACGAGACGATTTCGTACGCCTCCGGCAAGGCGGCCTACAAGGCCGTGCCGTGGCCGAAAGCGATGCTGTCCTTCCCGAAGGGTGATCACGGCGCCACCCTGCTGCGCGACGACGGTGCGTCGTTCGAGGTGCTGGCCGACGCGACGACCGAGTTCCTGCGCTACGCGTTGTATGGCGACCCCGCCGCCAAGGGGCGGATCGGGCGGGCCGCCGCCCAGGGTGACGTGGCCACCCTCGACGACCGGCTGTGACAGACGCGAACGCCGGCGAGGTCCGAACTGGACCCCGCCGGCGGCGTCGGGCGGTTCGCTACTTGACCGGCTTACGCGTGTCGGCGAACAGGTTGGTGCTGCTCTCGTAGGAGATGCCGGCCTGGGTGGTGCGGGCGATGACCCCGTAGCGGAAGTCGTGCCCGTAGAGGTTGTCGCGGATCACGATGCCCGACGCGGTGAGGTCGGTACGCACGCCGATCGAGTAGTTGCCGCCGTTGCAGAAGTTCTGCTCGAAGAGCAGGTTGGTGACACTCGGCCCGGTCGTCGACCCGATCATCAGGCAGGCGTTGAACGGGTCTTTGGTGCTCGGGTTGTAGGCCTCGATGGTGTTGTGCCGGACCACGATGTTCTTGCCGGCCGTGGTCTGCATCGCGTCGTTGTGTGAGCCGTCGGCCCGGGTCAGGTGGTGGATCCACGAGTCGATGACCTGGCTGTTGTCGCCCAGCCGCGGGCCGTCGATGGTGTTGAAGATCTCCACCCGCTTCAGCGTGTAGCCGCCGCAGCAAACCGTCGCCGAGTTCTTGCCCGCGCCGTCCATCGTCACGTTCTCGACGAGCAGGTTGGCGTTGGCGTCACTCACCTTGATCGAGTAGTTGCTGGTGCAGGTGATCTTCGAGTTGCGGATCGTCACGTCCTTCGCGGTGACCGTCACGCAGCCCTTGATGTCGAGCCCGCTGACCACCTGGCCGGCCTTCGAGAGGGTGAGCCCACCGGAGGCCTTGAGCGCCAGGCCGTCCGGCACACCGGTGTTGGACGGGCCGGGGAACGAACTCGGAATGCCCGGCCCCTGGCCACCGGCGACCGGCGGCTGCTCGACCGGCTTCGCCGGCGGCTTCGGGGCCGGCGGCTTCGCGGTCGCGGTCGGAGTAGGCGTCGCGGTCGGTGTCGCCGTCGGCTGCGTCGGCGTGGCCGGCGCGGTGGGCAGCGACTCGCCCGCGTTGACGTTGACCTTCTTCCCGTTCCAACTGGAGTCGATGATCGTCGCGGGCAGCGCGTCGGAGTACATGAAGCCGTTGCGGCACCCCTGCAGCTCGACCCGGACGGCCGTGTAGTTGCCGAAGACGATGCCGTTGGTCTTGCTTTCCTGGCAGAAGATCTTCGTGTCTTCAATGCGCGTGCCGTTGAAACCGTCGAACACCCGGAGCGAGTGATAGCCACCGTAGCGAATGGTGGTATTCCGGATGGTGACGTTGTCAGCCTTTACGTAGAGATATCCGTTGATCGTCTGCCCATCGATCACCGTGCCCGCTTTGGTCACGGTGACCGAGCCGGACGACGCGACCGCGACCCCCACGCCGGCGGCCGCGAGGCCGAGCGTGGTCAAGGCCATGACGAGGGCGCGCCCGGGCCGCCGGAAGCCGAAGCGTCCGCCGGAGGTGCGCGGCGCCCGCCTGGTGCCTTTACGCGCTGCCGAGAACATCGAATCAAACTCCTTTGACGAACTTCCGTGGGTTGCCACCGCGGAACGGAGCAGACTTTACCGGCCGCACGGAAACGCGCTGACGGACAAAAAATCCGTTGTGGATCTAGTCTTTAGTGATCCTTAAGAACCCCTTTCTTAACCCTTACCAACCAGATTGCACATTGCTTATAACCAGCATTTGTCCGATTTGAACTCTCCTAAAAGTCCGGTTTCTCGCCAGCCGAGATTGGGGCATCCAGCCAGCCCGTAACCTGCTCCATTTGCCCGGCTCCGACCCCCGTAGCCGGGTTGTCGCCCGTCGCGCGGGAGGGCCCGCGGCGTGACGCTGGCCCTGCGCAGATGAGAGCCGCGCCAGGGCTCGGCGGCCAAGCGTGACCGCGACCGGTGGGCGGAATCGACCTCCAGCGCGAGGTCGGCTCGGCGCCAAACGCCCCGCGCGACCTGCGCGAGCAGAGGGCCTAGCGTTGGTTCGCGACCTACGCGGGCCAAGGGGGCTAGCGCTGGTTCGGGGATTACGCGGGCCAAGGGGGCTTGCGCTGGTTCGGGGATTACGCGGGCCAAGGGGGCTAGCGCTGGTTCGGGGATTACGCGGGCCAAGGGGGCTAGCGCTGGCCGCCGTGTTCATCGAACCCCGTTCGCCGCTTGAGCGCGCCGACGGCACGATCCCGAAGGTGGTGCAGACCACCACCGGCCCGCCGGCCAACCCCGGCGGTGGCGGTGGTGGCGCTCTCGGCTCAGGTTCGCGTGGGCACAGCGGTCACTCCAGCCACAAACCCGCGCTACCAGGCCCACCGCCGGGACTGCCACCCGCGACGGCCCCCAAACCGGGTGCCTGCCGGCGCGTACATGTTTTGGCATGTGACTACATGCCAAAACATGTGCGGCCTGAACAGGACACCAGGTCCGGAGTCGCGTTGTCGCCTCGGCGGCCCGGCAGCACAGCACCAGGCCGGCTTGCAAGCGTTAGCCGCGCGGTCAGGGCCCTGCCGGCTGGCGGGGCCAGCCCGGGCCTGATAGCGCCGCCCGCGAAAGCTGACGGAGCGCCGCGGCCGCCAGCAAGGCGTTTCGGGCCTCTAGCCGCCACCTCGCCACCCCGTCCGCGAAGAGGTGCGCTGCCTGCTGGCCGCTGGCGCGCACGAGACCGATCCGGAGCGCGCGGTGCGCGGCCCCGAAGGCTCGCGAACAACCAGAAACCTCGCCGACAACCAGGCCACGCCGCGACAGGCGGCGGCTATGGCAGGAGGGCTAGCGCCCGATCCGGCGGGTGATCAGGCGGATCGTCGCCCGGCCGTCGAGCACCTCGGCGTGGGCCGACGTGGTCAGCGCCGTCAGCACCTTCCAGGCGAACGAACTCTCCGCCGGCAGCCGGGCGCCACGGACGGTCGGCACCGTCACCTCGACCAGGAGGGCGTCGTCGGTCACCGCGAACCGGCACTCGAGTTCGGCCGCGGGGGTCGCGACGACCAGGAGCATCGCGCAGGCCTCGTCGACCGCGATGCGGAGGTCTTCGATCTCGTCGAGGGCGAACTGCAGGCGGGCGGCGAGCGTGGCCGTCGCGGTGCGCAGGACCCCGAGGTAGCCGCCGTCCGCGGGCACCGCGAGGAGCACGACGTCGTCGTCGACGTTCGTGTCCGAACTTGTCACCTGACTCACCGGTTCGCCATCCCCTCGATCGCGGACTCTACAGCGCCGGCCGGCTCCCCACGCGGGGTGCCGGCCGGTGCATGCGTCGAAGGGGCCCGATCAGGCCTTCTTCGTCTCCCAGAAGATCTTCGCGATCTCGTCGATCTTCGCCAGCAGCTTGTCGCCGTCGGCGGGGTCGACGGACTCCTTGGAGCCGGCGCCACCGGCCAGCTTGGTGGTCTCGTTGAACAGCTGGTGCAGCTGCGGGTACTTCTCGAAGTGCGGCGGCTTGAAGTAGTCGGTCCAGAGCACCCAGAGGTGGTGCTTGACCAGCTCGGAACGCTGCTCCTTGATGATCAAGGCGCGGGTGCGGTAGACCGGGTCCTGGTTGGCCTGGTACTTCTCCATGATCGCCTTGATGGACTCGGCTTCGATCCTGGCTTGCGCCGGGTCGTAGACGCCGCAAGGCAGGTCGCAGTGAGCGCTGACGACGGTGCGCGGCGCAAGGAAACTAGGAAGTCGCATCAGGACTCCTCCACGGGAAGACATACGATGATCCTCGCTGAGGACATTACCCCCGGTGCTGCCTCGAAACGTCGCGGAGGTCCGTTCGTGGCGTCACTTTTCGCCGCTCTCGTGCGGGGTCCGTCGATGGCGCCCACCCTGCGTGACGGTGACGCTCTGTTGGTGCTGCGCGGCGGCCGCGCGATCCGCTCCGGTGACATCGTCGTCGCGACTTTCCGCACGCGACCCGGCCTGCTGGTGGTCAAACGGGCGGTACGGGAGCAGGACGGCGGCTGGTGGTTACGCGGCGACAACGAGTTCGTGACCGACGACTCGCGCGCGTACGGCGTCGCCGACGTGCACGGCCGGGTCCTACTGCGTTACTGGCCGCGGCCAAGTCGGCTCCGGTCAAGCACTATGCTCGACACTTAGCGGGTACCCCCGCTTGCTTCGCCGGTCACCGCTGACCTCGCGTCGAGCCGGCACCTCTCTGCCGGCTGTTTGTCACTTTTCGACGCGAACTGGAGTACCGCAATGACGGCCACAGAGCCCATGGACACTGAGCCCAATGAGGATCGTGTCTTCCAACTGCACCGCGGCGGCAAGATGGCGGTCGCCTCGACCGTGCCGTTGACCAGCCGCGAAGACCTCTCGCTGGCCTACACCCCCGGCGTCGCCCGGGTCTGTGAGGCGATCGCCGCCGACCCCGCCCTGGTCGACGACTACACCTGGGTCGCACACACGGTCGCCGTGGTGACCGACGGTTCGGCCGTGCTCGGTCTCGGCAACATCGGCCCGCGCGCCGCGATGCCGGTGATGGAGGGCAAGGCCGTCCTGTTCAAGCAGTTCGGCCGGGTCGACGCGGTGCCGATCTGCCTCGACACGCAAGACATCGACGGCATCATCGCCACGGTCGCCGCGCTCGCACCGTCGTTCGGCGGCATCAACCTCGAAGACATCAGCGCTCCGCGCTGCTTCGAGATCGAACGCCGCCTCGACGAGATGCTGCCGATCCCGGTCTTCCACGACGACCAGCACGGCACCGCGATCGTGGTGCTCGCCGCGTTGCGCAACGCCGCAACCCTGCTCGAACGCAAGCTCGCCGACCTGCGGGTGGTGGTCAGCGGCGCCGGGGCGGCCGGCATCGCGGTGACCAAGATGCTGGTCGCGGGCGGCGTCAACCCCGCCGAGGTGCTGCTCGTCGACTCGCGGGGCATCCTGCGCTCCGACCGCCCCGACCTGGCCGCGCCGGCGGCGGTCGCGAAGGCCGAAATGGCCGCGATGACCAACCCGCACCGCCGATCCGGCGGCATCGCCGAGGCGCTGGCCGGCGCCGACGTGCTGATCGGCGTCTCCGGCGGCGAGATCCCCGAGTCGGCGGTGGCCACAATGGCCTCCGGCGCCATCGTCTTCGCCCTGGCCAACCCCACCCCCGAGGTGCACCCCAGCATCGCGGCGCGGCACGCGGCCCTGGTCGCCACCGGCCGCAGCGACTTCCCCAACCAGATCAACAACGTGCTCGCCTTCCCGGGCGTCTTCCGCGGCGCCCTCGACGCCCGCGCCACCCGCATCACCGAGGGCATGAAGGTGGCCGCAGCCGACGCCATCGCCGGCGTCGTGGCCGACAACCTCCAACCCGACGCCTTCGTCCCGTCGCCGCTCGACCCACGCGTCGCACCCGCGGTGGCCGCCGCGGTCGCCGACGCCGCCCGCCGCGACGGCGTCTCCCGCGCATAAGAAGCTGTCCCGGGCCCGTCGGGGGCACGACCGTCGCTCCCGCCGGGCACCGCTCCGCTGCCAAGTCCGCGTCCCAGCACCAACCACCGCGCACGCCTTGCTCTGCACCCTTGTGGGAAGCGCCCAACCGCTCGGCCGCTCCCTCCAGGGGTGCAAAGCAAAGCCTCCAACCACACACCCCCCGCCTGCGACGCAGCGGCCAACTCCGACACGGGACGCGCCGAGCGGTTAGATTTCCAACCATGCGCGCTGCCTTCGCCACCCGGTTCGATGACGCCAACCCGCTGTCCGCGCTCGCCGTCGGCGACATGCCCGAGCCCGAGCCGAGAGAGGGTTGGGCCACCGTCGAGGTGCGCACCAGTTCGCTCAACCACCACGATCTCTGGTCGCTGCGCGGCGTCGGCCTGCGTGAGCAGCAACTGCCGATGATCCTCGGCTGCGACGCCGCCGGTATCGCGCCCGGCGGTGAGGAGGTCGTCGTCTACCCGGTGATCACCACTCCGAGCGATCCGCGGGGCTACACGCTGCTTTCCGAGCATTTTCCGGGAACGCTGGCCGAGCGCGTCTCCGTACCCGTCGAGAATCTTGTACCGAAGCCCGCCGACCTGTCCTGGGAAGACGTGGCCTGCCTGCCGACCGCCTGGCTGACCGCCTACCGGATGTTGACCACCAAGGGCCGCGTCGACGAGGCCGATGCCGTGCTCATCCAGGGCGCCGGCGGCGGGGTCGCCACCGCGGCGGCCCTGATCGCGGTCGCCATGGACAAGCGGGTCTACGTCACCAGCCGCGACGCGAAGAAGCGCGAGCGGATCACCGGCATCGGCGCGACCGCCCTCGAGCCCGGCGCGCGACTTCCGGAACGGGTCGGCGTGGTGATCGAGACCGTCGGCGAAGCCACCTTCGAGCACTCGATGAAGGCCTCCGCGCCCGGCGGGCGGATCGTCGTCTCCGGCGCCACGTCCGGCCACCTACCGAAGTTCGACCTGCGCCGGGTGTACGCCATGCAGCTCGAGATCCTGGGCTCCTCCATGGGCAGTCCGGGCGAGCTCGCCGCCCTGCTCGCCTTCTGCGCCGACAAGGCCGTCCGCCCCATCGTCGACCAGGTGGTCCCCTTCTCCGACGTGGAGCGGGCCTTCGAGCACCTGCACCAGGGCAGCGTCTTCGGCAAGATCGTGCTGGATCACACGCGCTAAGGGTCAGCCGACGCCGAGAGCCTTGTTGCTGGCCGGTGCGACCAGCAGGCCACAGATCAGCAGGCCGAGCGCGATCAGCAGGATGCCGAGCCAGGCCAGGCCACCCTGGATCATGTAGTAGCCGACCGCGCAGAGCATGAGTTGCAGGACGATCGCGGGGGCGCGGGCGCCGGCCCGCCCCGCGGCCAGCAGCCGGCCGATGAAGAACAGGGCCACGGCGCCGAACGCGGCGAAGGCCGTGAGCAGCAGCGCCGAGGTCAGGTCGACCGCTTCGGCGGTCGCCGACTCGTAGCCAAGGTAGAGAGTCAGGGCGACCATCCCGGCCGCCTGCGCGAAGAGCAACCACACGGCCGCACGCAGCGTCGACGGCGTGGGCTCGGCGGGGTTCTCGGACACGCCGCCACGATACCGCCGTGCCGTACGACACAGCTGCTCCGGGGCCGCGGGGAAGGCGCACAGAGGGTGACCAGTCGCGGGTACAGTCCGCCACATGCGGGCCCTGCTGGTGGTCAATCCGAAGGCCACCACGACCTCCGAACGCAGCCGTGACGTCTTGATCCGCGCGCTGCGCAGCGCTGTCGACCTGCGGGTCGAGTTCACCCGCCGGCGCGGGCATGCCGTCCGGCTGGTCCGCGAGGCGGCGACACACGGCGTCGACGTCGTCGTGACACTGGGTGGAGACGGAACGGTCAACGAGGCGGTCAACGGGTTGATGGGCGCCTTGCCAGAAATGCCGGCGATGGCCGACGCGCCCCCGGCCGAGCGGTTGCCGGCGCTCGCCGTCGTCCCCGGCGGCTCGACGAACGTGTTCGCCCGGGCGATCGGTCTGCCCAAAGACTGGATAGAAGGCACCGGCGTGATCCTCGAAGGGCTGCGGGCCGGGCGGTCGCGCACCATCGGGCTCGGCCGGGCTGACGATCGCTACTTCACGTTCTGTGCAGGACTCGGTCTCGACGCGGCAGTCATCCGGCGGGTCGAGCGGGCCCGATCGCGGGGCCGGGTGTCAAGCTCGTCACTTTATCTACGGGCGACGCTCGGTGAGTTTCTGGCGACCGACCGGCGCCATCCGGCGATCTCGCTGGAGCGCCCGGCCGAGACGGTGATCGATGAACTGGCTACGGTGATCATCCAGAACACCACCCCGTGGACCTATCTCGGCGATCGCCCCGTAAGCCCCAATCCGGACGCGTCGTTCGACCTCGGACTTGACGTGCTGGCGGTCCGTCAGCTAGCGGTCGCGAAGACAACACGCACAGTCACCCAGATCCTGTCTCCGCGAACTAATCCGCACGGCCGGCAAGTTTTCCAACTCCATGATGTTCACGAATTCACCCTGCTCGCGAGCCGTCCGGAGGCGTTCCAACTAGACGGTGACTATCTCGGTGAGCGGGAAAAAGTCAGATTTACCTCCGTGGCGCAAGCGCTGAGAGTAATCTGCTGAGGAGCGGGTACGACGTGTCGAGGCGCCGATTCTGGCAGCCGCAGGGGTGACACGTGCCGGAAATGCCAGTAATGTGGCCCGGACCGTACTACATTGATTGCGGCTGGCGAAATCCGGGTGCCGGGCACGTGCTCGAAAACCGGACAAAGGGGTCGTGAGCTTGCTCACCCGCTCAGACTTTTTCGTGGCGTCCCCCTTGACATCGCGACAGTTCGTGAAAGTATTCACAAGCGAAAACGAGTTACGGGAACGTTGCCTGCGAGCACCCCGCACGCACCCTCGGCGCCGTTCCTCAGGGCTAATCGCCTGCCCACGCGCTGCCAACGTGGCGGATGCTCACCGTCACGGAGTGCAACGCGCGCGCATATATAGATCCACCCGCATTGTTTGCCATCGCTGAACGAGGAGTGTTGCCGCCATGGACTGGCGCCACCATGCTGCCTGCCGCGACGAAGACCCCGAGCTGTTCTTCCCGATCGGGACGTCCGGCCCGGCTCTGTTGCAGGTCGAGCAGGCCAAGGCCGTCTGCCGGCGGTGCCCCGCGACCGACCAGTGCCTGCAGTGGGCGCTGGAGTCCGGTCAGGACGCCGGCGTGTGGGGCGGGATGAGCGAGGAAGAGCGGCGCGCGGTCAAGCGCCGCGGTGGCCTGCGGGTCCTGCGCGCTCACTCCGCCTGACAAAGAAACACCAGCACGACGCAAGGACGCCCCGGGCAACCGGGGCGTCCTGCGTTTCCGGCTCCCGTACACCTGATGGTCATCTGGCGTTCAGGTCTCCGACCGAGGTGACCTCGCAGGTGCCGGCGGCCGTCGTGATGTCGAGCGAGGTCGTCGTCGCGCGGCGCACCGTCGCGCCTGCGGCAGTGTCGGACACGGTGGTCGCATCCTTCCCGACCACCTTGCCCCTGGCGTCGCGATACTCCCATTCCACCCGGGCCGATCCGGCTACCGGGCCGTCGTTGCGGATGCTCAGCGAGACCGCGACCGACGAGCCATGAAACTGGCACGCGGTCACGTCCACGACGAACTCCGCCTGCTCACCCTTATCGTGCCTGACCCGCAACAGGACGATGAGCGTCACCAGGGCCAACAGGCCCAGGACCGTGAACGCTCCGGGCAGCGTGTCCCAGAACCCCGGCTTCGCCGGTCGACGAGACATGTCGTGCGTCACGCGCGCAAGCTATCCAGCGGTCAACCGGATTCCCGCGCAATCGCTCCAAAGTGGGCGGGTCAGGCCGCCTTGGCCAGGTCGCAGACCGGCTCGCGGGCGGTCGCCGTGCGGGCCAGCACCAACCGGGCCAGTTCCGGCGCGCCGCCCAGCGGCTCGGCCACGACCGCGGCGCCGGCCCGGCGGGCAGCCGTGACGACGGTCTCATGTAGCAGCCCGGGCGCCAGGAAGTAGGACGCGACGCCGATGTGGCGCGCACCACCCTCGCGCAGCGAGGCGACCGCCTCGTCGCCGGTCGGCGCCGCCGCCGACGCATAGGCCACCCGGCACGGAACACCGCCCAACGCCGTCGACAGGTCGCCGGCCACCGTCTCCACCGTCGACCGGGCCGCCTCGTCACGCGTGCCGGCCGCGGCCAGCACCACGCCGTCGAGCGGCAGCAGGCCCGGCGCCCAGACCCCGGCCGCGGCCGAAGCCGCCGCCAGCCGGCGCCGCAACGCGCTGAGCATCAGCGGCTCGGTGATCCCGCCGACCGAGCCAAGCACGTCGGAAACCGCCACCGGCATCCGCAGCCCTCTGGCCCGGGCGTCCATCAACGCGGCCGGGATGTCGACCCGCCCGTGGTAGGCCGAGGTCAACAGCAACGGCACCAGCGTGGCCCGCCGCGCACCGGACGACTCCAACGAGAGCAGCGTCTCCGCCGGGCGCGGGCCGGTGTGGTCGAGGAAGGCCAGCCGCACGGTCGCGCCCGGGCGGGCCCGGCGCACCGCGTCGGTCAGAGCCGCGTTGGCCCGGGCCGCGCGCGGGTCGCGACTGCCGTGCGCGACCAGCACCAGCGGGCCGGGCGCGGCGGGCAGCCACAGGCGAAGGCTCATACGTGCAGGCCGCATTCTGTCTTGTCGAACATCGCCCACCGGCCGGCGCGCGGGTCTTCGCCGGCCTTGGTGCGCCGGGTGCACGGCCAGCAGCCGATCGATCCGTAGCCCTGCTTGAACAGCTCGTTGACGGGCACGTTGTAACGGGAGATGTAGGCGTCGACGTCGGACTGGGTCCACTGGGCGATCGGGTTGACCTTCACCTTGCCGCGCTTGGGGTCGAAGCCGACCACCGGCGTGTTGGCCCGGGTCGGTGACTCGTCACGGCGCAGCCCGGCGGCCCACGCGTCGTAGTCGCCGAGCGCCCGCTCCAACGGCTCGACCTTGCGGATGAAGCAGCACTCGTCGGGCGCGCGGTTGAACAGCCGCGGGCCGTATTCGCCGTCCTGCTGGCCGACGGTCAGCCGCGGCCGGATCGACCGGACGTTGACCGGCATGGTGCGGGCGACGGTGTCGCGGACCTTGAGGGTTTCCGGGAAGTGCAGGCCGGTGTCGAGGAACACCACGTCGACGCCGGGTGCCACGCGGGAGACGAGATGGGCGACCACGGCGTCGGCCATCGAGCTGGTCACACAGAACCGCGGGCCGAACGTGGTGGCCGCCCAGCGGGCGATCTCCAGCGCCGGCGCGCCTTCCAGGTCACGGCCCGCCGCGTCGGCGAGGGCCTTGAGCTCGTCGGCAGAACGCCGATCGGATTCAGCCGGGCGCGGACCGCCCAACGACACCAGTCCCAGTTCGACCGCGTTGACGGCACTCATGGGGCTACCTCACCTCTTCCGTCCGGGCTTGGACGCCTGCGGCACGCAGGCCGAGGAACTTGACCGAGAACACCCGTTGGCAGCCGCGGCACTCCCAGGCGCCGTGCGACTCCTCGTGCGGGCGGATGTCTTCTTCGGCGCAGTAGGGGCAGTGCATCGGCGCGGCCCGGCTCTCGGAGCTCATCGCAGCGCCTCCTCGTCGGCCCGCATCACCCACTGGGCGAACGCCTCGCCCTCGGTGCGGCCGTCGAGGTAGCGGCGGGCCACCCGCTCGACGTACTCGGGAAGCTCCTCCGCCGTCGTCTTGAGGCCGCGCAGCTTGCGGCCGAAACCGGCGGTCTGGCCCTGCGCCATCCCGAGCGCGCCGCCGAGGTGCACCTGGAAGCCTTCGACCTGGCGGCCGTCGGGCCCGACCACCAACTGTCCTTTGAGGCCGATGTCGGCGGTCTGGGTGCGGGCGCAGGCGTTGGGGCAACCGTTGATGTTGATGGTGATCTCGGCGTCGATGTCGCCGAGCCGCTCTTCGAGGCGGGCGACCAACTCCTGGCCGCGCGCCTTGGTCTCGACGATGGCCAGCTTGCAGAACTCGATGCCGGTGCAGGCCATCGTCGCGCGCCGCCAGGTCGACGGGCGGGCCTCCAGCCCGATCGCGCGCAGCCCGGTCACCAGCGACTCGGTGCGCTCTTCGGGCACATCGAGAACCAGCAGTTTCTGGTACGGCGTAAGGCTGACCCGCCCGCTGCCGTGCGCTTCGACGACGTCGGCCAGCTCCGCCAGTTGCGTGCCGGAGATGCGACCGACGACCGGCGCCGCCCCGACGTAGTAACGCCCGTCGCGCTGCCGGTGCACGCCGATGTGGTCGATCGGCTTATCCGGCAACGCCGGCGCCGGACCGTCTACAAGGGATCGCTTGAGGTATTCGGTCTCCAGCACCTCGCGGAACTTCGGGGCGCCCCAGTCGGCGACGAGAAACTTGAGCCGGGCCCGGTGCCGCAGCCGGCGATAGCCGTAGTCGCGGAAGATCGAGACCACGCCGGCCCAGACCTCGGGCACCTCGGCCAGCGGCACCCAGACGCCGAGCCGCTGGGCCAGCATCGGGTTGGTCGACAGGCCGCCGCCGACCCAGAGGTCGAAGCCGGGCCCGTGTTCGGGGTGCTCGACGCCGAGGAACGAGATGTCGTTGATCTCGTAGGGCATGTCGGCGAGCCAGGAGATCGACGACTTGAACTTGCGCGGCAGGTTGGAGAAGTCCTTGTTGCCGATGAACTGCTCGACGATCGCGTCGAGCGCCGGGGTCGGGTCGAGCACCTCGTCGGCGGAGACACCGGCGACGGGGCTGCCGAGCACCACCCGGGGGCAGTCGCCGCAGGCCTCGGTGGTCTGCAGGCCGACCGCTTCGAGCCGCCGCCAGATCTCCGGCACGTCTTCGACCCGGATCCAGTGCAGCTGGATGTTCTGCCGGTCGGTGATGTCGGCGCTGTCCCGGGCGAACTCCGTCGAGATGCCGGCGATCACCCGGAGCTGCTCGAGGCTGAGCTGGCCGCCGTCGACGCGTACGCGGAGCATGAAGTATTCGTCTTCGAGCTCGTGTGGCTCGAGCACCGCGGTGCGGCCGCCGTCGATGCCCGCCTTGCGCTGGGTGTAGAGGCCCCACCAGCGGAACCGGCCGCGCAGGTCAGCGGGGTCGATCGAGGCGAAGCCGCCGTGCGCGTAGATGTTTTCGATCCGGGCCCGCACGTTGAGCGGGTCGTCGTCTTTCTTGGTGCGCTCGTTGGCGTTGAGCGGCTCGCGGTGGCCGAGGGCCCACTGGCCTTCGCCCCGGGCACGGCGTGGCGAACGGGCGGGGGTGCTGCTGACCGCCATCGCGGGCGTTCCTCCGAGGGTCGCAAGTGCGGCGCGTCGCGCGACCGGGAGGAGAGACAGCAATGCCCGGCGCGGACGCGCCCGGACGTGAGTCGGGCGTCGTCAGTGAGCCGGACACATGGCGCTGCGAACCCGGCCGTAGTCGACATGGCGCCGGACCGTCAGGCCCAGGTCGACCATGCGCTCGTCGGCAGTCGCAGTCACGCTCATCATGCTGCCACAGCACTCTGCGATTACCTCGGACAGTCCCAGATGCCGGGCCCCGGTGTGGCCCGCTTCACGTTAGGCTCATGGGGCAATAGGGACATTTGCGGCGTAGCGCGGGGGGCCGGCGATGACGCAGCAGTTGGACCCTGCCCGGGCGAGGGTAGGTGCCGGTCCGCGCCGGTTCCTCGGCGGACCATGGGCGCCCGCGGTTCTCACGCTGTTGATCGCCGGCTACCAACTCGGCCGGGCACCCCTCTGGCGCGACGAGTTGGCGACCTGGAGCGCCGCCACCCGCCCGTTGCCCGACCTGTGGCGGATGCTCGCCGGCATCGACGCCGTGAGCGGGCCCTACTACCTGTTCCTGCACGGCTGGATCCGGCTGTTCGGCGACTCGGCGGTGGCGCTGCGGCTCCCGTCCCTGCTCGCGACGGCCGGCGCCGCCGCCGTCACCACCCGCCTGGGCGCCCGGCTCTTCGACCCGGCGACGGGCCTGATCGCGGGGCTGCTGTTCGCGGTCGTCCCAAGCACGTCGCGCTATGCCCAGGAGGCCCGGGGGTACGCGTTCGCAACCCTGTTCGCCGCGCTCGCCACGCTGCTGCTGCTCCGGGCGGTGGAGAAGCCGGGCTGGCCACGGTTCGCCGGCTACGCGGCCGCCGTGTTCGGTCTCGGCCTGTGCAACCTGATCGCGCTGCTGGTGCTGGCCGGCCACGCCGCCGCGGTGGTCGGCCGGCGCCGCGCCGCACTGGGCTTCGCCGGCGCGGTCGGCGCCGCGGCGGTCCTGCTCGTCCCGCTGGTCGCGGTCGGCCGCGGCCAGGCCGGGGAGCAACTCGACTGGGTCCGCCGGCCCGGCCTCGGTGAGCTGCTCGCGCTGCCCGGCAGCGTGCTGCAGGCCGGCGCGGTCGGCGGCGCACTGGTCGCACTCGCGGCGCTCGGTTGGGCCCTGGCCGGCGGTCGCTGGGCCGCGGTGCTCGGCCTGTCGGTGCTGCTCCCCGCGGGCCTGCTGTTCCTGGCCGGCCTGCTCGGCCCCTACTGGGTGCCCCGGTATCTGGTGGTCACCGTGCCCGCACTGTGCCTGCTGGCCGCCGCCGCGCTGGGTCGCGCCCGGATGGCGTACGCGCTGGCGGTGGTCCTGCTGGTCGCCGCGTTCGGCGGTCCGGCCCAGGCCGGCCTGCGGCGCACGCACGAGTGGCCGCGCTCGGCGCCGGTCGACTATCCGGCCGCGGTCGCGGTGATCCGGGCCAACGCGCGACCGGGCGACGCGATCGTCTACGAGCCGCGTGGCGGGTGGAAGATGCTCGACGTCGCGGTGGCCTACGGCCTGGGCGGGTCGGCGCCGCGCGACGTGCTGGTTAGGCAGACGGCGGTGGCGCGGGGCGAGTTGCGGGCCACCGAGTGCGGCGACCCGGCGGCCTGCCTGGCCGCGGCGGCCGCCCCTCGAATCTGGCTGCTGACCACTGGCGAGGGGCTGGCGACCGTGCCCAACGTGAAGGGCGCCGCGCTGCGTGCCGCCTATGCCACGCAGCAGATCTGGCACGAACCCGGCCTGACGGTCGCCCTACTGGGCCGGCGTTGATCTCGTCCTTGCTCTGCAAGCGAAGTTCTAGCGGTCCTTACCGAGCGGCACGACCAGCACCGCCTCCGTGCCGCCCTCGGCCCGGTTGCGCAACTCGATCGACCCCCGCAACTCGCCGGTCGCCAGCGCCCGCACGATCTGCAGCCCCAGCCGCCCGCCCTTGTCGGGATCGAAGTCCGGCGGCAGCCCGCGCCCGTTGTCGGCGACCGTGACATGCAACTGCTTCCGGAACCGATGCACCGCCACGACCACCTCGGGCTCGACCGCACCGTCGCCCGAGAAACCGTGCTCGGCCGCGTTGAGCAGCAGCTCGTTGAGCACCATGACCAGCGACGTGGCGATCTCCGCCGGCAGCACGCCGAACGAGCCCTCGCGGCGCATCCGGACCGACAACTCCGTGCTGGCGACCTCGGTCGCGGCGCCGGCGACCTTGTCGACGATACCGTCGAACTCGACCGCCTCGTCGCTCGACATCGACAGCGTCTCGTGCACCAGGGCGATCGACGCGACGCGGCGCACCGACTCCTCGAGTGCCGCTCGCGCCGCCGGGATGCCGACCCGGCGGGCCTGCAGGCGCAGCAGCGCGGCGACCGTCTGGAGGTTGTTCTTCACCCGGTGGTGGATCTCGCGGATGGTCGCGTCCTTGGTGACCAGGGCGCGGTCGCGGCGGCGTACCTCGGTGATGTCCCGGACCAGCACCAGCGACCCGATCGGCACGCCCGCGGGCATCAGCGGCAGCGCCCGGTGCAGCACGGTCGCGCCGCGGGCGTCGACCTCCTTGCGGGCCGGCGCCTCGCCGCGCAGCGACGCGAGCACGCGGTTGGCGGCGTCGGTGCCCTCCAGCGGGTCGTCGGCGAGCCGCTTGATCAGCGCCGCGAGGTCTTCGCCGACCAGGTGGGAGGCATAACCCATCCGGCGGTACGCGGACTGTGCGTTGGGGCTCGCGAAGGTCACCTTGCCGCTGGCGTCGAGCCGGACCAGACCGTCGCCGACCCGCGGTGCGGACGTGGTCTCGCCCGGGTGCCGGCGCGGCGGAAACGTGCCGTCGGAGGTCATCTGGGCCAGGTCGTCGGCCGTGGTCAGATAGTTGAGCTCGAGCTGGCTGGGGGTCCGTGCGGTGGACAGGTTGGTGTCCCGGCCGACCACCGCGATCACCTCGCCGCTCTCCCCGTCGGCCGAACGCAGCCGCACCGGGATGGCCTCGTGGCGGGCCGGGGTGTCGCCGTACCAGACCGGGTCGCCTTCGCGCCAGATCCGCCCCTCCCGGTAGGCGATGTCGAGGTGCGCCACCTCGGGCCCGCCGACCATCCGGCCGACCTGGTCGTCCTGGTAGGCGGTGGGCGCCGTGGTCGGGCGGACCTGGGCCACGCAGAGAAACGCGCCGTCGTCGTCGACCGGCACCCAGAGCAGCAGGTCGGCGAAGGACAGGTCGGAGAGCAGTTGCCACTCACCGGCGATCCGGTGGAGGTGGTCGATGTCGCCCCGGCGCAGGGCGGTGTGTTCTTCGACGAGGTCACGCAGCGTGGACACGGGGCAAGCGTGACACGCTCAGAGCGTGGAGGTCACCTTGGCGAGGCCGCGCGGAGCGTCGGGGTTCTCGCCGCGGGCCAGCGCCAGGGCCAGGGCGAGGCGCTGGAGCGGCAGGATGTCGAGCAGCGGGGCCAACCGCTCGTCGACCTCGGGCACGGCCAACCGGGCGGAGGAGCCGGGCACGTCGGCCGGGCCCACCGTGACGACGTCGGCGCGGCGCTCGCCGAGCCGGGCCAGCACCTCGCGCATGGCCGCGCCGCCGGGGCCGGCGCCGACGACCGCTAGCACCGGCACGTCGGGGTCGGCCAGAGCGAGCGGGCCGTGCAGCAGGTCGGCGCCAGAGAACGACAGCGCCGGCAGGTAGGAGGTCTCCATCAGCTTGAGGGCGGCCTCGCGAGCGGTCGGGTAGGCGTAGCCGCGACCGGTGGTCACCATCCGGGCCGCGAACCGGTAGCGCCGGGCCAGGTCGGGCGCCGTCGGGTCGGCCAGCGCCGTCGAGGCAAGACCGGGCAGGGCGGCCAGGGTACGCAACTCCTCGGCCGGCACCACGCCCGAGCCGCCGCGGATCCCCTCGACCAGCAGCAGCAGAGCGAGCAACTCCGCGGTGTAGGTCTTGGTCGCGGCGACCGCCCGCTCGTGCCCGGCGGCGACGTCGATGTGCAACTCGGCCGCGCCGGCCAGCGGTGACCCGGGGTTGTTGGTGATCGCCAGGGTGAGCGCGCCGCTTTCCCGGGCCACCCGGACGACCTCGGTCAGGTCGGGCGAGCCGCCGCTCTGGCTGACCCCGACGACGAGCGCGTCGGACAGGTCGGGACGGGCGCCGTAGACGGTCACGGCGCTCGGCGAGGCCAGGCCGGCGGCGAGGCCGAGCCGGATCTCGGCGAGGTAGGCGCCGTAGAGCGCGGCGTGGTCGGAGGTGCCGCGCGCGGTGAACACGACGTGCCGCGGTCGGCGGGCCACGATCGCGGCCGCGACGGCGGCGATCGGGTCGGCGTTGGCCGGCTCGAGCAGCCCGGCGAACACTTCCGGCTGCTCGGCGATGTCGGCGGCCATCCCGGCGCCCGGTGTCCCCATCCGTGCCTCCCCTGCGCGCTGTCTGCTCGATTCTGCACGGAACTGCGCTTTTTCGCAACGTTCCGATCAGCGTGCTGGGTGTGCGTGCTCAGGCGCACGCACCGGCCCGTGGGTACGGTCACCGCCATGAAGCATCCTGGCCGCGCCGTCCTCTGGGTGGTGGGCGGGCACGTCGCGCTGGTGCTGCTCGGTTGGGCGGGCACCTATCTGCTCCCCGACCAGAACACCGACGGGCAGTGCACCGGCCTCGGGTTCGGCTGCGCGCTGACGCCGCGGGACACCGCGCGGTTCGCCATCATGTTCATCGGCATCCCGGCGCTGACGGTCACCGCGCTGATCAGCCTGGTGGTGATCGCTGTCTGGCCAAAGAAGAACGCCCCCGGAGCGATCCGGGGGCGTTCTCGAAACTGAGCGTCAGTCGGCGATGGCCTCGGCCTTGGCCAGGGCGACCTCCGCGTCGTCGGCCGGGGTCTCCCGCTTCTCGCCGGGCTTGAGCTGGTCGCCAGCGCCGCGCAGCGGGATCTCCTTAACGAACCAGGCGAGCACCGGCACCAGGACCACGATCACCGCGGCCCAGACGAAGACGTAGGCGATCGAGTCGGCCAGGCCGCCCATCACCGCGTCGCGGATCGCGGCCGGGAGCTTCTGGAGGGCGGTCGGGTCGACGCCCGCCCCACCGCCGTTGCCGGAAAGCGCGCCGCCGGCCGGCGACTTCGCCAGATGGTGCACGAAGAGCGCGCCGAAGAGGGCGATGCCGATGGAGCCGCCGATGGAGCGAAAGAACGTCGCGGCGCCACTGCCGGCGCCGAGGTCCTTCTGCTCGACGCTGTTCTGCGCGATCAGCATCGAGGTCTGCATCAGGCCGCCCATGCCGAGGCCGAGCACCACCATGTAGAGCGCCAGGGTCAGCTTGGTCGTGTCGGCGTTGATCGTGGAGAGCAGGATCATGCCGGCCAGCAGGGCCACGCCGCCGAGGATCGGGAAGATCCGGTAGCGGCCGGTCTTCGTGATCACCCGGCCGGTGATCACCGAGACGACCAGCATCCCGGCCATCAGCGGCAGCAGCAGCAGGCCGCTGTTGGTCGCCGAGGCGCCCTGCACGGTCTGCTGGAACAGCGGCAGGAAGTTCATCGCGCCGAACATCGCGAAGCCGAGCAGGAAGCCGACGGCGGAGATCAGGGCGAAGTTGCGGTTGAGGAACAGGTGCAGCGGCAGGATCGGCTCCGGCGCGCGGCGCTCGACGACGCCGAACACCGCCAGGGCGACCACGGTCAGCGCGGCCAGGCCGAGGATCTGCGGCGAGGTCCAGTCGTACTGGTTGCCGCCCCAGGTGGTGATCAGCACCAGCGCGGTGATGCCCACGGAGAGCAGGGCGGCACCGAGGTAGTCGATCCGGTGCTCGGTGCGGTAGCGCGGCAGGTGCATCCGGGTGGCCAGCACCAGCAGGGCGATGCCGCCGAGCGGCAGGTTGACGTAGAACGCCCAGCGCCACGACAGGTTGTCGGTGATGAAGCCGCCGACCAGCGGGCCCGCGACCATCGCGATCGCCATGATGCCGGCGATCATGCCCTGGTAGCGACCACGCTCACGGGGCGGCACCAGGTCGCCGATGATGGCCATGACGCCGACCATCAGGCCGCCGGCGCCGAGGCCCTGGATCGCGCGGAAGCCGATCAGCTCGACCATGCCGTCGCCGGTGCCGCCGAACATCGCGGAGCCGGCCATTCCGCAGAGCGCCGAACCGATCAGGAAGATAATGATCGACGTAAGGAAGATTGATTTGCGGCCGTAGAGGTCGCCGAGCTTTCCCCAGATCGGCGTCGAGACGGTCGTGCCGAGCACGTAGGCGGTGACGACCCAGGTGAAGTGGTCGAGACCCCCGAACTCGCTGACGATGTGCGGCAGCGCGGTGCTAACGATCATGTTGTCGAGCATCGCGAGCATCATCGCGATCATCAGACCCGCGAGAATGCCGCGGATCTTCTGTGGTGCGATGGCTGGCGCGTCGGTGGTCATTCGGAACGCCCCCCAGCGTGATGGGCCTTACTTGCCGCCCGGCTAGTCTTTCTTACTAGCCGCACGGTAAGCTGCGACCTAACCGGTCGTCAAGTTAGTTAGGGGGTCAGAGTGACCGAGAGCACGCGAGGCCGGATCCAGGCCGTCGCGCTCGAGCTCTTCACGGAGAACGGGTACGAGAAAACCTCACTCCGCGAGATCGCCGAGCGGCTCGGGGTGACCAAAGCTGCCCTCTACTACCACTTCAAGAGCAAGGAAGAGATCGTCTCGAGCTTCGCCGAAGACCGACTGGCGCGGCTCGACGAGTTGATCGCGTGGGCCGAGGCCCAGCCGCCGAGCAACGAGCGGCGCCAGCAGTTGATCTCCCGCTACGCGGACGAGTTCTTCGGCGGCGACCAGCCGTCGGTGATGCGGTTCTTCGAGCAGAACCAGTCGACCATCAAGACCATGCCGGCGGGCATGGACATGCGCGACCGGATGATGCGGGTGGCCGCGCTGCTGGCCAACGGCGCCAAGGAGCCGGCCGAGCAGTTGCGGGCCACGCTGGCGCTGTTCGCGGTGCACGGCAGTTGGTTCGCGATCCGCGACCCCGACCTGGGCATCCCGGAGCGCAAGCAGTTGGCGCTCGAGATGGCCGACGACCTGTGGCGGTCGCCGGTCAGCCCGTGAGCGGCAGCCGGAGCGCCTCGAGGTCGACGCCCGGGAAGGGTGACCAGTCGCGCTCCGGGATCCGGGTGAAGCCAAGGCGGGCGTAGAGCCGTTTGGCCGGCTCGGAGAAGCTGCGCACGCAGATCACGATCGCACCGCAGCCGAGGTCGGTGGCCCGCTCGACGCAGGCCCGCACCAGGGCCGCGCCGGCACCGCGACCCTGCGCGGCCGGGTCGACGGCGAGCATCCGGAACTCGGCCTCGCCGGGGCCGGACAGCTCCGCGTACGCGGTGCCGGGCAACACGAAGGTGACCGAGCCGAGCACCTGGCCGGTCTCGTCGTCGGCCGCGACCAGCAGCACGCCGGCCTCGGCACGGGTCGCCACGTCGGCGAGCTTCTTGTCATAGCCGTGGTCGCCCTCGAGCTGGCCGTCTTCGCGGTAGGCGTCGACGGTGAGCCGGGCGACCGCGGGAAAGTCTGCCGGCGTGGCCGGCCGCACCCGGACCGTCATTCGATGACGGCGATCAGGTCGCCCTCCTGCACCACGTCGCCCTCGGTGACGGCGAGCTGCGCGATGACCCCGTCGGACTCGGTGATCACCGGGATCTCCATCTTCATCGACTCGAGAATGACCAGCGTGTCGCCCTCGGCCACGGTGTCGCCGGCGGTGGCGACGACCTTCCACACGTTCGCCACCATCTCGGCGCGGATCTCCTCGGACATCGCGCAGTCCTTCCCTCGCCTTTCGCGGCCGGCTTCGGCCCGCGTCAGCATCCAACCATGCGCCGGCCGTCCGTCGCGCGCTGGCCGGCCGTCTAGGATCGTCAGGTCACCGGAGCAGATGGAGGTCGACATATGGCGAAGAAGAGTCGCAAGAAGAAGGCCCGTAAGAAGAGCGCCGCCAACCACGGCAAGCGCCCGAACTCCTGATAAACGACGTCGCCGGCCCGATGCGGGCCGGCGACGGGCGTTCTGGGGTCAGACGTCGGTGCGCAGCTCGGTGAGCTTGCTGCGCAAGCGGGCGAGCAGCTCCGCCGGTGCGGTCTCGTTGCCGCAACAGCGCGCGACCAGCGCCTTCACCTCTTGCTCGATGCCATATTCGCGCAGGCACGGCGAGCACTCGTCGAGGTGGGTGCGGATCAGGTCGCGGCGCTCGTCAGCACACTCGAGGTCGAGGTAGAGGTAGACCTCGTCGAGCACTTCGCTGCAGTCGGTCTCGTGGGGGTTACCGCAACTCACGGTTCCTCACACCTCCTGGCGGGCAGCGGCGGAGTCACCCGACTGGGTGCGGGTGAAGCCTCGATCCGCAGCGTAGCGCTCCAACAGGTTGCGCAGGTTGCGGCGGCCGCGGTGAAGTCGCGACATGACCGTGCCGATGGGCGTGTTCATGATGTCGGCGATCTCCTTGTAGGAGAACCCCTCCACGTCGGCCAGGTAGACAGCGAGCCGGAACTCCTCCGGGAGCTGCTGCAACGCGTTTTTCACGTCGCTGTCGGGCAGCCGGTCGAGCGCCTCGGTCTCGGCCGAACGCAAACCGCTCGACGTGTGCGACTCGGCGTTGGCGAGCTGCCAGTCCGTGATCTCCTCCGTCGGCGCCTGGATGGGCTGGCGTTGCCGGCGGCGGTAGGAGTTGATGTAGGTGTTGGTGAGGATCCGGTAGAGCCAGGCCTTGAGGTTGGTGCCTTCCTCGAACTGGTGGAAGGCGGCGTAGGCCTTCAGGAACGTCTCCTGCACCAGGTCTTCGGCGTCGGCCGGGTTGCGGGTCATCCGCAGCGCGGCGGCGTAGAGCTGGTCGACGAAGGGCAGCGCGTCACGCTCGAACCGGGCGCGCCGCTCGTCCGTCGGCTCTTCGGTTCGGGTCTTCTCCGGCTGCGTCAACCGCACGTCCCCCCTTGGCTGTCCCGCCGAGGATACGCGTCGCGCGCCGTCGACAGATTCAGTTGCTGGTGGGTTGCCCGCGATCAGGGCGTGACTAACGTCGCTCGCCGACCATTCGGGCGCCGACAGAAGCGCGCGCACCCGGCCGGTGTCGCGGTTGCCCCGCGTAGCTGCTTGCACTGGGAAAAGCCCCCTTGCCATCCGTTGCATCCGGTGGCTGTAACAGTCAGGGAGCTGCGCGAATTCCCTCCGGCCCAACCCACTGGCCCCAGGGACGGATCCCTGGGGCCAGGTGGGCCTGGGAGGTTGATGCGGACCGGGGGGTCCGCGGACTCGTGGAGGGAGTCCCCAGGGCATGCCTGGCTCACCCAAAACAACGAGTCTGCCTCCGGACAGTTACGGACGGGCCCACCCGTTGCCGCGCAGCCACTCCATCACCAGCAGCCCCAGGCCGCGCGGGTCGCCGCGCAGGTCGTGCCGTTGCCCGGCGCGCACCGCCACCTCGACACCGGGCGACGGGTCGGGGACCCCGAACGGGTCGCGGTCGCCGTTGACGACCAGCGTCGGCACGCCGGTGAGCAACTCGTCGGCCCGCGACTTCTCCGGCCGGCCGGGCGGATGCAGCGGGAACGCCAGGCAGACGATGCCGGCGGCACCGAGCGCGACCGCGGTGCGGCAGGCCACCCGCGCACCGCTGGAGCGCCCGCCGACGACCAGCGGCGGCGGCTCGGGATAGGCCTTGACGATCTCGTGCACGACGGCCGTCCAGGCGGCGTCGAGTTGCGCCGCCGGAGCCGGTGCGCGCCGCCCGGCGACGCGGTAGGGCTGCGTGACGCGGACGACAGTGACACCCGCCGCGACGGCGGCGCGGCGCACCGCCATCAGGTCGGGCGCGTCGACGCCGCCGCCGGCGCCGTGCCCGAGGATGAGCAGCGCCGACGGCCGGCCGTCGACCTCGTCGGTGTCGGCGACGGCCGGACCGTGCGGTGTCGCGATCTGTGTGACCCCCATGACCACCATTGTGCTGGCCCGGAGGCCCAGGTCAGCTCACCGGCACCAGTTCGAGCGACAGGTCGCGCATCGGCGGCCCCGAGTCGATCGTCTCGGCGCCGCGGGTGACCTGGCCACGCCAGGCGACCAGCATCGCCCGCCGTTCGCGCGGTGTGGTGCCACCCCAGACGCCGTGGCAGTCGCCGACCTCGAGCGCCCAGGCGAGACACGCGCCCTGCACGTCGCAGGTGCGGCACAGCGCCATGGCGGTGTCGGCCGGCTCGCTCGGCGCCGGGAAGAACGTCTCCGGATCGACCGCCTGGCACGCGCCGCGCGTGCGCCAAGCTTCGTCGAGCTGTCGTTCGGCGGCAGCACGCAGCAATCGAGCATCTCGACGTGCGGCGGCGACCTCATGCGGGCGTGGCATTCGCGCCCGTGTCATCAACAACCCACCTCCCCCGTGGGGCCGGCTTTCCGCCAAGGTGAACGGAAGATCGAGGATCAATGGGTGTCGTCGCCCGGTGCGAGAAGGCACCCATTGCCGGCGCTGTGTTCTATCGCACTCGCGACATGGGAGACAAGGGTTTGCATCGAACCTGCGCAAACTCTAAGACGGGAAATCGCTACAAGGTTTACTGAAAGGGAAAAATCAACCGGCATAAATCATTGATCAAAAGAGCGTCAGCTCGACCGGTTCTTCCCGGGGCGCACCCAATGCCGGCGCCGCCACCGGGGTCACCAGATCGGGGCCGTCGTTGCGCACGTCGCCGACGCCGGGACCGACGGGCCGGATCTCGATGCCGGCCAACGTCGCGTCGGTGGGCGGCGCGAGCACCTCGTCGGGCTCGCCGCCGCCGGCCAGCCAGGCCGACCACCGGTCGGGTGCGAGCACCAGCGGCATCCGGTGGTGCACCAGGGCCAGGTCGCCGAGCGCCGGCATGGTCACGATGCTGCAGGTCAACAGCTTCTGGTCGCCCCATGCGGCCCACAGGCCGCCGAACACCACGGGCTCCGGCGCGGTCATGAAATAGGCCTGCTTGCCGCCGCCGGGTCGGCGTACCCACTCATACCAACCGTCGGCCGGCACCAGGCAGCGCCGCCCGGCGAAGGCCCGCGCGTACGCCGGAGTGGTCGCGACGGTTTCGGCCCTTGCATTGATCATGCGCGCGGCGCCCCTGGTGTCGCCCGCCCAGCTGGGCACCAGCCCCCAGCGGGCCACCGAGAGCGTGCGGCCGCCCAGCCGCTGCGACATCCGGACCATCGGCACCGGGTCGGTCGGCGCGACGTTGTAGTCGGCCACCAGGCCGTCGCGGGTGTCGTCGAACGCGTCGAAGAGCACGCTGAGGTCCGGCGCGTCCTTGGTGGTCGCATACCGCCCGCACATGCCCGTCACGCTAGCGCAACTCGTCCCGGCACGCGGGAGCGCCGATGGTCGATCGCCGCGCGGCCCCGCGGCCCGTCAGACTGGACACGTGGCCAACCAGACCGCGCACGTGCCGTGGACCCCGCCGACCGCCGCCGACCCGGTCAGCGCGACCGTTCAGCTGCCCGGCTCCAAGTCGATGACCGCCCGGGCGCTGGTGCTGGGCGCCATCGGCGTCGGCCCGTCGACGCTGTCCCGCCCGCTGCGGGCCCGTGACACCGTGCTGATGGCCGGCGGCCTGCGGGCGATGGGCCTGAGCGTCTCGACCGTCGACGACGACCGCTGGGTGATCCGCCCGGGCACGCTGCAGGGCCCGGCACACGTCGACGTCGGCCAGGCCGGCACGGTGATGCGGTTCATGCCGGCCATCGCCGGCCTGGCGCAGGGCCCGGTCACCTTCGACGGCGACCCGTCGGTGCGGGAGCGCCCGCTGCGCCCGCTGGTCGACGCGCTGCGCACGCTCGGCGTGGCCATCGATTCCCCGTCGACCCTCAGCCTCCCGCTGACCGTGCGCGGCACCGGCCGGGTCACCGGCGGCGAGGTGGTGCTCGACGCGTCCGCCTCCAGCCAACTCGTCTCGGGCCTGCTGCTGGCCGCGCCCGACTTCGACCGCGGCGTCGTGGTGCGCCACGTCGGCCCGCCGGTGCCGTCGGCCCCACACGTGCGGATGACGGTGCAGATGCTGCGCGCGGCGGGCGCCGGCATCGACGACTCGGCGCCCGACGTCTGGGTGGTCGAGCCCGGCAAGCTCTCCGGGCGCGGCTGGACCATCGAGCCCGACCTGTCCGGCGCCATGCCGTTCTTCGCCGCCGCGCTGGTCACCGGCGGCTCGGTCACCCTGCTCGGCTGGCCGCGCAGCAGTGCGCAGCCGGTCGACCGGTTGCGGGCCCTGCTCGGCCAGATGGGCGGCGAGGTCACCCTGGGCACCGAGGGGTTGACCGTGCGCGGCACCGGCGTGGTGCACGGGCTCGACGCCGACCTTTCCGAGGTGGGCGAGATGACCCCGGTGCTGGCCGCGCTCGCCGCGGTGGCCGACTCGCCGTCGAGCCTGCGCGGCGTGGGGCACATCCGCTTCCACGAGACCGACCGGCTGGCCGCCCTGGCCACCGAGCTGACCGCGCTCGGCGCCGCCGTCACCGAAACCGCCGACGGGCTGGGGATCAGCCCCCGGCCGCTGCGCGGCGGCGTCTTCCACACCTACGACGACCACCGGATGGCACACGCCGGCGCGGTGGTCGGGCTGGTCGTCCCCGGCGTGCAGCTCGACGACGTGGCATGCACCTCGAAGACCATGCCGGATTTCCCGGCACTATGGTCAGCGATGGTGACCGGCAAAAACTAAGGAGAAGGCACTGGCGGGCAAGCGACGGGAGTACGACGAGGACGACGTCCGGGTGCGCCCCGGCCGATCCTCGCGCCCGCGTACCCGCACCCGGCCGCGGCACGACGACGCGGTCGACGGCTTCGTGATGGCGGTCGACCGGGGCCGCTACACGGTCGAGGTCGACAGTGCGCCGCCGGTCACCGCGATGCGCGCCCGCGAACTGGGCCGCAAGTCGGTGGTGGTGGGCGACCGGGTCGCGCTGGTCGGCGACACCTCGGGCACGGCCGGCGCCCTGGCCCGGATCGTCCGGATCGCCGAGCGCACCTCGGTGCTGCGCCGCACCGCCGACGACGACGACAGCACGCCCGAAGGGCGGCTGGAGCGGGTCGTCGTCGCCAACGCCGACCAACTCGTCATCGTCAGTTCGCTGGCCGACCCGCCGCCGCGCACCGGTTTCATCGACCGCTGCCTGGTCGCCGCCTACGACGCCGACATCGAGCCGCTGCTCTGCCTGACCAAGGCCGACCTGGCCGGGCCCGAGGAGGTGCTCGACTACTACGCCGAACTCGACCTGCCGCACGTGCTGGTGCGCCCCGACAGCGACCTGGCGGTGGTCCGCGAACGGCTCTCCGGGCAGGCCTCGGTGATGGTCGGCCACTCCGGCGTGGGCAAGTCGACGCTGGTCAACCGGCTCGTGCCCGACGCCTTCCGCGCGGTCGGCGTGGTCAGCGCGATCGGCCGGGGCCGGCACACCTCGACCAGCGCGGTGGCGCTGAAGCTGCCCGACGACGACGGCTGGATCATCGACACGCCCGGCGTACGCAGCTTCGGCCTCGCCCACGTCTCCGCGGACAGCCTGCTGCACGGCTTCCCGGACCTGGTCGAGGGCACCGTCGAGTGCCGGCCCAACTGCGAGCACACGCCCAACGACCTCGACTGCGCCCTCGACGCCTGGGTCGCGGCCGGCAACGCCGACCCGCGCCGCCTGGCCTCCTACCGCCGGCTGCTCGCCTCCCGCGCCGGTGACGAGACCGAAAACTAGTAACGTCTGCCGCCATGGCCCCCCGGTATTCGGATGACCTCTCGCTCGCGCATGTTCTCGCCGACACCGCCGACAAGATCTCGATGGACCGGTTCCGGGCCCTCGACCTACGGGTCGAGTCCAAGCCCGACCTGACCCCGGTTTCCGACGCCGACCAGGCGGTGGAGCGGGCGCTGCGCTCGACGCTGGGCCGCACGAGGCCGCGCGACAGCGTGCTCGGCGAGGAATACGGCGCGTCGCAGGCGGCCGCCGGGCCGGGGCACCGGCAGTGGGTGATCGACCCGATCGACGGCACCAAGAACTACATCCGCGGCGTGCCGATCTGGGCGACCCTGATCGCGCTGATGGAGGGCGACCAACCCGTCGTCGGCATGGTCTCTGCACCGGCGCTGGGCCGGCGGTGGTGGGCGGCCCTCGGCCACGGGGCGTTCGCCGGCCGGCACACCGCCACGGCGACACCCATCCGGGTCTCCGGCGTACGCCGGATCAGTGATGCCAGTTTCTGCTATTCGAGCCTGCACGGGTGGGAGGAGACCGGCCGCCTCGACCCCGTTCTCGATCTGATCCGGCAGAGTTGGCGCAGCCGGGCCTACGGCGACTTCTACGGCTACATGCTGGTCGCCGAGGGCGCCGTCGACATCATGGTGGAGCCCGAACTCTCGCTGTGGGACGTGGCCGCCCTCATACCGATCGTCACCGAGGCGGGCGGCAGTTTCACCGACCTCACGGGCCGTCCGGGTCCGGCAGGTGGGAGCGCCGTCGCCACGAACGGAAAATTTCACGAAGAGGTGCTTACCCGCTTGAGCTGACGTGGTGTCGGGTTTCGCGAGATCATCTCTGACCTCCTGTTTTGATCGAAATACCCGGTGTAGCCGCTGGTCAGCGAGTTCGGCCGGTCGCCGAGCGAGGTGACAGGAATCTCCGTTACTGTGCGCGGGTGCTGTCCACCAGTTGGGGCTTCCTAGCCGCGATGGTCTTCGCGTACGGGGTCGCCAACCTCCTCCAATCGGTCGCGGCAACACGGACCAAACTGCACACGTCGTGCAACCCCAAGCTCCTGGTCCGGCTGGCGAGCCACCGCATCTATGTCTACGGCCTGGGTTTCCAGGTGCTCGGCTTCATGTTGGCGTTCGTGGCCCGCAAGGACCTACCGCTCTTCCTGGTGCAGGCGGCCGCCTCCGCCGGTCTCGGGGTGACCGCGCTCTGCGGCGTGCTGATCCTGCGCTGGCGGCTGCCGAGGGCCGAGGTGGGCCTGCTCGCGCTGCTCTTCGGCGGGCTCTTCGCGCTGGTCATCTCCGCGAAACCGGCGCCGGCCCACTCGATCGGGTCGACCGGCGTGGTCCTGCTGGTCGGCTGGCTCGCGGCGATCGCGGTCATCGGCGTCTTCGCCGCCCGGTTGCGCGGCGCGCCGGGCTCGGTCGGCCTCGGCTCGCTGGCCGGCATGGCGTTCTCCGCCGCCGCCGTCGCCGGCCGCCCGCTGGCGTCCAGCCACTCGATCCCCGAGTTCGTCTCCAGCCCGCTGCTCTACGTGCTGATCGGCGCCTCGATCCTCGGCCAGTTGCTGCTCGGCCTCGCGATGCAGCGCGGCTCGACGACCGCGGCGGTCGCGTCGATGGACGCCGCCGGCGCCGTCCCCGCCGCCGTGATCGGCCTGCTCTTCCTCGGCGACAAGATCCAGCCGGGCCGCGAGTGGGTGGCCGGGCTCGGTTTCTTCATCACGCTGACCGCGGTGATCGGCCTGACCCGCTTCGCGGAACCGCAGCACCACCACGCGACCAGCGCCGCCGACCCGCGGGCGCTGACCGCCGGTCCCCGCGCGCTCAAGGCCCGGGCGTTGGCCGCCCGCCTGGTGGCGGCGGACGCGGCCCGCACGGTCGCCGCCCGGCCGATGCCGGCCGGCCCGACCAGGTCCGGTCCGCAGCGCCGCTAGAACGCTTGCGTCGGTTTGGCGGCACCTGTGGCTGCAGTGGGCGGCTTTGAATCCGCATGATGCCGCCCCTGATGGGGTATCGGGCTGATATGGCGCTTACCCGCCCGCTCGCCCAAGCGGTGGTCGTGATCACCGGTGCCTCCAGTGGTGCCGGCGCGGCGACCGCGCTGGAGGTGGCGCGGCAGGGCGGCACGGTCGTGCTCGCCGCCCGGGGCGAACCGGCGCTGGACGCGGTCGCCGCACGCTGCCGGGCGTTCGGCGGCCGGACGGCGGTGCTGCCGACCGACGTGACCGACCCGGCCGCCGTGCAGCGCCTGGCTGAGGGGTCGGCGGCCCTGTTCGGCCGGATAGACGCCTGGGTCAACAACGCCACCACGGGCGCCGTGGGCCTGTTCGAGGAGATCCCGCTCGGCCAACTCCGCCAGGTCATCGAGGTCAACCTGCTGGGCGCCGCGTACGGGATGCGGGCCGCTCTGCCACACCTGCGCGCGGCCGGCGGCGGGGTGCTGGTCAACAACGCCTCCGCGCTGGCCGCCGTCGCGCTGCCCTACCAGTCGATCTACAACGCGGCCAAGCAGGGCGTACGCGGCCTCGCCGACACGGTCCGCCAGGAGTTGCGGGTCACCGGCGAGAAGCGGATCGCCATCTGCACCGTGTTGCCCGCCGGCACGGCGGCTCCGGTGCGCCAGTACGCCGCCGGCCGGCGGATCGCGCCGCCACCCCCGGTCCAGCCGCCGGAGGTGGCGGCCCACACGATCGTGCGGCTGCTGACCCGACCACGACGGGAGGCGTACGCCGGTGGGGTCGCCGCCCGGCTCCGGGTCAACTGGCGCCCGACGCCGATCCCGACCGGAGGCGACCGACGACGGGCGACGGTACGGGTGTCCGCTGTCCTGGGCCTGGCCGCCGGCACCGCCGCGGGCACTATCGCGGCCGTCACCCGCCGCCACACCCGGAGCCGGCGATGGTGACCAGGACGCATGAGTACGTCCCCGACATGCACAATGGAGCGATCATGCCGACCGACGTGCATTTTCTGGTGGCCGACGACGAGCCTTACGCGGTCGTCCAGCTCCAGGGTGTGCTCGACCAGCGGTCGGCCGAGGCGCTGCGCGGTGCCCTGCTGTCGGTCGTGGCCGACCGCACGCCGGCCGTCATCGAGGTGACCGGCCCGCGGATCGACGACCCGACCGTGCTGTCGACGTTTCAAGAGGTGGCCCGGGAAACCGCCGACTGGCCCTCGCGCCAGCCGATGATCAGCGTGCCGCTCGCGTTCGCCGGCCCGTGGGAAGGCGTCGGCTTCCGGCTGGCCGATCGCGCCGACCGCCCGCCTCCGCATTCCGCGGATAGCTTGCTCCGCGCCGATCTCGAGCCGGTGACGGGCGCCGCCCGGCGGGCCCGCGAGTTGGTCACCGAGGCCTGCGCGCGCTGGGAACAGCCGGCCGTCGCCGGCCCGGCCTGCATCGTCGTCACGGAGTTGGTCAACAACGTGGTCGCACACGCCGACACCTCGATGACCGTGCTGGTCGGCCGCGGCGTCGACGGCGACACCCTGCACCTGTCGGTCCGCGACTGGTCGACGGCGGTGCCGGTCTACGCCGGCCCGGTGCCCACCACCGCCTACGGCGGCCGGGGGCTGCTGCTGATCCAGGCGGTCGCCCTCCGCTGGGGCGTGACCGACCTGCCCGACGGCAAGGTCGTCTGGTCGGTCGTGGCACCGGACTACACCGACTGAACGATCAGCTGTGCGGGGCCGACATGATCGGGTTGAGGCCGGCGACCCGAAGGGTGCGGCGCACGTAGACCTGCATGTCGCCGATGCGCAGCCGCACTCCGGCCGCGCGGGCCGCTTCCAGCCCGGCCAGCAGTGCGGACACGCCGGCCGCGTCGATGATCGGCACGCCCGCCAGGCTCACCGCCACCTCGCGTGGCTGTGGCCGCCCGGCCACCGCCTCCACCGCATCGAGCAGCGCGGCCCGCAGCGGGTCGGCGGTGTCGCGGTCGACCTCGCCGGCCACGTCGAGACGGACCAGGCCGGCCCGGTCGCGGCGTTGCACGGTGATCTCGTGGTGTTCGCCGGGGCCGGTGCCGGCCTGCCACTGCTTCGGTGCGTCGCTCAGCATCGCCTCGCGGAGCCAGGCCAGCGCGCGGGACAGCAGCCGGCTCACGTGCATCTGGGAGATGCCCAGCTCGGTGGCGATCTCGGTCTGCGTCTTGTTGCCGTAGAAGCGCAGCGCCAGGATGCGCCGTTCGCGTTCCGGCAGGCGGCACAGCAGGCTGGCCACCGTCAGCCGGTCGTCGACCGCCTCCAGGCCAACGTCGGCGCCGCCGATCAGGTCCCCCAGCTCGGCCTCGCTCTCGGCGCGGGCCGGCATGTTGAGCGACAGCGGCGTGTAGGCGGCCGCCGTCTCCAGCGCCGCCAGCACGTCGTCTTCGTCGACCCGCAGGCGTTCGGCCAGCTCGGGCACCGTCGGCGAGCGGCGCAGGCGCGCGGTCATCTCGGTGGACGCCCGGTTGACCTCGATGCTGAGCTCCTGCATCCGCCGCGGGACGTGGACGCCCCAGGTGCGGTCGCGGAAATGCCGGCGGAGTTCGCCGATGATGGTCGCAGCCGCGAAACCGGTGAAAGCCCCACGTTCGGGGTCAAAACGGTCGACTGCCTTCAAGAGTCCCAGACGGGCGACCTGCTCCAGGTCGTCCATCGGCTCGCCGCGGCCCCGGTAGCGCCGCGCCAGCCGGCCCGCGAAGGGCATCGCCGAGCGCACCAGGCGTTCCCGCGCCAGCCGCCGTGCATCATCTCCCGAACGCTGGGCATATGACATGGCGACCGCGTCGAGGGCCGGAAGGTCAAGTTCACCGGAAGCGGGCATGCCGCTTTGCAGGGTCATCGCGCAGCCTCCTCGTTCGCCTCGCCGCCGCCCTGGTGGGGCGGGGGGAGTCGGCACCGGATTCTGGATTGTGCGATCTGATGCCCGCGTGATGAGCACCCCGGAGACCGCCGCGAAGCGCGGCCATCCCCTAAACGTGACCCTACGTCGCTGTGCGCGAGTGGAGCAATGAAAACCGAACCGATTAGTTGCCGCACGCCAAGCTTCTGACCGGCGCGCCGGCAATACATCCGGTTACCGCCGGTTGTGCCGGGTAGAGACCCGGTATGCCGCGCGAAGACGAATACCCACGGCCCTGGTCCGACCCGGAAAGCGAAGGCCTGCCGGGCACCGCCGACGACGACTCGACCGCCTACGACGAGGTGGAGTCCGAACGGGAGACCAGCGGCCCGGACCCGACCGCGCTACCGGTCGACTCGCCGCTGGCGGTCGACCGCTTCGGCACCACCGGCGAGGAGGCCGAGCAGGGCGAGTCGCTGGACTACAAGCTGGCCCGGGAGAACCTGCCCGAAGAGGTCGACGATCCGCTGGCGACACCCGCCGACGCGCAGATCCGCGACGAGGAGGACATCGGCACCGAGCGCGACCAGTCACAGCTCGACGCCGACGTGCTCGACGACGGCCCCGGCGACGACTCACGGTCCGAGGCCTCGCTGTACGACACCGACGGTCTCGAGATCGGCGACGGTGGCGCGCCGATAGGGCGTCTGGTCGACCCGGCGCAGTTCGCGGGCGAAGACGAGCCGGAGGGTGCGCTCTTCGACGACGAGGGCGACTCGATCGCCGAGGACGCGGGCGCCGCCGGCGGTGGTGCCACGGCGGAGGAACTGGCGATGCACGAGACCGAGGACCCGCCGTTCGAATGACCGGTCAGAGCTGGTCGAGGCCCTGCTCGATGGCATAGCGGGTGAGCTCGACCCGGTTGTGCAGCTGCAGCTTGCCGAGCGTGTTCTGCACGTGGTTCTGCACCGTCCGGTGCGACAGGGTGAGCCGCTCGGCGATCTGCTTGTAGGACAGCCCCTTGGCCACCAGCCGGAGCACCTCGGTCTCCCGGTCGGTCAACGCCGGCGCCGCGCGGTCGGCCGGCTCGGGCGTCGCCGCCAGCCGCCGGTATTCGCCCAGCACCAGGCCGGCCAGCCCGGGCGTGAACACGGCCTCGCCGGCGGCCGTCCCCGCGACCGCGGCCAGGAACTCGTCGGGTGCCGCCGACTTCAGCAGGTAGCCGGCCGCGCCCGCCTTCACCGCGTCGAGCACGCTCTGCTGCTCGCCGCTGGCCGAAAGCATCAGCACCCGCACGTCGGGCAGCGCGGCGCGCAGGCCGCGGATCACCTCGACGCCGGAGATGTCGGGCAGTTGCAGGTCGAGCACCACCACGTCGGGCCGGGTCGCACCGGCGATCCGGACCGCCTGGCGCCCCTCCCCCGTGGTCGCCACGACGTCGTAGCCGGCCTCGGCGAGGTCGCGGGCGACACCGCTGCGCCACATCGGATGGTCGTCGACCACCATCACCCGGATCCGCTCGGTCATAGCGACACCTTAGGAACTGTCATCTCGATCTCGGTGCCCTGCCCCGGCGCGGAGTGGATCCGGACGGTGCCGCCGAGGTCGGCGATCCGGCCGCGGATGGCCTGCGCGACGCCGAGCCGGCCCTCCCCTTCGGCCGCTTCGAGTCGCCCGGCCGGGATGCCGGTGCCGTCGTCGCGGACCGTCACGGTGACCGCGCCGGGCTCGTCCTCGACCAGCACGAAGACCCGCGCGGCCGGGCCCGCGTGCCGGGCGGCGTTGTCGAGCGCGGCACCGACCGCTGCGGCGACCTGGGTGGAGGTCTCGGCGGGCAGCGGCACGGCCGTCGCGGGGGCGGCGACCGAGACCACGTCACTGGCGTACGCCGTGACGAGCGCGCCCAGGTCGACGGTGCCGCTCGGCGTCGGCGGCGCGCCCGTCGCGATCAGCCGGCGCAGCGCGGCCTCCTGCTCGCCCGCGAGCCGGGCCAGCTCGCCGGCCTCACCGTCGAGGCTGGCGCCGCGTCGCCGGACCAGCGCGAGCACCTGGAGCACCGAGTCGTGGATGTCGCGGGCCAACCGTTCGCGCTCCCGGTTGGCCGCTTCGAGTTCGACCGCCCGTTGCAGCCGCGCCTCGGCGATCGCGGCCAGCCGGGTCACGTGCCCGACGCCGACGGCGGCCAGCAGCATCAGCGTCGTGCCGGTCACCGACGCCTGGTTGAGCCGCGGCCGCACCGCGACATCGGCCAGACCCACCAGCAGCGCCGCCGTCACACCGAGCCGCCGGCCGCCGGCGACCGCCCAGGCCAGCACCGGCGCGGCCAGCCAGGCGACGGCCATCCCGGGCGTGCCCCGGGCGAGGGCCGCGCTGCCGATCACCAACTGGGCGGAGAGCAGCACCGCGGCGGTGACCGCGACGTCGGCGATCAGCAGCGGCCAACCGCGCCGCCGCGGCCGGGCGTAGAGCCAGCTCGCCGCCACCGTCCAGCCGATCATCACGAGGACCACCGGGATCGCGCCGAGCGGGCGCGCGTAGTAGCGGACGTTGCCGGCGATCAGCGCCAGCGCGAACGCCAGCGAGGCGAACCGGAACACCACGATGGCGCGCCACAGCGGCCCTTGCAGCCCGACGGACGGCGCCGGCCGTGGTGGCGGGGTCACAGCGGCCGCAGGCGCAGTGCGAGAACGCAGGTGTCGTCGCCGGGGTTGGCCGGCTGGAGGCGCTCGATCAGCGCGTCGATCGGCAGCTCACCGGTTCCGGCGAGGGTACGCAGCAGCGGCCCGAGCCAGTCGGCGTCGTAGCCGCCCCGGCGCTCGATCAGGCCGTCGGTGTAGAGCAGGACCGTGTCTCCGTCGGCCAGCGTGGTGGTGACCGTGTCGTAGGTGCTGTCCGGCCGGGCGCCGACGATCATCCCGGGCGGCCGGGTGAGCGCCGCCGCGGTGCCGCCGGAGACCAGGATCGGTGGCGGGTGCCCGGCCTGGGCCCAGGTCAACGCGCGCGTCACGGGATCGAAGTGTGCCACCACCACGGTCGCCGTGGGTTCGCTGGCGTCGTCGTGCACGATCCGGTTGAGATAGCCGAGCAGCTCGCCGGGGTCGGTGCTGGTCACCGCCAGCGCCGCCACCGAGTGGCGCAGCCGGGCCATCGTCGCGGCGGCGGTGATGCCGTGCCCGGCGACGTCGCCGACCGCGAGCAGGCTGCGGCCGCCGGGCAGTTCGACCACGTCGTACCAGTCGCCGCCGACCCGGCTGACCACCTCGGCCGGCAGGTAGCGGACCGCGACGTCGAGTTCGGGCAGGTGCAGCACCCCCGTCGGGATCGGCAGGATGATCTGCTGCAGCGCGGTCACCAGCCGGTGCTCGGTCTGCTGGCTGCGCAGCCGCTCGGCCAGTTCGGCCTCGATGTCGACCAGCCGGGCCCGGTCCCGGGCGGCCGCTTCGCCCGCCGAGACGTCCTGCACGATGCCGTAGACCTTGAGCACCCGGCCGGTGCGGTCGCGGATGGTCTCGAACCGGGCGCGCAGGTGCCGTTCCTGGCCCCCGACGACGATCCGGTAGTTGAGGTCGGCCGGCTGGCCACGCTCGAAGACCCGGGCCAGTTGCGGCGCGATCCGCGGCGCGTCCTGCGGGTGCAGTTGGTCAGCGGCCTCGTCGAGGGTCGGCGGCCCGGCCTCCGGATCGCGCTGGAAGATCGCGTAGAGCCCCTCGGACCAGTAGACGCTGCCGGTGGTCAGGTCCCATTCGCCCCAGCCGAGCCGGCCCAGCCGCTCGGTCTGCGCGATCCGGGAGGCCAGCCGGCGCTCCTCGTCGTGTCGCGTCCAGGTGAGCAGGATCCCGCCGCCGAACCGGGAGATCCGCACGGTGAACACCGCCGGCTCGACGCCCGGCACCTGCGCCAGGTAGGTGAACGGGCCCACCTCGCGCGGCCGGCCGGAGCTCATCACCTGGGCCAGCGAGTGCCACACCTCGGTGCCGACGATGGTCGGGTAGGCGCTCGCCACGCTGGTGCCGACCAGTTCGCGGCCGCGCTTGCCGGTCACGTCGGTCGCTTCCGGGCTGGCCGCGACCAGCACCCAGTCGACGATCGCGCCGGCCGCGTCGCGGATGGGCACCGAGACGCCGACCGCGCCGGGCATGGCGTCGAGCATCGACTGCGCGTCGGTGATCCAACCGGCCTGGTGCGGGTGGGCCCGCAGCCGCTCGACAATCTCGCCGGCGACCTGGTCGACCACCCGGATCACCGCCTCGCGTACTCGCGGCGGGAACGGTTGCTGTCGGACGAAGAAGGCGACCACGACGGCGACCCCGTCGCCGACCGGCACGACCGCGCGCGACGGCCACTCCGCGCCGGGGCCGCCGACCAGCAGGTAGTGCGGCGGTGTCGCGGTGCGGTCGGCCAGGAAGAGCGGTTCCCGGGTACGGGCGACGTAGCCGGCCTCGGTCGGCGGATGCGCCGGCACCCGGCTCCACGCGTCGACCACCGCCGCCGGCACCCCGGAGGCGCCGACGAGCTGCAGCGAGGCGTCCGGCTCGACGGCGTACACCGCGATCGCGTCGGTGCCCACCTCGACCGCCAGCCGCTCGCGCAGCGTGCCGGCCAGGTCGGCCAGCGGCTCCCGGCCCGGCGCGGCGACGGCCCGGGCCGCCATCGCGGCGGCCTCGGCGGCCGCGGCCGTGGCCATCCGGCGGACCTCTTCGAACGGTGCCTGGGTGTCGGGCGGGCGGGTGCTGTCGAGGACGGCGGCCGCCGTTTCCGCCTCGGACACGCCGGACCGGCCGGCGAGTTCGCGCAACCGCTGTCTCGCCTCTCCCGTTGAGCACTCCAGCCGCTCCGCCAACACCGCGACGGCGGCGTCGATCAGGGCGGCCAGTGGGCCGTCCGCTCCGGGGACCATCCGGTTGTCCGGCACGCTCCGACGATCCCACAGACCCGACCACCGTGACACGCGCTTGAGATCGGCGCTGTGGCGGGCGGATGCGGCGCTGGACGGCAGGACGTAATGTGATTGGGGGCCACCGCCGCGTTGACGGTCGCTCCGGGCTGCCGCGAGGCGCCCACATGACTAGCACCTCCGGGGCGGCACATGACCGAGGACGGGCACCATACGCCGGACGCGGGTGTGCCCACCACCGAGTTGGCCCTGCTCGCCGAAACGTTCTCCCGGGGTCAGGTGACCGATCTCCGGCACTCCCTCACCGCCTGTGCGTCAGCGGCCGGGCTGCGCGACCAGCGGCTCGACGACTTCGTCCTGGCCGTCAACGAGCTGATCACCAATGCCGTCCGGCACGGCGGCGGCGCCGGCCGGCTTTTGCTCTGGCGGGCCGACCACACGCTGGTCTGCGAGGTCTCCGACGGCGGCGCCGGGATCGGCCCCGACCAGCTGGCCAACCACGAGCGCCCGGCACCCGACACGGCGGGCGGTTGGGGGTTGTGGCTCGCCGGTCAGCTCAGCGACAGCATGAAGGTGGCGACCGGCCCGGCCGGCACGACGGTGCGGATCAGCACCGCCCTCGACGGCAACTCTCGGCGGGCCGAGGCGGCCGGCACCGGAGAGCGGGTGGAGTGAGCACAGATCCCGCGGCGCCCAGACAGGCCTCGGGCGGGCCGCGCATCGAGGAGACCGAGGTCATCGCGCCGCTCGTGGTGACCACCGGCCAGGTCGGCGACGCGGTGCTGCTGCGGTTGGCCGGAGAGCTCGACATGTCGACCGCGCCCGAGTTGCTGGCCCGGGTCACGGAACTGGCCGGCGGCGGCACGCCCCGGCTGGTGGTCGACCTCACCGCGCTGACCTTCTGCGACTCGGCCGGGCTGACCACTTTCGTGCGCGGCGACCGGCGCTGCGCCGAGGCCGGCGGCTGGCTCCGGGTGACCGGTGCACACGGCCACGTGGCCCGGGTCATCGAGATCAGCGGCGTCGGCGACTCGCTGGGCTATCGGCCGTCTTGATCGAGATCGGGGTCGGCCGGGTCTGGTAGCTCGGGTAGGAGTTGCCCGGTCAACCACGCGTCGGCGTCGAGGTCGAGGCGATCGGACTCGCGCCCGCGCGGCACCAGCGTGTAGGTGTCGTCGAGGAACGCGGCGACCGTCGCCCGCGGTGCCTCCAGCAACGCCTGGCCGTCGGGTGAGCTCAGCGCCAGCGCGACCGCGTCGCCCTGCGTCGTGCGCCAGGGCCAGACCCGCACGTCGCCCAGGCCGCTCGGCTCGTGCAGGCCGGCGGCCAGCAACTCGCGCGCGAACGACCAACTGATCGCCTCGAGCCGCCGGCGGTCGAGGAAGAACCGCACCTGCACCGCATAGGGGTCGCGCGGGTCGTAGTGCAGGCCACAGTGCACCGGCACGCCCGTCGCGTCCGGCGCCAACAGGCGCACCACGGTCTCCACCGCGACCGCGGCCGGCTGTCGCGACTGCTCTCCGCCCGGCCCGTCGACCGCCGGAACCGGCTCGCGATCCATGCCGTCCCCCTCTCACCCGGTCGTGCACCTTCGCCGATCGGTCGACTCACCCGATCGTGTTTCGTGAATGGTGCCGCCTGTCAAGAGGGTGGAGTCGCACACCGCGTGCGCGCAACCCGTCGTTTTGTAGTCCCGCCGGAGGGACCGTCGACGTTGGACCCGCCGAGGTCAGCCGAGCAGCAGGCTCACCGCGATCGCGACCATGATGGCGGCGACGGCGCCGTCGAGCACCCGCCAGGCGCCGGGGCGGGCCAACACCGGCGCCAGCTTGCGGGCCCCGCCGCCCAGCGCGGCGAACCACAACGCGCTGGCCGCGGCCGCGCCGGCGGCGAACACCCACTGGTAGCGGTGCTGGTTGGCGACCGCGCCGAGCAGCAGCACGGTGTCGAGGTAGACGTGCGGGTTGAGGTAGGTGAAGGCGAGGCAGGCGACCACCGTGGCGCGCAGCGTCGCGGGCCGGCCCTCGCCCGGTTCCAGCGCCGCCGGGCGCACCGCCCGGCGCGCGGCCAGCACGGCGTAGGCCAGGAGGAACGCGGCGCCGCACCACTTGGCCGCCTGGAGCAGCGCCGGCCGGTCGGCGATCGCCGTGCCCAGGCCGGCGACGCCGAGGGTGATCAGCAGGGCGTCGGAGAGCGCGCAGACCGCCACCACCGCCCAGACGTGTTCGCGGCGCAGGCCCTGGCGGAGCACGAAGGCGTTCTGCGCCCCGATCGCCGCGATGAGCGCGATCGAGTTGGCGAACCCGGCGAGGACGGTGGTGAGCATGGCCGAACCGTACGATGATCGGCTGCCCGTACTCCAGCTAAGTTTTTTCACCCTTGTTTAGAATTTTTCATCATGGTGCTCGACTCGACGCAGCTCGCGACGTTCGCCGCCGTGGTCGACGAGGGCAGCTTCGAGGCCGCGGCGCGGGCCCTGCACGTCACCCCGTCGGCCGTCAGCCAGCGGATCAAGGCCCTGGAGCAGGCGGTCGGCCAGGTGGTGCTGCGCCGCGCCAAGCCATGCCGGGCGACGCCGGCGGGCCGCCCCTTGCTCCGGCTGGCCGGCCAGATCGCGGTGCTCGAGCGCGAGGCGCTGGCCGCGGCCGGCCACCGCGACGTGCCGTGGTCCCGCGCGGCGGTGGTGGTCAACGCCGACTCGCTGGCCACCTGGTTTCTCCCGGCGCTGGTGACGGCCGGTGACCGGGTGCTGTTCGACGTGCGCGAAGACGACCAGGACCACACCGCCGACCTGCTCCGCGACGGCGCCGTGATGGCCGCCGTCACCGCGCAGCGCGAGGCGGTCCAGGGCTGCCGGGCGGAGCGGCTGGGCGCGATGCGCTACCTGGCGACGGCCTCGCCGGCGGTGGCGGCGCGCTGGTTCCCCGAGGGCGGCACGCCGGCCGAGTTCGCGGCCGCGCCGATGCTGGTGCTCGACCGCAAGGACCGGTTGCAGCACCGGTTCCTGCGGTCACTGAGCCCGCGACCGCCCGAGCCGCCGACCCACTACGTGCCGTCGGCCTGGGGCTTCACCGAAGCCATCCGGCTCGGCGTGGGCTGGGGGCTGATGCCCGAGCAGATCGCCGGCGGCGACCTTGCCGCCGGCCGGGTGGTCCGGCTGGCGGGCGGCCAGCACCTCGACGTCTCGCTCTACTGGCAGCACTGGAAGCTCAACTCGTCGGTGCTCACCGCGCTGACCGGCGCGGTGCGCAAGGCCGCGGCCGTGTTGCGCTAGTCGTGTCCTGATCGGCGGGGCACGACCTACGCGAACAGCGCGGAGACGGACTCGCCGTTGTGGATGCGGCGCATCGCCTCGGCCAGCGCCGGTGCGACCGACAGCACGGTGAGCTGCGGGATCCGCTTCTCCACGGGGATCGGCACGGTGTTGGTGCAGATGATCTCCTGCACCCCCTGCAGGGCGGCCAGCCGGTCGAGCGCGTCGCCGGCGAACAGGCCGTGCGTGCAGACCAGCCGGATCGACCGGGCCTTGAGCTGGTGCAGGTGGTCGACCAACTCGATCACCGTGCTGCCCTTGGCGATCTCGTCGTCGAGCACGATCACGTCGCGGTCGGTGACGTCGCCGATCACCGCGCTGATCCGGACCCGGTCCTGGTAGCGCTGCTTGGCACCGGCGGCGACCGGCGTGCCGAGCATCCGCGCGAACGCCGCCGCCTCCTTGGCGTTGCCGAGATCGGGCGAGACGACCACCGTCTCGCTCAGGTCTTCGCCGCGGAAGTGCGCCGCCAACTCGCGCAGCGCGTGCAGGTGGTCGACCGGGACGCTGAAGAAGCCGTGCACCTGCGGCGAGTGCAGGGTCATCGCCAGCACCCGGTGTGCGCCGGCCGAGACCAGCAGGTCGGCGACCAGCCGGGCGCCGATCGAGATCCGCGGCGCGTCTTTCTTGTCGGACCGGGCGTAGGCGAAGTGCGGCAGCACCACGGTGATCCGCCCGGCCGACGCGCCCCGGGCCGCGTCGATCATGAAGAGCAGCTCGACCAGGTTCTCCTGCGTCGGCGCCACGATCGGCTGGATCAGGAAGACGTCGCGCTCGCGGCAGTTGGCCTGCAACTGCACTTCGAGGCAGTCGTTGGCGAACCGGGAGACCCGGGTCGGCTGCAGCGGCACACCGAGGTGGTCACAGATGTCGGCGGCCAGTTCCGGATGGGCTCCACCACTGAAGACCGCGATCTCGCGCACGCCACGATCCTATTCGGGCGGCGTAATCGTCGGCACAATGGCCGGCATGCCTTACGTCGCCGCCATCGATCAGGGCACCACCTCGTCACGCTGCATCGTCTTCGACGCCGACGGTGCGATCGTCGCCGTCGCCCGGCGCGAGCACCGCCAGCACTATCCGCGGCCCGGCTGGGTCGAGCACGACGCCGCGGAGATCTGGGCCAACGTGCGGGCGGTGGTCGACGAGGCGGTGGCCGGCTACGAGATCGCCGCACTCGGCATCACCAACCAGCGCGAGACGACGGTGGTCTGGGACCGGGCCACCGGCGCGCCGGTGCACCCCGCGATCGTCTGGCAGGACACCCGCACCGAGCCGATCCTGCGTACGCTCGACGACCGCGCCGCCGACATCCGCCGGATCACCGGGCTGCCGCTGGCCACCTACTTCGCCGGTCCCAAGCTGCGCTGGCTGCTCGACAACGTCGACGGTCTGCGCGACCGGGCCGAGCGCGGCGAGGTTCTCTTCGGCACCGTCGACAGTTGGCTGATCTGGAACCTGACCGGCCGGCACGTCACCGACGTGACCAACGCCAGCCGCACGATGCTGATGGACCTGCGCACGCTGGACTGGAGTCCCGAGTTGCTCGACGCGCTCGCGATCCCCGCGGCGATGCTGCCGTCGATCTGCTCGTCGGCCGAGGTCTACGGCCACGCGCGGGGCGGCCGGATCGACGGCGTCGCGGTGGCCGGCGCGCTCGGCGACCAGCAGGCGGCGCTGTTCGGCCAGGCCTGCTTCGCGCCCGGCGAGGGCAAGTGCACCTACGGCACCGGCAGCTTCCTGCTGGTCAACACCGGTGCCACCCCGGTGGTATCGCGACACGGGCTGCTCACGACCGTCGGCTACCAGGTCGGTGCGCAGCCGCCGGCGTACGCCCTCGAAGGCGCGATCGCGGTGACCGGGGCGCTGGTCCAATGGCTGCGCGACAACCTGGGCGTGATCGGCAGCGCCGACGAGATCGAGGCACTGGCCGGGTCCGTCGACGACAACGGCGGCTGCTACATCGTGCCCGCGTTCTCGGGCCTGTTCGCGCCGCACTGGCGCGGCGACGCGCGCGGGGTGATCGCCGGGCTGACCGGCTACATCACCCGGGCCCACCTGGCCCGGGCGGCGCTGGAGGCCAGTGCGTGGCAGACCCGCGAGGTGGTCGACGCGATGGACGCCGACACCGACGTGGCGCTGCGCCGGCTGCGGGTCGACGGCGGGATGACCGTCAACAACCTGCTCATGCAGTCTCTGGCCGACGTGCTCGACCTGCCGGTGGTCCGGCCCCGGGTGACCGAGACGACCTGCCTGGGCGCCGCCTACGCGGCCGGGCTCGCGGTCGGCTTCTGGCCCGACCTCGACGCCCTGCGGGCACACTGGCGACCCGACCGCGAATGGCAGCCGGTCATCGACAAGTCCCGCCGCGAGGCCGAATGGAACCAGTGGCGCAAGGCGGTCGCTCGTACGCTGGACTGGGTCTGAAGGGTCTGCCCTGACCGGCAGGACAGACCCTTACCAGGCTTCGCCGGTGAGGCGCTCGTAGATGTCGATGTAGCGGGCGCGGGTCACCGCGACGACGTCGTCGGGCACCGCAGGCGGCGGCGACTTCTTGTCCCAGCCGGCGCCGGTCGCCCAGTCGCGCACGAACTGCTTGTCGAACGAGAACTGGGGCCGGCCCGGCTGGTAGTCGTCGGCCGGCCAGAACCGCGACGAGTCGGGCGTCAGCACCTCGTCGGCGAGCACCAGGGTGCCGTCGGGTGCGCGGCCGATCTCGATCTTCGTGTCGGCGATCAGCACGCCGCGCTCGGCGGCCAGGTCGGCACCGCGCCGGTAGACGGCCAGCGTGATGTCGCGGATCGCCTCGGCGGTCTCCCGGCCGACCTCGCCGATCACCTGGTCGAACGAGATCGGCTCGTCGTGCGCGCCGGCCGGTGCCTTGGTCGACGGCGTGAAGAGGGGCTCGGGCAGCCGCTGCGCCTCGACCAGGCCGGGCCCGAGCGGGATGCCGGAGACCGCGCCGGTCCGCTCGTACTCGCGCATGCCCCCGCCGGTCAGGTAGCCGCGCGCGACGCACTCGACCGGCAGCATGTCGAGCCGGCGGACCCGGATCGCCCGGCCGGCGAACTCGGCCGGCACGTCGGTCGCGGAGATCACCTGGTTGGGCACGAGGTCGGCCAGCCGCTCGAACCACCACAGCGAGAGCCGGGTCAGGATCGCGCCCTTGTCAGGGATCGGCGTCGGCAGCACGACGTCGTAGACGGACAGCCGGTCGGACGCGACCAGCAGCAGGTCGTCGCCGTCGGCGTAGAGGTCACGGACCTTGCCCTGGTGCACCAGCTCCACGATCTCAGTAGATCACGTGGCGTTGACATGGCCTGGAACGGGCGGTGTAGTGGTGGTCCGGCACCGACAGTCCCAGGAGTTCGTGCGTGCGCAGATTCACTCGCCGGCCGCCGGTGGCGCTGCTCGCCGCGGTCGCCCTCGCGCTGGGGGGCTGTTCGGCCGGCGCGCCCGCGGGTGCGTCCGGTCCGGTGACCCTGTCCGTCTTCTGGTGGGGTGACCAGGCCCGCGCCCAACGCACCGAGGCCGCGCTCAAGCTCTACTCGACCCGGCATCCGGGCACCATCTTCAAGATCACTTGGCAGGGCGCCGACGGCTACTACGACCGGCTGGCGACCCAGGCCGTCGGCGGCAACGCACCCGACCTCTTCCAGATCGACGACGCCCGGCTGGTCGACTACGCCGGCCGCGGGCTCCTGCTCGACCTGACCACGCCGGTCACCGAGGGCCGGATCGACGTGACCGGGTTCCCGAAAGGGCTGGCCGACTACGGCTCGGTCGGCGGCCGCGTGGTCGGCGTCGCGGCCGGTGCCGAGACGGCGGCCCTGGTCTACAACCGCACGCTGGTCAAGGAACTCGGCGTGGCCGAGCCGAAGACCGGCATGAGCTACCCGCAGTTCCTGGCCTGGGCGGCGCGGGTGACCCGGGCGAGCGGCGGCGACGTCGCCGGCACGGCGGACGCGTCCGGCGACCTCGACGCGTTCTGGATGTGGCTGCGCGCCCAGGGCCGCGAGCTCTACCGCGGCGCCGGCCTGGGCTTCCAGCGCGACGACGCGGCGCGCTGGTTCGCGATGTGGCAGGAGGCGCGCTGGGACGACGCGACGCCGCCGGCCGGCGGGCCGACCGGCGAGCGCGCGCTCGTGCAGGGGCGGACGGCCGCCGCGTTCGGCTGGGCCGGCGAGTTCGCCGGCTGGCAGGACCAGGTGGACGACGACCTCGGGCTGGTCGCCTGCCCCGGCGACCCGCGCGCCCAGTGGCCGCGGGCCAGCTACTACTGGGCCGGCTATCGCGGCACCCGTGAGCCCGAAGCGGTCGCCGACGTGATCGACTTCCTGGCCAACGACCCCCAGGCCGGTCGGGTGCTCGGCGACGACCGGGGTTTCGCGCCCAACCTCGAGGTGCGCGAGACCAACGCCGCCGACCTGGCCGAGGGCCCGGCGCGCACCGCGCTCGCGTTCGAGAGCGCGGTCGCCGACAAGATCGGCCCTTCGCCGGCCCCGCCACCGCCGGCCCACGCCGAGGTGCGGACGTTGCTGGCCGCCGCGGCCGCCCGGGTGGCGGCCGAGAAGTCGACCCCCGGCGAGGCGGGGGCCGACTTCTACAAGAAGGCGACTGCGGCGCTGGCCAGCTAACGCTTCTTGCGGCTGCGGCTGATCAGGACGACGGCCAGCACGATGGCCGCGACCACCACCAGGCAGCAGAGCAGGCCGGCGAAGCCGAAGAAGCCGATGCCGCCGCCGCGGCGACGGCTGCGGGCCGCCTCGACCGCGACGTCGTAGGCGCCGGAGGTGCTGGCCCAGGCGACGGCGGGCACGAAGACCGCGAGCGAGACAGTGGTGAGCACGGCGCCGGTACGGGCGAACCATTTGCGGACGAGTTCCATGCAGCCATCCTGCGGTGTGCACGCAAGTTCCGGACCGTCGGGTCACGGGGCAGACAAGATCGATGGCACGTGACAACCTCTCCCGTCGGTGGCCGCGTCCACCATGCGTGCCCGCGCGACGTGCCGGGCCTGGTCGACAGGAGCAGGATGTTCGGGCTGATCCTGCGCGCACTCGCCACCCGGCGCGCGCCCTCCCTCACCCTGTTTCTGCTGACCGTCCTGTCCGCCGGCGCGGCCGCCGCGGCACCGCAGTACATCGCCGCGACCACCCGCGACCTGGCCACCGCGAGCGCCGAGGCCGCGCCGGTCAGCGACCGCACGGCGACCCTGCGCCGCGGCGTCGACCAGGCCGACCTGCGGGCCGACGTGATCAGCTCGGCCGAGCAGGAGGTGCGCGACGCGTTCGCGCTGCCCGACCTGTCGGTGCACGGCAGCCTGCTGGTCAACGGCGCGGCCCTGCGCGGCGACGAGATCGCCACGGTGCTGCTCGTCAACCGCACCGGGTTCTGCGCCGAGGTGGTCCTCGACGGGAGTTGCCCGGCCCGTCCGGGTGAGGTGGCCGTCAACGAGGTGACCGCCCGCCAACTCGGCGTCGGCCCGGGCGACCCGATCGAATACCACGCGCCCGGTTTCGACCGCTATCCGCTCACGGTCTCCGCCGTCTACCGGGTCAAGGACCCCAACGGCGACTACTGGGCCGGCGGCGGGCTGCTCAAGGTCGACGGTCAGGCGACGACGGCGCCGCTGCTCACCACGCCGGAGACGATCGTCGCCGCCAAACCGCAGAGCACCACGCTCCTGGTCGACGCGGTCGCCGGCCGCGACGTGTTCTCACGCAGCGCGCCACTGACCGTGCGCGACCACCTCGTCGGCGGCCAGCGGTTGCTCGGCGAGCGCGGCTACGAGCCGCAGGTGCCGCTGCGGGTGCTCGCGGTCGTCATCTACAACAGCCAACTCGACATCGTGTACGCCGTACCGATCAGCCTGGTCGAGTTGCTCGCGTTCTGCTGGATCGCGCTGTTCCTCGCGGTCCGGCACGGCGCGCTCGAACGACACCGCGACGTGGGCCTGCTCAAGCTGCGCGGCGCCAGCCGGTCGCGGATCCTGTCGCTCACCCTCGGCCAGAGCGCCGTGCCGATGCTCGCCGGCGGCGTGGTCGGCCTGGCCCTGGCCATCCCGTTGCGGGCCGGCAGCGGCATCGCGAAGACCTCGGCGACCACGACCGACCTGCTGTCGGTCGGCGCCGCGCTGCTGGCCGTCGTCGGCGCGATCCTGGCCGCGGCCGTCGCCGAGCGGCGCGCGCTGGGCGCGCCGGTGGCGCTGCTGATGCGGGCGGTGCCGCCCCGGCACACCGGATGGCGCTACGGCGCGGTCGACGCGGTGCTGGTCATCCTGGCCCTGGCCGGCGCCTACGAGGCCCGCGCCTATGCCAGCCGGCCGCCTTCCGAGGTCGCCGCCGCTGCGGGCGCGGCGCCGCAGAGCACCTGGCTGGCCCTGCTCGCGCCGGCCCTGCTCGCCCTCGCGCTCGGCGTGGTGCTGGCCCGGGTGCTGGTGCCGATCGCCGCCAAGGTCGGCCGGCGGGCGTTGCGGGCCGGCCGCCTGGGTGTGGCGTTCACGGCCACCGAACTCGCCCGCCGGCCCGCGGTGCCCCGGCTGACCGCCCTGTTGACCGCCGCGGTCACCCTGTTCTGCGTCGCGGTGACCACCTCCGACACCACCAACCGGCTCGGCGCCGAGCGGGCGTCGACCGAGATCGGCGCCGACCGGGTGTTGCTGGTGACCGCGTCCAGCCGGGCCCGTCTGCTGGCCGCCACCCGCGCGGTCGACCCGGACGGTCGGTTCGCGATGGCCGTCGTCGAGTCGCCCAACCTGGGAGTGCTGGCCGTCGACGCGACCCGGCTGGCAGCGGTCGCGCGCTGGCGGGGCGACTACGGCGGCACCGACCCCGGCCGGATCGCCGCGCGGCTGCGCCCGCGGGCGCCCGCGCCGCTGACCGTGACGGGCACCGAGTTGACCCTCGCCGCGACCGGTCTGCGCGGCCGGACCAAGGTCGAAGCGCTGCTGCAGGGCACCGACGGCGGCACGGTCACCGTCGAGTTCGGCACCGTCACCGCGGGGTCGAAGGACTACCACCAGCGGGCGCCGGGGTGTGCCGCCGGCTGCCGGCTCGTGTCGTTCCGGCTCACCGGCCTGACCAAGGTCCCGCAACGGGTCGTCGCCCCGGACGCGCCACCGCCGCCGCCGGACCGGCCGACGCCCGACGCGGTGCGGCTCACCGAGTTGCGCGGCGCGAGCGGCGGCGTCGACACGGCGACGTTCGCCGACCGGTCGCGGTGGCGCACCGCAGTCGCCGCGGGGCCGCCACCACCCGAGGTCACCACCACCGCCGGCGGCCTGGTCGTCACGCCCGGGCCGGTCGGCCAGGTCGACCCCTCGGTGTTCGTCGACGACAGCCCCGACCGGCTGCCGGCCGTCGCGGCCGGCGTCCGCGGCCTTGAGTTCGCGGCCGGCGACCCGCACGTGGTGGCGTTCCCGGGCGCCCAGGTGCCGGTCGACGTGACCGCCGAAGCCACCGCGCTGCCCCGGGTCGGCCGCGACGCGGTGCTGGTCGACCTGGAGACCGCGGACCTGCTCAGCGGCGACCTCGGCGGCGGCGAGTCGCTCCAAGTGTGGGCCACCGACGACGCGCCCGCCGACCTCGCCGCGCGCCTCGCCAGCCAGGGCGTCGACACCTTCAGCACCGGCACGGTCGCCGCCCTGACCGACCGCTACAGCCGGCAGGCGCCGCCGTCGACCGTCCGGTTCCAGTTGCTCGCGGCCGCCCTGATGGTGCTGCTCGCCGCCGGTGCCCTCGGCGTCATCGTCGCGGTGGAGCGGCGGCCGCGCGCCGCCGAGCTCACCGCGCTGCGCCGGCAGGGGCTGACCGCACGCGCGGTCACCCGGGCCACTCTCGGCGGCTACCTGGTCGTGTCGGCCGCGGCGCTGGTCGCCGGCGTGCTCGCGGCGCTGCCCGCCCGCACGGTGCTGGCCGCGCCGCTGAAGGTTTTCGCCGACGGCTGGGACGTGCTGCCACCGCCCGCCGCCGTCCGCGCGGTCCCGCTGCTGCTGGCGATGGCCGCGGCCGCCGTGGTCTACGCGCTCGTCGTGCTGTTGGCCTCCGGCCTGCCGCGTCGCAACGGTGGGGAGCAGTCATGATCGCCGTGATCCTCGACCTGTTCCGCGCGGCCCGCGGCCGCACCGCGGTGCTGCTTTTGCTCGGCACCCTGCCGGTCGCCGCGGCGGTGGCCGGTCCCGCCTACATCGCGGCGGCCGAGCGCACCATCGTCGCGACCGAGGTGGCCGGCGCGGCGCCGGGCGAGACGGTGCTCAGCTTCCAGCGGCCCGGCGAAGACCCGGGCGCCTCCGGTGACACGTTCGAGCGGCTCGGCGGCGGCGCGATCAGCACACCCGGGTTCGCGACCGTCTTCGGCGCCTCGTTCGACGTGGCCGTGCCGGCCGTCGACGCGGCGTTCAAGCTGTCCTACCGCGACCAGGTCTGCGCACACGTCACCCTGGACAGTGGCCGCTGCCCAACCGGCCGCGGCGAGGTGATGCTCGGCTTCCGCACGGCCGAGCGGATCCACGCGGCCGTCGGCGACGCGATGCCGTTCCGCCAGTCGCAGTTCGTCACCCGCGACGGCGCCAACGAACTGGTCCGGGTCGGCGACTCGGTGGCGCTCTCGATCGTCGGCGTCTACCGCCCGAACGATCCGGCAGAGGCCTACTGGGGTGCCAACCCGCCGTTCCCGCCGGGCCTGCTGACCAATCCGAGCATCGGCACCGACGTGGCCACCAACGTCGGCATCGAGCCGGTGTTCGGTTCGCGCGGCACCGCCAAGCTCTTCACCCTGGCGGTGCCGGAGACGCAGGCCTACGACCTGATCGCCGACCCGGCCCAGCTCACCACCGACTGGGTCGACCGCTACCAGGCCGAACTCGACCGGCTCACCGCCAAGGCCACCGACAACCGGGCCACGATGGTCAGCGGCGCCGGCCCGCTGGTCGCCCGGATCGAGCAGAGCCGGGCGGCGGTGCGCTCGCTCGTGCCCTGGCTCGCGCTGACCGTCGTGCCACTGTGCTGGTTCGTGATCTTCCTGGCCGCGGCGTCCGGCTCCGACAGCCGCCGCACCGAGCTCGGCCAGGTCGCGCTGCGTGGCATGCCGGTGCCGCACCGCTGGTGGTTGGCGGCCGGCCCGGACTGGGTGGCGCTGCTCGCCGGCGCGCCGATCGGCTTCGTCGCCGGCCAGCTGCTCGGCGCGCGGGCGGTGCCCGGCGGGGGCCTGCACCTCGTCGGCGGCGACACCGTCCGCTACGCCCTCGTCGCGGCCGCCGGCGCGCTGCTGGCCGCCGCGCTCGCCTACCGGCCCCTGGTCAGCGGCCGGGCCATCGACCTGCTCCGTAAGGTCACCCGGCAGGGCGGCGCCTGGCGTTCGGCCACGATCGACGCGATGGTGGTCGCGCTGGCCGTCTTCACCGTCATCGAGGCGCGCGACGCGGTCGGCCCGGTCCGCGGCGGTCTCGGCATCCTCGCCCCCGCCCTGCTCATCCTGGCCGGTGCGCTGCTCGCCGCCCGGCTGCTGGGTCCGGCCGCGCGCCGGATCGGCGGCCGGGCGCTGCGCGCGGGCCGGCTGTCCGGCGCCTTGGCCGGCATCGAGCTGTCCCGCCGCTCGGCGCCCCGACGCGCGGTGACGCTGGCCGTCCTCGGTGTCGCGCTGCTCTGCTTCGCCGTGCTCGCCGTCGACCTCGGCGGTGCCGCGCGCGACCGGCGGGCCGGCATCGAACTCGGCGCCGACCGGGTGTTCACCGTCAACCCGTTGGCCGGCGGGGCACTGCGCACCGCCGTACGCCAGGCCGACCCCGAGGGCCGCTGGGCAATGGCCGTCGTGCGTATCCCGGCGACCGGCTCGGGCCCGACGACCGTCGCGGCCGACACCGACCGGCTGGCCGAGGTGGCCTGGCCCGGTTCGGTGCCCACCGAGCTGAGCGACCGGCTGCGGCCGCCCCGCGCACCGTCGCTGTCGATCGCCGGCAGCCGCGTACGGGTCGACGCGACCGTCGAGAGCGACAGTCTCGACCCGGCGTTCGTGCAGTTCGCCAACACCGACACACCGGAGCTGCGGGCCCTCGTGCAGGCGCCGGGCGAGGCCGATCGCACCGTGTCGCTCGGCGCGCTGCGCCGCGGGCGGCACGTCTACGAGGGCAGCCTGCCCAGCTGCCAGCCCGCCTGCCGGCTGATCGGCCTGGAATTCCAGCCGATCTGGTCGCTGACGGTGGTGACCGTGCACCAGATCGCCCAGGGCGGCCCCGACAAGGTCGTCGCGGGGCCCGACGCGCTGGGCGACGCGGCCCGCTGGCGGCCCACCACCGAAGACGGCATCGAGGCGACCGCGCCGAAGATGACCGGGGACGCCGAAGGCATCACCGTCGACCTGCAGACCTCGCAGGTGCCGCAGCGGCTGCTGGTCGCCGACGCGCCGCCGGTGCTGCCCATCCTGCGCACCACGTCGGCGACCGCGCGCGAGACCGACACAGGTTGGGCGCTGTCATCGCCCGGCCGCACCGAGACGGTGCCCGCCGACCCCGTCGGCGCGCTGGCCACACTGCCCGGCCTGGGCGCCTCGGGCCTGCTGGTCGACCTCGACTATCTGGACCGGGCCGCGCCGATGGGCGCCGGCGGCACACCGCAGGTCTGGATCGGGGCCGACGCGCCGGACGACGCGATCGCCCGGCTGGCCGCCGCGGGACTGACCGTCCTCACCCAGACCTCGGTGCACGACGCGGCCACCCTGGCCGCCCGCGACGGCGCCGCCCTGGCGACCCGCTACGAGCTGGTCAGCGCCGGCTTCGCGGTGCTTCTGGTGCTGCTCGGCCTCGGCCTGGTGGCCGCGGCCGAACACACCGACCGCGCGGCCCGTACCCGGGTGTTGCGGTCGCAGGGCGTCGGCGCGCTCACGCTCCGCTCCGCCGCCCGGCACCTGCGGCTCTGGCCCGTCCTGCTGGGTGTGCTGCTCGGCCCACCGCTGGCGCTGGCCGCCTGGGTGGTGGCCAACCCGGCCATCCCGGTCTTCCTCGACGCCGACTGGCCGCTCGCCCTGCCGACCCTGCCCGACCCGGTCACGCTCGGGCTGGTCTGGGCCGCCTGCGCGGCACCGCTGGTGGTGCTGGCGCTGTTCCGCGAGCGGCGCCCGGCGGCCGGCTGACTGGCATAGTTGCTCAAGTGACGACCCCGTTGCCCGATTCGCCGCAGGCGCTGGCCGATTCGCTCCCATCGCCGCAGGCGCTGGCCGATTCGCTCCCATCGCCGCAGGCGCTGGCCGTTTCGCTCCCATCGCCGCAGGCGCTGGCCGACGCCTTGGCCACCACGGGTTACCTCGCCGACGACGGCCTGGCCACGGCGGGTTTTCTCGCGCTGAAGCTGGGTCGGCCGCTCTTCCTGGAGGGCGAGGCCGGGGTGGGCAAGACGGCGTTCGCGCAGGCGCTGGCCGCCGCGACCGGCGCCGCCTTCGTGCGGCTCCAGTGCTACGAAGGGCTCGACGCGGCGCAGGCGCTCTACGACTGGGACTTTCCGCGGCAGATCCTGCACCTGCGTGCGGCCGAGGCGGCCGCGACCGCGGCGGCCACCGCGACCGGCGCGCCGCCGGACGCCGCCACCATCGAGGCCGGCCTCTACGACCGCCGGTTCCTGATCGCCCGCCCGTTGCTGCGGGCGCTGGAGACCAGCCCGTGCGTGTTGCTGGTCGACGAGGTCGACCGGGCCGACGACGAGTTCGAGGCGTTCCTGCTCGAGGTGCTGGCGGAGGCCGCGATCACCGTGCCCGAACTCGGCCGGATCGCCGCCGAGACCCCGCCGCTGACGGTGCTGACCAGCAACCGTACCCGCGAGGTGCACGACGCGCTCAAGCGCCGCTGCCTCTACCACTGGGTCGAGCACCCTGGGTTCGACCGCGAGGTGGCGATCCTGCGGGAGCGGCTGCCGGCCGTCACCGAGCGGTTGGCGGCGCAGGTCGCCACCGCGGCCGGCCGGATGCGCGAACTCGACCTGATCAAACCGCCGGGCGTCGCCGAGTCCATCGACTGGGCCGGCGCGCTGGTCGCGCTCGGTGCCCGCACGCTCGACCCGGACCTGGCCGCCGCCACGCTGGGCGCGGTCCTGAAGTATCGCGAAGACGTCACCCGGGTCCGGGCCGCCGGCCTCGACGCGCTGGTCGCCGCCGGGCCATGAGCGGCGACGTCAGCGCGCTGCTGGTGGGTTTCGCCCGGACGCTGCGGCATGCCGGGGTGGCCGCCGGCCCCGACCGGGTGCAGACGATGCTGCGCGCGGTCGACGCCCTCGGTGCCGTCACGCCGGCACGGCTCTACTGGGCCGGCCGGCAGACGCTCTGCGCCGAGCCCGACGACCTGGCCATCTACGACGCCGCGTTCGCCGCCTACTTCGGCGGCCAGCAACCCGCCGCCGGCCGCCTGGTCAACCCGGCGCCGGCCCCGCCCAGCATCGCGGCGCCCTACACCTCGGGCCCGCCGGCCGACGCGGCCGACACCGGCGAGCAACCACAGCTCCTCGGCCTGTCGGCGAGCACCGTCGAGATCCTCCGCCAGCGCGACTTCGCCCTGCTCACCCCGCGCGAGCGCGACGAGGTGCGGCGGCTGCTGGCGCTGCTCGGCCCGCAGACGGCGGCCCGCCGCAGCCGCCGCCGGCGGCCGGCCCGCGGCGGTGAGGTCGACCCGACCCGCACCGTGCGGTCGGCGCTGCGGCACGCCGGCGAGCCGACCCGGCTGGCCACCCGGCGGCGCGGCCAGCGCCCCCGCCGGCTGGTGCTGCTGGTCGACGTGTCCGGCTCGATGAGCCCCTACGCCGACGCGCTGCTGCGGTTCGCGCACGCCGCCGTGCGCCGCCGCCCCACCGGCACCGAGGTGTTCACGCTGGGCACCCGGCTGACCCGGATCACCCGCGCGCTGCGCCACCGCGACCCGGACGCCGCATTGCACGCCGCGTCGGTGGCGATCCCGGACTGGCACGGCGGCACCCGGCTGGCCGACGCGCTGAAGGCGTTCCTCGACCGCTGGGGCCAGCGCGGCACCGCCCGGGGCGCGATCGTCGTGGTGTTCAGCGACGGCTGGGAACGCGGCTCCCCCGCGGCCCTGGCCGCGCAGACGCAGCGACTGTCGCGGCTCGCGTACCGGCTGGTCTGGGTCAATCCACATCGGGGCAAGGCCGGTTTCGCCCCGCTGGCCGGTGGCATGGCGGCGGCGCTGCCGCATCTCGACAATTTCGTCGCCGGACACACGCTGGACGCGCTCGACGAACTGGTGCGCGTGATCGCGAAATAGGTGATCCGATTCACAAAAAACCTTGCCATGCCGTACCCGAAGGGATTGGCTGAGATCAGCGCGCCACCCCCGCGCGCCCGTCCCTGAGCAAGCCGGGAGGCTTGATGACCCGGGTATCGATCAAGGTCGACGGCGTCGAATACGAGGACGACGTCGAGCCGCGCACCCTGCTCGTCCATCACCTACGCGAACAGCTCGGCAAGGTCGGCACCGTGGTCGGCTGCGACACCAGCAACTGCGGCGCGTGCACGATCCTGATGAGCGACGCCGACGGACGCCAGCGGGGTGTCAAGAGTTGCGCCGTCCTGGCCGTCCAGGCCGACAAGCGCGAGATCACCACCATCGAGGGGCTCTCCGGCCCCGACCGCACGCTGCACCCGGTGCAGCGGGCGTTCCACCAGGCACACGGCCTGCAGTGCGGGTTCTGCACCCCCGGCATGATCATGGCGGCGGTCGACCTGCTCGAAGAGAACCCCGACCCCAGCGAGGAAGAGATCCGCGAGGGGCTGGAAGGCAACCTCTGCCGATGCACCGGCTACCAGAACATCGTGCGTGCGGTCCGCGAGGCGAGTGCGGAGATCCGCGAACACCACGGCACCGCGATCCCGGCGCCGGCGTCGCCGCTCGCCGGCGAAGGCGAGACACCGGATTCCGGGCTGAAACGAGATGTCGTGCCGCCCGAGACCGTCCCCCAGCCGGTGCCGTGAGGGAGAGCCGATGACCATCACCGAAGAGCCGGCGCTCGAGGTCGGCAGTGCCCGGCGCCGCAAGGAAGACGCCCGGCTGATCACCGGGCGCACCACCTGGACCGAGAACGTCAGCCTGCCTGGAATGCTGCACCTGGCGATCCTGCGCAGCCCGATGGCGCACGCCCGGATCACCAGCATCGACGTGGAGCCGGCCCGGGCGGTCAAGGGCGTGGTCGACGTCTTCTCCGGCCGCGACGTGGCCGACGTGCAGGGCGCCCTGCCGTGCGCGTGGCCGGTCACCGCCGACATGGTGCACCCCGACCGGCCACCGATCGCGGTCGACGAGGTGCGCTTCATGGGCGAGGCGGTGGCGGTCGTCGCCGCGCGCTCGCGGGCAGCGGCACTCGACGCGATCGCCGCCATCGAGGTCGACTACGAGTCGCTGCCGATCGTGCTCGACATGGAGGAGGCGATCGCCGACGGCGCCGACCTGGTGCACGCCGACAAGGGCACCAACAAGGGCTACACCTGGGTGTTCGACTCCGCCGAGGCGGGCACGGGCGGCGACGCCGGCGCGGCGATCGACGGCGCCGAGGTGGTCATCCGCCGGCGCTACGTGCAGCAGCGGCTGATCCCGGCCTTCATGGAGCCGCGCAGCGTCGTGGTCGACCCGACCGGCGACGTCTACTCGATCTGGTCGGCGACCCAGATCCCGCACATCCTGCGGTTCCTGATCTCCGTGGTGACCGGGACACCCGAGCACAAGGTACGGGTGATCGCGCCCGACGTCGGCGGCGGTTTCGGCGGCAAGCTCCAGGTGACGCCGGAAGAGCTGATCACCTTCATCGCCGCGCGGCGGCTCGGCAAGCCGGTGAAGTTCACCGAGTCGCGCTCCGAGAGCCTGCTCTCGGCACACCACGGCCGCGACATGATCCAAGACCTCGAACTGGCCGCGCGGCGCGACGGCACGGTCCTCGGCCTGCGGGTCAAACTGCTGGCCAACATGGGCGCCTACATGGGCCTGGTCGGCCCGGGCGTGCCGATCCTCGGCGCGTTCATGTACAACGCGATCTACAAGTTCCCCGCCTACCGCTTCGAGTGCGTCGGGGTGTTCACCAACACCACGATCACCGACGCCTACCGCGGCGCCGGCCGGCCCGAGGCGACCTACGCGATCGAGCGGCTGATGGACGAGCTCGCCGACGAGCTGGGCCTCGACCCGCTCGAGGTGCGGCGGCGCAACTGGATCAACGCCGACGAGTTCCCGTTCACCACGGTCTGCGGCCTGCAATACGACTCGGGCGACTACGCCAAGGCCACCGACCGGGCGCTGGAGCTGTTCGGCTACGCCGAGCTGCGCCAGGAGCAGCAAGCCCGGCGCGACACCGGCGACAGCGTCCAGCTCGGCATCGGCATCTCGACCTACACCGAGATGTGCGGCCTGGCGCCCTCGCGGGTGCTCGGCTCGCTGCGCTACGGCGCCGGCGGCTGGGAGACCGCGAGCATCCGGGTGCTGCCCACCGGCCGGGTCGAGGTGGTCACCGGCACGTCGCCGCACGGCCAGGGGCACGAGACGGCGTGGAGCCAGATCGTGGCCGACCAACTCGGCGTCGCCTTCGACGACGTCGAGGTGCTGCACGGCGACACCCGCACCTCCTACAAGGGGCTCGACACCTACGGCTCGCGCTCGCTCGCGGTCGGCGGCGTCGCGCTCTACAACGCCTGTCAGAAGGTGATCGAGAAGGCGAAACCGATCGCCGCGCACATGCTCGAGTGCGACCCGGCCGACCTCGAGTTCACCGGTGGCCAGTTCCGGGTCCGCGGCAACCCCGACGGCGGCCGGACGCTGGCCGACTGCTCGCTGGCCGTCTTCGCGGCCCACGACCTGCCCGACGGGATCGAGCCGACGCTCGACGCCGACGCGGTCTACGACCCGGTCAACTTCTCCTTCCCGCACGGCACCCACCTGTGCGCGACCGAGGTGGACACCGAGACCGGCCGGGTGACGATCCGCAAATACGTGGCCGTCGACGACGTCGGGCGGGTGATCAACCCGCTGATCGTCGAGGGTCAGGTGCACGGCGGTGTCGCACAGGGCATCGCGCAGGCGCTCTTCGAAGAGGCCATCTACGACGCCGACGGCAACCTGATGACCGGCACGTTCGTCGACTACACCCTGCCGACGGCGGCCGACCTGCCCTCGATCGTCACGGACCGCACCGAGAGCCCGGCTCCAGACCATCCATTGGGCACCAAGGGAGTGGGCGAGGCCGGCACCATCGCCTCGACCCCCGCCGTCGTCAACGCGATCGTCGACGCGCTGCGCCCGATGGGCGTGCACGACATCGCGATGCCGTGCACGCCGGAGCGGGTCTGGCGGGCCGTCCAGGGAGGTGCGGCATGATCCCACCGTCGTTCGACTACGCGGCGCCGACCACCGTCGACGAGGCGGTGTCGACGCTGCGCGACGCCGGCGAAGACGCCAAGGTGATCGCCGGCGGGCAGAGCCTGATCCCGCTGCTGCGGATGCGGTTCGCCGCACCGAGCACGCTGGTCGACCTGGGCGGCATCGACGAGTTGCGACACGTCACCGAAGACGGCGACACGTTGGTCATCGGCTCGATGGTCACCCACGCCACGGTGTTGCGCGACCCACTGGTCAACGAGCATCTCCCCTTGCTCGCGAAGGCCACGGCGACCGTCGCCGACCGGCAGGTGCGGCACCGCGGCACGTTCGCCGGTTCGCTCGCGCACGCCGATCCGGCCGGCGACCTGCCGGCGGTGGCGCTGGTGCTCGGCGCCGAGATGGAGATCGCCGGCCCGGGCGGCCGGCGCACGGTGCCGGCGGCCGAGTTCTTCGTCGACTACCTGCAGAGCGCGCTGGCGGCCGACGAGGTGCTGGTCGCGGTGCGCGTGCCCAAGCAGGGCGCCTGGGTGGGCGCCTACGAGAAGTTCAACCGGGTCGCGCAGGGCTGGGCCCTGGTCGGCGTGGCGGCCATGGTCAAGCGCGACAACGGCACGGTCAGCGAGGCCCGGGTCGCGCTGACCAACATGGCCTCGACGCCGGTCCGGGCGACCGCGACCGAAGCCGCGCTGGCCGGGGCCGGCAACCGCGAGGCGATCGGCGCGGCCGCCGCCCGCGCGGCCGAGGGCACCCGGCCGGGCGACGACGTGTCGGCCAGCGCCGACTATCGCCGCCACCTGGCGACGGTGCTCACCAAGCGGGCCGTGGCCAGCCTGGTCTGACGGGCGTAGGAGGGGGCCCGCCGGGTCCCCTCCTACCCGGCGCGGCGCTGGCTGAAGCGCACCATGTTGCCCGACGGATCGCGGAACGCGCAGTCGCGTACCCCGTAGGGCTGGTCGATCGGCTCTTGCAGCACCTCGGCGCCGGCCTGCCTGATCTTCTCGAACGTCGCGTCGCAGTCGTCGGTTTCGAAGATCAATGCGGCCAGTGCGCCCTTGGCAACCAGGGCCCGCAGCGGTTCCTGGTCGGCGGGTGCCTTGCTGACCATCGGGTCGAGCCCGATCTCGATGCCCGGCTGGCCGGGCACGCCAAGCGTGATCCAGCGCCAGGGCATCCCCCAGTCGTCCATGGCGACATCGTTGAGCACCTCGAGACCGAGCACGTCGCGATAGAACGCGAGTGCCTTGTCCTGGTCGTCGACGAGGATGAAGCAGTGCGAGAGCGTCAGGTTCATGCCTGCGACGCTAAGCCGGGGCGGGCGCGCGGCGCTTCTCCAGACCTGCTTTTGTCGGCCGGGTCAGCCGTTGCGCGACGCACGCCGGCACCGCCGCGAGCCGGGAGTGGTCGCGGGCCCGGTATGCGGACGGGCTCTGGCCCACCAACTCGGTGAACCGACTGCTGAACGAGCCCAGCGACGTCGCACCGACCGCCACGCAGACCTCGGTGACCGACAGGTCGCCCCGGCGCAGCAGCGCCTGGGCCCGCTCGATCCGCCGGCTCATCAGGTATTGGTAGGGCGTCTCGCCGAACGCGGCGCGGAACTGCCGGGCGAAGTGCGACGGCGACATCAGCGCCGCACGGGCCAGCGTCGGCACGTCGAGCGGCCGGGGATATTCGCGGTCGATGAGGTCCCGCGCGCGGCGCAGCCGGATCAGATCTTCGACCTTCATGACACCAACCGGGTACGCGGCCCCGCGCGCAACACTCCCGAGGGCAGCTCGCGGCCGACGATCCGTTGCGCCAGCGCGGCCGCCTCGACCAGCGCGTCGAGGTCGATGCCGGTGTCGACGCCCATGTCTTCGAGCATGTGCACGACCTCTTCGGTGGCCACGTTGCCGGTCGCGCCCGGCGCGTAGGGGCAGCCGCCCAGACCGCCCACGCTCGCGTCGAACTCGGTGATGCCCAGGTCCATCGCGGTCAGGATGTTGGCGAGCGCCGTACCCCGGGTGTTGTGGAAGTGCAGCAGCACCGGGATGTCGGGCTGGCGGTCGCGCACCGCGGTGACCACGTCGGCGACCCGGCGCGGGGTGGCCATGCCGGTGGTGTCTCCGAACGCGATCCGGTCAGCGCCGTCGGCGACCACCCGGTCGACGATGTCGGCCACCCGCTTCGGGTCGATGTCGCCTTCGAACGGGCAGCCGAAGCTGGTGGCCACGATCACCTCGGCGCTGGCCCCGGCCCGGTGCAACTCGTCGATCAACGCGGCGATGTCGTCGAGCGACTCGGCGGTGGAGCGGTTGACGTTGCGCTTGTTGTGCGTGTCACTGGCCGAGACGACGACCTCGACCTCGGTGAACCCGGCCGCCAGGGCGCGTTGGGCGCCGCGCGAGTTGGGCACCAGGGCGGAGTACCGCACCGCCGGTGACTTGCGCACCTTGGCCCACACCTCGTCGGCGTCCGCCATCTGCGGAATCGCCTTCGGGTGCACGAACGAGACAGCCTCGATCCGGCGGACGCCCGTGTCCGACAGCTTGTCGAGCAACTCGACCTTGGCCGCGGCGGGGACCGGATCCTCGTTCTGCAGCCCATCTCTGGGTGCGACCTCGCGGATGGACACAGAGCCGGGCAACGGGTTCATGAAGCCAGGATAAGTCGCGTTCCGGTTGCGGGATCCGGCGACGGAGGGTTACGTGGGTCTTGGACGGCCGCAGAACCGCTCGCCGTAGGGACGGCCCTGTCAGTTGCGGTCTCAACCAATCCCCTGCCGCTCAACTGGAGGGTTTCACCATGCTCGCAGTCACTGACAACGCCGTCGCGGTGATCCGTGACCTCACCGGCCAGCAGAACCTGCCGGACGGCGCCGGCGTGCGTATCGCTTCCGACCCGACCCAGGGCGCGCTCACGATGAGCCTCGCGACCTCGCCCCAGGAAGGCGACCAGGTCGTCGACACCGACGGCGCCAAGTTGTTCCTCGACGGCGAAGCCGCCCGGGTGCTCGACGACAAGTCGCTCGACGCCGCCGTCGACGCCAACGGCGCCGTGCAGTTCGAGGTCGGCGAACAGCTCAACTAGGCCCAGTGGGCCGGACGGCGCAGGCCGTTCGGCAGAACCGTGGCCCGGTCACCCTTCGCGGAGTCGACCTGCGGCTGGGTGAGGAACAGCGCCGTCCGCAGCCGGGCGCCGCGCAGGTCGGCGTCGCGCAGGTCGGCCCCGATCAGGTCGGCCCAGCCGAGGTCGGCCCCGCGCAGGTCGGCGCCGATGAGATAGGCACCGCGCAGGTTGGCCGCACGCAGGTCGGTGCGGCGCAGGTCCTTGCCGACCAGATCGGCGCCGCGGCGTTCCCGGCGCGGGCCGGGCGCGGTCGCCCGGACGCTGGCGCTCGCCCGGATCAGCAGGTCGTTCACGGCGGCCCAGCGCGGCGCCACGTCGAGGGCGATCAGCTCGTCCGGCGTACCCCCGGTCAATGCGTGGGTTTCGTCCCGCGCCATCAGCAGTGCGTCGTGCTGCGCTTTCGGCAGCGTCAGTGCGAGCGCCGCGGTCAGGTAGAACAGCAACTCGTGCAGTTCCCGCATCACCGGGAAGGCGCTGAGCATCTCCGGCCGGCCCCGCCAGTCGGCTCCCCCGAAGGTCTCCTGGGTCAACTGCTGCCCGGCGCCGAAGCAGTCGTAGACGGTGCAGCCGCGGAAACCCTTGGCCCGCAGGTCGCGGTGGATCCCACAGCGGAAGTCGCCACCCAGGTTGGGGCACGGCTGCCGGGCCGGCTTGTCGATGGCGAAGTCGACCGACTTGGCGAACGCCGGCACCACGCAGCACAGCCCCGCGCACCGCGAGCAGTCGGCGGTCAGTTCGAGGTTCATGACGCGCCGGCCGCCGCCCGCCGGTCGTAGGCGGCCCGGGCGGCGGCGATCTCCGCACGGTGCCGCTCGGCCCAGGTCATCAGCGTGACCAGCGCGTCGTAGATCTCCCGGGCCAGGTCGGTGGCGACGTACTCGACCTTCGGTGGGACGGTCGGGTAGACGGTGCGGTGCAGCAGGCCGTCGCGTTCGAGGTTGCGCAGCGTGAGCGCGAGCATCCGCCGGCTGATCCCGTCGATCGACCGCTCCAGCTCGGTGAAGCGCACCGGACCCTGGGCCGCGGCGACGATGATGGCGATGCTCCACTTGCCGCCGACCCGGTCGAGCACCTCGCGGGCGGTGCACTCGTCGGTCATCAGTCCATGGTCACAGATCGGCGCGGCCGGTTACAACTCGTGCACCAAGCGGGTTTTGCACACTTGTACAATCACCGCATGGGAAACCGGGAGAGCTTGATCGCGGGGGCCAAGCAGTGCCTGCACGACATCGGCTACACCCGCACCACGGCCCGCGACATCGCCAGCGCGGCCGGGGTCAGCCTGGCCGCGATCGGCTACCACTTCGGCTCGACCCGGGAGCTGCTCAACCAGGCGCTGATGGAGGCGCTGGCCGAGTGGGGCGCCGAGCTGGCGACGAAGCTGTCCGGCACCGACGGCTCGTTCGAGGCGGTCTGGGCCGCGGTGATCGACTCGGTGCGCACCCAGCGGCCGCTCTGGACCACCCAGTTCGAGCTGGCCGGCCAGGTCGACCGGCTGCCGGAGGTGCACGAGTTCCTGGTCGCCGGCCAGCGCCAGGGCCGCGCCGAGCTGGCCGGCCTGTTCGGGGCCTCCGGCGACGGCGAGCAGGCCCGACTGCTCGGTGGGCTGGCGCAGGCGCTGCTGGCCGGCATGGCCATCCAATGGCTGATCGACCCCGACGGCGCCCTGACCCCGGCCGACCTGGCCGCGGCGCTCCGGCTGGCCGCCGATCGCCTGTAGGACGCCCAAGCCGCACAGGCCCTAGTGGCTGTGCCGCTCCCGGACCCGGCGGTAGATGGCCCAGGCCAGCAGCGCGGCCACCACGACCGCACCGATCCCGATCGCCGCCCACTTGCCGAGGGCATCCTCGATCATGGTGTACGAATGACCGGCGAGGTAGCCGAGCAACACCGAGCCCACGCCCCAGACCACGCCCCCGGCCGCGTTGTAGGCGAGGAACTTGCGGTAGTGCATGTGCGCCACGCCGGCGCCGAACGGCACGAACGCGCGCAGGAACGCGATGAACCGGCCCAGGAACACCGCCGGCCCCCCGCGCCTGGCAATGAACGAGCGGGCCGACTCCACCTGTTTCTCGCGTCTCTGGAGCATCTTGACCCGCAGCAGCCGGTATCCCCAGCGCGAGCCGATCTCATAGCCCACCGTGTCTCCGATGATCGCGGCGGCCACCACGATCACGCTCATCCACAGCACGCTGACGTGACCCAGGCTCGCGGCGACACCACCGAGGATGGCCGCGGTCTCGCCGGGCAGGATGAAGCCGAAGAACAAAGCGTCTTCGGCGAAGACCACGAGGCCGACGATCACGTAGACCCAGATGGCCCGCTGGTCGACCAGGCTGTTGAGCACGTCGCTCACTTGGCGATCTTACGCGGGGTAGCCTTCCCGCTACGGGAAGCCGCAACGACGAGGAGGAGTTGTGACCGAACCACTCGTGCGACCCGAGGTGCCCCCATCCGGCACCGGATGCGCGGAATGCCTGGCCAGTGACGGCTGGTGGCTGCACCTGCGGCGCTGTGCCACGTGCGGCCACATCGGCTGCTGCGACACCTCACCGGCGCAGCACGCCACCCGGCACGCGACCACGACCGACCACAAGATCGTGCGCTCGTTCGAGCCCGGCGAAGACTGGTTCTACGACTATCGGACCGGCGAGTTCCTCGAGGGCCCGGCGCTGGCCGCCCCGGAGAGCCACCCGGCGGACCAGGGCGTGCCCGGCCCGACCGAGCGGATCCCGCGGGACTGGCAGCGCCACCTGCACACCTAGGCCACCAGTGCCCGGGCGGCGGCCGCGATGTGGTCGGCGTCGATGCCCTGTGCGGCCAGTTGCTCGGCGGTGTTGCCCGAGCCGGGCAGGTCGCGCACCGCGAGGTGGCTCAACCGCAGGGCCGGTGAGCCGGCTGCGAGCAGTGCGTCGGCAACCGCCGAGCCGAGCCCGCCCTCCGGGTGGTGGTCCTCGGCGACGACGATCCGGCCATCGGTCGCGGCTACCGCGTCGCTGAGTGTCGCGGTGTCGATCGGCTTGACCGAGTAGAGGTCGATCACCCGGGCCGAGATGCCGTCGGACGCCAGCGCGTCGGCCGCCGCCAGGCACTGGTGCAGCGTGATGCCGGCGCCGATCAGCGTCACCGCGTCGTTCGGCCCGGAGCGCAGCACCTTCGAGCCGCCGATCGGGAACGACTCGCCCGCCTCGTAGAGCACGGGGTAGGCGCCCCGGGTGGTGCGCATGTAGCTGACCCCTGGAATGTCCACCATGGACCGCACCAGGCTCGCGGCGCAGACCGCGTCGCTCGGGTAGAGCACCGTCGAGCCCTGCACGGCCCGCAGCATGGCGAGGTCTTCGAGCGCCATCTGCGACGGCCCGTCGGCGCCGATCTCCACACCGGCGTGCGAGCCCACCAGCCGGATGTCGGCACGCGAGATGGATGCCATCCGGATGAAGTCGTACGCCCTCGACAGGAACGCGGCGAACGTCGACGCGAACGGGATGTAGCGCCGCACGCTGAGCCCGACGGCCGCGGCGATCATCTGCTGCTCGGCGATGAACATCTCGAAGAACCGGTCGCCGAACGCCTTCGCGAACTCCTCCGAGTAGGTCGAGTTGCCCACCTCGCCGTCGAGCGCGACGATCCGCGGGTTGCCGCCGCCGACCGCGGTCAGCGCGTCGCCATAGGCCTTGCGGGTGGCGACCTTGTCGCCGACCGCGTAGCTCGGGAGGTCCGGCGGCGAGCCGAGCGGTGCCGCCCGATTGACCGGCGACTCGTCCATCGGTCGCGGGCCGCGCACGGTCAGGCTGCTCTCCCCGCCCAGTTCGCGGATCGCCCGGTCGGCCATCTCCTTCGGCAGCGGCTTGCCGTGCCAGCCCTCGAGGTTCTCCACCTCGCTGAAGCCGCGGCCCTTGAGGGTGCGGGCGAGGATCACCGTCGGCCGGTCGTCGGTGCGGTCGGTGGCCGCCCGGTAGGCCTGGTCGATCTCGTCGAGGTCGTGCCCGTCGATCATGAGCACCCGGGCGCCGAACGCCTCGGCCCGGCGGGCGTACGCGTCGAGGTCCCATTGCAGTTCGGTCGGTCCGCTCTGGCCGAGCCGGTTGACGTCGACGATCGCGATCAGGTTGGACAGCCGGTAGTAGGCCGCCTTGTCGAGCGCCTCCCACATCGAGCCCTCGGCCATCTCGCTGTCACCGCAGAGCACCCAGACCCGATAGGGCACCTCGTCGAGATAGCGGCCGGCCAGCGCCACGCCGACGCCGTCCGGCAGGCCCTGGCCGAGCGAGCCGGTCGCCACGTCGACCCAGGGCAGCACCGGCGTGGGGTGACCCTCCAGCCGCTGACCGAACCGCCGGTAGCCGGTCATCAGCTCCTCGTCGGAGACCACGCCGGTCGCCTTGAAGACCGAGTAGAGCAGCGGCGACGCGTGCCCCTTGGAGAAGATCAGGTGGTCGTTCGCGTCGTTGGCCGGGTTGTCCCAGTCGTATTTGAGGTGCCGGGTCACCAGCACCGCGAGCAGGTCGGCGGCCGACATGCTGGAGGTGGGATGGCCGGATCCGGCACTCGTGCTGGTCCGCACCGAGTCGACCCGGAGCTGCCGGGCCACGTCGCGGGCGGTGGACAGGTCGGCGATGGTCGCTGTGCTGGTCACAATATCCCCTTTGCGGCGTATAACCTCCCGTTCTTCGCCGCTTACCCGTCTCGGGGACGGTCAACCTCGTTACTTGCCGAAGCCGGCGGTAAGGCCGCTGAGCAACTGCCGGCGACCGACCGCGTAGAGGGCCAGGATCGGCAGCGCGGTCAGCACGACCGACGCCAGCACCGCGGGCACGTTGATGCTGTACTGCCCCTGGAACGTCCACAGCGCGAGGGGCAGCGTGCGCTGATCGGGGCTCTGGGTCAGGATCAGCGGCAGCAGGAAGCCGTTCCAGATGCTCAGTCCGTTGTAGATGGTCACCGTGACCAGGGCCGGGCGGACCAGCGGGAAGGCCAGGTGGCGCAGCGTTCCCCACTCGGTGGCGCCGTCCATCCGCATCGACTCGAACAGCTCGCGCGGCACGTCGCGGATGAAGTTGCTGAGCACCAGCACCGACAGCGGGATCGCGAACGCGATCGACGGCAGGATGATCGCCAGCAGGGTGTCGTAGAGCTTCAGCCGGATGATGATCAGGTAGACCGGGATGATCACGGCCTGCAGCGGGATGGCCAGGCCCATTAGGAACACCGAGTTGACCGTGCGCAGGAAGCGGCTGCGGCTGCTGGCCCGGACGATCGCGTACGCCGCCATGAATGAGATCAGCACCGCCGGGATGACCGCGCCGGCCGTGACGATCACGCTGTTGACGAAGTAGCGGACGAAGTCGGCCTCGATCACCATCTTGTAGTTGGCGAGGGTCGGCTCGGTCGGCGGCGCCAGCGGGTTGGTCAGGAAGTAGTTGGCCTGGGTCTTGAGGCTGGTGATCAGGATCCAGTAGAGCGGCACCAGCACGATCACGAGCCAGATCAGCCCGGCGACGCCGGCGGGCAGGTTGGGCATCCTGCGCCGCCCACCGAGGGCCGGCCGGTGCGGTGCCTGCGGCCGGGTCGCCCGGTCGGGCACGGTCGTCAGGGTCGTCGCCATGTCACACGCCTTCCATCTGGCTCTCGGCCGCGTCGCGACCGCCGAGGCGGCGCAGCAGCAGCGCGAGGGCGAGACCGACCAGAACCAGGATCACCGCGATCACGCTCGCCGGGCCCATGAGGTTGGCCTGGAAGCCCCGCTTGTACATGTCGAGCGCGAGCGCGCGGGTGGCGTCGCCCGGGCCGCCCTCGGTGAGCACGAAGATCAGGTCGAAGAACGTCAGCGACCCGACCACCATCAGCGTCGACGAGGTGATGACGGTGTATTTGAGCTGCGGCAGCGTGATGCTGAAGAACTGCCGCATCCGCCCGGCCCCGTCGATCTCGGACGCCTCGTACAACGTCCTGGGGATCTGCCGCACGCCGCTCTGGTAGATCAGCGAGTGGAACGGGATGAACTGCCAGGACACCACGAACACCACGACGCCGAGCGCCAGGTTGTCGCGGCCCAGCCAGTCCTGGGTCAACAGCGGGATCTTGAGCCCGGGGCCCAGCCCGAAGTTGGGGTCCAGCAACGCCTTGTAGGTGATGGCGAGGGCGGCGGAACTGAGCAGCAGGGGTACGAAGTAGATGACCGCCAGGATCTCCCGGTAGCGCTGGTGTCCGGCGAGGTAGACGCCGATCAGCAGGCTCAGCGGCGTCTGGAAGAGCCACGACAGCGCCATGATCAGAAAAGTGACCCAGAGGGCGTGTACGAGGCCGGGATCGCTCAGCACGGTGCGCCAGCTGTCCAACCCGGCCGGGTTGATGGTGCCGATCCCGTCCCACTGGGTGAAGCTCAGCACCAGCACGCCGACCAGCGGGACGATGCCGAACGCGAGGAACATCAGGAACGCGGGTAGTGCCATCCAGGTGACGGACCCGCTCCGCCCGCCCGAGGAGGCGTTGCTGGTCGTCCTCCGCGGTGCGGGCGGAGCGAGTGCGGTCATTGCCCGATGACCCCGTTCATGTTGGTGGCCCACTGCTGGGGGGAGATCTTCAACTGGAAGAGCTGCGCGATGTTGTCGAGCAGCTTCTCCGCCGCGGTCGGGCTCAGCGCCTGGTCCCAGGACTGCGCGAAGACCTTGGCGTTGGCCGACGTGTTGTAGACGAACTTGAGGAAGTCGGCGTCCTTCGAGGCGCCGAAGGCACTCTCGGTGCCCTTGACGATCGGCACGGAACCCGAGTCGATCCACTCCTTGACCTCGGCGTCGGAGAGAACCGCGGTCTTGAAGAAGTTCTTCGCGGTCTCCTTCTGCTCGGCGGTCGCCTTGGAGGAGATGGACAGGTATTGACCGGGGTTGCCCACCGTGTCGGACACGTCGCCCTTGCCGCCGTCGATCGGCGGGAAGTTCATGTAACCGAGACTGCCACTCGACACGAAGTCACCTCCGTCGGCGGCCATACCGCCGTACGTCCAGGTCCCGTGCAGCATCATCGCCGCCTTGCCCGTGTAGAGCAATGCCTGGTCGGCGTTGGAGTCGGCGGTGATCGACGAGAAGCCCTTGATGAAGCCGTTGGCCTTGATCAGGTCTTGCATCTTGGTCAACGCCTCGATCGCGGCCGGGTTGGACCAGGCGTCCTTCTGGCCGTCGAAGACGGCCTGGAACACCTCGCTGCCGCCGATGCGGTCGAAGAGGAACTCCAACCACATCATGTTGGTCCACCGGGACTGGCCACCGAGCGAGAACGGGGCGATGTTGGCCGCGTTGAACTTCGGCACCAGGTCCATGATGTCGCCCCAGCTCTGCGGGGGCTCTGCCTTGATCTTTTCGAAAGCGCGCTTGTTGTAGAACAGGACGATCGGCTGCACCGTTTCGGCCGGCATCGCGTAGATCTTGCCGTCGATCGTGGCGGCACCGAACGACGACGGGAAGAGCCGGTCCTTGACCGCACCGTTCTCGCCGAACCACGAGGTCAGGTCTTCGACCTGCCCCGCCTTGGCGTAGGTGCGCAGCGTGCCGCCGCCCCAGCCCCAGATGATCGTGGGGGCCTGGCCGGCGCCGATCGCCGTCTTGATTTTCGTCTTGTACGCGTCGTTCTGGAACGTCGTCGCGGTGAGCTTGGTGTTGGGGTTCGCCTGGTTGAAGCGGTTGACGCTGTTGGTGCGGATGCCCTCACCCGGCTGCCCGGTGAGGTACCAGTAGCTGGCGGCACCGGCACTGCTGCCGCCACCGCTGGCCGTGCCGGGACCGGAACTGCCACAGCCGGCGAGCGCCACCCCGGCGGCCGCGCCCATGGACAGACCGAGGAAGTTCCGCCGGGACAGGATGCTGCGCTCCACGCTGACCTCCGTACTCGTGAGCCGCGGTAGGCGCGGCGAATCGATCGTTCGAGGCGCGAGGCGTCACCGGCCGTGGGGGAGCGCTCCCACGCCCGTGCACAAGAGTGCCCGGGCAGGGAATTTTCGACCGGCGATCTCGCAAATTAACGTAGAATTTTCAAGTCAACGTAGGATTCCGCCATCGACGTGTCAAGGGCTTGAAGCCTTCGTTCTGATCGGCGAAAGTAAGGCCAGCGCAAGGCATGTCGCCATGGACTCGCAGCTGACCGCCGATCGTCGGCCGGCCGGACGCGAGCACCGCAAGCTTCGAAAGTTTCGAAGACCCGCTCCCCTATCTTGCGCGAAGGAGGCACCTGCCGTGACGGCCCCGGAGTCGCAGCTCGCGACGCACCCCTGGCACGACACCACCCGGTCGGTGGCCGACCGGGTGGACCTCCTCCTGCGCGAGATGACGCTCGAAGAGAAGATCGCCCAGCTCGGCAGCCGCTGGCTGCGCAAGGACCTGCACGAGGAAGAGGCTGAGCCGATCTTCGCGCCGGACCACAACGTGGCGCCCATGCAAGACGTGTTCTCGGCCGGCGACCTGCCGCTCGACGAGGCCAGCCGGCACGGCCTCGGCCACCTCACCCGGGTCTACGGCAGCGCGCCGGTGACCGCCGTCGACGGTGCCGCCGAACTCGTGCGGCAGCACCACGTCGTGCTCGACGCCCACCGGCTGCGGATCCCGGCACTGGTCCACGAGGAGTGCCTGACCGGCTTCACCACCTACGGCGCGACGGTCTACCCGGCCGCGATCGCCTGGGGAGCCACGTTCTCGCCCGACCTGGTCGAACGGATGGCCGCCGCGATCGGCCGTGACATGGCGGCCGTCGGTGTCCACCAGGGACTCTCCCCGGTGCTCGACGTGGTGCGCGACTACCGCTGGGGCCGGGTCGAGGAGACCATGGGCGAAGACCCCTACCTGGTCTCGATGCTCGGCGCGGCCTACGTTCGCGGGCTGCAGAGCGCCGGCGTGATCGCCACGCTCAAGCACTTCGCCGGCTATTCGGCCTCCCGCGGCGCCCGCAACCACGGCCCGGTCTCGATGGGCCGGCGCGAGCTGATCGACGTGATCCTGCCGCCGTTCGAGACGGCCGTGGCCACCGCGGCGGCCGGCTCGGTGATGAACTCCTACGCCGATGTCGACGGCGTCCCGGCCGGTGCCGACCGCTGGCTGCTCACCGACGTGCTCCGCGACGACTGGGGGTTCACCGGCACCGTGGTCTCCGACTACTGGGCCGTGCCGTTCCTCGCGTCCATGCACCGGATCGCCGCCGACGACGCCGAAGCCGGCGCGCTGGCCCTGGCCGCCGGCATCGACGTGGAGCTGCCCGACACGATCGGCTACGGCGCGGCGCTGCTCGCTTCGGTGCGCTCCGGCGCGGTCTCCGAAGACCTGGTCGACCGGGCCGCGCGCCGGCTGCTCACCCAGAAGGTCGAGCTCGGCCTGCTCGACCCCTCCTGGACGCCGGAAGGCTCAGTGGCCCTCGCCGAGGGCGTCGAGCTGGACTCGGCCGACAACCGGGCGCTGGCCCTCGAGATCGCCGAGCGCTCGATCGTGCTGCTCGACCCCGGCAGCGTGCTGCCGTTGCGCGACGTCTCGCGGGTCGCGGTGGTCGGGCCGTGCGCGGCCGAGCCGCGCACGTTCATGGGCTGCTACGCGTTCCCCAACCACGTGCTGCCCCGGCATCCCGGGCTGGGCCTCGGCGTCGACGTGCCGACGGCGGTCGACGCGCTGCGGGCCGAGCTGTCCGAGGTAGACATCGTGCACGCCGTGGGTTGCGACATCCAGGGCGACGACCGGTCCGGCTTCGCGGCCGCCGTCTCGGCGGCCCGGTCGGCTGACGTCTGTGTCGCGTTCGTCGGCGACATCGCCGGCCTCTTCGCGCACGGCACCTCGGGCGAAGGCTGCGACGCGCCCGACCTGCGGCTGCCCGGCGTGCAGGCCGACCTGCTGGCGGAGCTCGTGGCCACCGGCACGCCGGTCGTCGTGGTCGTGGTTTCCGGCCGCCCCTACGCCCTCGGCGACCTGCACGGCCGCGCCGCCGCGCTGGTCCAGGCGTTCATGCCGGGCGAAGAGGGTGGAGCGGCGATCGCCGGTGTGCTCTCCGGCCGGGTGCAGCCCAGCGGCAAGCTGCCCGTGCAGATCCCCCGCTCGCCCGGTGCCCAGCCCGGCACCTACCTACAGCCGCCGCTCGGTGCCGAGACCACCGACATCAGCAGCCTCGACCCGGCGCCGCTGTTCCCGTTCGGCCACGGCCGGTCCTACACCACGTTCACTGTGGACGACCTGCGGCTGTCGGCGACCGAGGTGCCGACCGACGGCGAGTTCACCGTCTCGGTGCGGGTCCGCAACACCGGTTCGCGTGCGGGTGACGAGGTCGTGCAGCTCTACCTGCACGACGTGGTCGCGCAGGTGGTGCGGCCGGTCAAGCAACTCACCGGCTTCGCGCGGGTCGGCCTGGCCCCGGGCGGGTCCGCCGACGTGCACTTCCGGGTGCACGCCGACCGCACCGCGTTCACCGACCGCGACCTGCGCCGGATCGTCGAGGCGGGCGACATCGACGTGCATGTCGGCACGTCCGCGGCCGACCTGCCGTGCCACGCTACGGTACGGCTGGTCGGCCCGACGCGCGTCGTCGGGCACGACCGGCGCCTCGACACTCCAGCAGACGTCGAACCGGCCCCGGGTGACGCTGGTCCGTGATGGGAGGAAGATCGGTGCCGCCCAAGGATGGCCGCGCGACGCTGGCAACCGTCGCCGCGTCGGCCGGCGTCTCGGTGACCACCGTGTCCAAAGTGGTCAACGGGCGCGCCGACGTGGGCCCGGAGACCCGGGCGCTGGTCGAGTCGCTGCTGGAGCAGCACGACTACATCGGCCGCCGGTCGCCGGCGGCCAAGGGCAGCCCGGCCACCGCCCGCATCGAGCTGATGTTCAAGGGCGACCTCAACGCCTACTCGACCGAGATCATCCAGGGGGTGCTCGACGCCGGCACCGAGGCCGGCGTCTCGATCGCCATCAGCACCCGCCCGGCCGGCGCCGAGCCCGATCGCCCGCGTGGCTGGGCCCGCGACCTGGCCGCCGCCGGCCGGCGAGCGGTGATCGCCGTGGTCGACGAGCTGACCACGACCGACCTGGCCGCGCTGTCTCGCGCCCAGCTGCCGCTCGTCGTCATCGACCCACTCAACCTGCCCCGCGACCGGGTGCCGAGCGTCGGCTCGACCAACTTCGCCGGCGGCATGGCCGCGGCACAACACCTGCTGGCTCTCGGTCATCGGCGGATCGGTTACGTCGGCGGTTCCACCCGGTCGGCCTGCAACCAGGCCCGGATGCACGGCTACCGGGCCGCGCTCGAGGCGGCCGGCGTCCCGGTGCCCGACGAATACCAGCGCAGTGGCGACTTCCGCTATCAAGACGGTGTCGAGGGCGGCGCAGCGCTGCTCGACCTGGCGGCGCCGCCGACCGCGGTCTTCGCCGGCAGCGACGAGACGGCGGCCGGCGTGATCGAGGCGGCCCGGGTCCGGGGCCTGCGGGTGCCCGACGACCTGAGCGTGGTCGGCTTCGACGACACCGACGTAGCGCGCCTGGCGTCACCGCCGTTGACCACGGTGCGGCAACCGTTGCGCGAGATGGGCGGCGTGGCGGTGCGCACGGCGTTGCGGCTGGCCGCCGGCGAGAAGCTCGACTCGCACCACGTCGAACTGGCGACGGCCTTGATCGTGCGGGGTTCGACTGCCCCTGTTTAGGGTTGGGCGGTCGATTCGCGCACGACCAGTGTGGTGGCCAACTCGACGTGGTGTGAGTCGAGCGGCTCACCGGAGATCAGCCGGAGCAGCGTGCGCAGGGCGACCCGGCCCATGTCCCGCAACGGTTGCCGCACCGTGGTCAATGCGGGCGTCGACATCACCGTGAGGTAGGTGTCGTCGAAGCCGACGATGCTGAGCTGGCCGGGGATGCGAAGCCCCCGGGCCTGCGCCGCGGCGAACACGCCCATGGCGGTGGGGTCGCTGGCCGCGAAGACCGCCGTCGGCGGCTCGTCGGCATCGAGCAACTCGCCGCCGAGGACCAGCCCCGACGGAAAATCGAAGGAGCCGTTGCGCACCAGCGCCGGATCGGCCGGGATGCCGGCGTTTTCCAGCGCGGCGCGGTAGCCGTGCAGCCGGGCCCGGCTCGGCGAGGAGGCGACCGGCCCGCCGATGAAGGCGATCCGCCGATGCCCGAGCCGGATCAGGTGGTCGGTGGCTTCGAGGCCGCCGCTCCAGTTGGTCGCGCCGACGCTGACCACGTCGGTGCGCGGCAGGTTGACCGGGTCGATCACGACCAGCGACAGCCCGGCGCGATCGAACGCGGCCAACTGGCGCGAGGTCAGCTCGGAGGTGACGACGATGAGCCCCTTGCGACCCGCGTCGGTCATCCGGCGGGCCCAGGCCGCCTCGGTGCGCGGCGGCCGGTCGGTCAGGGTGGGCAGCCGCCGCACGACGACGTCGACGCCGAGCTCGTCGCCCCCGTCTGTGACGCCGTGCAGCACCTCGGTGGCGTAGGGGCTGATGATGTCGTCGAACACCAACTCGATCGAGCGGGTCGGCGCCGGCGTGCCCCGGCTGCGCGCCCCCGGCGGGATGTAGTTGTGCTGCCGCAACGCCTCTTCGACCCGCGCCCGCGTCGCGTTGGCAACGTCGGCCCGCCCGTTGAGCACCTTGGAGACGGTCGGCAGCGAAACGCCGCACGACTCGGCGACCATCGCCAGCGTGGCCCGCCGCCCGACCTCAGCCGGCACCCGTTCCCCCCACCGTCGAAAATGTTTCGAGCACCCCTCCTGCGGAGACTAGCGGCGCGCACGGGCCGGCTTCAACCGAGTTCCGGCCGGGTGACGGGTCAGCCGATCGGCGGCCTGGCGTGGCCGTTTGCGGTTGACGGCCGCGGCCGCGGTGACGAGCGCGGCCGGAATCAGCGCGGGCCCGCAGAAGGCCAGCACCACGGCGACGATGGCGAAGGCGATGCCCGCACAGACCTTGGCCGGGCCCAACAGCAACCGCCAGCCGGCCGCCGTGCAACCGAGGTAGACCACCAGGAAGAACGTGGTGGGCACGTTGACCAGGGTGGCAAGGTCGATCGCACCGGTGGCCAGCGGCACGATGAGAATCGCCCCGGACGCGAGAATGGCCAACGCCAGCCACGGCGGCAGCCCACCGCGCCCGTCACCGCCGCCCCGCTCGCGGCCGCCACCCGTCCCGCTGCCGCCACCCGTCCCGCCGCCCAGCCCGCCGCCGTCCGGGCCGCCGCCATCCTGGCCGCCGCCACCCAGAGCGCCGCCGCCACCCAGAGCGCCGCCGCCACCCAGAGCGCCGCCGCCACCCAGAGCGCCGCCGCCACCCAGCCCGCCGCCGCCACCCAGCCCACCGCCGCCACCCAGCCCACCGCCGCCACCCAGCCCGCCGCCGCCACCCAGCCCGCCGCCGTCCGGGCCGGCGCCGCCGTCCGGGCCGCCGCCACCCGGCCGCGATGGCGCGTGGCGGTTCGGGTCGGTGCGCAGGGCGCGGGCCAGCCCGGCGGCGCCGGACATGTAGGCGAGAACGGCGCCGATGGTGAGGACGACCGCGCCCACGGCGGCCACCGCCGTGCCGGCGTTGCCCAGGCCCAGGGTGAGCAGGGCCGCGAGCGGGACCTCCGTGCCGGCGCGCGGGCCGAGTGCCGCCACGGTCACCGTGCCGAGTGCCAGGTAGACCACCGTCGTCGCGGCGAACGCGATGGCGATGACCACCGGTAGTTGCCTTCGGGGGTGTGCGAACCGGGTGGTCAGCGGCGCGATCGCCTCCCAGCCGACGAAAGCCAGCATCAGCGTCGCCGCGGCGCGCCCGACCGCGGACCAGCCGTGCGGTGCGAACGGCGTCCAGTTGGCGGCGTCGCTGGCCGGTACGGCGGAGGCGACCGCGCCGACCACGACGGCCAGCAGCAGCGCCACGAGTCCGAACTGGACGGTCGACGAGGTGCGCAGCCCGCGCGCGACGACGCCGACGGCGCACACCAGCAGGAGGGCGGCGGTGGTCGCGGCCACCCGGACGCCGCCGCCGGTCAGTTCGGCGACGTAGTTGCCCCCGATCACGCAGACGATCGGGGCGCCGGCGATCACGCCGGCCAGGAAGCACCAGGCGACCGCCCGGCCGGCGCGGTCACCGAGCCCCGCCCGGGCGTACCCCCACACTCCCCCGGCCGACGGATAGCGCACGCCGAGAGCGGCGAACACGACAGCGAACAACGCCGACGCGCCGAGCAGCACCACCCAGGCGACGATCGACGCCGGCCCCGCCTGATGTGCGGCCAGGCCGGGCAGCAGCAGCAGGCCCGGGCCGAGCAAAGCTCCGATGTAGAGGGCGGTGCCGCGGACGATCCCGATGTCGCTGCTCATGTGCCGAATTCTGGCAGCGTCGGCGCCGCACGCGATGGCAAAGATGCCCGCGATAGGTCCCCTGGACGCAACTGCGTTGCGCTCAAAGCCAAAATCGCGCAATCATATGCCGGTGCCTCCCTACGACGACACCGACCGGGCCATCCTCACCCGGCTCCAGCAGGACGGGCGGATCGCCAACATCGACCTGGCCGAGGCGGTCGCCCTCTCGCCGTCGGCCTGCCTGCGGCGGGTGCGCACCCTGGAGCAGGACGGGTTGATCGCGGGCTACCGGGCCGAGCTCGACCGCGCCCGGCTCGGCCTCGACCTGACGGTCTTCGTCGAGCTGCGGGTCGACCGGCACTCCCGCGAGAACGCGGCCCGGATCGAGGCCGCCCTGACCGCCATCCCCGAGGTGGTCGCCTGCCACGTCGTGGCCGGCCGGGCCGACTTCATGATCGAGGCCGCGGTCGCCAACCTGGCCGCGTACGAACGGCTGCTCATCGACCAGATCCTGACCATCCCGTCGATCGTCGACGCGCACAGCACCTTCGCCATCCGCACGGTCAAGACCCGCGGCCCCCTGCCGGTCTCGCAGCTTGCCTGACACCAGGAGGGTTGGACAGCGGCGGGCGGAGTGTCCATCCTGGTGCGGTGGACGCCGACCCGGTCGTGGTGCTGGCCGATGACCTGACTTTCGACGGCCAGCCGCTGGACGCCGTCGACCTCCTGCTCCAGGATGGCCCGGCGCTCGCCCAAACCGCAGACCGGCTGCGCTGCCTGGCCCGCGCCGAACGCGACCTCGGTCACCGTCGCCTGGCCATCGGGCTCTTCTCGGCCGCCGACCGGATCGGCCAACCGACCCCCGCCGACGCCGCGGAGTTCGTCGCCCTGCTGGTCGGTTTCCGGGCGTTCCGGCGAGCGCTGGCGTTCGTCGCCAAGCTGCCCGAGGACGTACGTGCGGCGGCGCCCATGCGGCAGGCGCTCGCGGAGACCTACCGCGCGATGGAACTGCACGCGCTCGCGGCCGACGCTGCTGGTCGCACGGCCGGGCACCGGATCTGGTGGCACACCGGTGGGCCGGTCGGGTGGCTCCGGCGGCGGCGCCGGTCGCGCGACCTGGCGGCCGAGGAGTCCTGGCCGGCCGACGAGCCCGACCTCGTGGAAGCCGACCTGCGCCCGGCCGAACTCGTCGCCCGGGCCGAACGCCTGCGGGCCCAGGACGCCCGGGTGCAGGCCGCGCTTGCCGCAGCCGACGCGATGTTCGACGCCGACGACCTGAGCGGCGCCCACGATGGGCTCACCGCCGCGATCGCCGTCGACGCCGACAACACCATGCTGCTGGCGCGGCTGGCGGTGATCTGCCGCTACCTCCGGATGGACGGGCGGGCGCTGGAGATCCTCGCGGCCGCGCGCCGGATCGATCCGACCGATATTCATCTGGTCGACCTCAGCGCCTGGATCCTGATGGCGAACGACCGACTCCGGGAGGCGCTCGCGCTGCTCGACGGGCTGCCCGGGGTGCAACAGCGACACCCGGAGCTCCGCGAGACCCGGGCCGAGGTCTACTGGAAGATGGGTCTGCCCTCGCTGGCCCGCCAGGCGTTCGGCGACCCGTTGACCCTCTCGGCGGCGCAGCGCCGCCGGCGACTGGCGATGTGGTGGCGCACGGGCGGCCCGCTGCGCGCCCTGCTCTGGCGACCGCGGCGGTTCGAAGAGCGCACGTTGCGCGACTGGCGACACTCGAGCCGGCACCTGCCGCTGCTGGAGAGCCTGGCCTGGCCGCCGCGATGCGATCCCGCGCCGGTGCGCGCCCGCGTCGACCGGTGTCTCCAACAGGCGGTGGTCATCCAGCAGCGCTGGTGGAGCATCGGCTGGTTCACCTGCCGGCTGTCGCTCGTCGTCGGCGGTGGCCTTGCCTGGTTCGGCCTGCGGTGGCTGGCGGAGTCGAGAACCTCAGCCAACGGGCCGGCCTTCGCCACGGCGGGCCTGGCGCTGAGCGCCGGCCTCCTGCTGCTCGTGTTCTCCCGCTTCGTGTCCGCGCCGACCTGGTACGGCGTCCTGATTCGCGGTGCACCCACCGGTTTGGTCGCGGTCGCTCTTGGCTACGGGTTGATCAGCTTCGCGGATCGCCAATGGGCCGTTCTGGTGGGCGGCAGCCTGATCGCGGCGACCGCCGTGGCCGCGCTCTTCTTCGTCGGCGCCGCGCTGCCGACCTGGTGGTCGATGGCCGCCAAGCGTCGGATTTGGCGGCGCAACCCCCGCGAGGAGATCGTCGACGACTTCCTCTCCGTGCTCTACGAGCTCGACGACGTGCACAAGCGCAACGACCTCGCCGAGCGGGCCCGCTGGGTCACGAAGATCGAGCGCGCGGCCCGCTTCATGGAACGCCACCTGCCGCACGCGTTCGGCCCCGCCGACGCCGCGACGATGGTCTGGCGGGCCGACCGGGCGGCCGGCGCCGCGACCGCCATCCGACAGCTCAAGCGACACCTGATCGCACCCCGAGAAGACAGCTGGGACCGCCTCGTCGCCGAGATCCGGGCCGCGACCGTCGCCGTGGCCTCGGGGCAACTCGGCGACCTGCGCTGGGCCAGCCCCGTGTCGGTGGACCCACGACGACGACTGAAGCAGGCGCTCGGCATCGCCCGTACGGTCGCCGTTGCGGCCGTGCCGCTCGCCGTCGTGCTGGCGGTCACGCCGCTCGTCGACTTCGACAGCGAGACGCTGCGCTGGGCCCGCCTGGCGACCCTGGGCTGGGCGGTGATCTACTTGCTGATCGCGGCCGACCCCAACCTCAAGGACAAGATCGAGGTGGCCCAGAGCACCGCCAACTTCCTGCGTGGCAGCCGCACCGAGCCGGACCGCCCGGAAAGATGACCGGGGCGGAATCGCCAACGACCGGCCCTCGTCTCCCGTGAGCCGGGTTGGACCGCCTCCTCATCGTCCCCTGACCAGAACCACCGTCGCCGATGCCTTCACCCCGTTGAGACGACAGGGTCACCGCGCCGCCCGGCCGCAACGCGGTCAGCCGGCCGGTCGGTGGGTCGAACCAGGCCGGGAACGGCGAACGCGACCAGCAGGGGCAGCCGGACGAGCCCGGCCCGACGGGATAGACGGTTACCCATGCCGGCGAGCCGACCGGATCACAGAGAAATCTCAGGAGACAGGCGTCAACATGAACGAAAACTTCACGGGTCGGATGACCCACGGCGCCGCCGGCGGGCGGCCCGGCACCGGTAACGTGCGGACCCATGACCGCACAGGTGCTGGCTGAGCTCGCCGTCGGCAGGGATCTGCTGGCGCTGGGCGAGCCGACACACGGCGAGCCGGCCTTCTCCGCCGTGCGCAACGAGGTCCTGCCGGCGCTGGTCGAGGCCGGCGTCCGCGCGATCGTGCTCGAGTCCGACCGGGTCGCCGGCCTCGCCGTCGATGACTACGTCCGGGGCGGCGGGTCCACCCTCGACGCCGCGCTGGCGGCCGGGTTCAGCCCCGGCTTCGGCGCGCTGCACGGCAACCGCGAGCTGCTCGAGTGGCTGCGGGCGCACAACGCGGGCCGGCCGGCGGCGGACCGGGTCGCGTTCCACGGCTTCGACGCGCCGCTGGAGATGACCGGTGCGCCCAGCCCGCGCCGCTTCCTCGCGCACGTTGTCGGTTATCTCGACGCGCACCTCGACCTGCTGGCGCCGGCCGACCTCGACCGCCTGATCGGCGCCGACGAGCGGTGGAGCGACCAGGCCGCGATCATGGACCACACCCGCTCGGTCGGCGGCACACCGGAGGCGCTGCGGCTCCGCGCGATCGCCGACGACCTGCGCACGGAGCTCTACGCCAACGCACCGCGGCTGGTCGCGGCCTCGTCGCTGGCCGACTGGCGCCGCGCCGACCTGCACGCCGACGTGGCCGCCCGGCTGCTCGGCTATCACGCGGAAGCGGCGGCGCCGGCGGCCCAGGCGGTGCGCACCTCACGGCTGCTCGGCGTGCGCGACGCCTGGATGGCGCACAACCTGCTCGACATCCGCGCCCAGGAGCAGCACCGCGGCCCGACGCTGGTGTTCGCGCACAACCGCCACCTGCAACGCCAGCCGAGCACCTGGCAGCTGGCCGGCATGGACCTGGAATGGTCGAGCGCCGGCGCGATCGTGTCGGCCCTGCTCGGCGACCGCTACGCGGTCGTCATCGGCAGTTTGGGCGCCAGCGCCGCGCTCGGCCTCCACCCGGCGCCCGCGGGCACGTTCGAGGCCGTCCTGACCGACGCCGCCACCGCGCCCACCGTCTTCGAGCCGGAACTCCTCGCCGGCCGAGCGCTGACCACCCGCACCGACGCGACGCCCGAGCAGGGCTATTTCCCGCTCGACGAGGCCACCGTCAACCATTGCGACGCCCTGTTACACATCCCCGGCTAGGCGGTCAGCATCGACACCGCCAGCGCCAGGTAGACGACACCACCGGCGGCGACGGCCAGGCCGGCCGCCGGCGGGTGTCCAGGCCGCGACGACAGCCCATCCGCGGATGCGCGACGTGAACCGGGCGCCCTCGGCGACCAGGTCGGTCATTTCCGCGAGCGTGGCCGAGCAGGCCGCTCCGCCCTGGTGCACGGTCGTCGCCTCGAGCGACTGGCCCAGCGCGACCCAGTCGTCTTCGGCCGCGTGCCAGACCAGCGTCACTTCCGTGCCGTGCGCCAGAAGCCGACACGGTGCTCGTGTCGTGAACGTGCGGGCCGGCCCGCGCGGGCCGGCCCGCACCAACCACCTACTTCTTGACGGTGATCACCGGGCTGGAGATCTGCTGGGTGCGGCTCTCCAGGTAGACGGTGTGCGTGCTGCCGCCGCTCGCGCTCGCCGGGAGCGTGAACGTGTAGTCCAGCCGGCCCAACTCGTCGGCCTTCTTGGTGGCGACGAGGATGCCGGGCTTGCCCTCGGCGGTGTTGGTCTTGCGCAGGTAGATCTCGACCGACTCGTTCGGGTCGTACCCGAACGCGGTGACGGCCAGCTTGCTGCCCGCCTTCGGCGACGTGGTGTTGACGATGACGTGCTCACCGGTCGTGGTGGCCGGCGTGCGCCACTCGTTGACGGTGCGCTCGCCGGCGTCGTTCTTGCGCACCACGACGCCGTCGAAGTGCTGGCCGTTGGCGTAGCGCGACTCGTAGGTCAGCGAGTCGGCCTTGACGTCGATCATCTGGTAGAGCTGCGAGTCTTCGGTCTTGGCCATGATGTCGGCACCGTTGTCGGTCCAGACGGAACCGTCGATGTCATACATCTTGCCGCCGGAGACGGAGACCGCGTACACGGTGCTGTTGTGCACCAGCGCCGACTGGCGCGAGGCGACTGTGCTGCCGCGGCCGTAGGTGTGGTCGTGGCCCTGGAGCACGAGGTCCACGCCGTACTTCTCGAACAGCGGACCCCACTGCGCCCGTACGATCGGGTTGTTGCGGCCTTCGGCCGTCGAGTAGACGGGGTGGTGGAAGGTCACCACGGTCCACTTGTTGGGGTTGTCCTTGAGCAGGCCCTCGAGCCACTGCGTCTGCGCGTCCATGTACTGCGGGATGCTCTGCACGTTGGTGTTCAGCCCGATGAACCGCACGCCCTGGTAGTCGACGTAGTAGGCGGTCGAGTCCAGCGCGGCCTCGTCGCCCCACGCCGCCGGGCCGTTGTCCGGGTAGGGGAACTGCGGCGCCCAGAACGACGACAGCGAAACGCCGCTGTACTCGTGGTTGCCGGTCACCGAGATGTTGTTGATCTGACCGTCGATGAAGCCGCCGGCCTTGTACCACTGGCCCCACTGCTCTTCGCTGTTCGCGGAGTCGATGAGGTCACCGGCGTTGACGATCACCTTGGCCGCCGGACGGTCGGCGAACGCCTGGCGGAACACGCGCGGCACCGCGCTGTCGATGTAGTTCTGCGCATCGCCGTAGTAGATGAACGAGAACGGCTGCAGGCCCTCGGCCGCGGTGGTGAAGTCGATCCACTCGCTCCAGTTGGTGCCGTCGCCGACCCGGTAGGTGTAGCGGGTCTCGGGCTTCAAGCCGGTGAACTCTACGGCGTGGTAGGTCGACGCGTACCCCAGCGAGGTGGTGACCGGGGTGTTGGAGATGGCCTTGACGGTCGTCACGGCGCCCGCCGCTGGCGCGACGTCGCCGAGGGCCTTCGGCGCCTCGAGGATCTGGGCCTGCGCCCATTCGGCTGACGCGTCGGCGCGCCACGAAACGCGCTGGCTGGTGGCGGGCTTGTCGGTCGGGATCAGGATGAGACGGTCCGGAACCGGCGTCGGCTTGTACTGCTCCGCCGCCGGGAACTTCGTCGGCGCGGCGTCACCGAACGCGGCCGGGCCGAACACGACGCCGCCGGCGAACAGCGCGGCGGCACCGATGGCCGCCATCGCCGCCCGGCGACGCCCCGAAGTCCACGGCCTTTTGACCTCTGTCACCTTGGTTCCCCCTCATGGGTCAGCCACCGGCGGGAGCGCGGTGGGACACGCGCATTGAGTCAAAGCCGGGCGACCCGCGCCGAACCTCGGAGTTGCCACAGGATGAACTGAAAGCCAGCTGAGAGAAGGCTGATCGGCGTCCACCGTCCGGACATCCGTCGTTGACCCGGCCGCCAGCGTGGCCGCCTACGGTCCGCGGGTGCCCGTTACCCGCTGGATCGCCGCCGCGGCGACCGTGCTGTCGCTCGGCACCCTGTTCGTCGCGCCGCCGAGCGCACCGATGAAGAAGACCGACGCGTTCCTCGACGCCGAGACCACCGGCGTGCTCTCCATCGAGGCGACCGAGTGCTTCGACGACCCGGCCTACTCCCGGATGGCCGACGATCGGGTGATCGTCTACCGCCCGTGCGAGGACAGTGCCGACAACCAGGCCTTCGGCTTCGTGTACGCGCCGGAGGGCCCGTGGGACCGCCCGGCGGTCGCGGCGCTGGGCTGGGACCGGTGCGGCGCCGCGTTCGGCAAGCTGTGGCGCCGCGGCTCGGCCGAGGGCCTCGCCTTCTACCCGGTGCTGCCGACCGCCGAGACCTGGGCCGACGGCGACCGCGCGCTGATGTGCGTGGTCTACCGGCCGAGCGGCAAGCTGCCCGGCTCGGTGCTCCCGCTGGCCACCCGTTAGCCCTTGGTGGAACCCAACGTCAGGCCCGACACGAACTGCCGCTGGAGTACGAAGAAGACCAGCAACGTCGGCAGCGCCACGATGATCGAGCCCGCGGACAGCAGGTTGTAGTCGGTGAAGAACTCGCCGCGCAGGTTGTTGAGCGAACTGGTGATCGGGAACTTGTCGCCGTCGCTGAGCAGGACCGTGGCCCAGAAGAACTCGTTGTAGATCCAGGTGACCTGCAGCGTGGTCAGGGCGGCCAGTGCGGGCCGCACCAGCGGCAGGGTGAGCGTGAAGAACTGCCGGCTCACACCGGCGCCGTCGACCTCGGCCGACTCGTACAACTCGTGCGGGATGGTTTTCATGTAGTTGCTCAGGACCAGCGTGCAGAAGCCGAGCTGGAACGCGGTGTTGATCAGCACCAGGCCCAGATAGCTGTCGAGCAGCGTGCCGTTGTCGTTGATCCAGGTCGGCACCTGCACCGCGCGGAAGGCCCGGTAGACCGGGATGAGCAGGGCCTGCGGCGGCAGCAGGTTGGCCGCCACGAAGACGCCGAGCAGCGTGAGGTTGAGCCGGAAGCTGAACCGCGCGAGCACGAACGCGGCGCAGGACGCCAGGAACAGCGTCAGGATCACGGCGGGCACGGTGATGTAGACCGAGTTGAGGAACTTCTCGCCGAACTCCGCGCGCTGCCAGGCGTCGACGTAGTTGTGGAAGGTGAACCCACCGAACGAGAAATAGCCGTGCGTGCCGGTGTAGTCGTAGTCGCGCAGCGAGTTGAACAGGCCCCACAGCAACGGCACGAGCCAGCCGACCGCCATCACGGTGAGGAACACGTGCAGCACGACCCGAGGCCAGCGCAGCGGTTTCATCGGTCGTCTCCCCTCGTGGTCGCGCGCAGATGGACGACGACGTAGACCGACGAGATCAGCAGCATGATGGTCGCCAGCGCGGAGCCGAAGCCGATCCGGCTGGCCTCGCCGATGATGTTCTGCGCGACCAGCGCCGCGATCACCTCGAGCCCGTTGCGACCCTTGTTGACGATCCAGACGATGTCGAACGCGCGCAGGGACTCGATGATCGTGATGACCAGGACGATCAGGTTGATCGGCCGGAGCACCGGGAAGATGACCGAGAAGAACGTGCGGGGCTCGCTCGCCCCGTCGACCCGCGCGGCTTCGCGCAATCCCGGGTCGACCGCCTTCAGCCCGGCCAGGTAGATCAGCATGATGTAGCCGGTGTGCTTCCAGGCCGTGGCGACCAGCACCGACCACAGGTTGACGTTGGGGTCGCCGTACCAGTCGATCTGGGTGCCCAGCAGCGCGTTGAGCAGGCCCTGGTCGCGCGAGTAGATCAGTTGCCAGATGAAGCCGGTCAGCGCCAGCGAGAGGATCACCGGAAGGTAGAACGCGGTCTGGTAGAGCCGGCTGCCGCGGATCTCCTTGTCGAGCAGCACCGCGAGAAACATCCCGAGCGGCGTGGGTATCAGGAACAGGAAGCCCACCCAGATCAGGTTGTGCCAGATGGCCGGCCAGAACGGCGGGTAGATCGTGGCGATGTTCTTGTAGTTCTCGAAGCCGATCCAGTCGATCGAGCCCAGGCCGCCGAACCCTTCCCACCGCGAGAACGAGAGCGCGACGGACGACAGGGCGGGCAACCAGACGAGCAGGACGACGAAGACCAGGGGTACGCCGATCATCAGCGCCACCACGATCCGGTCACGCAGCGTCAGCCGTCTTCGGATACGCATAGCGCCCTCCTCGTGATCAGGCCCTTGCATGATCGTAACCATCAATATTTACTGACGTAACGTTGTAGCGGCACGAAGATTGGTGCGAATCATGCGAAAGCCGCTGTCTTTCCTGGCCGCCGTGATCCTCGGCGCCGCCGCGCTCGCCGTCCCGTCAGCCGCCACCGCCTCCACGCCGGTCGTGTCGATCACGGCACCGCCGATGGGCTGGAACAGTTGGAACCGATTCGGTTGCAACATCGACGAAAATCTGATCAAGCAGACCGCCGACGCGATCGTCGCCAACGGCCTCGACGCCCTCGGCTACCGATACGTCAACATCGACGACTGCTGGATGGCGTCCACCCGCGACGCGCAGGGTCGGCTGCAGCCGCACCCCACCCGGTTCCCGGGCGGCATCCGCGCGCTCGCCGACTATGTGCACGCCCGCGGCCTCAAACTGGGCATCTACGAGTCGGCTGGCACCGCGACCTGCCAGGGCCTGCCGGGGAGCCTCGACCACGAGGTGGTCGACGCCAACACGTTCGCGGCCTGGCAGATCGACCTGCTCAAATACGACAACTGCAACAACCAGGGCCGGCCGGACGCACAGCGCTACCAGGCGATGGGAGACGCGCTCAAGGCCAGCGGCCGGGCCATCGTCTACAGCATCTGCAACTGGGGCGGCGCCGAGCCGTGGGTCTTCGGGCCGCGGGTGGGTGGCAGCCTCTGGCGCACCACCGGTGACATCTCCGACAACTGGGGCAGCGTGTTGTCGCTGCTCGACCAGCAGAACGGGCTGGAACCGTTCGCCCGCAACAACGGCTTCAACGACCCCGACATGCTCGAGGTCGGCAACGGCGGGATGACGGCGACCGAATACACCGCCCACTTCAGCCTCTGGGCGCTGCTCAACGCGCCGCTGCTGCTCGGCAACGACCTGCGCTCGATGTCGGCGCAGACGCTCGGCATCATCCGCAACGCCGAGGTCATCGCGGTCAACCAGGACTGGGGTGGCTCGCAGGGCCGCAAGCTGCGCGACTTCGGCGACACCGAGGTGTGGGCCAAGCCGATGAGCGACGGCGGTGCCGCCGTGGTCCTTTTCAACCGCACCGCCGCCAGCGCCACGATCACCACCTCCGCCGCGGAAGTCGGCCTGGGCGGCTCCAGCGGGTATTCGCTGCGCAACCTCTGGACCGGCGCCACCTCCTCCTCGACGGGTGCGATCGCGGCGACCGTCCCGGCACACGGCGTCGCGATGTTCCGGGTCAACCGCTCCGGGACGCTGGCCGCCGCGCCCACCGCCGGTTCACACCAGGTCGGCGACCTGGCCTGGCTCGCCTCCAGCAACGGATGGGGACCGGCCGAGCGCAACCGGGCCAACGGCGAGCAGGCCGCGGCCGACGGCGGCACGCTGACCATCAACGGCACCACCTACGCGAAGGGCGTCGGGGCGCACGCCGACAGCGCCGTGCACCTCTACCTGGGCCGCGCCTGCCCGCTGTTCACCGCCTCCGTCGGCATCGACGACGAGGTGACCAACGCGGCCGCCTCGACCCGCTTCCAGGTGTACGGCGACGGCAAGCTGCTCGCCTACAGCGGGATCAAGCGGGCGGCCGACGGGCCGAGCCGGCTCAGCGTGTCGACCGGCGGCTATTCCACATTGGAACTGCGGGTCACCGACGGCCGCGACGGCAACTCCTACGACCACGCCGACTGGGGCGCCGCGACGCTGACCTGCACCGCGCCCGGCACCGGGTCGAGCCCGGCGTTCACCGGCAGCAACGGCTGGGGACCGGCCGAGCGCGACCAGTCCAACGGTGAGCAGGCGGCCGGCGACGGCCTGGTGCCCACGGTCGGCGGCGTCAGCTACGTCCGCGCGATCGGCGCGCACGCTCCGGCCGACCTCACCGTCGCACTCGGCGGCAACTGCGAGCGGTTCACCGCGACCGCCGGCATCGACGCCGAGGTCACCTCGGCGACCGCGCGGGTGGTCTTCACCGTGCTGGCCGACGGCACCGCGATCTACACCAGCGCACCGGTCACGGTGGCGTCCGGCCCCGTGCCGATCGACCTCGACGTGACCGGGCGCGGCGCGCTGCGGCTGGTGGTCGGCGATGGCGGCAACGGCGTCGACTACGACCACGCCGACTGGGCCGACGCGCGCCTTCTCTGCTGACTTTCCGTACTCACCATTTGGGAGGCTCGGATGAACAACCACATCGACAGGCGGTCCCTGCTGCTCGGGGCGGCCGCCCTGGCCGCGACACCGGCACTCGCCGCCTGTGGCGACGACGACGGCGGTGGCGGCACCGACAGCGGCTCGGGCCAGGGCGAGGTGACCTTCGGTTCCAACGAGGTCGGCTCGACCTTCGCCAAGCAGCGTCAGGCCGCGGTCACCGACTTCCAGGGCAAGAACGCCGGCATCACGGTCAAGCTCAACGAGATCGACCACAACACCTTCCAGGAGAACATCAACAACTACCTGCAGGGCAACCCGGACGACGTGTTCTCCTGGTTCGCCGGCTACCGGATGCGGTTCTTCGCCAAGCGCGGCCTGATCGGCGACATCAGCGACGTCTGGCCGCTGGACGGCGTCGCCGACTCGTTCAAGACCGCGAGCACCGGCGACGACGGCAAGCAGTACTTCGTGCCGCAGTCCTACTACCCGTGGGCGATCTTCTACCGCAAGAGCGTGTGGCAGGAGCGCGGCTATACAGCGCCGACCACGATCAACGAGTTGGCCACCCTCGCCGACAAGATGAAGGGCGACGGGCTGGTCCCGGTCGCGTTCGCCGACAAGGACGGCTGGCCCGCGATGGGCACGTTCGACATCCTCAACATGCGGATCAACGGCTACCAGTTCCACATCGACCTGATGGCCGGCAAGGGCTCGTGGGAGAGCGCCGAGGTCAAGAAGGTCTTCGACGCGTGGACCCAGATCCTGCCCTACCACCAGCCCGACTCGCTGGGCCGCACCTGGCAGGAGGCCGCGCAGTCGTTGCAGCAGAAGAAGGCCGGGATGTATCTGCTCGGCACCTTCCTGATCGACCAGTTCCCCCAGGCCGAGCGCGAAGACGTCGACCTGTTCAACTTCCCGGCGGTCGACCCCGCCGTGGGTGCCGACGCGATCGACGCACCGATCGACGGCTTCTGCATGAGCGCCAAGCCGAAGAACAAGGCCGGCGCCAAGAAACTGCTCGCCTACCTGGCCAGCCCCGACGCGGCGACCGCGGCCAGCAAGCTCGGCGAGCCCTTCATCTCGTCGAACAGCAAGGCCGACACCAGTTCCTACACGGCGATCCAGAAGAAGTCGGCCGAACTGGTCGGCAGCGCGAAGAACATCGCACAGTTCCTCGACCGCGACACCCGGCCGGACTTCGCCTCGACGGTCATCATCCCGGCGTTCCAGGAGTTCATCCGCAAACCCGGCGACGCCGCGAGCATTTTGAAGAGCATCGAGAGCCAGAAGAAGACCATTTTCGTCGACTGAACGCGGGTTATCTGGGCGGCCACCACGCGCCGCCCAGGTGCTCGACCAGCGCGGCGGCGAAACGGTGGGCCAGCTCCGGGTCCGGGCCGGTCGTGCGCAACTCCAGCCACCAGACCGGCGTGGTGACCCGGCTCGCGACCTCTTCGTCGAGCAGCCGGGCGACCTCGCCCGGCACGGCGACCAGGATCGGCTCCTCGATGGTCAGCAACGGCCGGTCGGGGCTCGCGTAGAGCCGGGTCACTCCGGCCGCGCCGGACGCGTCGACCAACAGGTCCGGGGCCACGGCCGCCAGGGCCCGGGCGACCGACGCGACATCCGGCATCCGTGGCACCAGCACGACGACGTCGCGGCTCACGGCGTTTCCGGGTCGGCCGCGGTCTGCACCAGCCGGCCGGGCTCGCCCCGCCGCACCCACCAGCCCCGGCCCGCGGGCTGCGGTCCGGCGTACACGCCGGGGAAGACCGGCCCCTCCGCGCGGTCGCCGGCCAGCACCAGGCCGGTCGTCCCGGTCTCCCGCAGCGCCAGCACGAACGGCTCGTAGAGCGCCCGCGCCGCGCCCGCGACCGGCCGGGTGAGCACCACGTGCAGGCCCAGGTCGCGAGCCGCCGGGAGCAGCGGGAGCAGCGCCTCCAGCGGGCGCTGCCCGCCGCCGGCGAGCAGGTCGTAGTCGTCGACGAGCAGCACCACCCGCGGGCCGGCTCGGGCGGCCCCGGCGGCCGCGTCGTCCGGCACCCGCTTGAGCAACTCCTTGGCCACGCCGGTGGCCAGTGCGGCGGCCATTCGGGCGTGGGGGGCGTACCCGCCGACGTAGGCCGCCGGTATCGCGTCGCGCAACTGGCCGCGCGGGTCGACGACCGCGAACACGACCTGCTCGTCGGTGTAGCGGGCGCACAGGCCGCGGGCGACGAGCCGGATCAGGTTGGTCTTGCCGCACCGCCCGTCGCCGAGCACCAGCAGGTGCTGATCGGTGCCGAACAGGTCGAGGTCGACCGGGCGCAGTGCCAACTCGTCGACGCCGACCGGCACCCGCTCGGGCGAGGCGGCCGCGTCCGGCAACCGGTCGGCCGGCAGCAGGTGCGGCAACACCCGCACCGGCGGGACGGCCGGACCCGACCAGGCGGTGCGCACCAGCGTCGCGACCTGCTCGACCGCCTCGGCCAGCCCGTCGGACACCGCCAGCCCCTCGATCCGGGGCAACGCCACCTGGCCGAACAGCTTGCCCGCGGTCAGCGCCCGGCCGGGCCGGTCGGCGCGGATGGTCTCGGCCAGCCGGCGGTCGACCGCCGAGTCGGTGGGGTCACCCAGCCGCAGCTCGATCCGGCCGCCGAAGGTGGCCTGCAGCGCCATCCGGACGTCGTTCCAGCGCAGCATCGTCGCCACCACGTGCACGCCGTAGCCGCCACCGCGCTGCAACAGGTCGGCGAGCAACGGTTCGAGGTCTTCGAAGTCGGTGCGCAGGGCGCCCAGCCCGTCGACGACCAGCACCACGTCGGCGGTCGCGAGGCCGGGCAGGTCGCCGGCGGCGTGCCGGACGCGGAGCGCTTCGACCGAGTCGATGCCGTGCGCGCGACACAGTTGCTCGCGCTCTTCGAGCATCACGCGCACCTCCTCCAGGGTGCGCCGGACCCGTTCCCGGTCGCTGCGCCCGGCGACGCCGCCGACGTGCGGGAACCCGGCCAGTGTGGACAATCCGGAGCCGACCAGGTCGACGGCGTAGACGGCGACCTGGCGCGGGGTGTGGCACAGCGCCAGCGCGGTCACCAGCGTGCGCAGCAGCGTGCTCTTCCCGGACTGCGGGCCGCCGATCACCGCGACGTGGCCGCCGGCCGCGGTCAGGTCCAACACCCAGCCGCCCTGGCGCTGGTGTGCCGGGTCGTCGAGGACGCCGATCGGCACTCGCATCGGCGGCAGCTCGGCGCGCAGCCGGACCCCGCCCCGGCCGGCGACGACGGGCCCGGCGACCTGGTCGAGCGTGAGGGCCGCCGGCAGCGGCGGCAGCCAGATCTGGTGCACCGGCTTGGCCGCCGCCACCAGCTGGTCGACCAGCAGCCCGAGCACGGTGCCGCCGACCGTGCGGGCCGGCAGCTCCGCTTCGGCGTCCTCCGTGACCACCGGCGCGTTGTAGGGTCCGAGCGCCCTGACCACCGGGGCCTGGTCGACCGGCGCCTCGATGGCCTGCGGGTGACGCGGCGCCGACACGTACCCCGCCTTGAAGCGTTGGTAGATCGTGGTGTCGACCTTGAGATAGCCGAAGCCGGGCAGCGGCGGCAGGTGGAACGCGTCCGGCGTCTCCAGCACCGTGCGGCTCTCGGCCTCGGAGAAGGTCCGCAGCCCGAGCCGGTAGGACAGGTAGGTGTCCAGCCCCTTGAGCTTGCCGCCCTCGATCCGCTGGCTGCTGAGCAGCAGGTGCACGCCGATGCTGCGGCCGATCCGGCCGATGGTGAGGAACAGCTCGATGAAGTCGGGCCGGGCGGTGAGCAGCTCACCGAACTCGTCGATCACCACCATCAGGTAGGGCAACGGCGGCAGGTCGGGCCGCTGGTCGCGCACTGCCGCGTAGTCGGCGATGTTGGCGACGTTGCCCGCGTCGCGGAGCACCTGCTGGCGGCGTTTCACCTCGCCGTCGAGGCTGGCGTAGGCGCGCTCGACCAGGCCGGCGTCGTCTTCCAGGTTGGTGATCACACCGGCGACGTGTGGCAGCTCGGCGAACGGCGCGAAGGTGGCGCCGCCCTTGTAGTCGATGAGCACCAGTGCGAGCTGCTCCGGCGAGTGGCTGACGGCCAGGCCGAGCACCAGCGTCCGGAGCAGCTCGCTCTTGCCCGAGCCGGTCGCGCCGACGCAAAGGCCGTGCGGGCCCATGCCGAGCTGGGCGGCCTCCTTGAGGTCGAGCAGCACCGGCTGACCCTGCTCGTCGAGGCCGATCGGCACCCGCAGGAAGCCGCGCGGCCCGCGGTCCCGCCACAGCCAGGCCGTGTCCACGGTGGATGGATCCTCGATGCCGAGCAGGTTGACGACGTCGACCGGGCCGGCGTGCGGCTCGTCGTCGACCGAGTCGGGCGAGAGCCGCAGCGGCGCCAGCATCCGGGCCAGCGCCTCCGCGAGGGCCGGCCCGGCGGGGTCCGGGCGGCCGGCCGAACGTACCGGTGCGGCCGGGCGCAGGTCTTCGACGACCGCCTCGGCGCCGTCGACGGTGATCCGGATCGCGACCTGCTCCGGCTCCTGCAACCGATCGGCCACCAGGTGCAGCACCGTGACACCGAGGTCGGCGACGTCGGGCTCCGGCAGCCGCCGGGCCACCTCGCCGTAGGTGTCGTGCACGATCAGCAGGCGGTTGGCGCGGCTCAGCCCGGCACCGCGGCGCAGTTCGGCGGCCAGCGCGGCGCGCCGGTCGAGTTCCGGACGCAACAACACGCGCAGCGACTCGGGGTCGGTGGCGATCCGCCGAGCGGGCAGCACGCCGTCCCGGGCACCCGGGTCGAGCAGGTGCGGCAGCCAGCGAACCCAGGCCCAGTCGGCTTCCCGCTCCGCCGGGTGTGCCACGGCCAGCGCGACGTCGTCGGGCGCGTGCAGCGCCGCGACCTGAGCCAGCAACGTTTCGACCGCCCCGCGCACCGCCGCCCGCGGACCCACGATGCTCACGTCGCCCGCGCGATCCAGCGGCACGACCAGCGGCATTCCGGGCGCCTGCCGGAACCGGCGCAGCACACCGCGCGCCTCGGCCAGCATGAACGGGTCGGTGGGCTGCAGAGCGGTGCCCTGGTCGGGCAATGTCAGCGGCCGCACCGGCAGCGTGCCCAACCCGATCCGGACCGCCAGGAAATCCGGGTCGGTGCGCCGCCGTTCCCACCGCCGGGCCGGGTCGCGCACCACGTCGACCAGCGCGGCCGCCGACGGGTTGAGCCGCCGGGCCCGCACCCGGGCCGCCCGTTCGTCGGCGGCCAGGCTCTCCCGCAACTCCTCCAGGTAGTCGAGGTAGCGCTCGCGCTGCTGCCGGCGGGCCCGGGCCGCCTGGCCGCGCTGGGAGAGCATCAGCAGCCCACCGATGACCAGCGCCGCGACCAGAACCAACGCGCCGACGACGGCGAACCCGCTGCCCCGGAAGAACAGCATCATGGATAGCGAGCCGGCGATGCCGACCGCCGGCAACAGCATCATCACGTTGGACGCGGCCCGGCCCTCGGGCAGCGTGGGCGGGGCCTCGACGACCCGGGCCGGCGGTTCCGCCGCGGGGCGGGTGGCCCGGGCCGGCCGGTGCACCAACCGGGTGGTCACGACCGGCCGCCGCAGGCGATCGTCAGCGCCAGCCCGGCGATCCGCAGCGCGGCGTCCACGGTGGGCAGGCCGAGCCGCTTCGGCCACAGCGGGGCGCCCGTGGCCAGGCTGCGGTCGTAGGCCAGTGGCACGGCCGGCGTCCCCGCGGCGAGCGCCCGCAGTGCCGGCCCGTCGCGCAGCCCGTGCACCGGCGCGTGGCCGACCAGCACCGGCACCGTGCGGCCGGCGACCTCCGGACCAGCGCGGTCGAGCCAGACCAGGGCGGCGCGTACGCCGTCGACGGTGGCCGGCACCGCCAGCACCAGGCTGTGCATATGTGCCAGGTAGCGGGGATCGGTCGCGCCCTCGGCGCCGCCGTCGAGCACGCCGACCGCGTAGTAGCGGGCGATCCAGGAGCCGACCGTCCAGAAGTCGTCGAGGTCGACACCGGCCGGCCGGTCCAGCACGCCGAGCCGCTCGCCGCCCCGAAGCACCCGCGCGGCGTCGTCCGGGCCGGCCGCCACCAGGTCCGGGTAGGACCAGCGGACGGCCGAGCCGATCCGGAACGGCAGCGACCCCCCGCCGGCCGTGGCGTCGAGCGCGAGCACCCGGTCGCGGCGGTGACCGGTGTAGGCCAGGGCGAGCAGGGCGGCCAGCGTCGTCGCACCGGCACCGCCGGCCACCCCGGCGACCAGGACCCGGCGGCAGGTGGTCACCGGTTGGGTGACCCGGCCCAGGTCGCCGGCGATCGCGTGCGCCTCCGCAGTGGCGCGGGCACCGAGCAACCGCCGGGCCACCCGCGCTGCGGCCCGGGCCGGCGGCTCACCGCGCGGATGGCGGCCGGTCAACGCGCGCACCGCATTGGTCACGTCTCGCGGCGGCGCCGGTTCGGCCGGTGCCGGCGGCCGGGCCCGGCCGACGGCCGGCAGCGTGGTCGTCGACTGTTCCACCGCCGGGTTGAGCAGCGCCGGCCAGCCGGCCGGTTCCGCCGCACCGGCGTCGAGGTCGCGCATGACGTCGCCGTACCAACCGGGCTGGCTCATCGGTAACCCTTCAGAAGATGTGCAGCAGGCGGCTGTAGACGCCGAACACGCCGAGGGCGACCGGTGGCAGCGCGATGACCGCGACCGCCTCGATCCGGTCGGCCACGCGGCGGGCCCGGGCCTGGACGTGTGCCGGTGGGTCGACGGCGAGCACGGCGAGCGCGACGAGGCCCGCTCCGGCCACCGCCGCCACCATCCAGGCGGTCGGGCCACCGGCTACGCCTACCCACGCGGTCAACAGCCCCAGCAGCACCGCTCCGGCCGCGGCCGACAGCGCGACCACCTCGCCGACCAGCGGGAACCCGCGCGCCCGGCTGGCCAGCGCCACCGCCAGCAGTCCGGCCGCCGGTGCGGCCCACCGGTCGGCGTGCGCGGCGAGCAGCCAGCCGGCGAGCGCGGCGGCACCCGCGCACACCACGACGACGAGGGTCAGCGTGCGGTGCGCGGCGGTCAGCGCGCCGGCCACCTCGGGTCGGGTCACCTCGCGGCCGGCGGTGCGCCGGTCGTCGAGACGGCTCAGCCCGGCGACGGCCAAGGCCAGCCGGGGCAGCAGTCCGATCAGGACGGTCGCCAGGACGGCGAGGACGGCCGCCAGGCGGACCGCCGACAGCCCGGCCACGGTGGCGACCCAACCGAGGGCGATCAGCAGCAGGCCGAGTCCGCCACCGGCGACCCCGGCCCGGCCCACCGGGCTGGCCACCCCGTAGGCCACCAGCGAACCGCAGGCGACGGCCGCGAGCAGGGCGCCGCGCGCCCCGGGCGACCAGGTAGCCGCGGCGATCCAGCCCGCCTGCAGACCGACCAGTGCGCCGGCCGACACCAGCGCGGTGCCGACCGGTTCCCGCAGCCGGCCGATGACGCCTCCGGCCACGCACAACGCCAGCGCACCGGCCGCGAGCCAGGGCCCGGCGTCGACCAGGGCGGCGGCCGCCGCCGCGAACAGCACCACGGCCGCGGTCGCGGTCCACCGGCGGGCCGCTGCTCCCCAGCGCCAGGCGTGCGAACCGAGACCGTCGGCCGCGTCCTCCGTCACGTCGTGCACCACCGGCGCCGGCGGGCTGTCGTCGACACCGACCAGGTCGAGCACCGCGCCGTCGGCGACCCCGGCGGCCGACAGAGTCGCCTCCGATCCCAGGACTTCGCCGGTGCGGGTGACCAACTGCCGGGGCCGGGGCGGTTGGGCGACCGGCTCGTCGAGCAGCACCAGCACCTCCGGCAGCAGCCGGCCGACCGGCTCGTCGGCCGGCAGCACGGTGTCCAGCCGGCGCCGGGCGCCGACCACCGTGACCCGGCTGTAGCGCACCGCCACGTCGCCCTCCCCTATCGCGCCGGCACGGTCGCGGTGACCGCCGGCTTGTCGCGCTCATGCGCGAGCGCGATCTGGTGTTTGACGAACGCCCAGCCGACGCAGCCGCCGGCCAGCACCGCGGCGGCCACCGCACCGGCCATCGCCCGACCGACGCCCTCGCCCCACGAGCGCCGGTTGGCCAGCGCGCCGAACATCAGCGCGTCGCGGAGCCGGCGGCGCCGGACCGCGACCGACTCGAGCAGCTGTGCGTCGTAGTCCCGGACCATCGCGGCGTCAGGTCGCCGGCACGGCGGCGTGCTGGCGCAGATACTCGGCGACCGCCACGTCGGGATGCCGGCGCAGGTAGTCCAGCGCCTGCCACAGCGCGGTGTCATCCGACGCCGGCCACGCGCCCTGCTGCTTCAGGTATGCGGCGATCGCCGCATCGGGGTGCCGGCCGGGCTGCTGCTGCGCGTCCCACAAAGGCGTGCCGTGGTGTCCGGGCGCCTCCGGCCAGAGGAAGTCGCCGGGCAGGTTGCTGGCGGTGTCGACCGGGCCGTTGCGCCAGAGCACCAGGTCGAGCAGGCCCTCCCGGCCCTGCTCAGGCAGCTTCTTCCAGATCCGCTCGAAGTCCGACACCTCCGCGGGTGTCGGCAGCGGCGGCAGGTGTCCGCGCATGTCCGGCGGCACGGCGTTGCCCAGCCCGCGGACCAGCTCGGGATGGGACCTGGCCAGGTTGGCCCGCTCGCCCGGTGTGAGGTTGTCGAGGTAGCCGGTGATCGCCGCGGCCCGCTCGGCCGGGGCCGGGTGCCGGGACAACAGGTTGCGCAGCGCCTCGGCGTCGTGGTCCGGCAGGCCCACCGACAGGCCGGACCGTTCCCCGTCGTTGATCCGGCGACCGGCTTCGTCGACGATCGCGTCGACGTTGGCCCGGTGTTCCCGGTCCAACTCGGCCAGCCGCTGCGCGTAGTCGCGCTCCAGCGCCGGCCGGTCGGCCGCGTCGGCCGACCGCAGGTCGCGCAGGTGGGCGTCGTGCAGCGCGGCCCGCTCGGGCAGGTATTCGTCGTCCAGCGCGCGCTGGGACTGTGCGGCCCACTGCTTGGCATGCTCGACGGCGGCGCCCGCGTCGCGGACCGGGACCGCCGGCAGATCGTGTTGGGGCGCCTCCAACCGGCCGAGGCCGGCGCGGATGGCGTGTGCCAGGTCCCGGACCGCCGGCGGGCCGAGTTTCGCGCCGACGCGCACGTCGGCACCGAGCCAGCCGCCGTCGGTGACGACCTTCGGGACCTCGCCCAGGTGTGCGGCCCGCCACCAACCGCCGCGCCGTGCGGCCTTGCCGCTCTCCTCCGCCAGCCGTTCCAGCGCATGGGTCAGCCCGACGCCCTTGGCGGGAGAGGGCGCGAACAACCCCGCGATGTTGCCCACCACCTTCCCGGTGCGAATCCAGCCGTCCGGCTCGTCGGACGCGATCAGCCCGATTCCCATCTGCTTCCAGGTCTGGAAGTTCTGCTGGCGCAGGTGCGGGTCCAGGTAGCTGCCGGGCAGACCGGCCTGGACCAGCCGGCCGACGCCCGCCCAGGTCTGCTTGGCGGTGTCGGCCCTGAAGGCGATGCCGAGCTGGCCGCGGTGCATCGGGTCTCTCGCGGTGACGAAGCTCAGCCCGGCCAGTCCCGCCCAGAACTTCGCCGGCGACTCCACGAGGCTGTCGAACATGCCGGCCACCAGCTTGGTGAAGATGTCGATCCGGCCCTTGGGGATCGTCTGCCAACCGCCCCAGGGCAGGTTGGCTCCGGAGGTGAGCGCCAGCGCGCGCCAGTCGTGCCGCCGGGCCTGCGCGGCGGCGAGTGCGTCGTCGAGCCGCAGTGCACCGTTTCCCGGCTCGCGGACCGGCGGGATCTGGCTCGGCATCGGCAGCGCGGCCGTGTCGGTGTGTGACTCGATGGCCGACACGCAGGCCTCCTCGGCCCGCATGATCGCGTCCAGCGCGTCGCCGACCTGGTTGGACAGGCTCATGTTGATGTCTTTGCCGAACATCTGCCAGGGCGGGTAGAGCTCGGTGCGCCAATCCTTCGGTGCCGGGTTCCCGTGCCCGGCTATCCGGGCGTCGGTGGTCAGACTCAGCGCCCACGCCCGGAACGCGGTGGCCTGAGCGCGCAACCGCTCCAACTTCTGCTGCAAGGGCCCGACCGTCGAGGCCAGGGCGTCGATCGCGGAACCCACCGCGGCCAGGTCGGCGCTCGGCTTGGCCGCCTTGGCGACCACCCGGCCGGTGCCGGCGACGAGTTGGCCCCCCTCCGGCGCGTCGTAGTGCTCGGCCAGCCCTTGCCAACGCTTGTCGATGCCATGTCCGACGGTTTCGATCCGCTTACCGACCGCCGTCAGCTTCGCCGCGTCGCCGTGCATGCCGCCGATGTCGTACTCGACCTTGGGAATCGCCGCCGGGTCGATCAGCTTCCCGCCCAGCCCGTAACGGGCGGTCTCGTTGGACTTCCAGTGGTCGCGGTAGCTGTTGCTCACCGGTGTCCCCCGTCGACCTGCGCCAGCCAGTCGGCGAGCGACGGGCGGCTGCCGTTGCGGGCGTTGTCGATGTCCTGCCGCGGCAGCGCGGCCAGCCCGCCGGCTTCCCGGGCACCCGCGTGCTGGGCCCGGTCTCCGACGGCACCGGAAACGTAGATCTCGCCGTGCGCACCGCGGCGGGCCATCTCGGCGTCGGCCTCGACGTAGGCGTTGGTCGCGTTCGCCGCGGCCGACAGCACGTCGGTGGTGGCCGCGTACACCGCCTTGATCTGGCCACTGACCGCGAGACCGAACGGTCCGAGCAGGCCGCGAACCGGGGACATCGGGTCCAGGTGGGCGGTCGCGGCCTCGGTCGCGTCCTGGGTGTCCTCGCTGGCCTTGGTCAGCTCGGCCTGGGCGTAGCGGTCGACGGCGTTGACCACGTGCCGCACGCCGAAGGGTTCGATGCGGTAGCGGGCCACGGCTCGTCCTCAGATCGCGTCGACCGCGGCGCGCGCCCGGGACTGGGCCTGACCGGCGGTGCTGTCGTTCTCGTTCAACGTCTTGCGGATCAGCGCGATGATCGTGCGGACCTCCTGCGCGGCCCTGTTCCAGCGCACCTCCTTGCCGTGGTAGAGGTCGGAGACCCCGTCCGCGGAGAAGTCCGCGAGCGCCGACTTGACCGCCTGGTCGCGGTCGTTGATGACGCTCTCCAACTGGCCGACCACCCGGACGATGTTGCCCTGCGCCTCGGCGGACGCGGCGGTGTCGTAGCTGAGCCGGTCGAGTGAACCCATCTGCCTCTCCTCGTGTCGCTCAGGCCAGCGTGCGGAACGACGCGCCGGCGAAGTCGGCCGAACCCTCGGTACCGTGCGAGGTGTCCGCCATCGACTGGTCGCCCTCCACGAAGGAGGTGTTCATCCCCTGCTGGCCGCCGAGAATCGAGGCGACCGCCGAGTTGAGCTCCGCGGTGATCTCGTCACCGCGGGCCTTGAAGCGGTCGAACGCGACCTTGGCCGTGCCGTTGAACTTGCCCTCCAGCGGCTCCGCGGCGGCGATCAGCTGCCGGATGAGCGCGCCCAGGTCCTGATGTGAGCCCTGCGTGCGGTTGATGAGCGTCGGCAGCGCATCGCTGCCCATGTCGAATCGCATCGTCGCCTCCCCGGTGTTTTCGGGCAGCCGGAGGCGCCGGCTGCCCCGCTAGCCGACCGTGGCCGGCTTGCCATCCGCCTTGCCGGTCACGGCAATGGCTCTGACCTCGGCGTACGCAGGCCACCCGGCGGACAGGTCGCAATAGACGGCCGGACCCGCGGTGCGCGCGCCCGGTAGCGCGAGCAGGGCGTCCCGCGCCTCTTCGGTGCGGGCCGACGGGCCGACCCCGACGCACAGCGGCCGGCCGCCGGCCGGCTCGAACGGGCCCTGGGTCAGGTCGGCCCGGCCGGGCCGGAGCACCAGCAGGGCCAGCCCGAGCGGGTGCTCCTCGGCCAGTCGTGTCACGAGGCCGACGGTGTCGGGGGGTGCTTCGTCGAAACCGCCGACGGCGAGCGTCAGTGTCTCGCTGATGCCGGCGGGCTCGACGGCGAACTCCAGCAACCCGATCGCCGGCCGTGCGCCGCCACCGACCACGACCAGCGTGGTCGGTCGCGGTCCGCGGCTGGCCGCGGCGATGCTTAGCTCGATCGGGCGCCACGGCTCGGCGACCGGTTCGGCGTTGCCCCAGCCGGCCGGCTGGCTGCCGGTCAGCGCGCCGCACACCGCCTCGGTGGCCAGCCCGAAGGAGGCGGGCGGGCGGGTGTGCAGCAGCCGCAGGGTCAGCCAGAGCTGATCGCCCGCGTCGCTCGACGGCGAAAGGTCGGCCGGTTCCGCGTACGCCTGGAAATCGCCCTCCGACCAGTGCAACGGCGCGCCGGAAGCGGCGTCGAAGTAGCCGTGCTCGGGATAGCGGACCACCCAGCTCCCGGCGCCACCGGCGAGCACGGCGTGCAGTGGCATGGTCAGGCGGCTGGTCGGCGGCGTGACCACCCGCACCGCCCGGCCGTCGCGACCGGCGGCGACCAGCAGGTCGACCAGGCCGCGGTGCAGCCCCACCACCGGCCGGTCCTGCAGCACCACGCAGGCCCGGTCGGTGACCGTGTCGGCGGCGGTCAACTGTTGAGCCGGATCACGTCGGGGGTGACCGGCACGGCCGCCGCCAGCAGGCCGGCACCCTCGTCGGCGGTGAGGTGACCAAGGTCGATCAGCTGCGCCACCGAATCCTGCCAGTTGGCCCGCGCGACCTCGGGCTCGCCGAGTGCGTGGTGTGCCAGCCCGAGCGCCCAGAGCTGCTCGGCCTCGTTGTAGCGGTCGCCCACCTCACGGAACACCCGCAGCCCGGCCCGGTGGTGGCCCAGCGCCTCGGCCGGCCGGCCGGCCCGCTGGCAGGCCCAGCCCAGGTTGGCCCGCGCGATGCTGGCGCCGCGGTGGTTGTCGAGGGCCACGAACGCGGCGACGCTGCGCCGCTGGTAGCGCACCGCCCGATCGTGCGCGCCCATCCCCTGTAGGGCCAGGCCGAGGTTGTTGAGCGCGCCTGCCGCACCGGCCCGGTAGTCGGCCGCCCGGCTGACCGTCAGGCCGCGGCGCAGGTGCCGCACCGCGTCGTCGAACCGGCCGAGCTGGCGGTAGCTGTTGCCGAGCTGGGTCAGGCAACCGCTGATGCCGACCGGGTCGTCGAGCTCACGCCAGATCGCCAGCGCCGCGCCGATGTGCTCGACCGCCTCCGTGAGCCGGCCGATCTGCCCGCACATCACCCCGAGGTCTTCGAGTGCCTGTGCCTGCGCGCGCCGCTCACCGATCCGCTCGGCGGCGCGGGCCGCCAGCGTGTTGAGCGCCAGCCGTTCGTCGTGATGCCCGCGGTTGGCCAGCGGCCGGTAGAGCGCGAGCACCAGTTCCACGGCCAGCCGGGGCAGCGGCCCGGGCAGCTCGGTGGCCAGCCGCACCGTGGCCACCAGGGTCGGCAGGTTGGCATCGCCCCAGGCGGCGGCCTCGGCCGGGGTCCGCGGCCAGCCGCGGCCGTCGGTGCCGGTCGCGGCCCGCGCCACCCGCCGGGACTCGTTCGGGTGTACGAGCAGCGTCGCCCGCCGCGCCACGGCCAGGTAGTGCGTGACCAGCTGCCCGATCGCGGCGTGCCGCGACGGCACCGGCTCGTCACGCTCGGCCCGCCCGCCGGCGTAGCCGCGAACCAGGTCATGCAACAGATAGCGGCCGGGCACCCGCTGCTGCACGAGATGCTCGTCGAGCAGGGCCTCCAGTGCGGCCTCGGCCTCGTCGCGCGGCCGGGCGACCAGCGCGCCGGCGGAGTCCGCGGTGAAGTCGGGCCCGGGATGCAGCCCCAGCATCCGCAGCAGCCGGCGCTGGTCGGGCGCCAGGGCCTGGTAGGACAGGTCGAACGCGGACCGCACGGTCGGGCCGTCGATGTCGGCGCAGAGCCGGCCGACCAGGTCGGCGACCGTCCACGCCGGACGGCCCTGCAAGCGGCGGGCGGCCAGCGTGACCGCGAGCGGCAGGTGGCCGCAGAGCTCAGCGAGGCGGGCCACGTCGGCTTCCTGCCCGGCGACCCGGCCGGCGCCCGCGACCTTGGCGACCAGCTCGGCCGCTTCCGCGGGCTCGAACACGTCGAGCGGCAGCGGGCAGCCGCCCTCGAGACGCCCGAGCCGGCGCCGGGTGGTGATCAACACCAGGCAGTCGGCGCCACCCGGGAGCAACGGCCGGACCTGCTCCTCGTCGGCGGCGTTGTCGAGCAGCACCAGGACCCGGCGGCCGGCCAGCAGGCTGCGGTAGAGCGCGGCGCGTTCCTGCGGGTCGGCAGGGGCGCCGGGCACACCGAGCTCACGGAGGAACCGGCCGAGCACCTCGTGCGGGTCGGCCCGCTGGTCTCCCGCGAGGCCGTGCAGGTCGGCCCAGAGCTGCACCTCGTCGAACCGGCCCCGCTCGACCAGCAGGCGGGCCGCGTGCACGGCCAGCCGGGTCTTGCCGACCCCGGCCATGCCCTCGATGACCGCGATCCGCGCCGCGCCGGCCGGCTGGTCGGCCAGCTCGACCAGCCGGCCGAGCTCGGCGGCGCGGCCGGTGAACTCGGCGATGTCCATGGGGAGCTGGCGCGGCCGGCTTGGGCTCGGAGCTCGTGGAGCCTGTGGCTTGAGCCCCGGGTCGGCGGTCAGGATCGCCTGGCGCAGCCGGCCCAGGCCCGGCCCGGGGTCGATGCCCAGCTCGTCGGCGAGCCGGACGCGGGCCCGATCGAGCACCTCCAGCGCATCGGCCCGCCGGTCGGACCGGTGCAGCGCCAGCGCCAGCCGCTCCCACAGCCCCTCGCGCAGCGGATGCTCGGCGACCAGGCCGGACGCCTCGGCGACGACGTCGGTGTGCCGGCCGCAGGCCAGGTCGGCGTCGATGGCCAGTTCGAGGGCGGTCAACCGCAGCTCGTCGAGATCGGCGACGACCCGCTGGCGCAGCCGGTCGGTGCCGCTGTCGGCCAGCGCCGGGCCGCGCCACAGGGCCAGTGCCCGGCGCAGCACGGTGGCCCGGCGCTCGGGGTCGGCCACCGTGCGGGCCTCGCGTACGAGCGCCGCGAACCGGTGTGCGTCGACGGCCTGCGGATCGGTCTCCACGACGTAGCCGCCGTGTCGCGCCGCGATGACCACGCCCGCGCCGGTGCCGGCCGCGTCGAGCCGCACCCGCAGGCGGGACACGTGGGTGTGCAGGCTGGCCCGGGCCGAGTCGGGCGGATCGCCGTCCCACAGCAGGTCCATCAGCCGCTCGGCGGGCACCACCCGGTTGGCCGCCAGCAGCAGCACGGCCAGCAGGCAGCGCTCGCGGCGGCGGCCCAGCGGTAGCGGTTGGCCGCCTCGGTGCGCCTCGATCGGCCCGAGCAGCAGGAAGCGGGTGTCGCCAGTCACCGTTGTGAACTCTCCCGTCCCGGTCTTCGCCAACCATCATGGACCCGACCGGTTATGACGCGGTTATGACGTTTGTCAGCCGACCAGCACGGCGATCGCGCTGGGCACGACATCCACCGGCCCGCGCCGGATCTCCGCCACCTCGGCCGCGGTCAGCCGCCCGGTCTCCTGCAGGATCGCCAGCGCTCCGTCCCAGTGCTCGCGGGCGGGCCGGTCGCGACCGAGCTGGTGCAACACGGTGCCCAGCCCCCACATCTCGCGGGCCTCGTGATGGCGGTCGCCGAACGCGCGGTGACTGGCCAGGCTGCGCCGGTAGTAGCGAAGCGCCCGCCGGTAGTCGCCGGCGGCCCGCAGGTCCTGTGCGAGGTTGCCGAGCGCATGCGCGCGCAATCGGCGGTAGTCGACCTCGTCGGCCAGCGCGAGCGCCTTCTCGTGCGCCTCGATCGCCAGGTCGAGCCGGCCCTGCGCGCGGTAGCCGCACCCGAGGTTGTCGAGCAACATCGACTCGCCGTGCCGGTCGCCGACCGCACGCCGCAGGGCCAGCCCCGCCTCCAGCCGGTCGACGGCCTCGGTCACCCGGCCGACGTGCAGGTAGGCCAGGCCGCAGGCGTTGAGCGCACCGGATACGCCGAACCGGTCGCCGACCTGGCGCCACAGGACGAGCGCGCGTTCGACCTCGGCGAGCTCGTCGTCGTGCCGGCCGAGCCGGCCGTAGGCGTAGCCGAGGAACATCCGGGCCCTGGCCTCCGCCGCGCGATCGCCGAGCCGCGCGGCCACCGCGGCGACCACCTCGTTGCAGTCGATCCACTCGGGTAGGAAACCGTTGATGTCCAGTGGCGTGCCGAAGGCGGCGCCGAGCCGGATCGCCACGGCGCCCGCCCGGCCCGGCAACGCCGCCGCCTGGCGCACGACGCCGACGATGTTGACCTTCTCGGCGGCGAGCCAGGCGAGCGCGCCGGCCGTGCTGCCGTCGTCGGTCGCCGCGACCGGTTCGCCGATCCACTTCGCCTGGCCCGGGTCAAGCAGCGCGGTGGCCCGTTCGCCGATCGCGGCGTAGTGCTCGGCCACCCGCACCAGCGCGTCGGGCTCGAGGGCGGCCCGCTCCCGCACGAACAGGCGGATCAGGTCGTGCATCCGGTATCGGCCGTTGGCCGGTTGCTCCAGCAACTGGGTCTCGACCAGGCGGTCGAGCGCGTCGGCGGCCCGCGACACCGGCAGCGCGGCGAGCGCGCCGGCGACCGCGGCGGTGACCTCTGGCACGTCGAGCCCGGCGACCAGGGCGAGCAGCCCGGCGACCTCGGGCTGGCCGACCAGGTCCTGGTGGCTGGCCGCGATGCTGGCGCGGACCGCCAGGTCGTCGTGTTCGAGCGCGTCGAGCCGGCGCCGCTCGTCGGACAGCTGGTCGGCGTGGCTGGCCAGGCTGCGCGCGGGCTGCGCGACCAGCCGGGCACCGGTGACCCGCAGGGCCAACGGGAGCAGGCCGCAGAACCGCGCGATGTCGGCCGCCGCGGCCCGCTCGGCCGCCACCCGGTCGCCGCCGGCCAGGTGGCTGAGCAGCGCAAGCGCGTCGTCCTGGGCCAGCGGTCGCAGCCGCAGGTGAACGGCCCCGTCGAGAGTGGACAGCACTCGCCGGCTGGTGACCAGCACCGCGCAGTCGCGGCCGCCGGGCAGCAGCGGGCGCACCTGGTGCGCGTCGAAGGCGTTGTCGAGCACGAGCAGCAACCGCCGGTCGGCGGTCACCGAGCGGAATCGGGCGGCCGCCTCCTCGACGTCGTGCGGCGGCTCGATGCCCAGCGAACGCAGGAACCGGGCCAGCACGTCGGCCGGCGCCAGCGGTCGCACGCCGGCCGTCGCGCCGTGCAGGTTGACGAAGAGCTGCCCGTCGGGAAACGCGTCCGCCCGGGCCAGGGCGGCCGCCACCACCCCGGCCAGGGCCGACTTGCCGACCCCGCCGATCCCGTTGACCGCCGCGATCGAGGTGCTGCCCGTCGGGGCCGTGAGCGCGGCGCGGAGCGATTCGATCTCCTCGGCCCGGCCGACGAACGCGGGGACGTCGGGCGGCAGCTCGGCGGGTCGCGTCCGGGTCGCCGCGGGCGCCGGCAGATCGAGTGCCGGGTCACCGGTCAGGATCGCGCCCCGCAGGTCGCGCAGGGCCCGGGTGGGCTCCGCGTCCAGCTCGGCGGTGAGGCGCTGGTGCAACTCCCGATAGGCGCGCAACGCCTCGGCCGGGCGGCCCGCGCGGTGCAGCGCCAGCATGAGCCGGGCGGTCAGCGCTTCCCGCAGCGGGTGCTCGGCCCGCACCGCACGCAGCGGCTCGACGATCTCAGTGTGCCGGCCCAGCGCGAGTTCGGCGTCGGCCAACGCCTCCACCGCCGCGAGCCGCAGGTCGGTCAGGCGGGCGGCCTCGACCCGCACCGGCTCGAGGTGCTCCTGGCCGGCGAAGGCGGGCCCCCGCCAGAGATCGAGCGCCTGCCGGAACACGGCGGCGCCGGCGGCGAGGCGGCCGGCGCCGACCTGGGCCCGGCCCTGACCGACCAGCGCCTCGAACGTCGGTGAGTCCAGTTCCCCCGGCGCGACCGCCAGGGCGTACCCCCGCTGGTCGTGCGTGATCCGGCCCGGACCACCCAGGGCCCGGCGCAGCTCGTGCACCCGCACCTGCAAGGCCTTGGCCGCGGTCCGCGGCGGTTCGGCCGGCCAGAGCGCGTCGACCAACCGGTCGGCCGGCACCGACCCGTTGGGCCGGCAGGCGAGCAGGGCGAGCAGGTCGCGGTCACGCGGCGGCAGCCGGCGCGGCATGTCGAGCGTCAGGGACAGCGGCCCGAGCACGCGCAGCTCGATAGCCGGCCCCGGCACCACGGTGGCCTCCTCGTCGTGAGCCCGATGTCGGCTCCACCGTCTCGCCATCGCCTTGCCACCGATGGCAAGGGGCGCTCAGCGGCCGAGGTCCGCGGCGTAGTAGACGGCTTCGGCGAGGTCGGCGGGCGGGTTGAGGACCATCGAGATCGGCACGCCGATCCACAGGTCGACGACCTTCCAGGCCACGTCGCGCGAGGTGGCGCGGACGATCCGGCGCAGCGTGCGGGTGCCCTCGCGGGCCGTCGACGGCCGCACCACGACCACCGGCCTGCCGCCCTCGACGCGGTAGACGAACGCGTCGATCCGCCGCTGGTCGTCACCGAGTTCGCGGCGCAGGTAGGCGAAGAGCTCCTCGGTCGAGGGCACCTCGGTCCACGCCTCGGTCGGGCCGTCGACCACCCGTGCGAACAGCGCCCGCGCCAGTTCGTCGAGCTCGGTGGCCGGCAGGTCGGCCAGCACGGGCCCGCGGCGGGCCAGCGCGGTCCGTCCCGGGACGGCCGGCTGCTCCGGCACGAACTCGGCTTCCGGCAGGGTGAGCTTGAGCCGGCGGGCGATGTCGGCGAGCCCGCTCGGCGGCAGGTCGGTGAGCATCACTCGATGATGGACGGTCGGCAGCGGAAGGTCTTCGCCGCGATCGGCGTAGGGCTTCTCCCACCCCTCCTCCGGCGAATCCGAAACCTCTTGCACGGGTCGCGACCCCCTCACTACGGCATCGCCGTCCACCGTAGAGCCGGCCCCCTGCCACCCACGACGGACGCGGTGTGCGGCCGGGCCAAGTCACCCACCAGGGCGTGCCCCCGGGTTCATCGACTCAGCAGGTCGCGCAGCGCCTTGACGATCTCGTCGGGCGCCTCCTCGGCCATGAAATGGCCGGCCGAGGTCGTCTGGTGCACCAGGTCCGGTGCCCAGGCTCCCCACAGCGCGGCCGCGTCGTAGCCGAGCGCCGCGCCCCAGTCCTGCTGCACCACCGTGACCGGCATCGCCAGCCGGCGGCCGGCCGCGCGGTCGGCCCGGTCGTGCACGACGTCGATGCCCGCGGAGGCCCGGTAGTCGGCGACGATCGACGGCACCGCGGCCCGCGACGCGGCCAGGTAGGCGGCCCGGACCTCCGGCGGGATCGCGGCGGCGTCGCCGGCCCATCCGTCGAGGAACGAACCGAAGAACTCGTCGGCCGTGGCCTCGATCATCCGCTCGGGCAGCCCCGGCGGCTGGGCCATCAGGTAGAGGTGGAAAGCGACCGCGGCCCGGACGCCGTGCAGCACGTCCCACATGTCGAGCGTCGGCAGCACGTCGAGCGCGGCCAGGTGGGTGATCGTCGCCGGGTGGTCGAGACCGGCCCGGATGGCGACCAGCGCACCCCGGTCGTGGCCGGCCAGGGCGAACCGGTCGTGCCCGAGCGCCCGGGCGAGGGCGACGATGTCGGCGGCCATGGTCCGCTTGGCGTACGTGTGCTCCCCGGCCACCGGTTTGTCGCTGGCGCCGTAGCCGCGCAGATCCGGGCAGATCACGGTGTGATCGTGGGCGAGGTCGGCCGCGACGTGCCGCCACATCAGGTGGGTCTGCGGGAAACCGTGCAGGAGCACGATCGGGCGGCCGGAACCGCCCACCGCGGCCGTTAGCGCCACACCGTCGTCGACGGTGACACGGCTTTGTCGGAATCCGGGGATCATGTGCGGTCCTTTCGTTGGTTCGACCAGCGTGCCGATCGCGGATGAGCAACCGATGAGCGCGATACGTTGACCTTCGATTGGGGGTGGGTCGGTGCCGGTCGGGTTCGGTGTGCTCGGTCCGGTCGTCGCCTGGTCGGCGGCCGGTGCGCCGCTCGACCTGCGGGGTCCTCGCCACCGGGCGGTGCTGGCCCGGCTGATCGTGGCCGGCGGCCGGGTGGTGCCGGTCGACGTCCTGGTCGACGACCTCTGGCGTGACGACCCGCCGGCCGGTGCGGTGAGCGCCGTGCGCACGTTCGTGGCCGCCCTGCGCCGGGTCCTCGAGCCGGAGCGCCCGCCGCGCGCCGTGGCGTCGTTGCTCGTCACCGAGGGACCCGGCTATGCGCTGCGGCCCGACCCGTCCGCGGTCGACTCCTGGCGGTTCGCGGCCGCGGTCGCCTCGGCGTCGGCTGGTCCGCCGGGCACCGTGCTCGACCGGCTCGACGAGGCGCTGGCCTGGTGGCGCGGGCCGGCGTACGCCGGCTTCGAGCACGAGCCCTGGGCCTTGGCGGAGCGGTCCCGGCTGGAGGAGTTGCGGCTCAACGCGGTCGAACTGCGGGCCGAAGCGTTGCTGGCGCTCGGCCGGGCCGCGGAGGCGGTGCCGGACCTCGACGCCCACGTGTCCGCGCATCCGTGGCGAGAGAGCGGGTGGGGGCTGCTGGCGTCGGCGCTCTACACGACGGGCCGCCAGGGCGACGCGCTCGCAGTGCTGCGCCGGGCCAGGGATCTGTTGCGCGAGCAACTCGGCATCGACCCCGGCCCGCAGTTGCGCCGGCTCGAGACCGACATCCTCCGCCAGACGGGCCCGTCCTCGGCCGACCAGGTCTGGGCGGACGCCGCGGCGGCCTACGACCGCACGGTCGCTGCCGGGGCGCCCGTCCGGCTGGAGTCGACGGTCGACCTCCTGCGCGACCTCGCGGTGGTCGGCGGCGTGGAGGCGGCCCGCGGCCAGCGCCTGGCGGCCATCGAGGCGGCCGAGCGGCTGGGCGACCCGGAACTGACGGCGCGGGTGATCGGCCGGTACGACGTACCCGCGATCTGGACGCGGTCCGACGACCCGGCGCTGGCGGCCCAGGTGGTGGCCGCGGCCAGGCGGGCGATGGCCGCCCTGCCACCGGAGGCACCGGACGCGGTGCGGGCCCGCCTGCTGGCCACGATCGCGGTGGAATCGCGCGGCACGGACGAGTCATCGGCCGCTGTCGAGGCGGAACGCATCGCCCGCGGGCTCGGCGACCCGCCGCTGCTGGCGTTCGCCCTCAACGGCGTCTACATGCAGACGTTCCAGCGCGCCGGGCTCGCGCCGGAGCGGGACCGGATCGGGGCGGAACTGGTTGCCCTGTCGGCTTCACACGGGCTGGCGTCGTTCGAGATCCTCGGCCACCTGGTGCGGCTGCAGGCCCGTTCGGCACTGGCCGACTTCGCGGTGGCGGACGTGCATGCCGACGCCGCGGACCGGCTGGCCGCGCGGCACGGCCGGCCGCTGGTCTCCGCGTTCACGGCCTGGTATCGGGCGCTGCGACTGGCCGCGGGCGGTGCCCCCGTCCCGGCCGCCGAGGCCGCTTACCGGGCCGCCGCCGCGCAGTTGACCGGCACGGGCATGCCCGGGGTCGAGCAGGGTCTGCTGCCCCTGGCGATCCTGTGCTTGCGGGTGTGGCGCGACGAGCCGGCGTCCTTCGACGACGCGACCGACTTCGGCCCGTACGCGCCGTGGGCCCGCCCGCTGGTCCTGCTGGCCCACGGCCGCCGCCCAGCCGCCGCGGCCGCCCTCCGCCAGGCTCCGGACCCCCCACCGGACCTGCTGCTGGAAGCGCTGTGGGTGCTCGTCGGCCGGGCGGCCGTCCAGGTCGGCGACGGCGACCGCGCCCGCCGTGCCCACCAGGCCCTGACTCCCGCGGCGGCCGAACTGGCCGGTGCCGGCAGCGGCATGCTCACCGCCGGCCCCGTCGCCCAACACCTCGCCCGTCTCCGCGGCTGATCTCGCTAAGGCGCCGCCAGCGCCTCCGTGGGAGAGAGCCGCGCCGCGCGGATGGCCGGATACAACCCCGCGATGCCGCCGATGAGGACCGTCGCGGCCAGGCCGCCGGCCGTGGCCCAGCCGGGCACGGTGGTCGGCCAGCCCTGGTAGGCCGCGTATCCGGTGGTCACGATGACCCCCAACAGCACCCCGCCGATGCCGCCCAGGGCCGATAACAGCAGCGACTCGGCCAGGAACTGGGTGCGGATCTGGCCTCGGGTGGCACCGAGCGAGCGGCGCAGGCCGATTTCGCCGCGGCGTTCCAGCACCGAGATGACCATCGTGTTGGCCACGCCCACGCCGCCGACCAGCAGGGCCACCGCGCCCAGGCCCAGGAGCAGGCCGGTGAACGCGGAGCCGGCCGCGCGCTGGGCGCTCAGCGCGTCGGACGGGCGGGAGACGTCGACCTCGTTCGGTGCCTCCGGGTTGGCGGTCGGGCCGAGCACCGCGCGGACCGCTTCGACCTGGCTCTCGTCGGAACGCGTGTAGACCGTGGTCGGGTGGCCGTCGAAGCCGAACCGGTCGGTGGCGACCGGCCAGCCCATGATGGCGGCGTCGTCCAACTCTTCGGCGAGCGCGACCGGTGCCAGGATGCCGACCACCACGAAGCGCTCACCACCGACCACGATCTCCACCTCCGGGCCGGCGTGGCTGATGCCCAGCCGCCGCGCGGCGGCGTCGCCGAGCACGACCGCCGGATAGTTCGCCGTCGCCTCGTTCAGCCACACTCCACTTCGGAGCGTCGCGCTGACCGTCGACAACAGGTCGAGCCGGGCCGCGAACGTCGACAGGCCGTTCGTCTGCGCCGGCGGGATGCGGTCGGTGCGGTAGACGCTGGCCCCGCCGACGCTGCCGATCGCCGAGGTCGACCGCACGGGGCCGATCCGCCCGATCATCGACTCCGCGGCCAGCGGCAGGCTGGCGTCCTCGCCGAAGATGGAGTGACCGGGCGTGACGGTCAGCAGGTTGGTGCCGAGCGACGCCAGCTCGCGGTCGAGGTCGGCCCGCGACGACGCGGAGATGCCGACCACCGCGATCATCGCCGCGATGCCGATGGCGATGCCCAGCGCCGAGAGCAGAGCCCGGGTCGGCCGGGTACGCAGCCCCACCGCAGCCACCCGCACGATGTCGCGCGGCCGCAGCCGGGCCGGGGTCAGCAGCGCGCTCATGCCGCCACCACCTCGCCGTCGCGCATCCGCACCTGGCGGGGCAGGCCGCCGGCGATCTCCCGATCGTGGGTGATCACCACCACCGTGGTCCCGGCCGCGTGCAGGTCGCGCAGCAGCGCGAGCACGCCCGCGCCGGCCGCCGAGTCGAGGTTGCCGGTCGGCTCGTCGGCGAGCAGCACCGGCGGTTCGCCCACGACGGCCCGGGCGATCGCCACCCGCTGCCGTTCACCGCCGGAAAGCTCGTGCGGCTCGTGGTCGAGCCGGTGGGCCAGGCCGACCCGGTCCAGGGCCTCGGCCGCGCGGCGGCGGCGGTCGGCGAGAGCGGCACCGGCGTACAACAGGCCGTCGGCGACGTTGTCGAGCGCGCTGACCCCGGGCGCCAGGTGGAACTGCTGGAACACGAAGCCGATCCGGCGGGCGCGCAGCGCGGAGAGTTGCCGGTCGGACAACCGGGACACGTCGTGTCCGTCGATCGTGACCTGCCCGGCGCTGGGTACGTCGAGCGTGCCGATCAGGTGCAGCATCGTCGACTTGCCCGAGCCCGACGGGCCGACGATCGCGATCAGCTCGCGCTCGCCGATGTCGAGGCTCACCCCGCGCAGCGCGGCGACCCCGCCCGGATAGACCTTGGAGACGTCGGTCAGCCGGATCATTTCGGCATCCCCACCGTCGCGCCCTCGGCGACGCCGTCCCCGGTGATCTCGACCCGGCCGTTGGCGAACAATCCCGTCTCGACCCGGACGTAACGCGTCGTGCCGCCCGAAACGAGTTCGACGCCGTAGCCGCCCTCGGCCAGCGCGACCAGCGCCGCCACCGGCACGGTGAGCACGTCGGCGTGCTGTGCGGCGGTGAACGTCACCTCGACCGCGGCGACGTCGAGGCCCGCGCCGGCCTTGGCGTCGGCCAGCGAAACCTGCGCCTCGATCTTCGTCTCCGGAGCGCCGTTGGGGTCGTCGCTGGCCTCGATGACCGTGTAGACCCGCCGCACCGAGCCGTCGGCCCGGTTGCCGTCGGGCAACTCGACGGAAACCTTGGTGCCCTTCTTCGCCAGCCGCTGCTCGCCGATGTCGAGCTGGACGGTGATCACCCGGCTGGTGCCGGTGTACGCGAGCACCTCCTGGCCCGGGCCGACCGTCCCGCCGAGCGTGGCCGTGACGCTGTCGATCCGGATCGGGCCCGGCGCGAAGAGCACCCGGCCCAGTTCCACCCGACCGGTCTCGGTGATGCCGAGATCGTCCTGCCAGTCGCGGACGGCGTCGGCGGTGGACGAGGTGTATTCGTCGTCGGCGGTGAAGCCCGAGTAGCCCAGCGCGCGCAGGTTGGCCTCGAGCTGCTTGACGTCGGCACCCTCGTCGCCCGGGCCGAGCGTCCGGTAGGCGGGCAGGTTGCCGTACATCAACACAACCGGTTGGTTGTCCACTTTGTACACCGCCCTGCCGCGCGGGAACACCGATCCGGCGTACGGGAGGGTGGTGACCGTCCCGCCTGACCGCCCGGAAAGCGCGGTCTTGTCGCCGTAGCCGAGCGTCCCGTCGACGGTCTGGGTGTCGTCGAGCGTCTGCCGGGTCACCGTCGCCGTCGCCGGCGGCAGTTCCGCGGCCGGGCCGCCGTCGCCGTCGGAGCCGAACCCGAAGCCGATCGTGGCCGCGGCGGCCGCGCCGACCGCGAGCACCGTGACCGCGCCACCGGCGAGCTTCGTGCCACGCCTGCCGTTCACTTGTCATCCGGCCTTTCCATCAGCGCGTCGCACTTCTCCTGCGCCGCCTTGAAGTCCGGGTCGTTGGCGATCTGCTCGTTGATCCGGATGCCTCCGTTGTCGGGGTCCGGGTCGGGGAAGGCCTCGACCCCGTTGTCGCGCATGCACTTCGCGTGGGCGAGCATCCGCTCCAGCATTTGCGGGTCGGGCTTGCCGCCCGGCCCGCCGGACGGCGCGAACTCCTTGCACTTCTCCTGCGCCGCCTGTACGTCGTCGCCGGGGCCGGCGTTGATCCGCTGGCTGATCCGGCCGCCGTCGATCTCCGGGTCGGGCATGTCGATCCCCTGCTCGCGCATGCACTGCGCGAACTTCAGCGCCCGCTCGCCCTGGTCGGCCGGGCCCGCCGCGCCACTGCTCGCCGAAGCCGTCGGCGTGCCGCCCAGCGAGGCCACCCCGTTGCCGTCGCCATCGCCGGAACCGCCGCAGCCGGCCACCGCGAAGAGCAAGGCGACCGGGATCACGGCGTACGCCAGGCGTTGCCTTCGTTTCATGACATCTCCCGCCAGCGGGCGGGCCGCGCGGATGCGACCCGCTGTGGCGGCAGAGTCAACGCCCCGCGCTGTTTCGCCCGTGCTTCCGACATCGCTAACAGCGAAGAAACAGGTTGGGCCGCCACCATGGGTCGATGCGCATCCTCGTGGTCGAAGACGAACGGCTGCTCGCCGAGGCGATCGCCGAGTGGTTGCGCGGCGACGCGCACGCCGTCGACGTGGCCCTCGACGGCGACGCGGCGCTGGAACGCCTGGCGGTCAACGACTACGACGTCGTCGTGCTCGACCGCGACCTGCCTAAGGTGCACGGCGACGACGTGTGCCGGGCCATGGTCGGCTCCGACACGACCGCGCGGATCCTGATGCTGACCGCCGCCGCCGAGATCGGCGACCGGGTGGCCGGGCTGTCGCTCGGCGCCGACGACTATCTGCCCAAGCCGTTCGCGTTCGTCGAACTCGCGGCCCGCGTGCACGCGCTCGGCCGGCGGGCCCGCCCGGCCACTCCACCGGTGCTGCGCCGCGCCGGAATCCTGCTCGACGCCGCGCGCCGGCAGGTGTTCCGCGACGACCGGTACGTACCGCTGTCCAAAAAGGAATTCGGTGTGTTGACCGAGTTGCTGCGGGCCGACGGCGCCGTGGTCAGCGCCGAGCAGTTGCTGGAGAAGGTCTGGGACGAGAACGCCGACCCGTTCACGTCGGCGGTCCGGCTCACCGTGCTCAAGCTGCGTCGCAAGCTCGGCGATCCACCGATCATCGAGACGCTCGCCGGAGAGGGGTACCGCATCTCATGAAACGCTTCCGGCCGACCCTGCGGGCCCGGCTCACCCTCGTCTACGGCGGCCTGTTCCTGCTCGGCGGCCTGGTCGTGCTCGGCGTGACGCACCTGCTGGTCGAGCAGCAGGTGTCGGTGCGCGGCGGGGTGGTGGTCAACCAGCGGATCGGCTCCCCACCCGGCGAGTCCGCGGTGTTCTTCAGGACCACCGAGGGCGAGCCGATTCCGGCGAGCGACATGCCGCAGTTCATGGCGCAGCAGCAGGCCGAGGTCCGCAGCGACGCGCTGACGTCGCAGCTCACCCAGGGCGGCATCGCGCTGGGCATTGTCGGCGCCGTCGCGATCGCCCTGGGTTGGCTGGTCGCCGGCCGGGTCCTGGCGCCGCTGCACCGGGTCACCGACACCGCCCGCCGCATCGCCAACGCGCGCGGCGCCGACCTGAGCCTGCACGAGCGGATCGGCATGCGCGGCGGCGACCACGACGTGAAGGAGTTGGCCGACACGTTCGACACGATGGTCGAGCGGTTGGACCGGTCGTTCGAGAGCCAGCGCCGGTTCGTGGCCAACGCGTCGCACGAGTTGCGGACGCCGCTGACCCTCAACCGCGCGCTGGTCGAGGTGGCGATGAACCGCCGCACCGCGTCACCCGACGTCATGCAGCTCGGTGACACCCTGCTGGAGATCAACCACCGGCAGGAACGCCTGATCAACGGCCTGCTGCTGCTGGCGCGCTCGGAAAGCGAGGTCGGCGACCGGCACGAGATCGACCTGGCCGACATCGTGTCGCACGTGGTGGCGCTGGCGGCCGAGGAGGCCCGCTCGGCGTCGGTCACCCTGACGTCGGCGGCGGCGCCGGCACCGACCACCGGCGACCCGGTGCTGCTCGAACGCCTGGCGCAGAACCTGGTGGAGAACGCGCTGCGGCACAACCACGCGGGCGGCTATGCCCGGATCACCAGCCGGCGCCTGCCCGACGGCGGCGTCTCAGTGGAGGTGGCCAACACCGGTGCGGTCATTCCGGCGTACGACATCCCGGGCCTGTTCGAGCCCTTCCGCCGCCTCGACGACGACCGCCTTGTCACCGCGAAGGGCGCCGGCTTGGGCCTGTCGATCGTCCGCTCGGTCGCCCGCGCCCACGGCGGCGACGCGACCGCGCGCCCCAACCCGGGCGGCGGCCTGATCGTGACGGTGACGCTGCCATAACGCGTCGTGAAGCCGACCGCTGTCCAATGGACGACGGGCGATGGCTCGGGGAGTTCCTATCGTCCGGCCGTGACCCTTCACCACACGACGGACGACCGGGCGTGGGTGCGCGCGGTGGCGGCCGAAGTCAGCGCGCTGCGCGGCCGCCCGCTCGTCGACGCCGCCATCGGCCGGCGCCTCGGCACCGACCTGGCCACGTACGCCGAGCGGGATCTGGCCACCCTGCGCCTGCCCGACATCGCCGCCGACCGGCCGGTCGAACGGGCGCTGGTCCGCCGGCTGCACGACCAGCTTCCCGGCTGCCGCCCTCGGTGGAGTCGTCCTCCCACAGCTCGAAGTTGACCCGGAAGTCCCCGGTAATCGTGCGGCTCGTCGTGCAGATCGCGTTGGGCGTCGTGATGTCGGCCCCACCGGCCGCCGGCAACGCCATCTCACACCGCTGTTGCTGTCCGTTGTCCTGCGTGATGATCGCGACGCCGAAGAGCTCCGGTGTGTCGCAGAAGAATAGCCAGACCCGGTCGAGGCACTCGGTAGTGTGCATCTCGTTGGCCGTGACCGTGATGGTGGACCCGTAACTGGCCGCGGCCGGCGTACTCGGCAGAGCTGCCCCCACAGCCGCCGCGACGACCATGGTGAGCGCGACCGCCAACCACGACCGCACGTGTTTCCGCATCCGTTTCACGCACCATCCCCCTCGCACACCGGACCCACCACGGGTTCGGTGCGGACCAGGGTGCGCAGGCGCGGCGAGAATGGCGATACGCGGATGCGCGTACGGTCGGGGATCGGTCACGCGGCGTTGACGCCGCGCGGCAAGCGGTTCAGGGCCAACAGAAAACGGCCCCCCAGACCAGGTCTGAGGGGCCGTTCCATTTGTAGCGGGGACAGGATTTGAACCTGCGACCTCTGGGTTATGAGCCCAGCGAGCTACCGAGCTGCTCCACCCCGCGTCGGCTTGTTAACACTAGCGCACCGTGTGGCTGGGTGCCAAAACGGGGGCCGGCGTGCCGCCGGCCCCCGCTCCAGCTGCTGCTCAGCCCGGTTGGGGCGTGGCCGGTGGGCTGGTCGGCGCCGCCGGCGTCGGTGTCGCCGTCGGGGTCGAGCCCACCGGGCGGTTGGTCGCCGCCCGCTGTGCGGCCAGGAAGGCCTCGTTGGCCGCGTCGAGTTCGGTGAGGGCCTTGCCGTAGCGGCTGAAGTCACCCGACTCCTGTGCGGCCCTGACCTCGTCGATCGCGTCCGCCACGCGTTGGGAGGCCGCCGTCAGTTCCGGTGACAGCGTCGCGGGTGGCGGGTTGCCGGTGGCGGGCGGCGGGTTGGGCTGTTGCGGCTGCTGTGGTGGCTGGCCGGCCGCCTGTCTCTGTGCGTCGCCCTTCGCCACCAGGTCCTTGATGCCTTGCTGCAGGCTGCTCGCCAGGACCGCGTTGGAGCCGTCGCCGTAGGAGAGCAGCACGCGTTGCAGCAGCGGGTAGGCGTTCTGCTGGTTGCTCTTCACGTAGACCGGTTCCACGTAGAGCATGCCGTTGTCGAACGGCAGGGACAGCAGGTTGCCGTATTGGACCCTGGCCTTGCCGTCGGCGGCCAGCACGGACAGTTGGCCGCGTACGTCCGTCGCGTTGGTCATCTGTTGATGGACCTGGACGGGGCCTGACACGACGCTCTGGTCCGGCAGTTCCAGGGCCTCCAGCCTGGGCTTGCCGTCGACATAGGACCCGGAGATGATCGCGGCCAGGTTCTGCCGGCCGCGCGGGGTGACCGCCGACGTCAGCTGGAACCTCGGCTTCCCCTGGCCGGGCAGCTGGGTCATCAGGTAGTAGGGCGGCTGCTTCTGGCCCTGGTCGGGGTCGTCCGGAGCGTTGGGCACCTCCCAGTAGTCCTGGCCCGAGAAGAACTCGTTGGGCTCGGTCACGTGGTAGCGGGCCATCAGGTCGCGCTGCACCTTGAACAGGTCGGCCGGGTAGCGCAGGTGGTCGCTGAGCTCCTGCGGGATCTCGGCCTTGGGGATGATCAGGTTGCCGCCGAACGCCTTGTTCCACGCCTTGAGGACGGGGTCCTGGTCGTCGAACTGGTAGAGCTTGACCGTGCCGTCGTACGCGTCGACGGTCGCCTTCACCGAGTTGCGGATGTAGTTGATCTCTTCTCTGGCCTGCGCCACCGTGCCCGTGCCGGTCAGCTCGTCGGTGGTCGCGGACTGGAGGTTGATCCGCTCGGAGTTGGGGTAGGTCGCGGCGGTCGTGTAGCCGTCGACGATCCAGACCACCCGGCCGCCGACCACCGCCGGGTAGGGGTCGCCGTCGAGCTTGAGGAACGGCGCCACCTTGGCCACCCGGTCCCGCGGGTTGCGCACGTAGAGCAGCTTCGAGTTGTCGTTGACCGCCTCGGAGAGCAGGAAGTTGGTCTCCTGCATCTTCACCGCGTAGAGCAGCCGCCGCGGGAACGAGCCGATCGAGACGCCGCCGGTGCCGTCGTAGGTGTAGTACTGCTCGGCGTTGCCGGTCGGGCGGTCGAACTCGGCGTTGCTGCCCGCGCCGCGGGAGCCGACGACGGCGTAGTCACCGTCGCGCATCTGCTCGCCGTAGTAGATCCGCGGCTGGGTGGTCTTGATCTCCTCGGTCGACGACTGGCAACCGTCGCTGCCCTCGTCGCCCAGGAAGCCGGAGACGAAGTACGGCTGTTCGTTGCAGACCCGGTTGGCCGGCGCGGCGACCACGCCGTACCCGTGTGTGTAGATGGTGTGTCGGTTGAGCCAGTTGCTCTGCTGCGCCGTCAGGCCGGCGTAGTTGATCTCCCGGACGCCGACCACGTAGTCCTGCGTGTTGCCGTTGATGGCGTAGCGGTCGATGTCGAGCTTGTCGCCGAAGTTGTAGAAGCCGCGGGCCTGCTGGAGTTGGGTGTAGGTCTCGGACAGCAGTTGCGGGTCGAGCAGCCGGATGTTGGGCACGATCGAGGTGTCGGTGGCCAGGCTCGCCGGCGGTGGCTGGCTGCTGCCCGCGTAGGGTTCGATATCGACCTTGTCGATCCCGTACGCCGCTGTGGTCGCCTCGATGCTGTTCTTGATGTAGGGCCGCTCTTTGTCGAGCGTGCTCGGGTTGACCTGGAAGCTCTGCACGGCCGACGGGTAGATGCCGCCGATCGCGACCGCCGAGATGAGCAGCAGGGCCAGCGAGACGCCCGGCCAGACCAGGTTCCGGATGAACGCGTTGGAGAACAGGATGATCGCGATCGCGACGACGATCGAGATGTAGCCCAGGATCTCCTTGGCCGGCAGCAACGCGTTGACATCGGTGTAGCCGGCGCCGTAGACCTTCGCGCCCTCGTTGTAGGACAGCAGCAGCGCGCGCTTGTCGAGCACGTAGGCGAGGGCCTTGAACAGCACGAAAACGGCGACCAGCGTGGTCAGGTGGGCACGCGCCGCGTTGGTGATGCGGTCGCCGCCGCCCTGCAGGCGCACACCGCCGAAGATGTAGTGCACCGCCAGCGAGCCGAGCACCGCGAGCACGACAGCGGTGAAGCCGACCCCGAGCAGGTAGCGGAAGAAGGGGTACTGGAAAACGTAGAACCCGATGTCGATGTTGAAGATCGGGTCCTTGACGTTGAACGGCTGCGCGTTGCGGAACAGCATCCAGGTGCCCCAGCGGCCCTGCGCGGAGAGCCCGGCGAAGAGCCCGACGACGACCGACACGATGGCGAACCAGAGGCCGATCCGCGGCGTCAGGGCGACCCGGTAGCGGTCGAGGGTCTGTTGCTCCGACGAGTGCGGGCGCAGCAGCGGCCGGAGCCGGTAGGCGAGGTAGAGGTTGCCACCGATCACCACCGCCATGGCCGCGCCGACGACGAGGAACAACAGCAGCCGCGTGGTCAGGACGGTGGTGAACACCTTCGTGTAGTGCAGCTCGTCGAACCACAGCCAGTCGGTCCACGCGTTGACACCCCAGCCGAGCAAGGTGAACAACACGAAGACGCCGACCAGCACGCCGACCGTCACGCGGCCACGGCGGCTCATTCTCGGCAGGGGACTGCTACGCATGACCACGGTTGGCTCCGCAACGCTTGGTGGACCAGCTCAGGGGGCGGTGTTCAGACTACGGTGCATCAGCATCGGGGCGGCTCGCCGCCGGTCTTCAGGGTGTTGAGGGCGGCCAGCGCGTCGTCGACCGTGGCCACCTTGTAGAGCGGCAGGCCGTCGACCGCGTTGTCACTGGCTTCCTTGCAGTTGTCGGCGGGGACCAGGAACGCGACCGCGCCGGCGTCCTTGGCACCGACCAGCTTCTGCGGGATGCCGCCGATCGGGCCGACGTTGCCCTGGTCGTCGATCGTGCCGGTGCCGGCGATGACCTTGCCGCCGGTGAGGTCGTCGGCGCCGAGCTTGTCGATGATGCCGAGGGTGAACATCAGGCCGGCGCTCGGACCGCCGATGTCTTCGAGGTCGAACTTGAGGTCGAACGGGTGCGGCTGCTTCTGCTCGATCTCGACGCCGATCCGCGGCTGCCCGTCGACGGTCTTGGTCGTGAGCGTCGCCTGCGCCGGCTGCCCGCCGCGGGTGTAGCCGATGGTGAGGCTGCTGCCGGCGGGCTTGGCCTTGATCGCGTCGGTGAGCTCGGGGGCGGTCTTGATCGCCTTGCCGTCGACGGTGGTGATCACGTCGCCGGCCTTGAGCACCGACGCGGCGGCCCCGCCGGGCGTCACCGAGCTGACCGTGACCTGGATCGGGTAGCCGAGCTTGGTCAGCGCCACCGTCTCGGCGCTGGTCTGCGACGCCTGGAAGTCTTCGGCGTTCTGCTGCTCGACCTGCTTCTCGGTCTGGTCCGGCGGGTAGATCAACTCTTTCGGGACGACCGCTTCCTTGTCGGAGAACCAGCCGGCGATCGCGGGAAGGAGTTTGGTCTCCGAGGCCACCGACACCGTGGTCAGCCGCAGCTGCCCCGCGGAGGAGTAGCTCTGCGTGCCGGTGATCTGGATGACCTCTTTGTCGGCCTCTTTGCCAAGGGTGTTGACGGTGGGGCCGGGGCTGAGCACGACGTACGGAACCGGGGCGGAAAGCACCCCGAAGCTCAGCAGCACCGTGATCACGGCACCGAGCAGAACCGTCACGCCACGACTTTTCATGGCGGGAAGCGTACCGACCGTCCCTGAATGGCGTTCCCCCAGTTCTCCCTGGGCTTAAGCCTGCGGTACGGTCGCCCGCGCCCGACGCGCGTACCGTTGACATGTGCCTGATATTCCGTTTGGCTTCGCGCTCCCGGGCGGCCAGCCGCCGGACCCCAATGACCCGCAGCAGATGCAGCAGTTCATGGCTCAGCTGCAGCAGCTGCTCGCGGCCCCGGGCTCCGGCCCGGTCAACTGGGACCTGGCGCGCCAGGTAGCCGCCGCACAGCTGTCCCAGGCGGGCGACCCCGCCGTCTCGCCGTTCGAGCGAAACGCCGTCGAAGAGGTGTTGCGCCTCGCCGACCTCTGGCTCGAGCAGGCAGTGGCGCTGCCCTCGGGCGTCAAAACCGCCGTCGCCTGGAACCGCAACGAGTGGATCTACCGGACGCTCGACGTCTGGCAGAAGCTCTGCAACCCGGTCGCCGGCCGCATGGTCAACGCGATGGGCGACCTGGTGCCCGAGGAGGCCCGCGCCCAACTCGGCCCGATGCAGTCGATGGTCACCACGCTGGGCGGCGCGCTGTTCGGCGGCCAGCTCGGCCAGGCCCTCGGCTCGCTGGCCGCGGAGGTGCTCTCCGCGGGCGACATCGGCCTTCCCCTCGGCCCGGCCGGCACCGGTGCCCTGATCCCCGCCAACATCCGCGAGTTCGCCTCCGGGCTGGAGCTGCCCGAAGACGAGGTGCGGCTCTACGTCGCGCTGCGGGAGGCCGCACACCAGCGGCTCTTCGAGCACGTGCCGTGGCTGCGTGGGCACATCCTCAACTCGGTCGAGACCTACGCCAACGGGATCACCGTCAACCGCGAGGCGATCGAAGAGGCGATGGGGCGGATCGACCCGACCAACCCCGAGTCGATGCAGGAAATGGCCATGGAAGGGATCTTCACGCCGGAGGACACGCCGGCGCAGAAGGCGTCCCTGGCCCGGCTCGAGACGATCCTGGCCCTCGTCGAGGGTTGGGTGGGGCACGTGGTCGACGTGGCCGCCGGTGATCGGCTGCCCAACGTGGTGCGGTTGGCCGAGGCGTTCCGGCGCCGGCGGGCCGCCGGTGGGCCGGCCGAGCAGACGTTCGCCGCGCTGGTCGGGCTCGAGCTGCGGCCCCGGCGGCTTCGCGAGGCGGCGGCGCTCTGGGAGGCCGTCACCGAGCACCGGGGCGTCCAGGGACGCGATGGGCTCTGGGGGCACCCTGACCTGCTGCCGTCCGGCGACGATTTCGCCGATCCGGAGGCGTTCGCGCGCTCGCAGTTCGACAACGGCGGGCTGGGCGACTTCGACGATCTGGGCGACATCGACTTCGGCGACGACAGCCCGAAGGAAGAAAACCCATCGAAGAACGACGAAGACGACAAATAACCCTTATTTACTCGGGTTCGTCGTTGGCCGAGGGCCGCTCCTCCCGCGAGGGGCGGCCTTCGTCGTTGGTTGCGCTTCAGCGCACCGGTGCGAAACCCGGCAGCCACTCCTCGATGATTCCCCGGTAGGGCGCCTTGGCCTCCAACTGGCACAGCACGCCGATGGAGCCCAGCGTCACCCGGTGGATCAGCAGGTATGACGGCGGCAGGTTGAGCTGGCGGCTCAGCTGGAACGCCGGTGATTTCGGGCTGGCCAGTCTGGCCGCTTCTGCTCTCAGCCAGGCCCTGGTGAAGCGGAATTCCTCTTGGGCGATCGGGTCGAGCATGGGCAGGACGAACTTCAGGACCGACTCGGCGTCGATCTCCTGCTCCAGGCGCAGGAAGCCCTCTGCTCGCAGGCCGTCCACTACCGCCTCGGCGTTGCCGTCCAGGGCTAGGCGGCTCAGGCGGCCTACGGGTTCTGGGAGGCCCTCGGGGAGGCGGGCGACCGCGCCGAAGTCGACTACCCCCAGGCGGCCGTCGGGGAGCAGGCGGAAGTTGCCCGGGTGGGGGTCGGCGTGCAGCATTCGGGCCCGTGCCGGGGCGCTGAAATGGAGGGTTGCCATTCTGGCGCCGGCCAGGTCTCGTTCTTCCTCCGTGCCGGCCGCGATGATTTTGGAGAGCGGCTTGCCCTCGATCCATTCGGTCACCAGGACCCGTGGGGACTGGGCCACGACCTTCGGCACGAGGATCTCGTCGTCGCCCGCGTATGCGGCGGCGAAGGCCCGTTGGGCCTTCGCCTCCAGCTCGTAGTCGAGTTCTTCCTCGATGCGGGCCCTGAGTTCGACGAGCAGCGGCTTGATGTCCAGGCCGGGCTGGATGGCCTTGAACATCGCGCCCAGTCGCGAGAGTTGCTTCAGGTCGGAGAGCAGGGCGTCGCCGGCGCCGGGGTACTGGATCTTCACTGCCACCGGACGGCCGCCCTTGGCGCGGCCCTTCCACAGCGCGCGGTGGACCTGACCGATGCTGGCGGCTGCCGCCGGTGTGTCGTCGAACTCGAGGAAGCGGCTGCGCCACTCGGGGCCGAGTTGCTCGGCCAGCACGCGGTGCACACTCGCGGCAGGCAGCGGGGGCGCGGCCTCCTGGAGCTTGGTCAGCGCCTGCCGGTAGGGCGCGGCCATCTCCTCGGGCAGCGCGGCCTCGAAGACGGACAGCGCCTGCCCGAACTTCATCGCGCCGCCCTTGAGCTGCCCCAGCACGCTGAAGACCTGCTCGGCGGTGCGCTGCTGAAGCTCGGCGGAGATCGCATCGGACGCCATGCCGGTCATCCGCTTGCCGAACCCCAACATGGCCCGCCCGGCGAAGCCGAGAGGCAAGGAGGCGAGCTTTGCAGTCCGGGTAACGGCCTGGCGTGGGATGTCGCTCACCAGATCATTGTGACCGACAGATTACGGACTCCCAAGATCGTGTGAACGAGAACCGCAGGAACATCGCGGATGCGGCGGCCAGTAACGCCGCCGCACCTCACCAGGTGAGACCAGTTCCACAGCCCCGCCGGCGGTGCTCGGCGTCCCGCCGTCAAGGTAGGCAAGCACCTCACCCACCGCGAACGCGGTAGCCGCCATGATCGTGACCAGGTCGCAAGCCTCGGCAGGCGGCGCGGTGGCAAGGCCCGCGGCGATCTCCGGCCACGCCGGATCACGGTCGATCCGATGCAGATCGAGACACCCCAGACACGGCGACCCACCCGGAGCCACGAACGGCCCGATCACCGGAACCCCATCGCGGATGTCAACGGCGAGCACGGCTTGGTGGCGTTGCCGCAACGCGGTAGTGGCGAGGTTCACGGGCTGATCGGCACCGACCCGCACCACCAACTGCGCCCTCCCCTTACCGGCCCGCACGCCGGATGAGGCCACCGTCACACCGGCCGAGGCCGGCCCGTCCCCGATCCGGGCGCCGGGCAGCGCCGCCGACACCGCCCTTATACCGGCATCCCCCACGCCGCCGCGCCCCGTGGCGCGCACCCCGGCCGGCCCCGGCGGCGGCTCTCTCAAGCCCGAATCGCGGGCACCGGCGCTTGCCCCGGCGGGACCGTCGGCGGGCGCCCCTCCGCCGGGCACAGCGGCCGGCCCGGGCCCATGGCCAGTCGCCTCTCCGCCGGATACGGCGGCCGTCCCGGGCCCGTCGGCAGCGGCCCCGTCGCGGGACACAGCGGCCGGCCCGTGCTCGTCGGCAGTCGCCCCTCCGCCGGACACGACGACCGGCCCGTGCTCGTCGGCAGTCGCGCCTCCGCCGGACACGACGGCCGTCCCGCCGGTGTCGGCACCTACGCGTCGTGCGGTCGGCGTCGGGCGCGGGCCGGCGGACCGGGAGCCGGCGCGGCGGACTGCCGCCGTCACCGCGGCCGAGCGGGGGCGACCGACGGCGGTGGGGTCGAGACCGAGGACGGTCTCCTCGGGCCGGACCTCCCCGGGTAGGTCCGCCCGCACGTGCCCGACGCCCGAGCCGGCCAGGCCGATCGCGATCGGAGCGGCCAGGCGGCCGCGGCCGACGACCGCTACCCGGGCCTCGGCCCGACCGCGCATGATCTGGGCGGGCGTGCGATTGGCCACAGCACGCGGACCGGAACGGTGGGTGGCCGGCACGCGACCGGCGCAGCGGAGGGCCAGGGCCGCGGTTTCGGCCTTCAGCGCCGCCGGAGCGGTCAAGGTGTGTGCCGCCACGAGCAGGCCGTGGGCGTGCAGGGTGGTCAGCAGGGCGCGGACGTCACCCGATCGGGCGCCGCGGCGGACGGCCCGCGCGATCAACTGCTGCTCGGTCAGGGTGCCGTCCAGCAGGTCGACCGCTGCCGCGGTGTGTTCGTCGGCCAGTTCGACCACCACCGCGTGCCTGGGGTCGACGCCGAACTGAAGCGTGCGGCGGCCTCTGCGGATGCGGGCCAGGCCCGGCAGGAGCGTCGGCCGGAGCAATCCGATCGTCGTCACGACGTAACAGAATGTCACCGTCACCTGCGTCCTATCGGCTCGTTGTCCACAGGTGGCGGGTCATGTAGACGGGGTTATCCACAGCTTCTGGGAAGTTATCCACAACCGGGCGGTAACCTCACCTCCCGGTTTTCATGACACTCCGTATCCGTTCTGAGACGCGGGAAGGGGCGGCCAGGTCGGCCGCCCCTTCCCGCGAACAACTTCGTGCAATGCGCGGTCGTCAGACCTTCGCCTTGCCGAGGATCCGGTTGACAGTGGTGCCACACACCGGGCATTTGCCCTTGGCCATGTTCATACCGGTCTTCGACACCTCGACGGTCCCGGTGAAATCACGCTTTTCCTTGCACTTGACGCAGTACCCGTTGTAGGTCTGGGCCTTGTCGGCCACGATGCCCTCCTAGTCTTGTTCGCCGGTTTCGCCCCGGCGAATGCCCGGGCGCGGCACAAGAGCACCGGCGTCGGGGCTTTCTCCGCGGTCACACGTGTGACCGCCGGTCCGCGGACCCTACCCACATGCGGGCGGTTCCATGTCAGGAACCCGATCATCACCAGCGACGGGGCCCCGCTGGTAGTGCGATTCGACACCTGACGGGGACGAGTGTGCATGTCGGACTCGGCCTGATTAGTCAGATTCGCTCGGGACACGCCGACCAAAGCCCTCCTGCGAGCGGGATCACGCCGTTTACCGCCCATCCGGGCGTGGCATCCCTTACGGTTTGCCGTAAGGTCCCTCGGAGCGCAGCGGACCCACGGCTACCGGCGTCGCCCGCGAAAATTTTTCCGGACGAGCCGCCGTCAACCGGCACTTTCCCGGCGTGACCGTGTGTGTTGGCCCTTGCGGCGGCATGGCACCTACCGGTTAGCGTGCCTTCGTGACTGAAACCCGGGGCTCCGGGGTGCGGTAATGGCCGCCACGCGGAAGCCGGTCGTCGAAGTACGGCGCTCCCAGCGCCGGCGCCGCACGGTGTCCGCCTACCGCGACGGTGAGCGCGTGGTCGTGCTCATACCCGACCAGTTCTCGCGGGCCGAAGAGACCGAGTGGGTTGACAAGATGCTCGCCCGCCTCGCCGCTCGCGAACACCGCCTCAGCCGCAGCGACGCCGAGCTGCAGGCCAGGTCGCAGCGCCTGATCGCCCAATACCTGGCTGAGTTCGCCCGCACGGCCCAGCCGGCCAGCGTCCGGTGGGTGACCAACCAAAACGGCCGTTGGGGCTCCTGCACGCCCGCTGACCGGTCCATTCGCATCTCCCACCGGATCCAGGAGATGCCCGACTGGGTGATCGACTACGTGCTCCTCCACGAGCTCGCCCACCTCGTCGTCCCCAGCCACAACGCCCGTTTCTGGAACCTCGTGGGCCGCTACCCGAAGACCGAACGCGCCCGCGGCTACCTGGAGGGCGTCGCCGCCACCGCAGGCGTGGTCCTCGCCGACTGAGCCGACCGAGCCGCAGCGGGCCGAGCGGCGCGATCCTGAGTTAGCTCAGGGCGGTGCCGGTCAGCAGCGCCCTTGTCGCGTCCCAGCCCTCTACGGCCTGATCGAGCGTGGCCAGGTCTGCCGGGGTGCGCAGGCGACGCCAGCCTGGAGCAGTTGCCACTTCGGCCGGGTTGGGGGCGTGAGGGCGAATTGTGGTGGCTGCCTGCTCGGTGTCGAGATCCAGCTCCGGGAGCCAACCAGGGGCCGGCAGGCGGGAGGCGACGCCGAAGAGGCCCGGGCCCTCGGCCTGGGCCACCGCCACCGTTTTGGTGGTCAACGGGCGCAGGAGTTTGCCCAGGATCAGGCCCGGCACGTCGGGGGCATCCGAGGCGATGACCGCCGCCTGGTCGTAGCCGTCGGCCGCCGCGGCCCGCAGAGTGGCGTTGACCGTGGCCGTCGGGATGTCGTAGATCTGCATCGAGGGCCAGGCGACCGCGTCCGCCAACGGGCGATCGGCCTTGGTCGCGGCGATGGCCGGATCGACCTCGTTCAGGGTGGCGAGCAGGTCGACCACGTCTTCGGCCAGCGCGTGGCGCCACTTGTCGAGCTCGATGCCAGGAGGCGCCCACGTTGTCGGGGTGAGCAGGACGACGATCACACGGCGAGTCACGACGTCCAGGCTAATCACTCCCGTTCGGTTGCCGACGAAGACGGCGGCCCGCCCCCCAACAGACAGGGAGCGGGCCGCCGCGGATAGGTAGCGATCTACGACCTACCAACCGCCGATCTGGCGCGCCGACTCGCGGCGGGCCTGCATGGCGATGGTGCGGGCAGATCGGTTGGCCTCAGAGCGCGTCTTCCTGCCGGTCTGAGGCAGACGCATTCGCGCTCGGGACAACGCTTCTTGGATGAGATTCATCTCGGTGGCTCCATTCACACTGTTCATGGCGGGGTTCTTCGTTCTCTCGGTGTGGGTGGGGGTTACGCGGACCGTCGGCACGTCAGGCCGCCAGTCGGACTGCGACGCGCGGCTGGTCGGTCAGCCCTTCGGCTGCCATCCGCGCCTCGACCTCGACTCGGAGGACGGCGTCACGGGCGACGTCTTCCTTGCGCGGACGGCCACGGGGCCGCTTGCGCGGGACGACCGCGCCACGCTCGAAGATCTCGCCGCCCCAGACGCCCCAGGGCTCGGCACGCTCGACCGCGCCGGCCAGGCACTCGACGCGCAGCGGGCAGTCCCCGCAGAGCGACTTGGCCAGCTCGAGCTCGGTAGGTGCGTCGGCGAACCACAGGTCCGGGTCGAACTTCCGACAGGGCAGTTCCGCGTCCAACCCGACGCTGCTCGCGTCGTGGTCGGCCAAGGCCAGGCTCATCGCCCGGTCACCTCTCTCTCGCGTCCGGTCTCATGGACCGTTTCCTGAAACTGGTGGAGCAAAAAACTAAGGCCGCGGATCCCGGGTTACGGGTTCCGCGGCCTCGAAGTGAGCCGTCAGGTCTATGTGTTAGACCGGCCTACTTCGAGGTGGAACGCCGCGGACATCCATGCCGCCCTTGACCTGAATGCCCTTGACCGTGGACACATTGGTCCCGTCGAACGTGGCGGCAGTGGGCACCAGGAGCAGCTCGGCCTGAGCCTGGGCCTGATATGCCGGCGCGATCGGAGCCTGGGCAGCCGCGTGGAAGCGCGCAGCTTCCACCGGGCTCAGGGCAGCGCTCAGCGACCACGGTCGGGTCGTGTTGATGCTTGCCACCGGGGCCACCTCCTTCTGCTTTCGTCTCGCGGCCGGAATATCTCTGCCTGACCAGGGTTGAGCAGCGCTCTTCCCTGATGTGCTCTGAGGCTATGCCTCCCCTTCAGGGGAGGGCAAACGGTTTTACGGGTCATTCGCCGAACTTTTTTCTGGCTCAAGATCATCAACCGCCGCGCCCGCCACGAGAGCCAGCGCGGCGTCGCCGTAGAGGCCGAGCTTGCGCGGCCCGATCCCAGCGATGGCGATCAGGTCGGAGCGCTGCGTCGGCTTGCGCTCGGCGATCGCCACCAGCGTCGCGTCAGTGAAGACCACGTATGCCGGAACGCGCTGACCTGCGGAAACGCGCGCCCGCCAGGCCTGGAGCCGCTCCAGCAGCTCTTCGTCCAGATCGGACGGACAAGTCGCGCAGCGGCCGAGCTTGCGGTCGGCGCCGCCCAGCAACGTGGCACCGCAGATGCGGCAGGAGACGATTCGCGGCGGCCGGCTGTCGGCTTTGCGACTGTGTGGCGACAACCCGCCGCCGCCCCCGCCGCTCCCGGACCGGCCGTCGAACTGCGGCAGGAACCGGCATGGCCGCCGCGGCCGGCCACCCGGCGAACGGGAGATCGCGTAGGACAGCCAGAGCCACTCGCGGGCCCGGGTCACACCGACGTAGAGCAGCCGCCGCTCCTCCTCGACCTGCTCGGGCGTCTTGGCGTAGGTGGTCGGCAGCGTGCCGTCGGAGAGACCGACCACGAACACCGCATCCCATTCGAGCCCCTTGGCCGAGTGCAGCGACGCCAGCGTCACGCCCTCGACGGTGGGCGCGTGCTGCGCCGCCGCTCGCCGGTGCAACTCGTCGACGAAGTCGGCCAGCGACGGCGAACGCGACGACACCGCACCCTCGCCGAGCGGCAGCACCACCGGCGTCGCCGCGAAATCTTCGGCCAGCTGCACCAGCGCGGCCAACGCCTCCCAGCGCTCTCGCGCCGCACCGCCCGGCGGCCGCTGCGAGGGCGCCCAGCCGACCGCCTCCAGAGCGGAGATCACCGCCGACGCCAACGGCGCGGCCGCGTCGACCGCGCGGGTCGCCGACCGCAACGCCACTACCGCCTGCCGGACCTCCGGCCGCTCGAAGAACCGCTCGGCGCCCTGGACGACATAAGGCACCTCGGCCTCGGCCAGCGCCTTCTCGTAGGTCTCGGACTGCGCGTTGGTGCGGAACAGCACGGCGATCTCGCGCGCCGGCGTGCCCGTGGCGATCAACTGCTGGCAGCGCGCCGCCACCGCCGCCGCCTCGCCCGGCTCGTCCTGGAAGATCCGCAACTCCGGCTCGGCACCGGAGGGGCGCTGCCCGACCAACTCCAGCCGCAGCCGCGCCTCGGCACCCCGGGCCTGCCGGATCACCGCGTTGGCCAGGCCGACCACCTGCGGCGTGGACCGGTAGTCGCGGACCAGCCGGACCACGACCGCGGACCGCCGCAGCCGCGGGAAGTCGATCAGATAGCTGGAGGTCGCACCCGTGAACGAGTAAATCGTCTGCGACGCGTCGCCGACCACGGTCAGGTCGTCGCGACCGCCGAGCCAGGCGTCGAGCAACCGTTGCTGCAACGGGTTGACGTCTTGGTATTCGTCGACCACGAAGTGCCGGTATTGCGCCCGGACCTGCTCGGCGACGTCGGAGTGCTCCTCGATCCCCCACACCGCCGCGCGCAGCAGGTCTTCGAAGTCGATCACGCCGTTGCCCCGCTTCAGCTGCTCGTAGGCGGCGAACACCTCGGCCACCTTGGCTGCCTCGAACGGGGTGTCACGGGTCGCCTTGGCCGCCGCCACGGTGTATTCGCCCGGCTCGACCAGCGACGACTTGGCCCACTCGATCTCGCCGGCCAGGTCGCGCGCCCCGGTGCGGTCGGTGCGCACGCCCACCCGCGCCGCCGCGAGCCCGACCAGCCGGGCCTTGCTGGCCACCAACTCGGGCATCTCCCGACCAGCGAGCAGCCGCGGCGCGAAGTAGCGCACCTGCCGCAGCGCCGCCGCGTGGAACGTGCGGGCCTGGACACCGGCGACACCGAGCGCCGCGAGCCGGGCCCGCATCTCGGCCGCCGCCCGCGCGGTGAAGGTCACGGCGAGCACGTGGCGGCCGGCGGTTTCGCCGCGCAACGCCCGATAGGCGATCCGGTGGGTGATCGCCCTGGTCTTGCCCGTGCCGGCGCCGGCAAGGATGCAGACTGGCCCGGCGGGCGCGGTCACGGCGGTGCGCTGCTCGGGGTCGAGGCCCGCCAGGACCTGTTCCGCCGGAGAGTCAACCGCCACAGTCAGGAATCATGACAGCCCGGTCTGACGTTCCACCGAACGGAGACCCCTTACCCCCCGGAGGAAGCTCGATGTTGACCATGTACTCCACCTCGTGGTGCGGTTACTGCCACCGCCTCAAGTCCCAGCTCGACCGCGAGGGCATCGCCTACGAGGTGGTCGACATCGAGCGCGAGCCGGCCGCGGCCGACTTCGTGATGAGCGTCAACGGCGGCAACCAGACCGTCCCCACCCTGCGCTTCGACGACGGCAGCGCGCTCACCAACCCGTCGATCACCCAGGTCAAGCAGCACCTTTCAGCGCTCGAGGCGGCATAACGGACGTTGTTGGAGGGGCCCATGCACGAGGCCCCTCCTAAGCCGCCAGCCAACTGGTGATCAGGAAATGGGCGATCGAGACCTCCATCGGCAGGCCGACCAGCGCCGGCTCGTCGGCCGTACCCACGTCGATCCCGTCGCCCGTCAGAACCGCCTGGATCTCGCGCCGGGTGAACCACCGGGCCTCGGTGATCTCGACCGCGTCGACCTTCAGCGGCTGCGCCGCGTCGGCGACCGCCGAATAGCCCAGCATCAGCGATCCCGGGAACGGCCACGCCTGACTCGCGACGTAGTCGATCCGGTCGAGCGCGATGCCGACCTCCTCCAGCACCTCGCGGGTGACCGCCGCCTCCGCCGACTCCCCCGGCTCGACGTAACCGGCCAGGCAGGAGAACCGCCGGTGGCCCGGCTGCTTGGGCCAGGTCGCGTTGTTGCCCAGCAGGCACCGGCCGTCGGGCCCGGCGACCCCGTCGTGCACCAGCACGATCATCGCGGGGTCGGTGCGCGGCCAGGTCTGGTTTCCGGCCTCGTCGATCCGCGACCAGCCGGCCTCGCCCACCGTCGTCGGCTGGCCGGACTGGGGCGAGTAGGGGCTGCGGGCGTGCCAGTTGAGCAGCGCGAGCGCCGTGGTCAGCAGCCCGGCGTCGCGGTCGTCGAGTTGGTGCCCGATGTCGCGCAGGTTGGCCGGCCGCGTGCCGGGCACCGCCGCCAGCGGCTCGTCCAGCGCGAACACCGCCACCCCGTCGGGCTCGACGCCCAGGAACACGGCCGCTGATTCGTCGGCGCCGTCGGTCGGCGACAGCACGAGCCGCAGCACCGCACCGACCGCGGCGTCGGCCGCGTCGCCGGTGACCAGGTCACGGAACAGCGCGGTGCCGGCCGACGAGTCGACCCGCAGCAACCGGGCGGACGGCCAGGCCGACGCGAGCCAGTGCGGGTCCGACCGCCGGTGCCCCGCCCGGTCGAGCGTGGACCGGGCGAGGGGCGGTGCGCTGCTCATTCCAGTTCCACCTCACGCAGCGCCGCCACCGGCGCCTCGATCTTCTCGGCATCGCCCAGGATCACCGTCACGGCGCCGGACGGTGCGAGGTATTTCGCCGCCGCGGCGGCCACCTCGTCGCGGGTCGCGGTCGCCAACTGCTGGCTGTAGCTGGACAGGAAGTCCAACCGCAGGCCGGCACCGGCGTACGTGGACGCCAGGCTGGCCAGCCCGGCCTGGGTCGACATGCCCAGCTTGAGCGTGCCGAGCACGTACTGCCGCGCCTGCTCGAGCTCTTCCTCGCCGGGCGGCAGCGTCGCCAGCCGGCCCAGCTCGTAGATCGTCTCCAGCAACGCCGGGCCGGTCACCTCGGTGGCCACCTCGGCCGAGGCCAGCACCACCGAACCGGCCGCGGAGTGGTCGACCACCGAGTGCGGCCCGTAGGTGTAGCCCTTGTCCTCGCGGATGTTCTCCACCCAGCGCGACGAGAAGTAGCCACCGAACACCAGGTTGGCCAGTTGCAGCGCGGCGTGGTCGGGGTGGGTCCGGGGCACGCCGGGCAGCGCCAGCCGCAGCGACGACTGCACCGAGCCGGGCCGGTCGACCAGCAGCACCGGGCCGGCCTCGGGGCCGGGCGCCACCGGCAGCGTCACGTCCTTGCCGCCGCCGTTCCACGAGCCGAGCACGGCCTCGGCCGTGTCCAGCGCCCGCTTCGGCTGGAAATCGCCGACCAGCACCAGCGTCGCGCCGGCCGGGTGCACCCGCTCGGCGTGCAGCGCGCGCAACTGCGCCGGACGGACCGCGCGCACCTGCTCGGGCTCGGGCGTCTGCACCGCGTACGGATGCCGCCCGTAAAGCCGCCGCAACAGCGCCTCGCGGGCCAGGTGGGCCGGTTGGCTCTTGGCGACCTGGATGTTGTCGACGAGCCGGTCGCGCTCGGTGGCGACCTCGTCGGTCGGGTAGGCCGCGCCGTCGAGCACCTCGGCCAGGATCTCCAGGATCCGGCTGAGCCCGGCGGCCAGGCTGTTGCCGCTGATCATCAGCCGGTCGGGGTCGACCGACGCGCTCAGCCCGCCGCCGACCATCTGCAACTCGGCCGCGATGTCGACGGTGGACAACTGCTCGGTGCCGGAGAACACGGTCTGCGAGAGCATCGCGCCGCGGGCCAGGTTGGCGCGGGCGAACGGGACCCGCAGCCGCACCTCGACCAGCGGCACCGCCGGGCGGCGGATCGCGATCACCGTGAGGCCGTTGGTGAGCTGCCGCTCCGCCTCGGTGGGTAGCTTGATCGGCGCCGCCGGCAGCAGGGCGGGCAACGTCCGCTTCGTCTGGGTCACTGTCCGCCTCCGGGGATGACCTCGACCGACGCCCGGCGCTGCGGGGTCAGGGCGGCCGCGGCCGCGCGGATCTGTTCGGGTGTGACCTCGCCGATCAGCCGCGGCAGGTCGTTGATCAGCTCGGGTGCGCCGCGCTGCTGTTCGAGCACCGCGATCCGCAGCGCCCGGCCGAGCACCGCGTCGGTGTCGCGGAGCAGGTGGGTGGCCATCCGGGCCTGCACCCGGGCCAGTTCGCCGGTGCTGATGCCGTCGGTGGCCAGCCGCTCCAGCTCCTCGTCGGCGGTGCGCAGCACCTTGTCGACGTCGCCGCCGGGCGGCAGGTGGTATTGCAGCAGAGCGGCGGTCGGGTTGCGGACCTCGAACGGCTCGCCCATGAAGCCGAGATAGCCGCCCAGGCTGGTCACCGTGCGGTCGCGCAGCACGAGGCGCTCGACCAGCCGGGACGCGTCGCCGTCGGTGAGCACCTCGGCCAGCACCACGTAGGGCAGGTAGGCGTCGAAGTCGTCGATCGGGTCCGGCACCCGCCAGGCCGACGCGATCGCCGGCAGCGGGGCCAGCCGGTCGGCGTAGGACTCGCGCCGTTCGCTGGGCAGGTCGGGCTCGTCGAAGTCGGGGCGGACCGGCGCGGGCCGGGCCGGCACGTCGCCGAAGTGCCGCTTGACCATCTCCGTGGCCTCGGCCACGTCGAGGTCACCGGAGACCGACAGGACCGCGTTGCCGCACGCGTAGTAGCGCTCGAAGAACTCGGCCGCGTCGGCGACCGTGGCGCTCTCCAGGTCTTCGAACGACCCGTAGCCGTCGTGGGCGTTGGCGAACGTGTCGAACATGACCGGCGGCAGCTTCAGCCAGGGGAAGCCGCCGTAGGGCCGGTTGAGCACGTTGACCCGGATCTCCTCCTTGACCACGTCGACCTGGTTGCGCAGGTTCTCCTCGGTCAGCCGGGGACCGCGCATCCGGTCGGCCTCGAGGAACAGCGCCCGCTCCAGCGCGCCGGACGGCAGCGCCTCGAAATAGTCGGTGTAGTCGAGGTGGGTCGAGCCGTTGAAGGTGCCTCCGGCGCCCTGGACGTGCCGGAAATGCTCGAGTTTCTCGAGGTTTTCCGACCCCTGGAACATCAGGTGCTCGAAGAGGTGGGCGAATCCGGTGCGCCCCTCCGGCTCGCTGCGGATGCCGACGTCGTAGACGACCGCGACGCCGACCACGGGTGCGCTGCGGTCGGGCGCCAGCACCACCCGCAAGCCGTTGTCGAGCGTGAACCGCTCGACCGGATATTTCGTCGCCGGGATCTTTATTCTGCGGGCCACACGGCCGAGGTTAGCGCGCCGGCGGGCGTGCGTTGCCGTCAGACCACCCGCATGCCGGCCAGCGCGTCGCTGGCTACCCAGTCCCACTGGGTGTGGGTGCCCGGAATCGAGACGTAGAGGATCGCCGCGCTCGGCTTGCCGACATCGATGCAGGCCAGCGCCACGAGCTCGTCGGTGGCGCGCAGCCCGGCCGTCTGGAAGTGCAGCCGGAACACGGTCACCCAGGCCGGCCGTCCACCCAGGACGGTGCGCTCGTCGCGGATCAACTCCTGCTCGTTGGGCTGCGGGTAGTAGTGGGCCCGGGCGTCGGCGGCCACCTGCCGGCCCACGCATTCCAGGTCGAAGGTGAACGCGTCGTTGACCGCGGCCGGCACCGCGCCCGAGAGCACCGAGGCGTGATAGTCGCTGACGCCGTCGTAGAGGTGCTCGGTGATGAAGTGCTGCCCGACCTTGTAGGGCACCTGCAGCTCACCGGCGTTCCACACCGCGTTCCAGGCCTCCCAGGGCGGCCCGTAGGACGGGTAGGAGATGCCGGCGGTCTCGTCGACGGTGCGCGGACCGGTGGGCGCCGGAGCGGGTGCCGGACCGCTCGGTGCGACCGGGCCGCCGGACACGTCGGGCGGCGGCGGGCAGGCCCGGGCCAGCGGCGGCCGGGCGTCGGCCGGGGCGTGCGGCCGGCCGGACAGCAAACCGTCACCGGAGCCGCGCGGATGCACCACGATCACCACGATCAGGCCGACCAGCGCGATCAGCGTGGCCGCGCCGGCGAACCACCAGAGCCGGCCGCGCCGGCGCGGCCCGTCCGGCGGAAGCGGCGGTGGCGGCAGGTCGGACGGCGGCGGGCCGAGCCGGGTCACTGCCCCAGCGGGGAAGCGTTCGGCATTCGGCATACGCCTAGTGAAGCACCCGAGGCACCATGGAGGGCGTGCTGTCCGTGCCGCTCGCCCTGCGCCTGCGCGAAGCCGGCCTGCGCTGGAAGCCGGCGCCCGGCGACCGCTTCGCCATCCCGGACCGGGACCTCGACGACGAGGTCTTCGTGCTCAGCAACATGGTCATCGCGGTGTATGAGCTGCCTGACGGCCCGGTGATCGGCTTCAACGGGACCACCGAGTGGGCCATGGACGACGTCGAGCAGAGCGAGGCGATCTGGCTGCCCCGCGAAGACCAACTCCGTGAACTGCTCGGCGGCACGTTCCACATGCTGGAACGCGGGCAGATGGAATTCCGCGTGGAGATCACCGCCGCCGGCCGCCGGCGCAGTTTCGAGGGCGGCACCGCCGAGGAGGCGTACGGCGAAGCGCTACTGGAACTGATCAGGCTCGGTGTCGACTGAGAGGGAGTCAACCCGATGAACTTCCGGGAGTCCGCGGAAAAGATCAGCGACGACCTGGTCGCCCTGCGCCGGTCGTTGCACCGCGAGCCCGAACTGGGCCTGCACCTGCCGAAGACGCAGGCGGCCGTGCTGTCGGCGCTGGCCGGCCTGCCTTTGGAGATCACCACCGGCCGCGCGCTCAGTTCGGTGGTGGCGGTGCTGCGCGGCGGTCGGCCCGGACCATCGGTGCTGCTCCGGAGCGACATGGACGGCCTGCCGGTGACCGAGCAGACCGGCGTGGAGTTCGCGTCGACGAACCCGGGCAGGATGCACGCCTGCGGCCATGACCTGCACATCGCGATCCTGGTCGGCGCCGCCCGGCTGCTCAGCGCCGTCCGCGACCGGCTGGCCGGCGACGTGATCTTCATGTTCCAGCCGGGCGAGGAGGGCCCGGGTGGTGCCCAGCCGATGATCGCCGAGGGCGTGCTGTCGGCGGCCGGGGATCCGCCCGTCGCGGCGTACTGCCTGCATGTCTCGGCGGTCTTCCCGCGCGGGATGTTCTTCGGCCGGCGCGGCACGTTCGGCGCCGCACACGACACCTGCAAGATCCGCGTCCACGGCAAGGGCGGCCACGGTTCGACGCCGTTCCGGGCCCGCGACCCGATCCCGGCCGCCTGTGAGATGGTGCTGGCCCTGCAGACGATGGTGACCCGCGGCTTCGACGTGTTCGACCCGGTCGTGCTGACGGTCGGCCGGTTCCACGCCGGCACGGTCGACAATGTCATCCCAGCGACCGCCGAGTTCGCGGCCTCCCTGCGATCCTTCTCCAACCCGGCACGGGAGAAGCTCATCCGGCGTACGGGCGAGGTGGTCCAGGGCATCGCCGCCGCCAACGGGCTCGAGGTCGACGTCGAACTCGAACGCGGCTATCCGGCGGTGGTCAACGACGTCGGCGAGGCCGACTTCGCGGCGGCGACCGCGGTCGAGGTCTTCGGCGACTCGCGCTACCAGTGGCTGGAAAACCCGAAGACCGGCTCGGAAGACATGTCGTTCGTGCTGGAGAAGGTGCCCGGCGCCTACCTCAACCTTGGCGCCTGCCCGCCCGACCGAGACCCGGTGAGCGCGCCGACCAACCACTCGGCCGACGCGCTCTTCGACGACTCGGTGATCGCCGACGGCAGCGCCTTCTTCGCCGAAATGGCCTCCCGCCGGCTCGCGCGGGCTAGCTCGCCGTCGGCAGGGCGGTGACCAGCGCGGCCAGCCCAGCGGCGTCGAGCAGGTCGACCGGCCGCACCGTCTCGCCGGACCGCACATAGTGGAACGCCGCCCGGACCCGATCGACCGGCACGCCGGCCAGGTTGGCCCAGGCCAGCCGGTAGGCGGCGAGCTGGATCGAGGCGGCCCGCTCGTCGGCGCCGGTCGGGCGCCGGCCGGTCTTCCAGTCGACCACGTCGAACCGGCCGCCCGGGTCGGCGAACACCGCGTCCATCCGGCCGCGGAGCACGACACCGCCGACCACGGTCGCGAACGGCACCTCGACCTCGACCGGCGCCCGGTCGGCCCAGTCGCTGGCCAGGAACAGTTCCTGCAACTCGGCCAGCGCCTCGTCGGGCGCGGCGTCTTCGTCGGCGGCGCCGGGCAACTCGTCGACGTCGAGCAGCCGGACAGCGCCGAACCGCTGCTCCAGCCAGGCATGGAAGGCGGTGCCCCGGCGGGCGTAGGGGTCGGGGTGCGACGGCATCGGCCGGCGAAGCGACCGGGCCAGCGCCTGCGGGTCGCGCTGCAGCAGCACCAACTGCGAGACGGTCAGGTGGTCGGGCAGGGTGACCTCGAGCGGCCCGGGACCGCGCACGAGCTTGTCGCGCTCGGCGATCAGCATGTCGACCTCGCGCCGCCACCGCTCGGCGTCGTCGGCCGCCTCGGGGTCGAGCAGCGCGTCGGCGTCGGGCTCGGTCATCAGCCGGCGGACGAGCACGGCCGCCTCGGTCAGCGCGGGGCGGCGGGGGCCGAGCGGGTCGCCCGGCCATTCTGCGCGCGGTGTCTCCTCGACCGTCGGGTTGGACTCGCCGGCCGGCTCGGGTGCCCAGGCGTCGACCTCGCCGCCGCCCGCTACGCAGGCGTCGTAGACCTCCGTGAGAAAGCGCGACGGCCCGCGCGGGCGCTTGACGCCCTCACCCCACCAGTAGCCGGAGCAGAGCAGCAGCCGCCGCGGCCGGGTCACCGCGACGTAGGCCAGCCGGCGTTCCTCGTTCTCGTCGTGAGCCCGCCACGCGTCGCCGAACTCGCTCAGCGCCGCCATCACCTCGCGCTGGTCGCCGGTGTCGTCGAGGGCGAAGCGGGGCAGGCCGCCGGCGTCGCCGCGCAGCGGGAAGGGCAGCACGCCGAGGCCGCCGAGGTAGTTGTCGGAGGCGCGGGCGGTGCCCGGCCAGACGCCGCGGGACAACCCGGCGACGGAGACCACGTCCCACTCCAGGCCCTTGGCTGCGTGGGCGGTGAGCACCTGGACGGCGCCCTCGACGACCTCGACCTCGCCGGGCTCCAGGCCGCGCTCCTCGTCTTCGGCGGCGGCCAGATAGGCCAGGAAGCCGGGCAACGCGCCGCCGTCGCTGTCGCGAGCGAACCGGGCGGCCACATCGCCGAGGGCGTCGAGGTGGCCGCGGGCCAGGCCGGCGTCGCCGCCCCGGCCGCCGGTGCCCGCCCGCACCGCGACCTCGACGTCGAGCCCGATGGTGCGCTCGACGTCGGCGATCAGGTCGGGCAGTGGCTGGTCGATGCGGTAGCGCATCAGGGCCAACTCGTTGCCGTAGGCCCGCAACCGGGCATAGCCCTCGGCCGAGTAGAACTGCGCGGGCCCGAGGTCGGCCAGGGCCTCGACCAGGGTCGCCTCGTCGAGGGCATCGGGCACCAGGTCGGGCTCGTCGCCCTCGGGGTGGGCCAGGTCGCGCCGGGCGGCGGCGATCGAGCGGGACCGGCGGTGCAACGCCACCAGGTCGCGCGGGCCGATCCGCCAGCGGGCGCCGGTGAGCAGGCGCAGCAGCGACGCGCCGTCGGTCGGGTCGGCGAGCACCCGCAGCGTGCAGACCACGTCACGGACCTCGGGGGTGTCGAGCAGCCCGCCCAGGCCGACCACCTCGACCGGCAGCCCGCGCGAGCGCAGCGCGTTTTCGATCGCCGGGATCTGGCTGCGCACCCGGACCAGGACGGCGGTGGTCGGCCGCCGCTCCAGCGGGATCTGCTCGGGCAGCGCGTCGGGCATCCGGGCGGCGCCCCGCCAGGCGGCGACCAGGCTGTCGGCGATCCAGCCGGCCTCGTCGCCGACGGCCGGGAGCAGGGCACAGTGGACGGTGGCCCGGCCGCGGATCGGCTCGTCGACGCTGAACGCCGGGGCCAGCTCGGCGACCTGCGCACCGGCGGCCCGCAGCGGGGCGGAGAGCCGGTTGGCGACGCCGAGGATCTCGGGCCGGTTGCGCCAGCTCGTGGTCAGCGTCAGCGACCGGGCCGGCCGGCCGTCGGGGCGGGCGAACTCGTCGGGAAACCGTTCGAGCGTGCCGGCGCTGGCACCGCGCCAGCCGTAGATGGACTGGCACGGGTCGCCGACCGCGGTCACCGGGTGGCCGCCGCCGAACAGCGAGCGGAGCAGCACGACCTGGGCGTGGCTGGTGTCCTGGAACTCGTCGAGCAGCACGATCGGGTAGCGGGCCCGCTCGACCGCGCCGACGTCGGGATGGTCTCGGGCCACCCGGGCGGCGCGGGCCATCTGGTCGCCGAAGTCCATCGCCTCGAAGTCGATTTTGCGCTTGTCGTAGGCGCGGACCATGGGCAGCAGGGCGAGCCGGGCCTGCTGGATGGCCAGCGCCTTCTTGACGTCGGCGTAGACCCGGCCCGGCCGGCCCTGCACCTCGGCGAAGAACCGGCCCGTCCAGCCGGCCAGCTCGTCGGGGGTGACCAGGTGCTCGGCCAGTTCGCCGGAGAGTGCCAGCACGGCGTCGGTGACCGTGCTGGCCGCGCGGTCGACGTCTGACATGTCGCCGTCGTAGTTGCGCACGATCAGGTCGACGATCTGCCAGCGGGACGCCTCGGTCAGCAGCCGGGTGGCCGGCTCGTAGCCGGAGCGCAGGCCGTGCTCGGTGACGACGCGGGCGGCGTATGAATGATAGGTCGAGATCGTCGCCTCGCCGGACAGGTCGCCGGCGCGACCGAGGCGGCGGACCAGTTGGCCCAGGCGCATCCGCACCCGGTGGGCCAGCTCGCCGGCGGCCTTGCGGGTGAACGTCAGGCCGAGGATCTGGTCGGGCGTGGCGTAGCCGTTGGCGACCAGCCAGACCACCCGGGCGGCCATCGTCTCGGTCTTGCCGGAGCCGGCCCCGGCGACCACCAGCAGGGGCTCGACCGGCGCGGCGATGATCGCCGACTGCTCGGGCGTCGGCGCGTAGCGCATGCCGAGCAACTTGGCCAGCTCGACCGGCGTGTAACGCGGCCCGGCCGAGGCGGCTTTGCGCGGGGCGGGCGCGGTCGTGAACAGCGAGGGTTGGGTCATGATGACGGCGGCTCCACGACCTGGCGGCCCTTGCCCGAGATCGGGCAGCTCGTGCGGACCGGGCAGACCCGGCAACGGCTGTTGGCCACGGCGTGGAACGTCGAGGCCGCCATCGTCTCCGCGGTGCGCCGCACCAGCGCCTGCGCCCAGCCCGGGTCTTCGCCCTCGGCCAGCGACGGCTGCACCTGCTCCTTCGCAGCCTTGGCGCTGGTGCCGAGTTGGACCAGCGCGGCGCCGCCCGGCTCGTCGCCGTGCTGGTCGAAGGCGCCGGCCTGGACCGCCGCCTGGTAGGCCGCGAGCTGTGGATGCTCGGCCAGGTCGTCGGCGGTGGAGGTGGTGCGCCCGGTCTTGAGGTCGACCACGACCAGCCGCCCCTCGGCGTCGACCTCGAGCCGGTCGACCCGGCCGCGCAGCTCGACCGGCCGGATCGGGTCGTCGAGCCGCACCGCGAACTCCTGCTCGATGGCCAGCAGGCGGCGCGGGTTGGCGGCCAGCCAGTGCAGCAGTTTGTCGACCATCGCCTCGGCCCGCTCGCGCTCGGGCCCGGCCAGCCAGCGAGCGGCGAGGTCGATCGCGTCGAACCGTGCGGCGACGTATTCGATCAGCCGCTCCCGATCGGCCGCGGCGTCTTCGGCGAGCATCGCGGCCGCGTGCACCAGGTTGCCGATCCCTTGGGCGGCAGTGGCCGGCGCGGCGCCGCCGTGCCGTTCGAGCAGCCAGCGCAGGCTGCACCGCAGCGCGCTCTCCATGGTGGACGGAGTGACCCGCACGGTCTCACCCTCGTCGGTGAGCGGCCGATCGTCGGAGAGCGGCCGCAGCCCCCACCAGTCGTCGGGGTGCGCGCCCGGCACGCCGGCGGCGGCCAGCCGCGCCAACTCACCCGCCGCGGCGCGCCGCCGGGTGGGCGTTGCCGCCGGATCGGTCGCCGCGGTGCGCAACTCGGCCACCAACGCCGGCAACGTCATCGCCCGCGGCGGCCGACCCAACGGCAGGTCGTCGACATACTCATCCCGCTGCCGCACCACGACCGGCGCCGCGTTCTCGTCGGGCGGCACCGCCTCGGCCCAGTCGTCGGGCCAGATCACCCGCCCGTCGTCGTCGACCGGCAGGTCATCCGGATCGGGCGGCAGGTCCACGTCGGCCGGCAGACCACCGGCTCGCGAACCGGGACCACCCCGTGGCGAGTGACCATCGGGCTCCGGCGGGTCGTCGTCGGGGTCGGGTGGTGGGCCGTCGCCGTCGGGACCGGCCTCGCCGCTGGGGCCCAGGAGTTCGTGCAGGAAGCGGCTGGGTTGTTCCTCGTGGTCGGCGCCGCCGACCGCGGACGAGTTGACGGCCGAGACCAGGAGCCGCTGGCGGGCCCGGGTGACGGCCACGTAGAACAGCCGGCGCTCCTCGTCGAGCAGCGCGGACGCCTGGCCGACCAGCGACGCCGCCACCCCGGTGCCGTCGGCGCGGCCGGAGACCACGTCGACCAGCCGCTCGGAGCCGAGCAGCGTGCCGCGCAACCGCAGGTCGGGCCACACGCCCTCCTGCACGCCGGCCACCGCGACCAGGTCCCACTCCAGGCCCTTGGCCGCGTGGGCCGTGAGCAGCCGCACCGCCTCGCCCCGGTCGGCGCTGGGTGCGATCGTGTCGGCCGGGAGCTGTTGCCCCAGCACGTGGTCGAGGAAGACCTCGGTGCGGGCGCCGGGCAGCCGGTCGACGAAGCGGGCCGCCGCGTCGAACAGGACGACCACCGCGTCGAGGTCGCGGTCGGCCGCGGCGGCACGCCAGCGCGGGCCGTTGTCGGGCTCACCGGTGGCGCGGCCGGCGCGGGCGATCGCGCCGTACCACCGGTCGCCCAGCCCGGTCGCCCGCCACAGCGCCCAGAGCACGTCTTCGGCGTTGGCGCCCGGCTCCGCCGCCGCCTCACGCGCCGTCGCCAGCAACCGGGCCACCGACTTGGCCGGCGCGGCCCAGCGTCGCTCGACGGCGGCCAACTCGGCCGGGTCGAGCAGAGCCTCCACCAGCAGCTCGCCGGAGGGGCGCCGGTCGCCGGCGGCCAGCGCCAGTGTGCGCAGGCCCTGGCGGAGCCGCCGTTCGGCCAGCGGGTCGGCGCCGCCCAGCGGCGAGTGCAGCAGGGCGACCGCCGCCTCCTCGTCGAGCCGGGCCGGCTCCAGCGCGCAGCGCAGCAGGAGCAGCAGCGGCGCGACCGCGGGCTGCTGGTGCAGCGGCAGGTCTTCGGCGTGCACGACGGTCGGCACGCCCGAGGAGTGCAGCGCCCGTTGCAGCGACGGCAGTTGCAAGGTGGTGGAGCGCATCAGCACCGCCATCCGCGACCACGGCACCCCGTCGATGAGGTGGGCCTCGCGCAGCGCGTGTGCGAGGAACGCGGCCTCGCTGGTGCGGGAGCGGAACGTGCGCACCTCGACCAGCCCGGGAGCCCCGGCCGGGATCGCCCGGCGATGCCCGACCGGGCCGCGCAGGCGGCGGGCCACCCGCCCGGTCGCCTCGAAGAGCGGGCCGCTGGTGCGGTAGTCGGTGCGCAGCGTCACCGTGCGGGCGACGGCACCGGACGCGGTGCGGAACCGGTGCGGGAACGTGGTCACGCCGCTCGGGTCGGCGCCGCGGAAGGCGAACGTCGACGAGTCGGGGTCGGCGAACGCGACCAGCGGCGTGCCGCCCCCGGCCACCCGATGGAGCAGGTCGAGCTGGGCCGGGTCGGTGTCGGCGAGCTCGTCGACGTAGACGATGTCGAGCCGGCCGCGCTCGGTGGCCAGCAACTCCGGGTCGTCGTCGAGCAGCCCGGTCGCGGCCCGCACCAGCTCGGCGGCGTCGTAGGCGACCGAGCCGCGGGTCGTGGCGTCGCGCAGCGCCAGCACGGCCACGTATTCGCGCAGGAAGCGGGCCGCGGCCGGCCAGTCGTCGCGGCCGAGGCGCTCGCCCAGCCGGGCCAGCTCGACCGGGCCGATCCCCCGCTCGGCGGCGCGCATCAGCAGGTCGCGCAGCTGCTCGGCGAACGCCCGGGTGCGCAGCGCGGGCTGGAGGTGCTCGGGCCACCCGATCGGGTCTTCGTCGGGCCCGACCACGTCGAGCAGCTCACGGATGACCAGATCCTGCTCGGGACCGGTGAGCAGCCGGGGCGACGGCTCGCCGCGCAGCGCCGCGGCCCGGCGCAGGATGCCGAACGCGTAGGCGGCGAACGTGCGGACCAGCGGCTCGTGGACGACCCGCCCCTCGCCGGCGGCGATCCGCGACTCGATGCGGTTGCGCAACGCCGCGGCGCCGCGCCGGCTGAACGTGAGCACCAGCACCCGCTCGGGATCCACACCGGACTCGACCCGGGCGGCGACGGCCGCGACGAGCGTGTCGGTCTTGCCGGTGCCGGGGCCGCCTAGCACGAGCAACGGCCCGTCGCTGTGCGCGACCACGTTGGCCTGCAAAGAGTCGAGCCGGTCAGCCCGAGACTCTTCCGGCGCGGGCGCCCGGCGAACCAGCCGGTACGCCTGCATCCGCCCATCGAACCACGCGGGTCCGACAAGCCCCACCGGCACCACCCGCCCCGGAGGGGAAAATCAGCGAGGCAGGACCGCCATCGCCGAGTCGATCGAAGGCACGACGGTCAGCAGGTCGAACGCCTCGGGGCGGACGAAGCCGCCCGGCGCCAGGGTCCGCAGCCAGCTCAGCAGCCCGGAATAGAAGCCGTCGACGTCGAGCACGACCACCGGCTTGTCGTGTGCCCGAAGCATCCCCGTGGTCCAGACCTCGAACAGCTCGTCGAGTGTGCCGATGCCGCCGGGCAGGGTGAGGAACGCGTCCGACTTCTCGATCATCATGTTCTTGCGGCTGGCCAGGCCGTCGGTGACCACGAGCTCGTCGGAGCCGGTGTCGGCGATCTCCCGGTCGACCAGCGACTGCGGGATGATGCCGATGGTGTGGCCGCCGGCGGCCCGAGCACCGGCCGCGACCGCGCCCATCATCCCGGCCCGGCCGCCGCCGGAGACCAGGACGTGCCCGCCCCTGGCCAACGCGGCGCCGACCGACGTGGCCAGGTCGAGCCAGCGCTGGTCGAGGGTCTGCGACGACGCGCAGAACACACAGACGGCGGCCATTCAGTCGTCGCCGCCGGCGGCCGCGGCGTCGAGCAGCGCCTCCTGCTCGGCGGCCAGGGCCGCGTCGGCGTCGACGATGTAGTGCACCGCCGCGTCGACGTCGTCGGTCACGCAGACCAGGTCGAGGTCGGCCTCGCCGATCTTCCCGTCGGCCAGCAGCGTCGTGCGCATCCAGTCGAGCAGCCCGCGCCAGTAGGCCTCGCCCATCAGCACGACCGGGAACCGGGTGACCTTTCCGGTCTGCACCAGCGTCAGCGCCTCGAACAGCTCGTCCATCGTGCCGAAGCCGCCCGGCAGCACGACGAACGCCTGCGCGTACTTCACGAACATGGTCTTCCGGGCGAAGAAGTAGCGGAAGTCGATGCCCATGTCGACCCAGTCGTTGATGCCCTGCTCGAACGGCAGCTCGATGCCGAGCCCGACGGACAGGCCGCCGGCCTCGGTGGCACCGCGGTTGGCGGCCTCCATCACGCCCGGCCCGCCACCGGTGATGACCGCGTAGCCGGCCCGGGCCAGCGCGGCGCCGACCTGCTCGGCCAGCACGCACTCCGGGCTCTGCGGCTTGCTGCGGGCCGAGCCGAACACGCTGACCGCCGGCGGCAGGTCGGCGAGCGTGTCGAAGCCCTCGACGAACTCCGAGAGGATGCGCAGGGCGCGCCAGGCGTCCTTGGTCTTCCAGTCCGCCCGGGTACGCGAGTCCAGCAGCCGCTGGTCGGCCGTAGCGTAGGGGATCGCGTCACGGCGCAGCGTGACGGCGCCGCGGTGGCGTTCCGGTCCGCGTCGTCGGTTGCGGTCGCGGCCGTTTCCGTGGGTCATGGTCACCACGGTAGCCAAACCGGGCCGACCCGCCAGGTTGCGGCCCGCCATCGAACGGGCTCACAAGTCGCGGGATCGGATTCGGCCGTCTGGCCAGAGTTGGACGGTTACCAGAAATTCACACGGATGCACCCGCAACCGAATTCGCTTGCTGGGCGTCTTATCTTTCGAATACCGGGTATGCAGGGCCGCCCGGCACCGCCGCCGGGCACCTTGGGGGGAGGAACGCCACCATGACCCGCTTCGACCAGATCCGCCAGCGCCGTGAAATGCACCGCCGCATCCGGGCGGTGGTGGCCGAACGGCGACTCGACCGCATCGCGCCGATCACCGACGAAGACGACGAGCCGACCATCGAGCTGCACCCCATCAACGACACGGTGAGCTGCGGCGACCGCACCTAGCCGACAGCCAGCCAGCGATGCAGGGTGAGCGCGCCCTGCCGGATCAGCGGGATCTCGACGTGCTCGTCGACCGCGTGCGCCACGTTGGGGTCGCCCGGCCCGAAGTTGAGCGCCGGGATGCCCATCGCCGCGAACCGTGACACGTCGGTCCAGCCGAGCTTGCCGATCGGGTCGGTGCCGACCGCCTCGAGGAACTCCCGCGCCGGTGCCGCGCCCAGGCCCGGCAGCGCACCGGGGGCCGCGTCGACGAGCGTCACCTCGTACCCCTGGAAAAGCTCGCGAAGGTGGGCCTCGGCCTCTTCGACGGACCGGTCCGGCGCGAACCGGTAGTTGATCTCGATCTCACACCGGTCGGGGATCACGTTGCCGGCGATGCCGCCGTTGATCCGCACCGCGTTGAGCCCCTCGCGATAGTCGCAGTTGTCGATGGTGACCCGCCGGGCCTCGTAGTCGGCCAGCCGGTCGAGCACCCCGGAAGCGGCGTGGATCGCGTTGACCCCGCGCCACGACCGCGCCGAGTGGGCCCGCTTGCCGGTGGTGCCGACCAGCACCCGCATCGTGCCCTGACAACCGGCCTCGACGATCCCGTGGGTCGGCTCCAGCAGCACCGCGAAGTCGGCCGCGAGCCACTCCGGGTGGCTCTTGGAAACCAGGTTCAAGCCGTTGTACGCGGAGTCGATCTCCTCGGCCTCGTAGAAGAAGTAGGTCACGTCGTAGCGCGGCTCCGGCAGCTCGACGGCCAACTGGAGCGCGAGCGCGACGCCCGACTTCATGTCGGAGGTGCCGCAGCCCGACATGATGTCGCCGTCGATCGTGGCCGGCAGGTTGTCGGCGATCGGCACCGTGTCGAGGTGACCGGCCAGCACCACCCGCTGCGCCCGGCCGAGGTCGGTGCGCGCCATGACCGTGTTGCCCAACCGCTCCACCCGCAGGTGCGGCGTCGCCCGCAACACCTGCTCGACACAGTCGGCCATGTCTTTCTCGTGCAGCGACACCGACTCGATGTCGACGAGCACCCTGGTCAGCTCGACCGGGTCCGACAACACGGCGGGGGTAAGCGGATTGGTCATGCCTCGCACGCTACCGTCATAAGCGTGATGAGCGAGCAGCCTGCCTGGGGAATCGGCCTGTCGACCAGCACCGCCGAGGGTCAGGTGCTCGACGCCTGGTTCCCGGCCGGCAACCTCGGGCTCGGTGCCCGGCCCACCGGCGACCCGGCGACCCTGCTCGGCCCTGCGGCCGGCGCGGTCGGCGAGCGCGCGCTACCCGGCCTGGGGAGCGAGATCGTGGTCGTCGAGATCGGCTCGCTGGCCGACCCGATCAAGGACGCGGCCGACGCCTACCTGCGGCTGCACCTGCTCTCCCACCGCATCGTCCGCCCCAACGAGCTCAACCTCGACGGGATCTTCGGCATGCTGGCCAACGTCGCCTGGACCTCGGCCGGGCCGTGCCCGCCCGACCGGGTCGACGAGCTGCGGGTGCGCGAGCGCCTGGCCGGCCGGCAGCTCACCGTCCACGGCGTCGACAAGTTCCCCCGGATGATCGACTACGTGGTGCCCGCCGGCGTCCGGATCGCCGACGCCGACCGGGTGCGGCTCGGGGCACACCTGGCCGCCGGCACCACGGTGATGCACGAGGGCTTCGTCAACTTCAACGCCGGCACGCTGGGCACCTCGATGGTCGAGGGCCGGATCGTCGCCGGCGTTGTGGTCGGCGACGGCTCCGACATCGGCGGCGGTGCCTCGATCCTGGGCACGCTGTCCGGCGGCGGCAAAGACAAGCTGCGGATCGGCGAGCGCTGCCTGCTCGGCGCCAACGCCGGCATCGGCATCTCGCTCGGCGACGACTGCGTGGTCGAGGCGGGCTGCTACGTCACCGCGGCCTCGAAGATCACCCTGCCCGACGGCCGGGTGGTCAAGGCCCGCGAGCTCGCCGGCCTCGACAACCTGCTGTTCTGGCGCAACTCGGTGACCGGCGCGCTGGAGGCCCGCCCCCGCTCGGGCAAGGGCATCGAGCTCAACGCGGCGCTACACGCCAACGACTAGGTTTCGATCACCCGCACGACCAGGTCGGCCCGGTTGCGAGTGGTCGCGATCAGCTCGGCGTTGACCTGGTCGCTGCCGTAGGAGCGGGCCTTGGCCTCCGCCTGGCTGCGACCGAACGCCATGTGCCGGGCCACCAGCCGGCGCAGCCGCAACTCTTCGTCGAGGTCGAGATACCAGACCTCGTCGAGCACCAGCCGCACGCCCGACCAGGGCTCCTCGGGCACCAGTAGGTAGTTGCCCTCGGTGACGACCAGCCGCACCTCCGGCGGCACCGCGATCGAACCGGCGATCGGCTCCTCGATCTCCCGGTGGAACGCCGGCGCGTAGACGGTCTCCGGCCCGCCGGCGGCCAGTCGCCCGAGCATCGAGACGTAGCCGGCACCGTCGAACGTGTCGATGGCGCCCTTGCGCTCGTGCCGGCCCAACCGGTGCAACTCGGCCTCGGCCAGGTGGTAGCCGTCCATCGGGACCAGCGCCGCCGTCGGCCCGACGGCCTCGACAAGCTTCGCCGCCAAGGTTGACTTGCCGGCGCCGGGCGCGCCGACGATGCCCAGCAGCCGCCGCGGGCCGAGATCAGCCAACGCCGCGGCACGGGCCACGAGCACATCGAAGGGGTACGCCGTCACGCGAGGAACTATCGCACGGCCCGCACCGGTAACCCGGGCACAGGCCGTCCGGCCCGCCTACCGTGGTCAGGAGGGGGTGTGGCGATGGCACGCGAGGCGACAGAGATCGAAATCACCACCATCGGCCGGCGTACGGGTGAGAACCACTCGCACCCGGTGTGGTTCATCCGCGAGGGGAAGTCGACCTTCCTGTTGCCGGTCGGCGGCGCGGGCAGCCAGTGGTACCGGAACCTGCGGAAGAACCCGACGATCAAGCTCGGCTCCAACTCGGCCAAGGCCCGCTTGATCACCGATCGGAGCAAGGTCAACCAGGTGATGGACGAGTTCGCCAGCAAGTACGGCGCGTCCGACGTCAAGCAGTACTACCCGGGCGTCGACGTGGCGGTGGAGGTGCGGGACTCTTGACGGTCGGCCTCGCCGAGGCGACCAGGCGAGTGGCGGCGATCGACCCGGCGCTGGCCAGGGTGGTCGACCAGGCCGGGCCGATCCACCACCGCAAGCGCGACCCCGACGGGCCGTTTGGCGCCCTGGTCCGGGCGATCACCTTCCAGCAACTGTCCGGCCGCTCGGCGATCGCGATCCACGGCCGCGTGCGGGCACTGGTCGACGGCGACTTCACCCCGGAGGCACTGGCCGCGCTCTCCGACGACGCGCTGCTCGGCGCCGGCCTGTCGCACGCCAAGGTGGCCGCGCTGCAGGACCTGGCGGCCAAGGTCATCGACGGCACCGTGGTGCTCCGGGCCGGCGCGCGAATCCCCGACGACGAGATCATCGAACGCCTGGTCACGGTCAGGGGCATCGGCCCCTGGACGGCCGAGATGTTCCTCATCTTCGAACTGCGCCGGCTCGACGTGTGGCCGGTCGACGACCTCGGCGTCCGCCAGGGCTTCGCCCGCATCTGGCCGAGCCCGCAGATCCCCACGCCGAAACAACTGGAGCCGGAGGGTGACCGCTTCCGCCCCTATCGCACGGTGCTGGCCCGCTACTGCTGGGCCGCGGCGACCATGGACACCGACGTCGACCTGCGCTAGTCGTCGTCGCGCAGCGCGGTCGGCTCGCTGATGGTGAAGCGGGCCTCGATCGCGGCGTGCACCGACTGCACCTGAGGGTCCAGGTCGATGGTGGGCACGCCCCCCGCGGCGGCGTCGCGTTCGAGGCCCGCCCGGGCGAACATCGGCTGCATGCCCGGCGGACGCATGCCGGCATCGGCGACCTCGACCAGCGCGGTGATCCGCGCACCAAGCGCCGTGGCGTAGTCGCGAGCCACCGCGATCGCGTCGTCGATCGCCGCGCGCCGCACCTCGCGGTGGGCCGGGCTCCCGGGCCGCAACTCCCACCAGGGCCCGACGATCTCGGTCTGGTCCTGGTCGGCCAGCCGCAGCATCAGCTCACCGAGCAACTCGAAGTCGGCCACCGTGACGGTGGTGGTCACGGTGCCGTGATAGGCGGTGACCTTCTCCCCCGCGCGCTTGCGCTCCGGAAAGACCTGCAGGTTCCCGGTCTCCCGCCGCTCGACGGCGTCGCCGTAGCCGTCGATCAGCGCCCGGGTCTGCTCGGCCCGGTCGGCCAGCCGCCGCAGCGTCGCCTGCCGGTCCTTGTCCCGCGCCACCACGGTGACGGCAAACCGCGCGATCTCCGGCGGCACCTCGTGCGCCGCTTCGCCCCGCACCGCGACAACCGGATCAGCCATCCGCCCACGATAGAGCCCGACCGCATCCCGACCGCGGCGGTCGTGTTCCTTCGAGCCGACATGTTTTCGCATGTACGCACACCCGAAAACATGTCCACCCCGAAGAGGCCCCTCCGCGACAACCCGACACGCCGATACACGACACGCCGGTTACAGGAGGCACTGGCCGGGAACCGGCCCGACCGGGAACCGGCCCGACCGGGAACCGGCCCGACCGGGAACGGCCCGACCAGGAGCGGCTCCACCAGGAAGCGACCCGACCAGGAGCGGCTCCACCAGGAAGCGGCCCCACCAGGAAGCGGCCCCACCAGAAAGCGGCCCCACCAGAAAGCGGCCCCACCAGAAAGCGACCCGACCAGGAACCGGCCCCACCAGGAACGCGGCCGCCGCGCAACTAGCGACCGAATACGACGGCGAGAACCGGCCCGACCGGCGCGGCCCGGCCAGGAACCGGCCCGGCCAGGAACCGGCCCGACCCCAGGAACCGGCCCGACCGGAAAGCGGCCCGACCGGAAGCGGCCCGACCGGAAGCGGCGCTTCCTACAGGGGTGCAGAGCAAACCGGGCCGAGCGACCACCAGGCCCCGACGGGACTCAAGCGGTCGCGAGGCGTTGCGCGGCGGCGGCGATGCGCTCGTCGGTGGCGGTCAGGGCGACCCGGACGTGCTGCTCGCCGGTCGGCCCGTAGAACGCGCCCGGCGCGACCAGAATCCCGAGGCCGGCGAGATGCTCCACCGTGGACCAGCAGTCTTCGTCGCGCGACGCCCACAGGTAGAGGCCCGCCTCCGAGTGGGAGACCGTGAATCCGGCCTTCTCCAGCGCGTCGCGCAACACGCCCCGGCGGGCCGCGTAACGGGTGCGCTGCTCGGTTGCCGACGCCTCGTCGTCCAAGGCCGCCACCATCGCCGCCTGGACCGGGTCGGGCACGATCATGCCGGCGTGCTTGCGCACCGCGAGCAACTCGCCTACCAGGGCCGGGTCGCCGGCGACGAAGCCCGCCCGGTAGCCGGCCAGGTTGGAGCGCTTCGAGAGCGAGTGCACCGCGAGCAGGCCGTCGAGCGAGCCGCCGTTGACCGACGGGGACAGGATCGAGGTCGGCTCGACCTCCCAGCCCAGCGTCAGGTAGCACTCGTCGCTGGCCACCACGGCGCCGCGCTCGCGGGCCCAGTCGACCACCTTCCGCAGGTGGGCCTCGGGCAGCACGCGGCCGGTCGGGTTGCCGGGCGAGTTGACCCAGATCAGCTTGACGTCGGTCGCCGGGCCGAGGGACAGCAGCGAGTCTGACCGCATGACCCGGGCGCCGGCCAGCCGCGCGCCCACTTCGTAGGTCGGGTAGCAGACCGGCGGGATCACCACGACGTCGCCGGAGCCCAGGCCGAGCAGCGCCGGCAGGCCCGCGACCAACTCCTTGGAGCCGATCGTGGGCAGGACGCCGATCTCCTCGAAGGTGGCACCGCAGGCGCGGGCCACCCACCGCCGGATCGCCGACCGCAGCGCCGGCGTGCCGGCCGTCAGCGGGTAGCCGGGCGCGTCAGCCGCGGCGCGCAGCGCCTCCTGGACCGACGCGGGCACCGGGTCGACCGGCGTGCCGACCGACAGGTCGACGATGCCGTCGGGGTGCCCGGCGGCGACCGACTTCGCGGGCTCCAGCAGGTCCCACGGGAAATCCGGCAGGGTGGCCGAGACCCGCACGCCGGTCAGTGTTCGCCTTCGCGCGGTGCGTGCGCGAGCACCACGGCGTGGTCCTTGTCGATCTTGCCGACCTTGGACGCGCCACCCGGGGAGCCGAGGTCTTCGAAGTACTCGTAGTTGGCAGTGGTGTAGTCCTTCCACTGCTCGGGCACGTCGTCTTCGTAGAAGATCGCCTCGACCGGGCACACCGGCTCACAGGCCCCGCAGTCGACGCACTCATCGGGGTGGATGTAGAGCATCCGGTTGCCCTCGTAAATGCAGTCCACGGGGCACTCTTCGATGCACGCCTTGTCGAGCACATCGACGCAGGGCTCCGCGATGATGTAGGTCACGGGTTCTCTCTCCTCCGCAAGCCACGCCGCGATCACCCGCGACGTTGAAGAGCCTAGTATCTCGCGTGGAGGGGGGTCGATCGTGCTCCGACGGCAGGATGTGGGACACCGTGTGGTGATCCGGCGGATTGTCGGTGTTCGCAACGGTCGGCCGCTTTATTCAGACGCGCTGGGTGAGCTCGTCTCCGTAGACGAGACCAATCTCACCGTAGCCACCAAAAACGGCACGATCGTCGTACCCCTGTCGGAGGTGCACCGGGCCAAGCGGGTGCCGCCGCAGCGCCGCCCGACCGCCGCCGACGTGGTCGCCCTGGAACTCGCCGCCGACGCCGCCTGGCCGGCGCCCACCCGCGCCAAGCTGGGCGATTGGCTGCTGCGCAGCGCCGACGGCTGGACCGGGCGGGCCAACTCGGCGCTCCCGATCGGCGACCCCGATCGGCCCCTGGAAGCGGCGATCGACGCGATCGAGGCCTGGTATGCCGAGCGCGGCCAGCCGGCCCTGGTCAACACGCCGCTGCCCCTGGCGGCGCCGGTGGGTGCCGCGCTCGACGCCCGCGGCTGGACGGCACGACCGCTCACACTGCTGCAGACCGCTCCCCTCGTGCCGCTGGTCACCGGCGACGATCCGGGCGTGTCGCTGGCCAAAGCGCCCGGCGACGAGTGGCTGGAGATCGCACAGGCCCGGAAGAAGAGCCTCCCGGCCGCCGCCCGCCAGGTGCTCACCGGGCCACCCGAGGTCAGGTTCGCCAGCGTGTACGCCGGTGACGCGCTGATCGCGATCGGCCGGGGCGCCGTGGTCGGCGACGACCGGCGCCGGCTGCACGTGGGCCTGATCGAGGTGGTGCCGGCGCACCGCCGGCGCGGGCTGGCCCGCAAGGTCACCTCGGCCCTGGCCGGCTGGGCCGCCGAACTCGGCGCGAGCGAGGCGTTCCTGCAGGTCGAAGAGCACAACACGGCCGCCGTGGCGCTTTACGGGACGATGGGTTTCACCACCCACCACAGCTATCTGACCAGGGAACAACCGGTCAGCGGCGGACGACCCGACGCGGCTTGCTGAGCTTGGCCTGGGAGTAGGCCGCGAGTTGCCGCGACCGGAAGTCTTTGCCGAGCACCACCGCGAGCAGATAGCCGAACAGCACGCCACCACCGCTGAACCCGGCGTAGAGCCAGATCTGGGCGAAGAACTCGCCGGCACCGCCACCGACCGGGTTGGCGCCGTAGATCGCCGGACCGAGCACCACGGTGGCCAGGCCGGCGATAACGACGGCGCCGAGGATGTCGGCCAGCCAGACGCCGAGGACGCGGTCGCGCCCCCAGCGGAAGGCGACGACCGCGAGCACCACGGCGACGACACCGAAGAAGACCAGCGAGATGCGGTCCTGCATGTCGGTGTCGTCGCCGTAGGCGAAGTTGGCAACCGCGCGGGCGACCAGGTTGATCGCGAACAGGGCACCAGCCAGTGCCCCGATTCGCAGCCAGCGGTTCTTCATTCACGCCTCCAACGCCGAGCTTCCACCCGCGTCGGTCGGCGCTCGGCTCAGCGGCCCCAGCCGGAGTTCGCCGGCGGCACGGCCGGTGGGGTCTCCGGGTCGACGGACTGGTCGGTCACCGTCGGCGCGGGGTCGGGCTTGGCGCAGGTGTAACGCGGCTCCGCATCGTAACGCCAGGTGAACTTCTCGCGCTGCACCTCTTTGCCGTCCTTGCGGATGACGCGGTAGGCGTCCTGCGAGAAGCCGTCGCTGCCGGCCGTCGCGATGCACTCCGGGCCCGCCGGCAGGGTCTTGCTCTCCGGCTTGGTGACGTTGGTCTTCGGGCCGTACTCGGTCTTGACGCTGTCGTAGACCTTGGTGCTCCACATCGAGACGGTGACCGAGTCATTCGTGTACGAGGTGTCGATCAGGATCCCGTACGGCGTGGTGTTCTGGAACTTGAGGTCCAGGGTCGGCCAGAAGATCGTCGACTCGATCACCGACGGGTAGTTGGAGATGTAGAACGAGTGCGGCTTGTGCTCGACGTCCTTCAGGCCGGCGTAGTAGCTGGCGTTGAACATCGTGGTGGTGAACTGCGAGATGCCGCCGCCCACCGCCGGCACGAGCTTGTTGTTCTCGATCACCGGAGCGTCGACGTAGCCCTGCTCGTAGCCGCGCCAGCCGGTGTAGCCGTTGAGCGAGAACGTCTGGCCGGGCTTGACCACCGCGCCGTCGACCTTGTTGGCCACGGTCACGATGTTGTGCACCCGCGGCAGGGTCAGCCCGCCGGTGAACTTGGTGGTGAAGGACGAGACCTTCTCCTTGACGCCCAGCTTCTGCAGATTGGGGTCGGTGACCTGGGCCGGCGCCGGGTTGAGCACGGCGGTGACGGCGCGCGGGGTGGCGTGGGGCAGCACGCCCAGCACGTCAGTGGCCAGCTTGTTGCCGTCGACGTACGCGCCGCCCGCGGTGCTGACCAGCACCTGCTGGCTGGCACCGGTGCCCTTGACCGCGGAGGCCGGCGACGACTCGATCTTGGAAATCGCCGGACCCATCGCGGTACGCAGGGCGCCCGCGTCGACCGTCGGCGTCACATTGCCGTCGGCGGTGCCGGTGACCTTCAGGCTCTTGGCGATCATTTCGGGGGTGATGGTGACGTCGCCCTTGGCCGAGTGCACCGTCACCGGCGCCGACACGGCCGGCTTGACCAGCGTGTCCATCAGCCGGTCGAGCTGGGCGCGGGCCTTGGCGTTGTCGATCTGGACCAGCGGGACCGAGACGCTGGGCGCGCCGGGCTGGCCGGGGCCCGGCACGTCGCCGCCGGTCGCGACGCCGGCCGCGGAGACCGCGGTCAGCCAGCCGGTCTTGACGGTGTCGGCGGTCTTCTGGAGGTCGACGCCCTTGCCCGACGAGGGGTAGGTGACCTTGGGGGTGAGGCCGTCGAAGGTGACCGCCGCGGGGGTGGCGGCGTCCGCGGTGACCTTGTCGACGGTCGGACGCAGGGCGGCGTCGAGCTTGCTGGCGTCGAGGGTGACGGCCGGCGTCACGGCGTGGCCGCCGTGCCCGGCACCGGCCACCGTGCCGTCGATGTCGAGACCGAGGCCGACCTGGTCGGGTACGACCGGCGCGTCGGCCGCCCGACCGGAGTCGCCGGTGACGTGCACGGTGATCGGCTTGTCCAGCGCGGGCTTGCCGTCGAGCCCGGTGTGCAACCGGGCGGCCGCGTCCGGGCGGTCCAGACCGCTGATGTCGATGCCGAGCACGGAGGTGCCGCGGGCGAAGCCGCCCTTGTCACCCCCGCTGGTGAACCCGGCCAAGGCGCCGATGGCGATCAGCAGCAGGGCGAGGATGGCGCCGCCGACGGAGTACCGGCGACGCTTCTTCGTGCTCCAGAGGGCGGTCCGCATTAATCACCTTAAGTCGGATTTGTGTGACCGCACCGAGTGTAACGGCTGGGTCTCGGAACCCGAAAAGGCTTCGTGGCCACCCTCACTATCCGAGAAGGCGCCGCGACGGACCGTCAGTAGAGCGTATTCGCAGGTGGAGAAGACACAAGGCGGATGCCGACGACGGTCCAGGCGAGCGAACCGAGACCGATCATGGCCCAGCCCACCCAGTTATTCGAGGTGATCAGATAGTCACCCTCAGTAGTCCTGCCGGCGGCCAACAGCACGATCAGGAGCCAGGCGACGGCGGCCAGGATGACCGGCCAGCGGCGCCGGGTGGCGCGGTGGGCGAACCGGCCGATCAAGATGTTGGCGACCAGCGCCAGCACGGCCGAGACGCCGATCAGGTGGCCGCCGACCCGCACACTGATCAGCAGCAGTTCGAGCACCCCGGACAGCAGCGACATCAACACGGCCAGCAGCACGCCGGCGGTGGTCAGCAGCCCGGCCACCACGCCGCGGTCGCGGCTGGGCCGCGGCTCGGGCGCGCCGGGCTCGGGCGGCTCCGACGGCGAGCGGTGCTCGGCTGGAGTGGACACGCTGCTCACCTCGAGCCGGCCTCCGCCGGCGCGGGGTCGGCCGTGTTGATGCCGGCGAACAGGTCGCTCTCCCAGCCGTTGGGCCCGTCGCCCGGGCCGCGCTCGCCGGCCGCGAGCGTGAAGTATTCGACGCCCATGAACTCGTTGCCGAAGTCGCCGGCCAGGGCGTAGAGCCAGGACGACTCGGGGATCTGGGTGGCGTGCGCCTTGAGCGCGACGACCTTGGCCTCGTGCAGGTCGGTCGCGTCGATGCGGGCGGCGATCTCGGCGTCGGGGGTGCCGAACGGGAAGTCGTCGACGCTCTCGACGCCTTCGAACGGGTTGCCGACCGTGTCGGCGAACGCGTGCAGCCCGGCCTCGAGCACGCTCTTGGGCATCGCGCTCCAGTAGATCTTCTCGGGCCCGACACCCTCCGCGCGGGCCAACTCGGCCGCGCGCATCGCGACCCGGTGCGCCTGGATGTGGTCGGGATGCCCGTAGAAGCCGTTCTGGTCGTAGGTGACCATGACCTGCGGCCGGGTCTCGCGCATCACCTCGACCAGCAGGGCGGCGGCCTCGTCGACGTCGGCGCCCCAGAACGCGCGCGGGTGCTGGTTGGTCGGCAGGCCCATCATCCCGGAGTCGCGGTAGCGGCCCGCGCCACCGAGGAAGCGCACGTCGGCGACACCGAGCGCGGCGCACGCGGCGCGCAACTCGGCGATCCGGTAGCCGCCCAGCTGGTCGCCCTCGGCGGCGGCCAACAGCGCGAGCTCGGGCACGTAGATCTCGCCCTCTTCGCCCAGCGTGCAGGTGACCAGGGTGACCTGGGCGCCCTGCGCCGCGTAGTGCGCCATCGTCGCGCCGGTGCTGATCGACTCGTCGTCCGGATGTGCGTGCACCAGCAGTAGTCGTCGAGCCACCGGGCCACTGTACGCGTGTCTTCGGCGGCCTCCCGGAACGACTCTCACCAGCCCCTTGCACCCCATACGATCCGGATGTGGAGTTTCCCGAGCTGGCCGCGCGGACCCACGGGTTCACCCGCGGCGCGCCGCACCAGGTCACCGTGGCCGCCGACGGCTCACGGGTGCTGTTCCTGCGCACCGCCGGCCCGGAAGACGCCATCGACGCGCTGTGGACGCTCGACCTGCCCGGCGGCGCGGGAGCGGAAGCGGTCGAACGGCAGGTCGCCGGCGGCCCGATCGACGCGTACGCCGCGGATCCGCTCGCGCGGGTGGCGGCCCTGGTCCACGACGGCCGGCTGCGCCGCGTCGACCTGACCTCCGGCGAGGTCACCGAGGTCACGGCGAGCGGCCCGGTCCGCGACGCCCGCCCGGACCCGACCGGCACCCGGATCGCCTACCTGAGCCCGAACGGCGAGTTGCGGGTGATCGAGCCGGACGGCCGCGACGTGCTGCTGGCCGGCGAGGGCCGGCACGTCGGCTGGGGCCGTCCCGAGCAGGTGGCCGAGCGCGACTTCGACCGGCACCGGGGCTACTGGTGGTCGCCCGACGGGCAGTCGCTGCTGGCCACCCGGGTCGACGACGCGCGGGTGGCCCGCTTCGAGGTCGGCGAGCCCCCGGTCACCCTGGCCCGCCCGCGGGCCGGCGGCGCCAACGCCGAGGTCAGCCTGCACCTGCTCGACCTCGACGGCGGCTGGGTCGACGTGCACTGGGACCGGGAGACCTATCCCTACCTGGTCGCGGTCGACTGGGTCGAGGGCGGCCCGCTGATCACGGTGCTGCGCCGGATGCAGCAGCACGGCCTGGTGCTGGCCGTCGACCCGCGCACCGGTGAGACCCAGGTGCACGCCGAGTTGGCCGACCCGCGCTGGGTCGAGCCGGTCGCCGGCACCCCGTGCCACCTCCCCGACGGCCGGGTGCTGGTGGGCGGCGAGTTGGCACACGACGGTTACGACGCCCGCTGCCTTTTCGCCGACGGCACGCTGCTCACCCCGCCGTCGCTCTACCTGCGCCGGGTGGTCGGCCGGATGCCCGGCCCGGGCGGCTCCCCCGACCTGTTGGTCGAGGCCAGCGACGGAGAGCCGAGCGAGCAACACCTCTTCCGCGTACGCACGGCGATCGGCGGCGGTGGTGTCGAGTCGCGCCGGCTGACCACCGCGCCCGGCTGGCACACCGGCGCGGTCGGCGGCGACGTGCTGGTGATCGGCGCCCGCTCGCTCGACCACAGCGGCACCCGCTGGACGGTCTGGAAGGGCGACGTCCAGGTCGCCAAGCTGCGGTTGCTGTCGGCCGAGCCGCCGGTGGTGCCGCGCCCCGCGCTGGAGCGGGTCACCGACCGGCGGTTGCCGGCCGCGGTGGTCTACCCGGCCGGGCACGTGGACGGGCGCCGGCTGCCGGTGCTCCTCGACATCGACGGCAGCCCCGGGCACCAGGAGGTGCGGGCCGAACGCGCCGCCTGGGTCGAACGGCAGTGGTGGGCCGACAGCGGCTACGCCGTGGTCACGGTCGACAACCGGGGTACGCCCGGCGTCGCGCCGTCGTTCGAGAAGGTGGTGCACCGCCGGCTGGCCGACGTGATGCTCACCGACCAGGTCGACGCGCTCGCCGCGCTCAACGGCAAGCACCCCGACCTCGACCTGACCCGGGTCGCGGTCCGCGGCCGGCGGTTCGGCGGCTGGCTGGCCGCGCTGGCGGTGCTGCGCCGGCCCGAGGTGTTCCGCAGCGCGATCGCCGAGCAGCCGATCGTCGACTGGGCGCTGTGCGGCACGGCCTATGCCGAGCGATATCTCGGCCAGCCGGTCGACGGCCCTGACATCTACGCACACCACTCGCTGCTGGAGTTGGCGGCCGAGGCGGTCCCGGCCCGCTCGACGGTGCGGCCGATCCTGGTCGTCTCGGACCCGGCCGACGCCGAGGAGTCCGACCACGTGGCCCGGCTCTCGGCCGCGCTGACCCGCACCAACCGTCCACACGAGTTGCTCCGCGAGCCCGACCCGGCCCGCCGCCTCCCCGCCGAACTCGACTTCCTCCGTCGTAGCGTTTAGGACGTGCCGGAGTTACCCGAAGTGGAGAACGCGCGGTCGGTGATCGACCGGGCTGCGCTGGGTCGGCGGATCGTCGACGTCGACGACCACGACACCTGGGTGTGCCGGCCGCACCCACCCGGGCAGATCCGGGCCGCGCTGGTCGACCGCGAGCTGACCGTGGCGCACCGGCAGGGCAAGAGCATGTGGTGCCAGACGTCGGACGGCGGGCCGATCCTCGGCATCCACCTCGGCATGTCCGGAAAGATCGTGATCGCCGACCCGGACGGCACCGAAGCGGACGGCGGCGACTACTGGGAACGCGGCCGGGCCGCGGGCGACTACCGGTTCACCCGGTTCGCGCTGGCGTTCGCCGACGGCGGCCGGATGATGCTGATCGACCCGCGCCGGCTCGGCCGGATCCGGTTGGACCCGCCGATCGAGCTGCTCGGTCCGGACGCGACGTCGATCACGCCGGCCCAGTTCCGGGCGGCGCTGGCCCGCGGCACCGCCCCGATCAAGGCCCGGCTGCTCGACCAGCACGCGATCGCCGGCATCGGCAACCTGCTGGCCGACGACATCCTCTGGCGGGCCCGGGTGCACCCCGGCCGGCCGGTCGACGAGTTGACGCCGGAGATGGTCGAGGCGCTGCTGCGGGCCACCCGCTACGCGATCCGCACCACGGTGCGCGACGGCGGCGTACACACGCTGGGCAGCCTGTCGTTGCGCCCGCCGGACGCGCGCTGCCCGCGGGACGGCACACCGACCGCGCACGGCACCTACGGCGGCCGGAGCACCTGGTGGTGCCCGCGGGAACAGCAAGAGGGGCCCCCGTAGGAGCCCCTCCCTCTCAGCCGGTCGCCGTTACTGCTTGATGAAGGCGTTGTAGTAGACCATCGTGCCGATCGAGTCGGAGTGGAACACCCCGCCGACCTTGTCGCCCATGACCACGAAGGTCTTGGACTGGTAGATCGGGACGACCGGGTAGTACTTCTCGACGATGGTCTTCTCGATCGCGGACCAGTCGTCGCCCGCCTCGCCGGCCGGCAACGCCGAGGCCTTGTCAATGGCCTGGTTGACGTCGTCGGCGTTGAAGTAGGAGACGTTGGAGTTGCCCTGCGGGCCGATCTTGCGACCGTCGTAGAGCACCGGGATCGTCGACGCGCCGCTCGGCCAGTCCGCACCCCAGTTGCTGATGTAGATGTCGTACGGGTTGTCCTTGGTGCGCGCGGTCGGGTTGTGGTTGGGCTGCGCGACGTAGGAGACGACGACCTCGAAGCCGGCCTTCTCGAGGCTGTCCTTCAGCACGGGTGCGGTCTGCTGGCCGAAGGCGGTGTCACGCGACATGAAGGCGAGCTTGATCTTCTTGCCGCCGAGCATCTCCTTGGCCTTCTCGGGGTTGCCGGACGGGCCACAGCCGGTCGGGTCGGCGATCTCCGTGTAGCCGATCGTGGTGTCGGCCTGCAGGTTGTTGGTCAGCCGCCCGGCCGCGTCGCCACCCTGGGTCAGCAGGATGCCCTGCTTGTCGAGCGCGCAGCCGATCGCGTGCCGGACGTTGATGTCGGTGACCTTCTGGTTGTTGATCGCCAGGTACCAGACGAACAGGCTCGGTGTGTCGATCGTCCGCTCCTTGAGGGAGGGGTCGCCCTGCACCTTGCTGACCAGCGACTGCGGCACGCCGTCCCAGGCGATCGCGTTTGCGTCGGCACCGCCGGCGATGGCCCGCTCGGTCTGCGCGGCGTCGTCCGGCCCCATCTCGACCTCGAGGCCGTCGAGGTAGTTGTGCCGGATCGGGTCGGTGGCGGGATCCCAGTTCGGGTTCCGCTCCAGCACCAGCTTGCTGTCCTTCACGTATTCCTTGATCTTGTACGGCCCGGACGAGAAGACGTGCCGGTCGTATTCGAGCTTGGTGTCCTTGGCCGCCGGCAACGGGGCCGAGGTGCCCATGCTGAGCGCGAACGGCAGGTCGCAGTGCGGGTTCTTGAACTCGAACTTCAGACCGTAGTCGCCGTTGACGGTCAGGCCCGGCACATTGGTGTTGCCGGAGGTGTAGGGGCCCTTGTAGACCGCGTTGTAGGTCGGGTTGTCGGCCAGCCACTCCTGCACGTAGGTCGGGCCGCCGTCGATGGTCTCCTCGAACGACCGCGCGATGCCGTAGGCCACGTCAGCGGCCTTGACCTCGGTGCCGTCCTCGTACTTGACGCCCTTCTTCAGGGTGTATTCCCAGGTCTTGCAGTCGTTGTTGACGTCTTTGCCCGGGTTCTCGGCGAGGTCGCCGACCAGCGTCAGCTTGCCCTTGCCGTCTTCGCGGAACTGGGTCAGGTTGCGGACCAGCATGTGCTGCACGGCCATCGCGCCGACGACGTAGGTGCGCTGCGGGTCCATGTGCTCGAAGTCGGTCTGCTGAATGACCTTCAGCGTGCCGCCGCGGGTCGCGCCCGGAACCTCCGGCGCCGGCCCCTGTGAGTCCTTGGGGTCCGTCGAGATGGCGCCGGTCTTCACGACGACATCGTCGCCCTGGTCACCGGAATCGCCGGTGTTCTTCGAACAAGCGGCCAGCGTCGCCGTCAGCAGCAACGCGACCCCGGTGGCCGCGGTCAGCCGCCGCGACGCCCGTGATGAACGCATCGGTCACTCCCTCCCTATCCCGTGGAGGATTGCAGAAATCCTCCAGCTTGAGCCTCTACGCCGAACATTTCTTTCGGATCACGGACGCGTGTCGGCACGGCCCACACCGACACGCGTCCGTGGGTCTATGCGAGACGAACTCTCGGGTCGATGAACGAATAGAGGACGTCGACGATGACGTTGGCCGCGACGATGAACAACGCGGCGAGCAGCACCGTCGCCATTACCAGCGGCATATCGAGGTTGATCGCCGCGTTGAGCGATGCCTTGCCCAGCCCGGTGAAGCCGAAGATCGTCTCGGTCACCACCGTGCCGCCGAGGTAGGTGCCCAGGTCCAGTCCCGCGATGGTCACGATCGGCGTGATCGCGGCCCGCAGGGCGTGCTTCCCGTACACCCGGAACTTGGTCATGCCCTTGGCCCGTGCCGTGCGCACGAAGTCTTCGGACAGCGTCTCCAGCATCTGCGCCCGGGACAGCCGGGCGTAGCTGGCGGAGTTGATGAAACCGAGGGCCAGCCAGGGCAGCAGCATCGCCGCCGCCCACTTGGCGGGGTTCTCGGTGATCGGCACATAGCTCGGATAGGCGAGCCAGCCCGTCTCGTACACGAAGATGATCAGAAGTAAGGGTCCGAACAGGAGGATCGGGACCGAGGCGCCGGTGAGCGAGAAACCGACGGCACCGCGGTCGAAGATGGTCCCCTTGCGCAGCGCCGAGATCATCCCGACCGAGATGCCGATCAGCAGCCAGACCACGGCGGCGCCGAACACGATGCTCAGGGTGACCGGAAGCGTGCGGCCGATGATGTCGGTGACCGGCTCGTCGTTGCGGAACGAGTAGCCCAGGCACGGCGCCGGACACTCGCGTGCGGCGTCGCCCTCGCCGAACGTGCGGCCCGTGACGATGCCCGACATGAAGTCGGCGTACTGCTGCACGACCGGCTTGTCGAGGCCCATCCGCCGGGCGATGCTCTCTTCCTGCGCGGCGGTGCAGGTCTTGCGGTTGCCGCACATCAGCTCGGCCGGGCTGTTGGGCACGGCGAAGAAGAGGCCGAAGGTGAGCACGCTGACCGTGAGCAGGGTGACGACGGCCAGGAGCGCCTTCTTGATGAAGAACCGCAGCATCGTCGCGCCCCCTACCGGTCGGACTTCGGGTCGAGGGCGTCCCGCAGCGAGTCGCCGAACAGGTTGAACGCCAGCACCAGCAGGAACAGCGTGATGCCACCGGTGAGCGTGAAGGCCGGGTCGTCGCGCGCGTAGTTGACGCTGTCGGAGATCAGCCGGCCGAGGTCGGGGGTCGGCTCGAGCACGCCGATGCCGAGGAAGGACAGGGCCGCTTCGGCGGTGATCAGGGCCGGCACGTTGAGCGAGAAGGTGACCAGGATCGGCGCCCACAGGTTGGGCAGCAACTGGCGGAACAGCACGTGCCCGAGGCCGGCGCCGGAGGCGCGGGCCGCCTCGACGAACTCCCGCTCGCGCAGTGTCAGCACCTGGCCCCGGACCAGTCGCGCGCTGTAGGTCCAGTTGAAGACGACGAACACCACGATCAGGAGCAACGGCCGGTACCAGGACGCCTCCTGGTCGGTCGGCCCGTAGCGCTGCGCGACCGCGATCGGCACGAAGGCGAAGCAGAAGATGTAGAACGGGAACGCCAGCGTCAGGTCGGTCAGCCAGCTCAGCACCGCGTCGACCTTGCCGCCGAGATAGCCGGCGACGATGCCGATCACCACGCCGAGCACGATGGTCAGCACGGCGGCGGTGAGCGCCACGATCAGCGAGGTGCGCAGGCCGTAGATGATCTGGATGAAGATGTCGCGGCCGAGTCGGGGCTGGATGCCCAGCCAGTGCTCGGCGCTGATGCCGCCCAGGTAGCCCAGTGGATTGCCGCTGCGGTCGAGCTTGTCGGTGAACCGGTCGAGCGGGCCCTTGCCGTAGGCCATCTCGATCAGCGGTGCGCAGATCGCCAGCAACGCGAAGACCACCAGGGTGATGCCGCTGACCCAGGCGGTGCGGTCGCGGCGCAGCCGCAGCCGGGCGAGTTGCCCCGGCGAGCGGCCGACGAACTCCTTGCCCGGTGTCGCCGGGACCTGCTCCTCAGGCGAAGCGACCTTGAGACCAACCGGCCCGGCGGCGCCATCGGTCATGATCCGGTCACCTCCCTTACGGTCGTGCACTGTGCAGTGGACGCTTCGGGCGCGAAAGGAAGTTGCATCCGACCGCTGGCGCTGAAAGTAAGCTACGGCTCTCGACCTGTCAGCCGGATCGGTGGTAACGACTCTGCATCGAGGACGCGGTATGCCTCGGTAAGGTTCGCGCCCGCGACGCAATCGTGACCTATGACCGGAAGACGGCGTGCCGCGAAGCGGCACGACGTCTGAGGACCTAAGCCCAACGACCGGAAGACGGCGTGCCGCGAAGCGGCATGACGTCTGAGGACCTAAGCCCAATGACCGGAAGACGGCGTGCCGCGAAGCGGCATGACGTCTGAGGACCTAGGCCCTAGGCTGCTGCGGGTGACCCATTTCGACGCGGCCGCCGCCGCGGTCCAGGCCGCTCTCGACGCCGGGGCGCGCTACGCGGACGCGCGGGTGATGCACCGGCGCAGCGAGTCCATGTCCGCCCGCAACGGCGAGATCGAAGACCTCAGCCAAGACGAAGACGCCGGCGTCGGCGTGCGTGCGCTGGTCGGCTCCGGCTGGGGCTTCTACGCCGTTCCCGACATGTCCGACGCCGCCGCGCGCGCCGCCGGCACCCGGGCCGCGAAGATCGCGGCCGCCAGCGCCAGCGTCCCCGGCCCGGCCACCGGGCTGATCCCGCTGCCCGCGGCCTCGGGCTCGTGGTCGTCGCTGTGCGAGGTCGATCCGCTGCGTGTGCCGCTCTCCGAGAAGGCCGACCTGATGGTCGGGTTGACCACCACGATGCGCGAGCACGGCGCCGACCTGGCCGAGAGCTTCTACCGCGTCTGGGACACGGCCAAGTGGTTCGTCTCCAGCGAGGGACACCGCATCGACCAGCGGGTCCGCGAGTGCGGCGGCGGCATCGCGGCGACCTCGATCGGCGAGGGCGAGTCACAGCGCCGCTCCTACGGCGACCAGTTCGGCACCCGCGGCTGGGAGTTGGTCACCGGGCTCGACCTGCCCGGCAACGCGGCCCGGGTGGCCGTCGAGTCGCGCGAGTTGCTGACCGCCGCGCCCTGCCCGGCCGGCGAGACCACGCTGATCCTCGGCAGTGGACAGATGGCGTTGCAGATCCACGAGTCGGTCGGGCACGCGATCGAGCTCGACCGGATCCTCGGCTGGGAGGCCGCTTACGCCGGCACCTCCTGGCTCGACCTGGCCCAGCTCGGCTCGATGCGCTACGGCTCGTCGCTGATGAACATCGCGATTGACCCGACCATCCCCGGCGCGCTGGGCAGCTTCGGCTTCGACGACGAGGGCACCCCGGCCGCCGCCCGCTACGCGGTGCACGAGGGCATCTGGGTCGGCGTGCTGGCCGGGCGCGACTCGGCCTCGGTCGCCGGCCTCGACTACGCCGGCAGCGTGCGCTCCGACGGCTGGGCCCGACTGCCGATGGTGCGGATGACCAATGTCGGTCTGCAGCCCGGCCCGCACACGCTCGAAGAGATCATCGCCGCCACCGACGACGGAATCTTCATGGACACCAACCGGTCCTGGTCGATCGACGACCGGCGGCTCAACTTCCAGTTCGGCTGCGAGATCGGCTGGGAGATCAAAAACGGCAAGATCGGCCGGATGCTCCGCAACCCGACCTACACCGGGATCGGCCCGACCTTCTGGCAGTCGATGGACATGCTCTCGTCGGAGGTCACCGACTGGGGCATTCCCAACTGCGGGAAGGGGCAACCCGGCCAGACCGGACACACCGGCCATCCCGCGGCACCGGCCCGGTTCACCGGCGTACGAGTAGGGGTGACGGGCTGATGTCGGCAGAACTCGATCTCGCGGGCCGGGTCGTCGACCTGGTCCGCCGGCTGGCCGGCAGCGCCGCGGAGGCCGAGGCGCTGGTCGACCACACCGCGCTGGCGCTGACCCGGTTCGCCAACTCCGGGATACACCAGAACGTCGCCGACGCGACGACCGCCGTAAGGCTGCGGATCCACCTCGACGGCCGCACGGTCGGCGGCTCGACCACGGTGGTCGACGAGGCCGGCCTGACCGCGTTGGTCGAGCGCACCATCGCCGCCGTCGCCCTGACACCGGTCGACCCGGCCTGGCCCGGGCTCGCGCCGGCCGCGCCGCTGGTCACCGAGGGCGCCTGGGACGAGGCGACCGCGATGGCCTCCCCCGACGAGCGGGCCGCCCGGGTCCGCGCGTTCGTCGACGCGGCCGAGGGGCTGGAGACGGCCGGCTACTGCCGCACCGTCTACTGGTCCGGGGCGTTCGCCAACAGCGCCGGCCAGGCCGTGTCGGGCCGCGCGGCCGAGGCTGCGATGGACGGCATCGCGCGGGTGCCCGGCGCCGACGGCGTCGCCCGTCTCGGCTCGCGCCGGCTGGCCGATCTCGACGGCGCGGTGCTCGGCGGCCGCGCGGCACTCAAGGCGCGCGCGGGCGCCGACCCGATCGAGTTGCCGCCGGGCCGCTACGAGGTGGTGCTCGAGCCGACCGCGGTCGCCGACCTGCTCGCGAACTTCGCGCTCTACGGGTTCAACGGCAAGCTGCTCAACGAGCGGCAGTCGTTCGCCGAGATCGGCGCGGCGCAGTTCGACCCGGCCGTGACGATCGTCGACGACGTGACCTCGACCGCCGGCGTCGGCATGCCGTTCGACGGCGAGGGCACGCCCAAGCGCCCGGTCACCTTCGTCGGTGACGGCATCACCCTCGGGGTGGCCTACGACAGGCGGGCGGCGGCCGAGGCGGGCGTCGCCTCCACCGGGCACGGCTGGCCGGGTGGCAGCGCGTTCGGGCCGGTGCCGGCCAACCTGCGGCTGCTGCCCGACGACGCCGCGCCGACGGCCGCGGTCGCCGGGCCGGCGGCCGACGGGCACACCGCGGCGCTCGTGTCCACGATGGAACGTGGGCTGCTGGTCAGCGACTTCTGGTATACCCGGGTGCTCGACCCGAAGACGCTGGTGGTCACCGGATTGACCCGCAATGGCGTCTGGCTGGTGGAAGACGGGGAAATCACCCGACCCGTGCGCAACTTCCGGTTCACCCAGTCCTACCCGCTGGCGCTCGGGCCGGGCGCCGTGCTCGGTGTCGGCGGCAACGCGATCACGCCGGCCGACAGCTGGGACATCTTCGGCTTCACCGGCCCGTCCCTGCGGCTGGCCTCGTGGAACTTCACGGGTGGCGCGTCGGGATAGATTCGTCTCCATGACGACCCCGCCTCCCCCGCCCTACCCGAGGTCGCCCGACGAGACCGAGCCGGACAAAGTAGACGAAGTGTCCGAGGCACCCGAGGCTTCGCGTGAGGACGACGTCCTCCCGCCGGCCGACGCGGCGGACAAAAAGGACGGCAACCGGCGGCAGCGGTGGCTCGTCATCGGCGCCGCGGTGGTCGCCGCCGTCGTCGTGCTCGGCGCCTGCACCGGCATCGGGATCGGTGCGGTGCGGGTGGTCGACGCCGTGAACGACGGCGGGCACCGCATGCTCCGGGTCGACGACGCCTGCCAGGCGCTGGAAGTGCGACTCAACCGGGTCGCACCGCCGGGCGCGGCCACCGGCCCGCGCGAGCGTGCCCGCGCTATCCGCGACGAGAACGCCGCGGTGAAGCCGTTCCTCGACGAACTCACGGCCGGCCGGCGCGATCGCGAGCGCGACGACGACCGCATGCTGGCCGAGTGGACTCAGCTCGTCGACGCGCGCACCGCCTACGCGGACGGCCTCGACCGGCAGGTGAGCACCGGCGCTCCGGCGTTCTTCGTCGCACCGCGAAACGAGCGCGGCGGTGCCGTCGTCGAGCGGCTGGAGCGTCGACACGACGACTGTGCGGCGTCCGTACGCCGGCTTGCCGCGCCCGATCTCTGATCTTCATCCACGGGATTGATCACACCCGCTGGACCTCTTCGAGCCGCTCGTTTTCCTCGGCGTAACGTGTGCACCGTCACGCGCCGGCCAGCGGCCAAAGAACCTTGCGGGAGACTTCATGACGACAACGGCGACGAGGCCGGTCGGGGCGCAGGCGCGCGCCTCGATAACGGCTCGGACGTTGCGAACGGATCGATGGTGGTTCGCGCCCCTCATCACCGTGATCGGGCTCGGAGCCTGGGTCATCTATGCGACCGTCCGGGTCTACATGCACAAGGATTTCTTCGTCCAGGACTACCACTACCTGACGCCGTTCTATTCGCCGTGCATCACGGACAGGTGCGGCGACGCGGCGGAGTTCGGCACTTTCCTGCCGAGCTGGTGGATCATCCCGGAGGCGGCCCTCACGCTGCCGTTCCTGCTGCTCTTCCGGCTGACGTGCTACTACTACCGCAAGGCCTACTACCGCTCGTTCTGGCTCTCGCCGCCGGCCTGCGCGGTGCCCGACGGGCACCAGACCTACTCCGGCGAGACGCGCTTCCCGCTGATTTTCCAGAACGCCCACCGCTACGCGTTCTACGCCGCCGGCATCATCTCGGTCATCAACACCTGGGACGCCGTCAAGGCATTCCACAGCCCTGAGGGATTCGGCTTCGGGCTCGGCAACCTCATTCTTATTTTGAATGTGGTCATGCTTTGGGCCTATACGCTGTCCTGCCACTCGTGTCGACACATCGTCGGTGGCCGGCTCAAGCACTTCTCCCGCCACCCGGTGCGTTACCGCTTCTGGACCATCGTGTCCAAGCTGAACACCCGGCACATGCAACTGGCGTGGATCACCTTGGCCACGCTCGCCATCACCGACTTCTACATCATGGCGGTCTCGGCGGGCTGGTTCGGCGATCCCCGGTTCATCAACTGAGGCGACTGACATGACTGAGCGAATCGAACGACACCACTACGACGTCGTCGTGATCGGCGCCGGCGGCGCCGGCCTGCGCGCGGCGATCGAGGCACGGCTCGCCGGCAAGCGGGTCGCCATCATCTCCAAGTCGCTGTTCGGCAAGGCCCACACGGTCATGGCCGAGGGCGGCGCCGCGGCGGCGATGGGCAACGTCAACTCGCGCGACAACTGGCAGGTCCACTTCCGCGACACGATGCGTGGCGGCAAGTTCCTCAACAACTTCCGGATGGCCGAGCTGCACGCCAAGGAGGCGCCGGAGCGGATCTGGGAGCTGGAGACCTACGGCGCGCTGTTCGACCGCACGCCCGACGGCAAGATCTCGCAGCGCAACTTCGGTGGCCACGAATACCCGCGGCTCGCGCACGTCGGCGACCGCACCGGCCTCGAGCTGATCCGCACGCTGCAGCAGAAGATCGTCTCCCTGCAGCAGGAAGACAAGCGCGAGTTCGGCGACTACGACGCCCGCATCCGGGTGTTCGCCGAGACCACCATCACCGAGTTGCTGCTCGACGGCGACCGGGTGGCCGGCGCGTTCGGCTACTACCGCGAGTCGGGCGAGTTCCTGCTGCTCCAGGCGCCCGCGGTGGTGCTGGCGACCGGCGGCGTCGGCCGCTCCTACAAGGTCACCTCCAACTCGTGGGAATACACCGGCGACGGCCACGCGCTCGCCCTACGGGCCGGCGCGACGCTGATCAACATGGAGTTCCTGCAGTTCCACCCGACCGGCATGGTCTGGCCGCCGTCGGTCAAGGGCATCCTGGTCACCGAGTCGGTCCGGGGTGACGGCGGCGTCCTCAAGAACTCCGAGGGCAAGCGGTTCATGTTCGAGTACGTCCCCGACGTCTTCCGCAAGCAGTACGCGGAGACCGAGGAGGAAGCCGACCGCTGGTACACCGACCCGGACAACAACCGGCGCCCGCCGGAGCTGCTGCCCCGCGACGAGGTCGCTCGCGCGATCAACAACGAGGTCAAGGAGGGTCGCGGCACCCCCGCCGGCGGCATCTACCTCGACATCGCGTCGCGCCGCTCGGCCGAATACATCCAGAAGCGCCTCCCGTCGATGTATCACCAGTTCAAGGAGCTGGCCGACGTCGACATCACCAAGGAGCCGATGGAGATCGGGCCGACCTGCCACTACGTGATGGGCGGTGTCGAGGTCGAGCCCGACTCGGGCGCGGCCATGGGTCACGTGCAGGGCCTGTTCGCGGCCGGCGAGGTCTCCGGCGGCATGCACGGCTCCAACCGGCTCGGCGGCAACTCGCTCTCCGACCTGCTGGTCTTTGGCAAGCGCGCGGGCGAGTACGCGGCCCGCTACGTCGACGGCATCGACAAGCGCCCGGCGGTGCCCGCGGCCGACGTCGAGGCCGCCGTCGACCTGGCGCTCGCGCCGCTGCAGCGGGACACGGGCGAAAACCCGTACAAGCTGCAGCAGGATCTTCAGGCCGTGATGGGCGACCTGGTGGGCATCATCCGCCGCAAGGGTGAGCTCGAAGACGCCCTGGTCCGCCTGGCCGAACTGCGCGAGCGGGTGGCGAAGGTGAGCGCGGCCGGCGGTCGCCGCTACAACCCGGGCTGGCACCTCGCCCTCGACCTGCGCAACATGCTGGTGGTCTCCGAGTGCACCGCGAAGGCGGCGCTCGAGCGGGAGGAGTCGCGCGGCGGCCACACCCGCGAAGACTTCCCGGCGATGTCCGCCAAGTGGCGGACGGTCAACCTGGTCTGCTCGCTCGACGGCGACAAGGTGCGGCTCGAACACAAGCCGCTGCCGACGATGCGGCCCGAGCTGATCCACCTCTTCGACCGCGCTGAGCTGTCGAAGTACCTGACCGAGGAGGAGCTCACAGACTTCGACGGGTCTGTTAGCGAAGGAGCGGGCAAGTAATGGGACAGAAGCGCCAATTCAAGGTCTGGCGGGGTGACGAGACCGGCGGCGACCTGACCGACTACGAGGTCGAGGTCAACGAGGGTGAGGTCGTGCTCGACATCATCCACCGGCTGCAGGCCACCGACGCCCCCGACCTGGCCTGCCGGTGGAACTGCAAGGCCGGCAAGTGCGGCTCGTGCTCCATGGAGATCAACGGCATGCCGCGGCTCGGCTGCATGACCCGGATGTCGACGTTCGAGGAGAACGAGACCGTCACGGTCACCCCGCTGCGCACCTTCCCGGTGATCCGCGACCTGGTCACCGACGTCTCCTTCAACTACGAGAAGGCCCGGGAGACCCCGGCGTTCGCGCCGCCCGCCGACGTGGCCCCGGGCGACTACCGGATGCAGCAGGTCGACGTCGAGCGCTCGCAGGAGTTCCGCAAGTGCATCGAGTGCTTCCTGTGCCAGAACACCTGCCACGTGGTACGCGATCACGACGAGAACAAGAAGGCGTTCTCGGGTCCGCGTTACTTCATCCGCGCCGCCGAGCTGGATATGCATCCATTGGACGCGCGGGAAGACCGGAAGACGTACGCTCAGCAGCATCAGGGTCTCGGATACTGCAACATCACCAAGTGCTGCACCGAGGTGTGCCCTGAGCACATCAAGATCACCGACAACGCGATCATTCCGATGAAGGAGCGCGTGGTGGACCGTAAGTACGATCCGCTGGTGTGGCTGGGCAGCAAGATCTTCCGCCGGCACTCCGACGACGACGGCCTTGTCGACCAGGGCCGGCCGGGGGCCAGCGCCGGTCCCGCGATGAGCGTGGCCGATCTGCCCGAGGCACACCAACGCACCGAGGAGCAGGAAGTGGAACGAGGCATCAACTGGCACCGCCGGCCCGCACCGGCACAGCTTCCGGCCGTGGGCGCCAACGGCCGCCTGGGTGTCAGCGAGGCGGCGTTCGACCGCTCGGGTGCGGCGTCGCCGTTCGGTGACGACGTGGAGTTCCCGATGCCACCGCGCGACCTCAACTACGCGCACCCCGACCAGGACTGACCTTCCCTTTCGCGAAAACGGGGCCCTTCGGGGCCCCGTTTTCGCGTTCAGTCGAGAAGGGTGCCGGCGCGGAGTGCGGCCACGATCGGGGCGTCGGCCGGCAGCCAGCGCACGTCGTCGAGCTCGTCGCGGCCCAGCCAGCGCAGCTCGGCATGCTCCAGCGCTTCGGGGCTGCCGTCAACCAGTCGTGCGGTGAAAATCTTCAATACGGTACGGCGGTGCCCCAGCGGGATATCGTCGCCGATGCGATCACCGACCGCGATGCGCACACCCAGTTCTTCCTGGCATTCCCGCACGAGTGCCGCCGTCTCGGACTCGCCCGGCTCCACCTTGCCGCCGGGGAACTCCCACATTCCGGCCAACTCCGGAGGATGCGCCCGGGCGCAGGCCAGAACTTTACGCTCAGCAACGATAGCGGCACCGACGATGACGCGGAGGGTCGCACTCCCCCGCCCGGCGGGCTCATTCGGACGTTCGTTGTGCACGACCAACCAGGGTGCCAGACGAAATGCCGTTTCGGGTGTCGGAGCCGTCCCCTAGGTCACCACAAGGGGGAAATGTGGGCGTGGACATGGGGGCCGGTCAGCGAAAGACTTAGGGCACCGAACCATGACGAGATGGCGACGATTTGGCCACAAGCCGGCAACGACGCCTGGGAGGTGTGGATGCGAGCCCTGTGGAGCGGGCGGGCCCGAGGCGACTACCTATCCGACGCGCTCGCGTTACTCGCCGGCTGGACCCGCGAAGACAAGCAGCTCAAACGAGTGTTCCTGGTCGACAACACGCAGCACAGCGATCTCACCGAACGGGTGAAGGTCTGCGCCGACGCGCTACACCTCCGGGCTGAGATTCGTCGCCTGGATGGTTACACACAGGTCAAGGTCGCCGCCGCCGACGGTGTCGCGATAACGGAGCGCGAGGTCAGTCTCGCAGCCCGCATCGAAGACGCCTACCGGCTCGTCCTCAACGACCAGTGATCTTCTTCTGACCTTCCGTCACGTCCGCAAATAGGACGCGCCGTTGATGTCAATCACCCCGCCGGTCATCGACTCGGTTCCCGGGGTCGCCAGAAACACCACCAGCCGCCCCACCTCGTCGGCGGTCGCGATCCGCCCGATCGCCGTCTCGTTCCTGATCTCCTGACCCCGCGGCCCGTTGAGGTAGGGCGCCGCCATGTCGGTGTCGACGTAGCCCGGCGCGATCGCGGTGACGAAGATGTTGTGCGGCCCGAGCGCCTTGGCGAGCGACTGGCTGAGGCTGTTGAGCCCGGCCTTGCTCGCGCCGTAGGCCGGATGCGTGGCCTCGCCGCGGAACGCGCCGCGCGAGGTGATGTTGATGATGCGCCCTCCGCCGGCGGCGACCATGTGCGGCACGACCGCGTGCACCAGGTTGGCCGGCCCGACCAGGTTGGTGTCCAGCGTCCGGCGCCAGATCTCCTGCCACTGGTCGTAGGAGGTCTCCAGCACTGGATGGTTCTCGTACACCCCGGCGTTGTTCACCAGCACCCCGATGCTGCCGTGGCGAGCGACGGTCAGGTCGACCAGATCCTTGACCTGGGCGGGGTCTTTGAGGTCGGCCTGCCGCATCTCGTGCGCGCCGGCTCCAAGGCTGTCGAGCGTCTCCTGCGCGGCGGCCTTGTTGCTCACGTAATGCACGACCACCGTCGCGCCCTCGGCCGCGAACAGCTGGGCGGTGGCCCGCCCGATCCCCCGCGAGCCACCCGTCACCAGCGCGACCACACCATCCAAGCTCATGGCCACAGCATGCCAGCCGCGCTCAGAGCAGCGAGTCCTGCCACTGCGTATGGAGGGTGGCGTAGCGGCCGCCGCCGGCGATCAGGCGGGACGGTGGACCGTCTTCGACCACGCGGCCGTCGTCGACGACCAGGACCCGGTCCGCGATCTCCACCGTCGAGAGGCGGTGGGCGATCACCAGAGCGGTCCGCTCGCGCAGGATGGTGCGCAGGGCGCGTTGCACCAGGCGTTCCGTGGGCACGTCGAGCGACGACGTGGCCTCGTCGAGGATCAGCACACCGGGATCCGCCAGGAAGGCCCTCGCGAACGCCACCAACTGGCGCTGGCCGGCCGACAGGCGGCCGCCGCGGCGGTGTACGTCGGTGTCGTAGCCCTCCGGCAACGCCGCGATGAAGTCGTGGGCGCCGATTGCCCTGGCCGCTGCCACCAGGGCCTCGTCGGTGGCGTCGGTGCGGCCGAACCGCAGGTTGTCGGCGACCGTGCCGGCGAACAGGTGGTTTTCCTGGGTGACCATGACCACCGCGCGGCGCAGGTCCGGGTCGCACACCTCGCGTAGGTCCACGCCGTCGAGCCGGACCGTTCCCGCGACCGGGTCGTAGAAGCGGGCCACCAGCTTGGCCACCGTCGACTTGCCGGCGCCGGTCGCGCCCACCAGTGCGACGATCTGACCGGCCGGAATGTCGATCGTGAAGTCGGCCAGCACCGGCGGGCCGTCGCGATAGCCGAAGGTGACGTCCTCGAAAGCGATCGCCCGTCCGCCGGCCGCGGGTGGCAACGCCACCGGATGCGCCGGTTCGGGCACCGCCGGGCGCTCGTCGAGCACCCCGGACAGCTTCTCCAGCGCCGCCGTCGCCGACTGCAGGGCGTTGTAGAACTGGCTCAGCTCCTGCATCGGCTCGAAGAAGCGGCGCAGATACAGCAGGAAGGCCGCCAGGACACCGATCGCGGTCCTGCCGTGCAGCACCTGCCAGCCGCCGAACGTCAGGACCCCCGCGATGGCCAGGTTTCCGATCAGTTTGATACTCGGCGAATACACCGCGATGAGGCGGAACGCGCGCAGCGAGGCCAACCGGTAGTCGTCGTTGAGCGCGTCGAAGATCTGCTGGTTGCGGGGCTCGCGGCGGAAGGCCTGCACCGCCCGGATGCCACCCAGTGACTCGACGAAGTGGACGATCACCAGAGCGACCGCCTCGCGGGTACGCCGGTAGGCGATCGCCGACGCGAGTGCGAACCAGTGTGACAGCCACAGCAGGAACGGGAAGGTCAACAAGGTGAGCACGGCGAGCGGGAGGTCGAGGTAGAGCAGCACGCCCGCGACCGAGACGACCGACAGGCCGGCCAGCACCAGATCGTCGATGCCGCCGTCGACCAACTCGCTGATCGAGTCCATGTCACTGGTCAGCCGGGCCACCATCCGGCCCGAGGTGTAGCGCTCGTGGAAGCCGATCGAGAGCCGCTGGAAGTGGTCGTAGACGCGTTGCCGCAGGTCGCGCAACACGTCCTGGCCGATCCGGGCCGACAGGCGCAGGAACCCCCTCTTTCCGACATATTCCAGCACCGCGGCGGCGACGAACGCCAGGCCGACCTCGATCAGGACCGTCGGGTCGCCGGCCCGGAGCGGCGGGATGCCCTTGTCGATCGCGAGCATGACCAGGAACGGGCCGGCCATGCCGGCGACGCTCTGCAGGAGCAGCAGCGCGACCGTGGCCGCCAGCGGGCGCCGGTGCGGCCGCACCAGCGACGCCAGCAACGCCCTGCTGCGCAACCGCAGGCGGGCGACCGCGGCCGGGTCCGTGCCTTCGGCGGCCGTCCGGTCGGCGTCGAGTTCCGCCGCCCGGCCGCGCCAGGAGTGCACCGTCATGCGGCGTCCGCTGCCGCCGCCTCGGAGAGCACGGCCCGGTAGGCCGGCACCGTCGCCAGCAACTCCGAGTGCGTGCCGGTCGCCGCGATGACGCCGCCGGAGAGCAGTGCAACCCGGTCGGCCAGTGCGATCGTCGACGGGCGATGCACCACGAGCAGCGCCGTGGTGTCGGCCAGGACGCCGGCGAGCGCCTTCTCGACCAGCGCCTCGGTGTGCACGTCGAGCGCCGACAGCGGGTCGTCGAGCACCAGCACCCGCGGCCGGCTGAGGATGGCGCGGGCCAGCGCCAACCGTTGCCGCTGGCCCCCGGACAGCGACAGGCCCTGCTCGCCCACCCGGGTATCCAGGCCCCACGGCAGGTCTTCGACGAAGTCGGCCTGGGCCAGCGCGAGCGCCTCGTAGATCTCGTCGTCGGTCGCGTCGGTGCGGCCCAGCGCCAGGTTCTCCCGCACCGACATGGAGAACAGCGTCGGCTCCTCGAACGCGACCCCGACCACCTCGCGCAGCGAGTCGAGGCGCAGGTCGCGGATGTCGCGGCCGTCGAGGGTGATCCGGCCGGCGGTCACGTCGTAGAGCCGCGGCACCAGCGAGACCAGCGTGGTCTTGCCACACCCGGTGGTGCCGACGACCGCGAGCGTCTCGCCCGGCCGCACGGTCAGCGTGATTCCTCGCAGCACCGGCACAGAACTGCCCGGGTAGCTGAACCGGACGTCGTCGAAGCGAACCTCGCCGGCCACCCGCCCGGCCGGCCGGGCGTCGCGACGATCCATGATGGACGGTGGCGCGTCGAGCACCTCGTAGATCCGGTCGGAGGCGGTCATCGCCTCCTGCGCGTTGCCGATGATCCAGCCCAGCGACTCGATCGGCCAGATCAGCATGAGTTGCAGCGTGACGAACGCGACCAGCTCGCCGATCGTGAGCCGGCCGCCCGCCACCTCGATCGCGCCGGCCACCAGCACGGCGGCCAGGGTCAGGTTGGGGATCAGGTCGAACTGGGCCGAGGTGCCGGCGAGCTGTCGGCCCTTCGTGACGGCGGTGTTCCGCAACCGGTCGGCACCGGCCCCGAACTGGCCGCTCATGAACGCCTGCCGGCCGAACGACTTCACCGTGCGCAGGCCGCGCGCGGTCTCCTCGACCTGGGTCGCGAGGTCGCCCTGCTCGTCCTGCATCCGGCGCGAGGTGCGCAGGTAGGTGCGGGTGAACCGGCGGCTGACCACCGCCAGCGGGACAGCGCTGCCGGCCACCAACAGGCCCAGCGGCCAATGCAGGTGAATGAGAAGCGCGACGACCACCGCGTAGGTGGCCAGGTTGACGACCAGGAAGAGCAGGCCGAAGGAGAGGAACCGGCGGATCACCGAGAGATCGGCGGTGACCCGGGCCAGCAGTTGGCCGCTCTGCCAGCGGTCGTGGAACGCGACCGGCAGTTGCTGCAGATGCGCGTAGATCTCCTGGCGGATCGTCGCTTCCATGCCGAGCGACTGGCTCGACTGCGACCAGCGCCGAATGAAGATCAGCACCGCCTCGGCGATGCCGAACAGCAGCGCGAGGGCGCCCAGCGCGAACAGGCCGCGCGGGTCGTCGTGTGCGATCGGCCCGTCGACCACCCGGCGGATGACCAGCGGGACGGCGATGCCGACCGCGGTGCCGGCGAGGGCGGCGGCGACCAGGCCGGCGAACTGGAGACGGTAGGGGCGGAGGTAGCGGCGCAGCCGCCACAGGTTGCGTACCCCTGACTGATGGTCACGTTTGGTACGCACCCCGTGACGGTAATCGCTACGACGGGCTCACCGCATCTCGTGCCCGAGAAGCCACTTTTTCACGTCGAGGCCGTAGCGGTAGCCGCCGAGCGTGCCGTCGGTGCGCAACACCCGGTGGCAGGGCACGAACGGGGCGACCGCGTTGCGGGCACAGGCCTGCGCGGCCGCGCGCACCGCCGACGGGCGACCGGCGAGCGTCGCGTACTCGGTGTAGGTGACCGGTGCGCCGGGCTTGACCTCGCGGAGCACGTTCCAGGCGTGGCCGAGGAACGTGCCGCCGGCGCGCTGCTCGACCGGCACCGCGTCGAGCGCGGTCAGATCACCGTCCAGATAGGACATGACCGCGCCGGTGACCGGCCCGAGGTCGGCGCGCGGCCGCGCTCGACCGCGAAGCGACGGGTGTACGAGGGCCAGCAACTCGTCGACGTCGGCCGTGAAGCCGGCGGCGCGCACGACGCCCTCGTCGGTCGCGACGATCGTCAGCGGGCCGGCCGGGGTGGCCATGGTGGCGGTGTTCACGCGTTCCTCCAGAGACGGATCAGGGCGTAGGAGCGCCAGGGCCGCCAGGCCGCCGCGTGCTCCTCGAGTGCTTTGGGGTCGTCGGGCAGGCCGAGGGCCTTGGCACCCCGGCGGACGGCCAGGTCGGTGGGCAGGAAGACATCGGGATCACCGGCGGCGCGCATCGCCACGTAGCCGGCCGTCCAGGCGCCGATGCCGGGCAGCCCGACCAGGCTCTGGACCAGATCCTCGCGGTCGGCGCCGAGGTCGAGCTCGACGGTGCCGTCGGCGACGGCCCGGGCCAGGCCGCGGATCGTCTCCCGGCGGGCGGCCGGCATCGGGAACGCCTCGTCGGGCAGGCCGGCGACGGCCGCGGCGTCGGGGAAACCGACGGCGCCGGCGGACTTCGCGATCCGGCCGAGGATGGTGCGCGTCGCCGGCACGGAGATCTGCTGGCCGACGACGGCCCGGACGGCGGTCTCGAAACTGTCGACGGCACGCGGTACGCGTACCCCCGGCTCCTTGTCGACGGTCTTGGCCAGGGCGGGGTCGGCGCCGAGCAGCGCGTCGACCGCCTCCGGGTCGGCGTCGAGGTCCAGCAGGCGGCGGCAGCGGGCGACGGCGGGCGCCAGGTCGCGCACGTCCTTGAGCCGCAGCGTGGCGGCCACGTGGGCCGCGGCGCCGACACCCGGAATCGGGGTCAACTCGACCTCGGCCGGGCCGTGCGGCAAGGTCAGCGACCGCTTGTAGGTGCCGTCGACGACCTCCTCGATGCCCGGGATGGCGCGGTCGGCCAGGAACTCGAGCAGTGCGGGCGCGTGCAGCGGTGGCCGGTAGGCCAGGCGCAGGTTGACCACGCCGGCTTCCGGCGTCTTGCGGTGCTTCGCCTCGCGCAGGCTCGACGGCGGGCCGCCGTACACCTCCTTGATCGTGTCGTTGAACTGCCGCACGCTGCCGAAACCCGCCGCGAACGCGATCTCGGCGAGCCCAAGGTCGGTCGTCTCGACCAGGATCCGGGCGGTCTGGGCGCGTTGGGCCCGGGCCAGCGCCAGCGGGCCGGCGCCGACCTCGGCGACGAGCATCCGGTGCAGGTGGCGCTCGGTGTAGCCGACCCGGGCGGCGAGCCCCGGCACCCCCTCGCGGTCGACGACGCCGTCGCCGATCAACCGCATCGCCCGCCCGACCGTGTCGGCGCGCAGGTCCCACTCCGGGGAGCCCGGTGCGGCGTCGGGCCGGCAGCGGCGGCAGGCCCGGAACCCGGCCCGTTGCGCTGCGGCGGCCGAGGGGTAGAAGCGGACGTTTGCCCGTTTGGGCGTGATGGCCGGGCAGGACGGCTTGCAGTAGATCCCGGTCGAGGTCACGGCCGTGTAGAACCAGCCGTCGAACCGCTGGTCACGGCTGTCGACGGCCCGGTAGCACCGCTCGAACTCCAGTTCCATGCCAACGATCCTGCCTCGCCCCGGCGCCCCTGGCTCGCGGGAATCAGACATCGCCGTCGGCTGAGTAGACGCTCAGGTTTTTGTCGGTGCGTTGTTGCACACTTGTGGTCATGGCGAAGAAGTCGACATGGGCACTGGGCATCCTGGGCACGGCCGCCGCGGCGCTGGCCTGGGCCGCGCGCGACGTGCCGCTCCAGATGGGCGCCCGCCCCGACGAGCGCCGGGTCGGCCCGTCGCCGCAGTGGCGCGACGGCAAGTTCCACAACCGCGTCCCGGCCCGCACGATCGCGGCGCCTGGCGGTGCCATGCTCCGCGCCTTCCTGGCCGACCGCGAGCGGCGCAAGCCCCGCCTGCCGATCCCGCTGGCACGCTCCGCGGGCGCCACCTCGGAAGGCCTGCACATCACCTGGTACGGGCACTCCTCCGCGCTAGTGGAGATCGACGGCGACCGGGTGCTGTTCGACCCGGTCTGGAGTGACCGCTGCTCCCCGTCGCACCTGGTCGGTCCCCGCCGCCTGCACGAGCCACCGGTCTCCTTGGACGAACTCCCCCCGCTCGACGCGATCGTGATCTCGCACGACCACTACGACCATCTCGACCTGCCGACGATCCGGTCCTTGGCGCTCGGCTCGACGGCGCCGTTCGTGGTGCCGCTCGGGGTCGGCGCCCACTTCGCCCGCTGGGGCGTGCCGGCCGAGCGGGTGATCGAGCTCGACTGGGACGAGTCGATCACCGTGGCCGGCCTGACGCTGACCGCGACCGAGGCCCGCCACTTCTCCGGGCGCGGCCTGACCCGCGACGAGACCCTGTGGGCGTCCTGGGTGGTGGCCGGGCACGGCCGCAAGGTCTTCTACACGGGCGACTCGGGCTATTTCGATGGCTACGCCGAGATCGGCGAGGCGCACGGGCCGTTCGACGTAACCTTGATGCAGATCGGGGCCTACGGCGAGGGCTGGCCCGACATCCACATGACGCCCGAAGACGCGGTGCGGGCGCATCGCGGTGTCCGGGGTGGGCTGATGATCCCGCTGCACTGGGGCACGTTCGTGCTGGCTTTCCACGACTGGGCCGAGCCGGCCGACCGCCTCTGGTCAGAGGCCAAGGCCGAGGGCGTCACGCTCGCGATCCCGCGCCCCGGCGAGCGGGTCGACGTCGACTCCCCGCCGGCCATCGACGGCTGGTGGCAGGCGATCGCCTGATCTCCGCCGGGCCTGCGTAAGCTGGTCTGTTGTGAGTCTGACCATCGGGATCGTCGGCCTGCCCAACGTCGGCAAGAGCACGCTGTTCAATGCGCTGACCAAAAATGACGTGCTGGCGGCGAACTACCCCTTCGCGACCATCGAGCCGAATGTCGGCGTCGTCGGCCTGCCCGACGCCCGGCTGCCGAAGCTGGCCGCCCTCTACGACTCGCAGAAGGTCGTTCCGGCCCCGGTCTCCTTCGTCGACATCGCCGGCCTGGTCCGGGGTGCCTCGAAGGGCCAGGGCCGCGGCAACGCGTTCCTGGCCAACATCCGCGACGCGTCGGCGATCTGCCAGGTGGTGCGGGCGTTCTCGGACCCCAACGTGGTGCACGTCGACGGCAAGGTCTCACCGGCCGACGACATCGAGACCATCAACACCGAGCTGATCCTGGCCGATCTGCAGACGATCGAGAAGGCGCTGCCGCGGCTGGAGAAGGAGGCCAAGCTCCGCAAGGACCGCGCCGCCATCGCGGCCGCCGCACGCGCGGCCGGCGAGCTGCTCGACACCGGCGTCACCCTCTACGCGGGCGCGGCGTCCGCCGGGATCGACGTGGCCGAGCTGCGTGAGCTGCACCTGCTGACCACGAAGCCGTTCCTCTACGTCTTCAACGTCGACGAGGAAGAGCTCAACAACGCCGCGTTCCTCGACGAGCTGCGCGCCCTGGTCGCACCGGCCGAGGCGGTCTTCATGGACGCCAAGGTCGAGTCGGAGCTGATCGACCTGCCGGAGGCGGAGGCGCGCGAGCTGCTGGAGTCGATCGGCCAGCCCGAGCCGGGCCTCAACCAGCTGATCCGGGTCGGCTTCCGCACGCTGGGCCTGCAGACCTACCTGACGGCGGGCCCGAAGGAGGCCCGCGGCTGGACGATCCCGATCGGCGCCACAGCGCCCGAGGCGGCCGGCGTCATCCACTCCGACTTCCAGCGCGGCTTCATCAAGGCCGAGATCGTCTCCTACGACGACCTGATGGCCGCGGGCACGATGGCGGCGGCCAAGGCGGCCGGCAAGGTCCGCATCGAAGGCAAGGACTACATCATGCAAGACGGCGACGTGGTCGAGTTCCGCTTCAACGTCTGACGCACCCCCTCCTGACGCTCGCTGGTCGCTACGATGCGTTGATGTTCTTGCTCGAACTGTCCTTCGACGGCAATCCGGAGCGGCTCAAGCACCGGCCGGCACACCGGGAGGTGCTCGCCGGGCTCAAGGAGCGGGGCGTGGTCGCGATGGCCGGGCCCTATGCCGACGAGTCGGGGGCGTTGCTCATCTTCGACGTCGCGACCGAGGCCGAGTTTGACGAGTTGATCGCGGCCGACCCCTACTATCGCGCCCCCGGTGTCACGATCGCCGCGAAGCGGCAGTGGAACCCTGTCGTTCGCTGACGCGACGCGCACGCCGGTCGCGTGCGGGGTATTGCCCAAACCTGGCGATTCCGGGGTGATCAGCTCCCTAATCGCTCATAGTGGGAGAGAGCACAGCGCGAGCGAGCGCCGCATCCAGCCTGGAGGTAGCCATGACGCTTGCCGCGACCGGCAACGGCTACCTCATCGCGCACGGCCGCGCCCGACAGGCCCAAGTGCTCTGGCGTAACCATGAGCGGCGCGGCGTCCGCGGCCGCTAGACCGGGAACGCCCGCCGCCGGCACTGTGCTCTTCACGCTGGCCTCGGCACAGTTCCTGATGACGCTCGACAGTTCGGTCATGAACGTGTCGATCGCTACGGTTGCCGCCGAGCTCGGAACGACGGTGACCGGAATCCAGACCGCCATCACGATGTACACGCTCGTCATGGCATCGCTGATGATCACTGGTGGCCGGCTGGGGCAGAGCCTGGGGCACAGGCGGGTCTTCGCGCTCGGCTGCGTGATCTACGGTGTGGGTTCGTCGATCACAGCGCTGGCGCCGAACCTGACCGTCCTCCTCATCGGCTGGTCGTTCCTGGAAGGCATCGGAGCCGCGCTGATCATGCCGGCGATTGTCGCCCTGATCGCCTCGAACTTCGCGCAACCGCAGCGCCCACGGGCCTACGGCCTGGTCGCGGCGTCCGGAGCCATCGCGGTCGCGGTCGGACCGCTGTGCGGCGGTCTGCTGACCACCTATGCCTCGTGGCGTTGGGTTTTCGCGGGCGAAGTCGTGCTGGTCCTGGCGATCCTGTTGCTCGCCAGGCGGGTCGCGGGCGCGGCCGCACAACGCGGCACGCGCATCGATCTCTTCGGCACGCTGCTGTCGATCGTCGGCGTGGTGCTCATCGTCTTCGGCGTTCTCCAAGGCGGATCCTGGGGATTCGTCAACCCCAAGCCCGAAGCTCCCGGTTGGCTTGGGCTCTCGCCGGTGTTCTGGCTCGTCCTGGGCGGCTTCGGTGTGCTGGCCGGATTCGTGGCCTGGGAGCGATACCGCCAGGCACGCGGCCGGACCGTGCTGGTCGATCCCGCGCTATTGAGCAACAAGCTGCTGCGCGGTGGCCTGACCTCGTTCTTCTTCCAGTATCTCCTCCAGGCAGGCCTGTTCTTCTCGGTGCCGCTATTCCTGTCGGTAGCCCTGGGCTTGTCGGCGGTCGCCACCGGATTGCGGATCCTTCCACTATCAGTGGCACTGTTGGTGACGGCGGTCGGTGTGCCGAAATTCCTGCCGCACGCGTCGCCGCGGCGCGTCGTACGGATGGGCTTTCTGGCATTGCTGGCGGGCATCGTCGCGTTGGGCGCGTCACTTGACGCCGGCGTCGGTCCCGAGGTCGTCACGCTTCCGCTGTTTCTCGCCGGACTGGGCATCGGTGCGCTGGCATCGCAACTCGGCAGCGTCACCGTGTCCGCGGTCTCCGACGAGCAGAGCGCCGAAGTCGGTGGGCTCCAGAACACCCTCACGAATCTCGGTGCCTCCGTCGGGACCGCCCTCGCCGGCGCGGTGCTGATCTCAGCACTCACCACGTCGTTCTTCAGCGGTATCGAATCCAACCCGGCCGTCCCTGCGGAGCTGTCGTCGCGAGCTCAGGTCGAGCTGGCATCCGGCGTGCCGTTCGTTCCGGACCGGCAACTCGAGGACGCCCTCACCGGCGCAGGCGTCACCGGACCAACGGCGACCGCCATCATCGACGAGAACGCGGCCGCGCGGCTGGACGGCCTGCGATCCTCACTGGCCGTTCTTGCCCTGCTCGCCGTGGCCGCGCTGGTCGCGGCCCGCCGCCTACCGACCCGGCAGCCGGGTTTGCCGGAGCGGCACTAGCTTTTCGATGTCGCGGCGGGAGCTACGAGATGTAGTGCAGCACCACGTTGTGGACATGGTGGGCCTTGTCGGAGCCGCGGAAGGCGACCTCATAGGTGTGGGCGCCCACGTGGATGGCGATCGAGCCCGTCGAGAAGAACGAGCCGCCCCAGGACTTGTCGCTCACCACGCTCACGCTGGTGATCTTGCCGTAGGGGATGCTGGTGATGGCGACCCGCTTGCCCACGAAAGACTTGTCCTGCACGATCACCCGGCGGTTGGTCAGGCCGATGAAGCCCGTCCCGGTGCCGATCGCGTCGTAGACCGCGATGATCTCCTCGCCCTGCAGCAGGCCGCTTTCGATCTGCCGCAACTGCTCTTTCTTGTCGTACTTGGCGTTCGTGGTCGTCATGAGATCGACGCTAGACAACCCGGTCAACCCCGCCACCTTGGAAAGCGCTGAGCGGTTCCTGGCAGAGCCATGTGAGTTACGCCCGGAAGCTCGGCATCCACGCCAAAAGTGCGGAACCTGAGGAGGAACACTCGGGGAGGCAACAGATGGCGAAGTGGGCACGACTGGCGATCGGTGCCGGGGTGATCGGCTTGCTGGTCGCCGCCGCGGCGCTGCCGAGCGGGTTGCTTGCCGGATTTGTCGCGACCCGGGTGGCGCTGGCCACCACCGACCTTCCGGTAGCGCTCGCGCAACCGAGCGTGCCGCAGGCGTCCCGGCTCTACGCCGCCGACGGCAAGACGCTGATCACCACGTTCGCCGACCTCAACCGCACCAACGTCACGCTCGACGCGGTCGCGCCGATCATGCGGCAGGCCATCGTCGCCGCCGAGGACACCCGGTTCTACCAGCACGGCGCCGTCGACGTGCGGAGCGTGCTGCGGGCCGCCGTCGCCAACGGGAGCAGCGGGCAGACCGAGCAGGGCGCCTCCACGTTGACTATGCAATATGTCCGAAATGTGCTTAAGACCGACCCGCGGGCAACAAAAGAAGAGCGGGAGGCCGCCACCGCCGACGACTTCGGGCGCAAGATCCAGGAGATGCGGTACGCCGTCGCCGTCGAGCACGCGATCAGCAAGGACGAGATCCTCTCCCGCTACCTGAACATCGTCTACTTCGGCGCCGGCGCCTACGGGATCGCGGCCGCGGCACAGACCTACTTCTCCACCACGCCCGACAAGCTCACCCTCCCGCAGGCCGCCCTCATCGCCGGCCTGGTGCAATCGCCCGACCAGTACGACCCGATCCACGGCGACAAGGCCGCCGCGCAGGGCCGCCGCGACTACGTCCTGGACTCGCTCGCCAAGGCCGGCGGCATCTCCGCGGCCGATGCCACGAAGGCCAAGTCGCAGCCGTTGGAGCTCAAGCCCAGCACCGTGCCCAACGGGTGCACCGCGGCCCAACCGGCCGACAGCCGCTACTTCTGCGACTACTTCGTCTCCTGGTGGCAACAGCAGCAGGCGTTCGGCGACAACGCACAGCAGCGACTGGCGGCCCTGCGCGACGGCGGCTACCGGGTCGTGCTGTCGATGGACCCGAAGGTGCAGGCCACCGCGACCGAAGCGGCGACCAAGGTCTACGACTACGACTCGTCGAAGGCGCTGCCGATCGCGGCCGTGCAACCGGGTACGGGCCGGGTGCTCGCGCTGGCCGTCAACCGCCACTACAGCCTGGCCAAGAACCCCGGTGGCAGGGACTATCCCAACACCGTCGACCAACTCGTCGCGGGCGGCGCCTCGGTGACCGGCTATCAGGCCGGCTCGACCTTCAAGCTCTTCACGATGCTGGCCGCGCTGGAGGCCGGTTACACCCTCGACACCGGGTTCGACGCGCCGGCCCGGCTGCGCACCCAGTGGGCCGACAGCGGCCCCGCGAGTTGTGGCGGTGCCTACTGCCCGGCCAACGACAATCCATCGTGGATGGACGGCTACCGCACGATGTGGACCGGGTTCGGCCGTTCGGTCAACACCTACTTCGTCTGGCTGGAGGAGCAGGTCGGCGCGGCCAAGGCGGTCGAGATGGCACAGCGGCTCGGCATCACGTTCCGCGCCAAGGCCGACGCCGACCGGGCGAAGACCGACGCCGACGACTGGGGCTCGTTCACCCTCGGCGTCGCCGACACGACGCCGCTCGACCTGGCCAACGCGTACGCCACCATCGCCAACGACGGCACCTACTGCGCGCCGCTGCCGGTCAAGGGGATCACCGACGCGAGCGGCAAGACCGTCCCGGGGGCCGACCCGAGTTGTCACAAGGTGCTGGATCCCGACATCGCGCGGGCCGCGGTCGACGCCGCGCGCTGCCCGGTCGGCCAGTCCGGCGCATTCGGGCAGTGCGACGGCGGCACGGCCGAGCAGGTGTCCACAATGCTCGATGGCCGGCCCGTGGCCGGCAAGACCGGCAGCGCCGAGGGCAACGCCACCGAGTCGTTCGTCGGCTTCACACCGCAGGTCGCCGCCGCCGGCATCGCCGCGAACCCGGCACACCCCGCCGACGGGGTCGGCGGAGCCGTGCAGGTGCAGGTCATCGCCGCGGTGACCGACGTGCTGAAGCAGGCGCTGGCAGGCCAGCCGCAGAAGGGATTCACCGCGCCGAGCCAGAGTCAGGCTTTCGGAAATCGCTGGAACCCGGCGGTACCCTGGCCGCATGACCGAAACGGCGGGCAGGCGCGCCGGGCTCCCTGAGAAGCCGTCCCTCGACGGCCTCGAAGAGACCTGGTCGCGCCGGTGGCAGGAGACGGGAACCTACGCGTTCGACCGGTCCAAGGCCCGCGCTGACGTATTCTCCGTCGACACGCCGCCGCCCACGGTCAGTGGTGAGTTGCACATGGGCCACGTCTTCTCCTACACCCACACCGACACCGTGGCCCGGTTCCAGCGCATGCGCGGCAAGATGGTGTTCTACCCGATGGGCTGGGACGACAACGGCCTGCCGACCGAGCGCCGGGTGCAAAACGTCTACGGTGTGCGCGGCGACGCGTCGCTGCCCTACGACCCGGCCTGGGTGCCGCCACCGGCACCGGTCGACGACGCCGCCCGCAAGAACCCGACGGCCATCTCCCGGCGCAACTTCATCGAGCTGTGCGAGCGGCTGACGGTCGAAGACGAGAAGGTCTTCGAGGCGCTCTGGCGCCGCCTCGGCCTCTCGGTCGACTGGTCGCTGACCTACACGACCATCGGCCGGCACGCCCGCACCACGTCGCAGCGGGCCTTCCTGCGCAACCTGACCCGCGGCGAGGCCTACAGCGCCGAGGCGCCGACGCTCTGGGACGTGGGCTTCGGCACCGCCGTGGCGCAGGCCGAGCTCGAAGACCGCGAGCGGCCCGGCGCCTACCACCGGATTCGCTTCCACGGGCCGGGCGACGAGCCGGTCTACATCGAGACCACCCGGCCCGAGCTGCTGCCGGCGTGTGTGGCGCTGGTCGCCCACCCCGACGACGAGCGCTACGCGCACCTGTTCGGGCGCACCGTGCGTACCCCCGTGTTCGGGGTCGAAGTGCCGGTGCACGCCCACCCGCTGGCCGAGAAAGACAAGGGCAGCGGCATCGCCATGGTCTGCACGTTCGGCGATCTCGCCGACGTGACCTGGTGGCGCGAGCTGCGCCTCGACACCCGCGTGGTGATCGGCCGTGACGGCCGGCTGCTGCCCGAGGCGCCACCCGGCGTCGACCCGGCGGCCTACGCCCCGCTGGCCGGCCGCACCGTCAACCAGGCCCGGCGCGAGATCGTCGGGCTGCTCTCCGAGTCGCTCGACCTGATCGGCGAGCCGCGCCCGGTGACCCACCCGGTGAAGTTCTACGAGCGCGGCGACTCGCCGCTGGAGATCGTGTCGACCCGGCAGTGGTATGTCCGCAACGGCGGCCGCGACGCCGACCTGCGTGCGACGCTGCTCGACCGGGGCCGGCAGCTGCGCTGGGTGCCGCCGCACATGCGGCACCGCTACGAGCACTGGGTGGGCGGCCTCACCGGCGACTGGCTGGTCAGCCGCCAGCGCTTCTTCGGCGTGCCGATCCCGGTGTGGTACCCGCTCGACGCCGACGGCCAGCCCGACCACGACCACCCGCTGGTGCCGACCGAAGACCGGCTGCCGGTCGACCCGTCGTCCGAGGTGCCCGCCGGCTACAGCGAGGAGCAGCGCGGCGTGCCCGGCGGGTTCGCCGCCGACCCCGACGTGCTCGACACCTGGGCCACGTCGTCGCTGACACCGCAGATCGTCAGCGGCTGGGAAACCGACCCGGACCTGTTCGCCCGGGTGTTCCCGATGGATCTTCGGCCGCAGGGGCAGGAGATCATCCGCACCTGGCTGTTCGCCTCGGTGGTGCGGGCCCACTTCGAGCACGGCACGCTTCCCTGGCGCGACGCGGTGCTCTCCGGCTGGATCCTCGACCCCGACCGCAAGAAGATGTCGAAGTCCAAGGGCAACGTGGTCACGCCGATGCAACTGCTGATCGACAACGGCTCCGACGCGGTGCGCTACTGGGCGGCGAGCGGCCGGCCCGGCACCGACCTGGCGTTCGACGCGGGGCAGATCCGGATCGGCCGGCGGCTGGCGACCAAGCTGCTCAACGCGTCGAAGTTCGCCCTCGGCCTCGGGGTGACCGCGGCCGACAAGACCGTCACCGAGCCGCTCGACCAGGCCATGCTGGCCGGCCTGCGCGAGGTGGTCGCCACCGCGACGACCGCGTTCGAGGCCTACGACCACACCACCGCGCTGCAGGCCGCCGAAACGTTCTTCTGGCGTTTCTGCGACGACTACATCGAGCTGGTCAAGGAGCGGGCCTACGGCAACACGGCGGCGTCCGCGTCGGCCCGGGGCGCGCTGGCCACCGCCCTCTCCGTCCAGCTGCGACTGTTCGCGCCGTTCCTGCCCTACGTGACCGAAGAGGTCTGGTCGTGGTGGCGCTACGGCTCGGTGCACCGGGCGCCGTGGCCGACCGTGCACGAGATCGCCGGCGACGCCACGCCCGAGCTGCTCGAGCTGGCCGGCGAGGCGCTGTCCCAGGTGCGCCGGGCCAAGTCCGAACGCAAGGTCTCGATGCGCACCGAGGTGCCGCTGGCCGAGGTGCTCGGCCCGGCCGCGATGCTGGAGACGCTGTCGCTGGCGGCCGACGACCTGCGGGCCGCCGGCCGGATCGGCAAGCTCGACCTGCTACCCGACCGCACCACGGAGTTGGTCGTGGCGAGCGCCTTCTAGAACCACCAGCCGCGCAGGAAGCGCACGCCGAGCAGGATGGTGATGATGCCGGGGCCGGCCGCCAGCGCGGCGGCCGACACCCGGTAGACCAGGCGGTGCCGCACGAGTTCGGCGCCGTTGCCGACGACGACCACGCCCGCCGCCACCATGAACCACGCCCACCAGCGCGACTGCGGCTCGAACCAGTTGAAATGGAAGCCGAGGAAGCCGATCCCGAGCACCACGGCGACGGTGGCGAGCATGGCCAGCGTGCGGTGGAACGAGCGGGCCAGCGGGTCGTCGGCCCGCCACCAGTAGCTGCCCGCGATCGCGGCCGCCGGCAGCGCGATGAGCAGCGGCCAGAAGCGGCCCACCTCGCCGAACATCAGCATCACGCCGACGGCGAACGCGATCAGACCCAGATTGGCGACGGCGTACGCCAGGATGCCCCCGCCGCGGCGCAGCGAGACGAAGCCGGCCGCCGAGATCAGCGAGGTGGGAATCACCACGAACAGTGACCACCAGCGGAAGTCGTGTGCGGCCTGCGCGACGCCGCTCACCAGTGCGCAGGCGAGCAACGCGCTGCCGCCACCGGCCAGCCATGGCGCGGCACGACCGGTGGCCTGCCGCGGTGCGGGGGTCTGGGTCGAGCTCTGCGGGTAGGTCGTCGTCACGTCACCTACTGTGCACAACACCGGACCCTCGGCACCATCCGGCTAGCCCTACCCGCGAGGTCGGGCGGACCGGTCAGAAGTCGCCGCCGCCGAAATCACCGCCGCCGAAGTCGCCGCCACCGCCGTAGTCACCGCCACCGCCGAAGTCGCCGCCACCGCCGTAGTCACCGCCACCGTCGTAGCCGCCGCCGTCGCCGCCGTAGTCACCGCCGCCGTCGCCACCGCCGTCGCCGTAGTCGTTCCCGTCCTGGAAGCCCTCCTGGTAGCCGGCGTCGTAGCCGTAGCCCGGGTCGGCGAACGCGGGCGAGAACAGCGCGTCGGCGATCAGCAGGCCACCGATCGCGCCGGCGGCACCGCCCAGTGCCGGCTTCCACCACGGCTGCGAGTACCAGCCGGACGGCACCGGCCGGCCCTGGTAGCGGCCGCCCGGGTAGTAGTAGGGGGTGCTCTGGGTCGGCTGCGGGCCCGCGGTGAACGGCTGGCCCTGCACGTCGACCGTGCGCTCCTTGGTGAGCGTGCCGGCGCCCCGGGCCGCGGCCAGCTGCGGCAGCTCCGGACCCGGGTCGATGCCCATCGCGGTGCGGGCCGCCCGGATGTAGGTCAGCCCTTCCAGCGCGGTCTCCCGGGCCAGCTCGTATTGCCGGGCGGAGCGCGCCTGCTCGAGCTGGCTGCCCGCGGCGGTGTAGCGCTCGCCGGCGTCGGCCAACGCCTGGCGGACCGCCGTGTCGTCGCCGTGCAGGTTCATCACCTGCCCACCGAGCCGCTCATACCAGCGCTGTGCCTCCGCACGGGCGTCGGCCAGCTCGCGCTCGCGCCGGCCGGCCACCCCCCGCTGGTAGTAGAGCACCAGCGCGATGACGATCACCAGAAGCGCGATCAACCACAACCACGTCATGACACGACGGTACCTAGCCTTGTCATGTCGTACCCGTTTGGCAGTCTTACCGGATGGACCTTTCGACGGTGGCCGTGGTGGTCCTCTGCCTCGCCTTGGGCGCGGTGGCCGGGTGGTTTGCGGCGGTTTCCAGGTCCGCGGCCCGAGTTGCCCGACTCGAGGCGACCATCGATTCGACCCGCGAAGGCGAGGGGCGGCTGGAGCAGTCGATGCGGGCGTTGTCGTTCGAGGCCACCGTGCAGTCGCAGGAGGCGGTGGCCCGGGCGGTCGCGCCGCTGCACGAGACGCTGCGCCGCTATGAGCTGCGCGTGGCCGAGCTCGAGCGCGACCGGGTCGACGCCTACGCCGAGCTGCGCGAGCAGGTGCGCACGATGTCGAGCGTCTCCGGCGAGTTGCGCACCGAGACCAAGCAGCTGGTGGCCGCGCTGCGGGCGCCGCAGGTGCGGGGCCGCTGGGGCGAGTTGCAGTTGCGCCGCATCGTCGAGGCGGCCGGCATGCTCGAGCACTGTGACTTCTCCGAGCAGGTCACGGCCAGCACCGACCAGCAGGGCGTGCGGCCCGACCTGGTCGTCCGGCTGCACGGCGGCCGCACCGTGGTGGTCGACGCCAAGGCGCCCTTCGACGGATACCTCACCGCGATGGAGGCGCGCGACGAGCGCACCCGCGACCAGCACCTCGACGCGCACGCCCGGCAGTTGCGGGCACACGTCGACGGGCTGGCCGCCAAGTCCTACTGGGCCGCGTTCGCCCAGTCGCCCGAGTTCGTGGTGCTGTTCGTGCCCGCCGACACGTTCCTCGACGTCGCGCTGCAACGCGATCCGACGCTGCTGGAGCACGCGTTCAGCCGCAACATCGTGCTGGCCACCCCGGCGACGCTGGTCGCGCTGCTGCGCACGGTCGCCTACTCGTGGCGGCAGGAGGCGTTGGCCCGCAACGCGGTCGCCGTGCACGAGTTGGCCCGCGAGCTCTACGGCCGGCTGGCCACGCTCGGCGACCACGTGGGCAAGCTGGGCTCAGCGCTCGGCACGGCGGTCACCTCCTACAACCGCGCGGTCGGCTCGCTCGAGGCGCGCGTCCTGGTCAGCGCGCGCAAGCTCGCCGACCTCGGTGTCTCCGGCGAAGACCTGGTCGTGCCGCAACAGGTGGAGAGCACGCCGCGCCAACTCCAGGCTCCCGAGCTCATCTGACCGGGAACCGCGCCAGCCCTGGCGCGCGTCCCATCCCAATGACACACTTCGACGTCATGCGCAGGGTTTCGGTGCCGCTCGCGGTCCTTCTGATGGCGGCGCTCGCCGGCTGCTCGGCGACCCGCGAGGGCGGCGGGCCGGTGCCGTCGCCCTCGGTGTCGACCTCGACGGCGCCGGCACCGAGCCCGACCCTCACGTTCTCCGCGGACCCGAGCGTGCAGCCGACGCCGCCCGGCCGTGAGCCGTCGCCGCGGCCGATCAAGCCCTCGGGCGCCAACACCCCCAAGGTGGTCAACGTCACCGGCACCGTCACAGAGGGCGTCGAGCCCGGCTGCCTGTTGCTCGACAACTATCTGCTGATCAACGCACCGACCAGCCTGGTCTACGCCGGCGTCAAGGTGCGGTTGACGCTTGAGGTGCGCACCGACCTGGTTAGCACCTGCCAGCAGGGCACTCCGGCGATGATCACGTCGGCTCAGCGGCTTTGACATTACGATCGCAATGTAAAACCGCTACGCTGAGGGGGTGAACCTCCTCCGCATCGCGCTGACCTACGAACGCGGCGTCTGGGTCAGCCTCTTCCGCTGGGTGTTCCGCCGCCCCGACCCCGCCGGCCCCGGCGCCCGGTTCGGCTACGGCGCGACGACGACCCCCGTGATGCTGGCGTTCATCGGCGTGTCGATCGTGGAGATTCCGATCCTGCACTTCCTGCTGCCCTGGCGGACGGTGCAGATCATCGCGTTCGTGCTGAGCTTCTGGGGCCTGCTGTGGATGGTCGGCTTCCTCGGCGCCATCCGGGTGCACCCGCACATGGTCGGCGCCGCCGGCATCCGGGTCCGCTCCGGCTTCACCGTCGACGTGTTCCTGCCCTGGTCGGTGATCGCCGAGGTGCGCACCCGGAACCGGCCGCTGGAGAAGAGCAAGGGCGTGCAGTTCGAGGAGACCGCCGACGGTGGGCTGATCGGCAAGGTCGCGGTGTTCGGGCAGACCAACATCGAACTCGTGCTGACCGGCCCGACCGCGCTCGACCTGCCGCGCGGGCCGCTGACGGCGTTGCATTTCTGGGCCGACGACCCTGAAGAGCTGGTCACGGCCGTACGCGCGAATCTGGTGTCAGTCGGTTGAGGCGGCGGTGCGTGCGGCGGCGGCCTTCATGTCGCGCTTGAGCTCCTGCGGCAGTGAGAACGCCAGCCGCTCGTCGACGGTGGTCACCTCGGAGACGTCTTCGAAGCCCCGCTCGACCAGGTGGTCGAGCAGTTCGGAGACCAGGTCTTCGGGCACGCTGGCGCCGGAGGTGACGCCGACCGTGGTGGCGCCGGCCAGCCAGGCGTCGTCGATCTCGCTGGCGTAGTCGACCAGATAGGACGCCCGGGCGCCGGCGTCGAGGGCGACCTCGACCAGCCGCACCGAGTTCGACGAGTTGCGCGAGCCGACGACCAGCAGCACGTCGCAGTCGGGGGCGATCTGCTTGACCACCTGCTGCCGGTTTTGGGTGGCGTAGCAGATGTCGTCGCTGGGCGGCGACTGCAGCAGCGGGAGGCGCTGCTTGAGCCGGTCGACCGTCTCCAGCGTCTCGTCGACCGACAGCGTGGTCTGTGAGAGCCAGACCACCTTGTTGGGGTCGCGCACGGTCACCTTGTCGGCGCCGTCGGGACCGTCGACGAGTTGGATGTGCGCGGGCGCCTCGCCGGAGGTGCCGATGACCTCTTCGTGGCCTTCATGACCGATGAGCAGGATGTCGTAGTCGTCGGCGGCGAACCGCTTGGCCTCCTGGTGGACCTTGGTCACCAGCGGGCAGGTCGCGTCGATCGCCTTCAGCCGGCGGGCCTTGGCCTGCTCGTGCACCTCGGGCGCGACGCCGTGGGCCGAGAAGATCACCGTGGCGCCCTCGGGCACCTCTTCGTTCTCTTCGACGAAGATCGCGCCGCGCCGCTCCAGGGTGGCCACCACGTGCTTGTTGTGCACGATCTGCTTGCGCACGTAGATGGGCGCGCCGTAGAGCTTGAGCGCCTCCTCGACGGTCAGCACCGCGCGGTCGACGCCGGCGCAGTAGCCACGTGGGTTGGCCAGGAGCACACGCTTGCGTTCCTCGATCACCAGCCAATCGTACGTGCCGGCTGGAAACCACGCCGCTGCCACCGCGTGACGGGCCGCCGCCGTAGGGTGGTGCGGTGACCACGCCCGAGCCCAACGGCGCCCCGAAGAGCACTCCGGAGGAGCCCTGGCCCGTGCGTGTCGTGAGCCAGAAGATCAGCGGCTGGATCGCCAAGCTGGGCTGGGTCTGGGTCGACGGCCAGGTGGCCCAGATCAGCCGCCGGCCGGGCGCCAGCACGGTCTTCCTCACCCTGCGTGACCCGTCGGCCGACCTCAGCCTCACCGTCACCACCAACCGCGACGTGCTCGACATGGGCGCGCCCAACCTCGAAGAGGGCGCCCGGGTCACCCTGCACGCCAAGCCCGACTTCTTTCCGGCCCGGGGCACGCTCAGCCTGCGCGCCGACGAGATCCGCCAGGTCGGCCTCGGCGAGTTGCTGGCCCGCCTGGAACGGCTCAAGAAGTTGCTGGCCGCCGAGGGCCTGTTCGACCCGCGGCGCAAGCGGCGGTTGCCGTTCCTGCCCGCCCGGATCGGGTTGATCACCGGCCGCGCCTCGGCGGCCGAGCGCGACGTGCTGACCAACGCCCGGCGCCGCTGGCCGTCGGTCAACTTCCGGCCGATCAACGTCGCGGTGCAGGGCCCGACCGCGGTGCCGCAGATCATCGACGCCCTCAAGGTGCTCGACGCCGACGAGACGATCGACGTGATCGTGATCGCCCGGGGCGGCGGGGGCGTCGAAGACCTGCTGCCCTTCTCCGACGAGGCGCTCTGCCGGGCCGTGTTCGCCTGCCGCACCCCGGTGGTCAGCGCGATCGGCCACGAGACCGACGCGCCGCTGCTCGACTACGTCGCCGACGTGCGCGCCTCGACACCGACCGACGCCGCCAAGCGGGTCGTACCCGACCTGGGCGAGGAGATCCGGATCATCGGGCAGGCCCGGCAGCGGCTCGACCGGGCGGTGCGCGGCCTGGTCGAACGCGAGCAGCACCGCATCGAGGCGATCCGGTCCCGCCCCGTGCTGGCCCGGCCGCACGTGATGATCGAGCAGCGCGCCGCCGACGTGACCGCCCTGCGCGACCGCGCCGGCCGCAGCCTCGACCACCGGATCAGCGCGGCGGCGGGTGACCTGCGGCACACCGTGGCGCGGTTGCGCGCGCTGTCGCCGGCCGCGACGCTCGACCGCGGCTACGCCATCGTGCAGGGCCGCGCGGGGCACGTCGTCCGCGCCGCGTCCGAGGTGGCCAAGGGCGACGTGCTGCGGGTACGGCTGGCGAGCGGCGAACTGTCGGCAACAGTCGACGAGGCGAGCGAGGAGAACCGGTGACCGACGAGAACCTGAGCTACGAGCAGGCCCGCGCCGAGTTGGCGACGGTGGTCGAAAAGCTCGAGGCGGGCGGCATCTCGCTGGAGGAGTCGCTGGCCCTGTGGGAGCGCGGCGAACGGCTGGCCGACATCTGCCAGCACTGGCTCGACGGCGCCCGCGAACGCCTCGACGCCGCCCGCCAACAGGCCGGCGCCGAGGCGTGAGCTGACAGATGCGTGGATACATGGCGGCGGGAGCAGCCATGGCCTCGGAACGGTAGCGGCGAGGACGCGGTCCTCGGCTGCCTAGAGTTCGTCGTAGAAGTCGGCCGGGGCGTCGACGGCCTCGGTCGCCCCGGGTGCTGCTTCTGGGGTCACCGTGCCGTAGTCGGTGTAGGTGAAGTCGAGCGTGGAGAGGTGGCCCGCGCTCGGGCCGACCAGGTCGAGCACCAGCTTCGCCAGCCGGCCCTGGTCGTCGAGGGTGGCGCTGAACGGCACCCGGTTGACCGAGCGCGAGATCTGGTCGAGCAGGTTCTCGTCGATCGTCGGGACGCCCTGTGGCTTGGCAAGGTCGACCATCCCGGTCAGGGCGCCGTCCTTCTCGACCACGTCGGTCGCGGTGGCCAGGACCTGCGCGGCGCCGGGCACGTCGACCGGCGCGATGTATTCGAGCAGTTCGCTGTCCTTGGCCTTGGCCAGGTCGAGCTTCATCCACTTGCCGCCGCCGCCGACCGGCTGGCCGCCCCGCGTGAGCCGGACCATGGTCGCGGTGTCGACGACCCACAGCTCCGCCGAGATCTTGAAGTTCGGGTCGTCGTAGTTCATGTCGAGCTTCGTGCCCTTGGTCGGCTTGTGCACGTAGCCCTTGCCGCTGAGCGGTCCGCCCTTGAACTCGAACCGGTAGTTGCCGGCCTCGATCTCCTTGGTCGACGCCTTCAGCCGCGCGACGGGATCGGCCGGCGCGGCGGTGGTGGCCGATACGGCGGGGGTGCCGCCCGCCGCGGAGTCGGAAGCCTGGCCGCAGCCGGCCAGACCGATCAGCACGGCCGTCGAGGCGACCGCCAGAACGCGCTTACGCAAGGGATACTCCACTGACTCATCGATGGGAAGCGCCGAAGCCTAGCTTGGTCGAGCGAGTGGCGCCGCCCCGATCAGTCGAGCGACGAGGGCAACTCGAAGACGTCCTTGGCCGGCGGCTTGCGGGGGCGGCCAACCTTGCCGTAGTCGCTGTAGGCGTACGCCGCCTTCTTGGCCGTCCTGCCGTCGGCGGAGGGCACCTCGACGGCCAGCAGCGCGAGCCGGCCCTGCCCGTCGAGCCGGATGGTGATCGTGCCGGTGCCGGCCCAGGTGATGGGTTTGGGCTTCGGCCCGTCCAGCGGGATCAGCGCGAGGTCGGCGGCGAAAATCGACAGGTCCTTGGTCACCGACTCCGGGACCGCGCCGGTGAAGGTGCCGGGCGTGCTCTCCGCCAGGTCGGTGGCGGTGGCGACCAACGTGCCGGCGATCACGTCCGGCAGCGGGCTGCCGGCCGACGAGGTGTGCATCCAGCGCCTGCGGCCGCCCAGCGGCGGGCGGTTCGGATCGGTCGTGCCCCGCAAATCGACCACGCTCCAGCGGTCGCGGCCGATCTGGATCGACTCGAAGTCCTTGTCCGCCGGCGAGGTCAGCCGGAAGCTCCTGCTCGGACCGTGCACCTGCCAGACAGCCGTCTGGTCGCCGGTCTCAGTGATCTTGTAACTGGTCTTCGCGAGCGCCGCGGCGGCGGCGACCAGCGCCGGCCGCGGGTCGATCGGCGACGGTGAGGGCGAGGCCGGCGGGGGCACGGCCGACGGAACCACCACCGGGTGCGGCTCGGCGGCCGTGCAGGCGGTCAGCAGCCCGGGCACGGCAAGCAGGGAGAGCAGGGCGGTCCGGCGCGAGAGCGGCACAGTGTGCTCCATGGGTCGGCGTGGCCCGGGAGCGTATCAACCTAGATCACTTCAGGGACGCGGCCAGATCGGTCAGGTCGGCCTCCGACGCACCACCGACGACGATGACCGTCGAGTCGGTGTCGACCTTGACGAACGCGTGCTCGCCCGGCCGGGTCGAATAGGTCTGCCACGAGCTTCCGGCGATCTCCGTGGTGCCCTGAACCCGGGCGTCGCGGGTCAACTCGGCCGGGATGATGTCGGTGGATGACACATCGGTCTGCACCACCTGGGCGCCTTCGCCATCGGGGCTGACCAGCCCGAACCGCAGCACCTTGCCACCGTCGACGGTCTGGAACGTGGCGCTGACGATGGTCCAGTCGTGGTCGAGACCGGTCGGCGCGAGAACCGGGAACGCGCCGGCGTGCCGGGCGTCGTCGATCGCCACCGCCGGGTCGACCCGGATCGGGTCGTGGCCGTCGAAGAACACCCGGTAGATGCCGAAGGCCAGCAGGATCGGGACGAGCAGCACGGCCAGCGAGATCACCATGTCGCGCGGCCGGCGCTCGGCGCGCTGCGCGGACTCGACGATCCGCTCGGTGCTCGCTTCCTGCTGCTCCATGCCTACCACCCGTCCTCAGCCATCTCGCCGCTCCGCGACGAGGCGCCTTGCGGTCATGCCTACCACCCGTCCTCAGCCATCTCGCCGCTCCGCGACGAGGCGCCCTGCGGTCATGCCTACCACCCGTCCTCAGCCATCTCGCCGCTCCGCGACGAGGCGCCTTGCGGTCACGGGACGAATTGTCCCAGCTGGTCGAACCGCCGGCGCAGGGGGCCGACTTCGCGCCCCGAACGGACGTTCAGCCCTCGGTCATGCCAGGATCACAGGTACCGCCCGACCGACTCCCACTGCACCGCCGCGACGCGAGGAGGCCGCCCGATGAGCGCCAAGATCCCCCAAGACCTGGACCGCAACCTGGCCCTTGACCTGGTCCGGGTGACCGAGGCCGCCGCGATGGCCGCCGGCCGCTGGGTCGGCCTCGGCGACAAGGAGGGCGGCGACGGCGCGGCTGTCGACGCGATGCGCAAGCTGATCAACTCGATCCAGATGCGCGGCGTGGTGGTGATCGGCGAGGGCGAGAAGGACAACGCCCCGATGCTCTTCAACGGCGAGCATGTCGGCGACGGCAGCGGGCCCGAGGTCGACGTCGCGGTCGACCCGATCGACGGCACCACGCTGATGAGCAAGGGCATGCCCAACGCACTGGCCGTGCTGGCGGTGGCCGAGCGGGGCGCCATGTTCGACCCGAGCGCGGTCTTCTACATGGAGAAGATCGCCGTCGGCCCCGACTGCGCCGACGTGATCGACATCAATGCCGGCACGACGGAGAACCTGCGCCGGATCGCCAAGGCCAAGAAGGGCAGCGTCTCCGACGTCACGGTCTGCATCCTCGACCGGCCGCGGCACAAGCAACTCGTCGACGAGGTGCGCCACGCCGGCGCCCGGATCCGGTTCATCTCCGACGGCGACATCGCGGGCGCGATCTACGCCGCTCGGGAGACCTCCGAGGTCGACGTGCTGATGGGCATCGGGGGTACGCCCGAGGGCATCACCGCGGCCTGCGCGCTCAAGTGCATGGGCGGCGAGATGCAGGCCAAGCTCTGGCCGCGCGACGACGCCGAACGGGAGAAGGCGCTGGCCGGCGGTCACGACCTCGACCGGGTCCTGCACACCGACGACCTGGTGCGTGGCGATAACGCGTTCTTCGTCGCGACCGGCGTGACCAGCGGCGACCTGCTGCGCGGCGTGCACTACCGGGCCGGCGGCGCCTACACCCAGTCGATCGTGATGCGCTCCAAGAGCGGCACGATCCGGATCATCGACTCCTACCACCGCCTGGAGAAGCTGGCCCTCTACTCCTCGGTCGACTTCGACGGCCGCCCGATCGCGGAACAGGAACTCAGCTAGCCGTTGTCCGACGAGTGACCCGGGAACAGGTGCGCGTCCGGGTCGATGGCGACGGCCGCGTTGTTGACGGCGGTGGCCGCCTCGCCGAAGCCGGTCGCGATCAGCCGCACCTTGCCGGGATATTCGGTGATGTCGCCCGCGGCGTACACCCGGGGCAGGTTGGTGGCCATCGTGCTGTCGACCTTGACGTGGCGCTTGTCGAGGTCGAGGCCCCACTCCGCGAGCGGCCCGAGGTCGGCGGTGAAGCCGAGCGCGGCCACCACCGTGTCGACCGGCACGGTCTCGGTCTCGCCGCCCTTGACCGCGATGTCGGCGTGGGTGACCGCCTCTTCGCCATGGATCTTGGCGACCTCGGCATTGACCACGATCTTGACGCTCAGGTCCTGCACGCGCGCGACGGTGGCGGCGTGTGCCCGGAACCGGTCGCGGCGGTGCACGAGGGTCACCGACTTGGCCAGCGGCTCGAGGGCCAGCGCCCAGTCGAAGGCCGAGTCGCCGCCGCCTACGATCAGCACGTCGCGGCCGGCCAGGTCGGCCAGGTGGGGCACGAAGAAGACGATGCCGGTGCCGGCGAAGGCCTCGGCGGCCGGCAGCGGGCGCGGCGTGAAGCTGCCCATGCCGCCCGTGATGATCACCGCGCCGCAGCGCAGTTCGGTGCCGTCGGCGAGCCGGAGCATCGGCTGCCCATCGACGTAGGACAGGCCGTCGGCCCGGTTGCCGAGCAGGTATTCGGGGCGGAACGGCGCGGCCTGCTCGACCAGGTTGGCGACCAGTTCGCGGCCCTTGATGCTGGGAAAGCCGCCGATGTCGTAGATCTGCTTTTCCGGGTACATGGCGGTCACCTGGCCGCCCGGCTCGGGCAGCGCGTCGACCAGGGCCACCGAGAGGCCGCGGAAGCCCGCGTAGTAGGCCGCGAACAACCCGGCCGGCCCGGCCCCGATGATCGCGACGTCGATTTCCCGCATGGCTCACCAATGCCCTTCAGGCAATGCTGCCCGGTCGACATCGACGGTAGGCATAGCGATGCCACACCGGCAAGGGCGGTCCCAAGCTGTTAGCGACGGAACAGGATGGCGGCGACCGCGCCGCCGAGGAACCCGAACAGGTGACCCTGCCAGGAGACGTGCGGATCGGACGGCAGGATGCCGAAGAGCTGCCACCAGTAGAGCAGCCCGACCAGCACCACGACGCCGAGGTTCCACCACGTGCGTTCCACGATCCCCCGGGCCAACAGCAGGCCGAAGTAACCGAAGATCACCCCACTGGCACCGACCACCACCGTGTCGGGCGGCGCCGTGATCCACACGCCGAGGCCGCTGACCAGCATGATGAACGCCGTCGACCAGATGAACCGGCGTGCGCCCGCAGCCAGCACGAACGTGCCGAGCAGGATCAGCGGCACGCTGTTGCCGTAAAGGTGCTCGAAGCCGTCGTGCAGCAGCGGCGAGAAGATGATCCCGTCGAGTCCGTAGACACTGCGCGGGATGATCCCGCCGCGCGGGTCGAGGCCGAGGTGCAACCAGTAGTCGAGCGCCTCGATCGCGAACAGCACCGGAACGACCGCGCACATGGCCACGAACGCCCGCCCGACCGCGGCGTAGAACGTCTCGGTGCCGAAGCGCAGCCCGCCGGGATGGGGATCGGTCGTCCAGTCCTGCGACACGCACTAGGGGTACCAGGCGAGAACCGTTCACGCCAAGCGGTTCTGCAGCGCTGTCACGCCGGCCGCGATGTCCGGCGCGAAGGTGGACACCTGGGCGTAGACCCCGGGATAGTTCTTGCGGGCACAGCCGTACCCCCAGCTCACGATCCCGATCTGCAACCAGGAGCCGGTGGCGTCGAGCCGGACCATCGGGCCGCCGGAGTCGCCCTGGCACGAGTCCTTGCCGTTGCGGGCGGCGCAGATCATGTCGGAATCGACGATCTCCACGCCGAGCTTGCCGTATTTGCGGCCGCAGGACGAGTCGGAGACGGATTCGACGTCGACCGAGCGCAACCGGCGCTGCTGGATGAGCGAGCCCTCCCGGGTCGAGCCCCAGCCCATCACCGTGAACCGGCCCTCGTCATAGGTGCCGTCCTGGGGCAGCGCCAGCGTCGGCAGATCGAACGGCTGGTCGAGCAGGATCAGCGCCCAGTCGTCGCCCTTGGTCGCGTCGGTGTAACCGGCCGCCCGCTGGACGTAGCGGGACCGCACCGTCTTCGCCTGGTCCGACTGGAGGTCGACCGAGCCGCCGGTGATCAGCATGCTGGTGTCGGCGCCGCTGCGCTTGACGCAGTGGCCGGCGGTCAGCACCACCTGCGGCGCGACCAGCGAGCCACCACAGCCGACGGAGAGCCGGACCACCCAGGGATAGGTGCCCTCGTCGACGCTGTGCCCGCCGACGATCCGCTCCTGCCCGTCGCCGTCGTCCGCCCACGAAGCCCCTGGCAACAGGCTAAGAACCGCCGCCGCCGCCGTCACCAGTAACGCGCCCCGAAAGCGCCACCGCCGCATGAATCAGACCCTAGATCCCGCAAAAGCAGCAGAGGGTACGAACCCGCCGGTTCGTACCCTCTGCCCGTTGTTCTGGTATTAGTACCAGCCCACGTCTTCCGAATGCTCCCAGGCGCCACACGGGTCGTCGTAGCGGCCCTCGATGTAGCCCAGGCCCCACTTGATCTGAGTGGCCGGGTTGGTCTCCCAGTCGGCGCCGACCGTGGCCATCTTGCTGCCGGGCTTGGCCTGCGGAATGCCGTGCGCACCGGAACTGTCGTTGTGCGCGCTCGCGTTCCAGTGGCTTTCCCGGGTCCAGAGCTTGTCCAGGCACGGGAACTGGTCGATCTTGAAGCCTTCCTGCAGCATGAGCGCGCAGCCGATCTTGCGGTTGCCGTCGTACTCGTTGCAGGAGGCGGGGATCGGGCCGTCGTAGGGCTTGCTCTTGACGGGCTCCTTCGCCGCTTCCCGCTTCTTGCGGCTGGCCTCTTCGGCCTGCTTGGCCCGCGCGGCGGCCGCCTTGGCGGCTTCCTGGGCGCGCTGCTGCGCGACGGCCTCGACCTGCCGGCGCAGCGCCATCGCCGACTCGTGGTCGAGGTGGTGCTCCTTCAGCAGCGCGTTCTCCGCCTGCGCAGACTCCGCGGCAAACCGCGCATCGATCCCCTGCTCCTGGATTTTCCGGTCCTGGCTCAGGTAGTAGCCGCCACCGACCCCCGAAATGAGGATGCCGACCGCCAACGCCCGAACCCCGTACCGGCTCCACAGCCGAGTCACGAAGTCGTTCCCTTCGTCGGGGACAAGGACCCGGCGCTTCGTCCGCCGGGAGCGGCCCCCGCTCTTCCCGGGGCGCGTTCGCTCGCCAGACACCATTGCGCACAGTGAGTCGTGAGGGAAATAGGGAGGCCGTTGTGTGATCTGGGTCACGGGATAAAGGTGGGGAAATCCGGCGAACCGCCGCTCTCAAAAAAGTTCTGGTGACCGTGTCGATCCGCGTGGGGTCTGGACGACGCGTGGGTAAGAAACCAAACCGATGGAGGATCAACGATGAAGGTCTGCACCGGCGCCAGCATGTCGCTCGATGGCTACGTCTCCGGCCCGGCCGAGTCCGGGTTCGAGCACCTGTTCGCCTGGTACGCCAACGGCGATGTCGAGGTGCCCACCGGCAACCCAGAGATGACCTGGCGGCTGACCGAGGCCAGCGCCAAGCACCAGCGCGATTTCACCGCCGAACTCGGCGCGCTGGTGGTCGGCCGGAAGCTCTTCGACTTCACCAACGGCTGGGGCGGCATGCACCCGCTGGAGGTGCCCACCGTGGTGCTCACCCACAACCCGCCCGACGGGTACGAGGACAACAAGTGGTTCGTGTTCGTCACCGACGGCATCGAGAGCGCCATCGCCCGGGCCGCCGAACTGGCCGGCGGGAAGAACGTCGGGCTCAACTCGGGCCGGATCGCCAGCCAGGCGCTCGACGCCGGACTGCTCGATGAGGTCTGGATCGACCTCGTGCCGGTCCTGCTGGGCGGCGGCACGCCCTACTTCAGCGACCTGGGCGTCAAGCCGGTCGAGCTGGAGGGCCCGCTGCAGTCGGTGCAGGGCAACCGGGTGACCCACCTGCGCTACCAGGTCGTCAAGCGCTGAACGCCCGGAAGGGGCCCCCGGTCGCCGGGGGCCCCTTCGCCGTCGTCGCTCAGTTCGGGATGTCTTCCAGCAGGTCGGTGACCACCTCGGCGATCGCGGAGCGCTCCGAGCGGGTCAGCGTCACGTGCGCGAACAGCGGGTGCCCCTTGAGCGCCTCGATCACGGCCGTGACACCGTCGTGCCGGCCCACCCGCAGGTTGTCGCGCTGTGCCACGTCGTGGGTGAGCACCACGCGCGAACCCTGGCCGATCCGCGACAACACGGTGAGCAGCACGCCGCGCTCCAGCGACTGCGCCTCGTCGACGATGACGAACGCGTCGTGCAGGCTCCGACCGCGGATGTGGGTCAGCGGCAGCACCTCGAGCATTCCCCGGGCCAGCACCTCTTCCCGGACGTTCTCGTGCACCACGGCGCCGAGCGTGTCGAAGACCGCCTGGGCCCAGGGCGACATCTTCTCCGACTCGCTGCCGGGCAGGTAGCCCAGCTCCTGCCCGCCGACCGCGTAGAGCGGCCGGAACACGATCACCTTCTTGTGCCGGCGCCGCTCCATCACCGCCTCGAGGCCCGCGCAGAGAGCCAGCGCCGACTTGCCGGTGCCGGCCCGGCCGCCCAGCGACACGATCCCGATCGTCTCGTCGAGCAGCAGGTCGAGGGCGATCCGCTGCTCGGCCGAGCGGCCGCGCAGGCCGAACGCCTCCCGGTCGCCGCGGACCAGCCGGACCACCTTGTCGGGCAGCACCCGGGCCAGCGCCGAACCGCGCGCCGAGTGGACCACCAGGCCGGTGTGACAGGGCAGCTCGGCCGCGGCGTCGATGGCCAGGTCGGCACCGCCGTAGAGCTCGTTGACCTCGTCTTCGCCGACCTCGACCTCGGCCATGCCGGTCCAGGTCGGGTCGCTGGCCTGGCCGTGCCGGTATTCGTCGGCGGCCAGCCCGACCGCGGCCGCCTTGACCCGCAGCGGCATGTCTTTGCTGACCAGGGTGACTTCGCGCCCCTCGCCGGCCAGGTTGAGGGCGACCGACAGGATCCGCGCGTCGTTCGACTCGTTGCGGAAGCCCGGCGGCAGGACGCCGTCGTCGGAGTGGTTGAGCTCGACCCGTAGGGTGCCGCCGACGTCGTTGACCGGCACCGGCTGGTCGAGCCGGCCGTGTTTGATCCGCAGTTCGTCGAGCATGCGCAGCGACTGCCGCGCGAACCAGCCGAGCTCGGGATGGTGCCGTTTCCCCTCCAGTTCGGTGATCACCACCAACGGGAGCACGACCTCGTGCTCGTCGAAGCGGCGAAAGGCCGCGGGATCGGACAGCAGGACCGAGGTGTCCAGGACGTAGACGAGCTTTCCTGGCCCGTCCTCCTTCGCGGCGGCCTTGCGCCCACGCGGAGCGCGGCCGGTCGCGGTGGTGTCCTGGGTGGCCCGGGGAGTGGTGCGCGATGTCGTCACAGGCCTGCTCCGGCGAGCGTGCACCCGGACCGCCCGCGTGTTCCGCCACGTCCGGTGCCCGGGAGCACGGGGTCGGATGCGGGCCCCGTGGCGAAGTCTTCGCAGGTCCAGGCCGGCCGGCTGGCGCGGGATGACCCCTCGCCATGGCTAGACGCTAACTGGCGCCGGCCGTCCGGGGGAAGTACACGCCGAAGTAAGAGCCTCTCGTTTACCCAGTTTTTCTTAGGGGTTGGCCGGCCCGGCTGGCGCGAGCCGGGCCGGCCACCGGCACCGACGCGCGCCCCTCACGCGTCGCTGCCGTGGGATCGGGGCCACCGGACTGGCCCGATCCCGGGTTGCGCGAACCACCGTGCCACCAGGCGGTTCACGCTCGCAGAGGACCACTCACCCCGTGGGTTGTCCCGCCATAAGGCGAACTCCCGCGGCGTGCCGTCCGCCGTCGGTTGTGGTCCCCGCGAAGGAGGCGCTCAGATAGGTGGTTCCCGAACCGATCATGGTGGTCGGGACGTCCAGTGCGGACCGTTGCCGCGGTTCCGCCCGGATCGTGGCCGCCACCGTCTGCGCCTCCCGGCGCCGGCGATTCCACGCGCCCCGGTCGCCGTCGAAATAGCCTTGTCGGTATCCATTGCGGTAGGTCAGGTGTCCGTGCAGCCGCCCCGCGGCGTAGCTCGACGAGCTGAGCACCAACACCAGGAAGATCGCGAAGTACAGCGTCATCGGTGCCCGGTGCCCCTCACCGTTCGTCGGGGTAACGCGGTGCCCGGTCGATGCGCGGGTTACCGGCCAGCAGGTGGTCGATGTCGTCGACGCCGACCTCCTCGACGAGCTCGACCGCGACCCGGCACTGGTCGATGACCACCTCGGCGACCGAGGTGCGGCGCACTTCGGCGCCGGTGTCGTAAACCCGGATCCGCAGGTCCGGGCAGCCGAGGTGGATCCGCCACGCGTCCCACTCGACCATGTCGGCGACCTGAAGCGACACATACCTGGCTCCGCGGGCGAGGTAGAGCCGCCATGGCGCGGTGATGCCGGCCGCAACGCCCGCCGCGATCAGCCCGAACGCCTGCTCCCGGGTGGCCAGCTCGGTCACCGGACAAATCCTTGTGATGTCACGTATACGTGACGGCTATCGGCACGCTTCGTCTCGTTCACGTGACACACCGTAGGGCGTATCGCGTACGTGACAGCATCGGCTTTTCGGGCGATTAGCGAGGAACCCCCGTCGACCTATTCTGACCACGTGACGCGCCCCGAACCGCCGCCCCGATCGTTTACCGGCGATCTTCTGGGATCGTCACGCACGCGATACACCTCGGTCGCGCGGACCGGGGAGATCGAGAACTGGCCGTATCGTCGCGCGGTGCCGGACACCTCCCCTGGGCGCAAGATCGCGTTCGCCGCGTTCGTCCGCAAGGCGCTCGACGACGCCCGCGCCACCCGCGCCTGGAGCGCCTCCGAGGTCTCGCGCCGCACCGGCGTGTCACGACAGACCGTCAACCGGTGGATCCGGGCCGACTGGGCCAGCGACCCCGAAGCCGAGCGGGTGGTCGCGTTCTGCACCGGCCTGGGCCTCAACCCGACGGTCGCGTTCGGAGTGCTCGGCTGGGACACCGCTACGTCCGCACGACCGGCGCCGGCCGCGCCGCCGATGGATCCCGACGTCGAAGCGCTGCTGCGCCGGCTGGTCGATCCCAACGTGTCCGACGCGGAGAAGTTCCACATTCGCGAGACCATTCGCTATCTCGCATACCGACCCTTGTTGCCATCCGATCGCCCTTCCCGGCGCGGTAGGGCGGTCTAGATGCACAAATGGCGAAAAGATCGGCGACTCACCTGGCGATTGGCACTCTTACCCGCTTGGTAGCGCAGTACCGTGCGCCTTTGTACTGCTTGGGCTCGGGTCGGGTGGGGAGCACCGGAGGTCAGCCAAGCCCTGCGGGACAAGGAGGAGGGGTCATCCATGGCCCTGAAATGGGGTGCGGTCGTGGTCGCGGTCGTCTCGATCACATTGTTCGCGACCGCCAACATCATCGTGGGAGTGCAAGGCACAGAAGAACTACCGACCGCGTTCAACATGGCGACGGTCGCGGCTGCTTCTGTGGGGGTCATCGTGGCGGTACTCGCCGAAATGTACGGCCGCGTCAACGGGCGGATCACCGCGCTGGCGGAGTTCGTTGCGGCTCGGCTCAACGAGGTCGACGCGCACACGGGCGATCGCAACGCTGGATTCGTCGAGGGTTACCTGCTCAGCCATGGTGAGGAAACCGCCGCTGTCGTCCCCTTCGGGCAGCGCACCGTGCGCCGGATGGGAGTTGCCGACGACTGATCCGGGATCGGCCCAAGTGGGACAAGATCGACAATCGCAGAGTGACCTGCTGTCAACCGGGTGATCCGTCGGCTCCGGCGGGGTCCCGCACCCGGTAGGCTCTTGCGTGTGCGGGGGTCAGACAACGGCCACGGGCGCGACGACCGCCCGCTGAGTGCGGAGAGCGCATGGCGCTTGACCGCCGATCGAGCCGACGAGTGCGTGCTCTTCTTCGACTTCGACGGCACACTGGCGCCAGTCGCAGACGACCCCACCGCGGTGCGGCCGGTGCCCCGGGCCCTGTCGGCGATCGGCGCACTCGCCTCGGTCGTCCGCCGGGTGGCCATCGTCTCGGCCCGCCCCGTCGACTTCCTGCGCGACCGCTTCCACGGCGCCGCCGACGTCGACCTCTACGGCCTCTACGGCCTCGAACACAGCCACGGCGCGGGCCCGACGGTGACCGAGCCCGCCGCGTTGCCCTGGGTGCCCGCGATGGCCGACCTGGCCGACCGGGCCCGGGCCGAGTTGCCCGCCGAGATCCTGGTCGAGTTCAAACGCCTGTCGGTGGCGCTGCACTATCGCACCGCGCCCGACCTGGGGGGCGAGGTCGAGCGCTGGGGCCGCGCGGAGGCGGAGCGCCTGGGCCTGCGGGTCCAGGCCGGCCGGATGGTGCTCGAGCTCAAGCCCCCGGTCGACCGCGACAAGGGCCTGGTCATCGGCGAGGCGGTCGCGTCGGCCGGCTGCGCCTGGTATTTCGGCGACGACGTCTCCGACCTCAAGGCCTTCGCCGCGCTGCGCGACCGTGAGGAACGCGATCCGTCGTTCTTCGGGGTGTGTGTCGCGGTGGCCAACCCGGAGACCGGCAAGGCGGTCGCCAGCGCCGCCGACCTGACCTTCGAGTCACCGGAAGCCCTCGGCGACTTCCTCGGCGAAGCCGCGGCGTCGGTCCGCTGATCCGGCTCCACATCCGGATTGCTCGGGCTCGCGGTGGGCACGACCGTTGCTCCCGCCAGAGAGCGCTTCGCTGCCAGGTCCGCGACACACCCGCGCCGCGCCACGAACAATCCGCGGTAGCCGGGGTCGCCGTCCGTTGCCGCTGCACCGCACAGCCTCGCCGCTCGGCGGCGACGGGTGAGTGGCCAGCCGCGGGTCAGACGCCCCAGCGGGCGCAGGCCGAGTTGAGCAGGCTGATATAGGCCCGCAGGTCAGGCTGGCCGGGGCGCCAGGAGGCGACCTGGTCGGCCACCTTGGTCAGGTCGGTGCGGAGCTTGGGGTCGCGGGCCTCGGCGGCGCGGTCGCGCACGAAGCCGGCCCATTTCTTGCCGATCGTCGCCTTGTCGGCCTGGGCCGCGTTGTCGTAGGACTTCGAATAGTCGTTGGTCGCCGTGCGCACCCGGCCGCAGACGTTGCGGTCGGCCGGTGGGGTCATCTCGGTGCCGGGGACGCTCGTCGCGGTCGGGCCCGTCGCGGCGGTCGGCGACGCACCCGGGGCCGGGGTCGCCGCACCGGTCGAGGCGCTGGTCGCGCCCGGCAGCGGTGCCGCCTGCCGGTCGATGTCAGCGGTGCAGCCGGCGGCCAGCGTTCCGGCCGTGAGCACGATCGCAACCTGGAGCACCCCGCGCAGCCTCATGCCCTGAGAGTGTGCCGGGCGGCATCGACGATCGCCACCCTCAGCCGGGGCCCCCCTGTCCTGTCGATCATCGTGAGCCGAGACGGAGGCCAGATGTCGTCTGGTGGTTGCTCGGGATTGCCGGGATACCGATGTTGTATCTCGGTGATCCCGAGACGCCGCCAGGCGGCATCTGGGCCCGTCGCAGGCCGCGATGATCGGCAGGACACGGCGTACGAGCAGATGACGGCGTGCAGGTTTAGTCGGGCGTTAGGGTGGGCCACGAGGACCTCCGGGCGTGGGTGAAGACGGCTATCTCCACGACGCCAGGAGGCCCTCCTTTTGATCAAGCATTTGAACCCGGCGTGTCACCAACGTCCCGAGCCAGTACACCTAGGCGCCGTAGCGGCGCTGGCGGCTGGCGTAGGAGCGCAGGGCGCGCAGGAAGTCGACGCGCCGGAAGTCGGGCCAGTTGGCGTCGCAGAAATAGAACTCCGAGTGCGCCGACTGCCAGAGCAGGAAGCCCGACAGGCGCTGCTCGCCGCTGGTGCGGATGACCAGATCGGGGTCGGGCTGGCCGCGCGTGTAGAGGTGCTCGGCGATGTGGTCGACGTCGAGCACCTCGGCCAGCTCTTCCAGCGTGCCGCCGCGCGACGCGTGCTCCTGGAGCAGCGAGCGGACCGCGTCGGCGATCTCCCGCCGGCCGCCGTAGCCGACCGCGATGTTGACCTCGGCGCCGCCCACCCGCTCGCGGGTGCGCTCCTGCGCCGCCTTCAGCGCTGCCGCGGTCTGCGCCGGCAGCAGGTCGAGCGCGCCGACGATGCGCAACCGCCAGGGGTTGGCATCCTCGGCCAGCTCGACCACCAGGTCTTCGATGATCTGCAGCAGCGGGTCGAGCTCGGCCGCCGGCCGGCGCAGGTTGTCGGTGGCCAGCAGGTAGAGCGTCACGTGCTCGATGCCGGCCTGGTCACACCAGCCGAGCAGATGTTTGATCTTCGCCGCACCGACCCGATGGCCGTCGTTGGGATCGACGTATCCCATCTCCTTGGCCCACCGGCGGTTGCCGTCGCACATCACCCCGACGTGACGGGGCACCGGCTTGCCGGCCAGCCGGGAGGTCAGCCGCCGTTCGTAGATCGAATAGACGAGATCACGCAGATTCATCACTTGCAGACTAGCGACCTGCGCCATGGACGAACGGACGAGCTTGTTCTGTCCGAACGGTCAACTCGCGAGCGATGCGCCCCAGCGTGCGGGGTTGCAGCAGTCCGTCACCGAGCCCCAACTCGACGATCGAGTCGAAGACCTGGCGATCATTGCCGGCCGCCCGGACCGCAGCCTGGATCACCGTCGGACGGCGGGCAAGCCAGGCCGCCGCGGCGCTGTGCCGCAGGTGCCGGCCGAGGCGGCGGCGCAGGGCGGTGGCGTAGACCCGGGCGGCGTGTGCGGGTGACACGGCCGCCGCGTGCCCGGCGAGCGAGCCGGAGAGCACGGCGTAGAAGATGCCCTCGCCGGTGAACGGGTTGATCAGTGACTGGGCGTCGCCGACCAGCAGCACCCGCCCGTTGCCGTGCCGGGGCTGTGCGGTCGACAACGGCAGGTGATGGGCGCGCAACCGGGTGACGTCGGCGAGATCGATCTCCGGCAACAGGTCGGCCATCCGGTCGAGCAGGTGCGCGCGGCTGAGCGGCCGACCCCGCATCACCTCGCCGTAGCCCACATTCGCCGTGCCATCGCCGATCGGGAACGCCCAGGCGTAGGCGGGCCACCGCGGCCCCGAGGTGACGATCCGCTGATCGGTCAACCCGGGGAAGGCGACGTAACCACGCATCGCGACCGCGAGGTGACGGCCCTTGTTCGGCTGGTGGCCGATCGACCGCCGGACCATCGAGCCGGCCCCGTCGCCACCGATCAGCGCCCGGGCGGCGAACTTCTCGTCGACCACGACCCGGTCGGCCTCGACGCGCAGCGTACGCACGGTGTGCCGGCGGAGTTCGGCACCGGCGCCGACGGCCGCGTCGACGATCCGCGCGTCGAGCACGTAGCGGGGGATCGTGTAGTCGGGCCGGCGCAGTTCGCCTGCGGCACGGCCGTCAGGTGTCTCCAGGCTCAGTGACCGCACCGGCTCGAAGCCGGCGGCGATGCCGTCGACGCCGAGCCCGCGCAGCACGTCGAGCACGTGCGGCGCGATGCCGTCGCCGCAGGTCTTGTCGCGCGGGAAGCTGGCCTTGTCGAGCAGCAGCACGCTGGCCCCGGCCCGGCGCGCGGCCACCGCCGCGGTCGCGCCGGACGGGCCGGCGCCGACGACGATCACGTCGTAATCGATCATCACGGAACCGTATCCGCCAGGGGTGCCTCCGCGCGCGGCGCCGGCACCCGGACCCCGGTCGCCGATCGGACCGGTCGGGCCCCCCAGAGCGCGACCACGGCCGCGGCCAGCAGCGGGCCGCCGTCACGAATCAGCCCGTCGAGGCCGAGCAGCCACGCGCATAGCGGCAGGTCGACGGCCAGGACCAGGAGCGTGACGACGATCAGCGCGATGCCGGCCCAGCGCCGGCCGCGGACCAGGAAGATCACGATGGGCAGCAGCACGTTGCCGACGAGGACCGCGAACGCCAGCCAGAGCACGACGAACGGCAGCCGCTCGAGCCGGTCGGGCAGCACGGCGCCGAGCGAAACCAGCGCCGGCACCACCATCAGCGGCGCGTAGGTGAACGCGGCCGCCCGCGCGGTCAACGCCCGGGCCGCGGCGGCGGGGCGGCGCGGGGCGCCCTCCTGCCAGCCGATCCCGCCGCGGGCGACGACCAACCGGTTGGGGTGGCGCACCAGGTGGGCGCCCACTGTGGGCACCCGGTAGAGCAGCACGGCAACTCCGACGCAGCACGCGGTGAGCAGCACGAAGCCGACCGCGCCGGGCAGCGGCGGCACACCGGACCGCGGCACGACCAGGCGGCCGACGGCGAACACGGTGGTGACGGCGAGGATCAGGCCGAGCGGCTTGGCGGCGGCCCGGCCGCGCCGGACGTGCCAGACCAGGATCAGGAAGCCGAACGAGCGCAGCAGCGCCCAACCGGTGCGCACCGCCAGACCGAAACCATGCTCCGGCGCGTACGCCCAATTGAGCAGTTCGACCGCGACGGTGGCGGCCGCGGTGGTGTAGAGGAGCGCGACCAGGGCGCGCACCGTCGGGGGCATGTTCGTGAGTCTAGGGAGGCCCGGCCCGCCGGGCCTCCCCAACGCGAGGTCAGCTCAATCGGGCCTTGAGCGCGTCGAGTTCGGCCCAGAGCACCCCGGGCAGTTTGTCACCGAACTTCTCGAACCACTCGGTGACCTGCGGGATCTCCGCGCGCCACTCGTCGGCGTCGACCCGCAGGGCGGCCGCCACCTCGTCAGGGCCCATGTCGAGCCCGGACACGTCGAGCGAGTCCGGCGTCGGCACGTGGCCGATGGCGGTCTCGACCGCGCCGGCCCGGCCGTCGATCCGCTCGACGATCCACTTCAGAACACGCGAGTTCTCCCCGAAGCCCGGCCACAGGAACCCGCCGTCGGCGTCGCGGCGGAACCAGTTGACGTAGAAGATCTTGGGCAGCTTGGCGGTGTCGGCGCCGGCGCCCTTGCCCATCTCGATCCAGTGTGCGAAGTAGTCACCGGCGTTGTAGCCGATGAACGGCAGCATCGCCATCGGGTCGCGGCGCACCACGCCGACCTGGCCGGCCGCGGCGGCCGTGGTCTCCGAGGACAGCGTGGCGCCCAGGTAGACGCCGTGCACCCAGTCGCGGGCCTCGGTCACCAGCGGGACGGTCGTCTTGCGACGGCCACCGAACAGGATCGCGTCGATCGGCACGCCCCGCGGGTCGGTGTATTCCGGCGCGATGATCGGGCACTGCTCGATCGGCGTGCAGAACCGGCTGTTGGGGTGCGACGACAGCTCACCGGAGTCGGGCGTCCACGACTGTCCCTTCCAGTCGGTCAGGTGCGCGGGCGGCTCGCCCATGCCCTCCCACCAGATGTCACCGTCGTCGGTCAACGCGACGTTGGTGAAGACCGAATTGCCGCGGGCGAGGGTACGCATCGCGTTGGGGTTGGTCCGGTAGTCGGTGCCCGGCGCGACGCCGAACAGTCCGAACTCGGGGTTGACGGCGTAGAGCCGGCCGTCTTCGCCGAACCGCATCCAGGCGATGTCGTCGCCGATCGTCTCGACCTTCCAGCCCGGGATGGTCGGCTCCAGCATCGCCAGGTTGGTCTTGCCGCAGGCCGACGGGAACGCGCCGGCGATGTATTTGACGACGCCTTCCGGCGAGGTCAGCTTCATGATGAGCATGTGCTCGGCCAACCAGCCCTCGTCGCGCGCCATCACGCTGGCGATTCGCAGCGAGTAGCACTTCTTGCCAAGCAGCGAATTGCCGCCGTAGCCGGAGCCGTACGACCAGATCTCCCGGGTCTCCGGGAAGTGCGAGATGTATTTCGTGTCGTTGCACGGCCAGGCAACGTCCTTTTCGCCCGGTGCCAGCGGGGCGCCGAGGGAGTGCAGGGCGGGCACGAAGTCGGCGTCGTCGCCCATCGCGGCCAGCACCCGGGCACCCATCCGGGTCATGATGCGCATCGAGGCGACCACGTACGCGCTGTCGGTGATCTCGACACCGAACATCGGGTTCTCGGCCTCGATCGGGCCCATGCAGAAGGGGATGACGTACATCGTCCGGCCGCGCATCGAGCCGCGGTAGAGCTCGGTCATCTCCCGCTTCATCTCGGCGGGGGCCATCCAGTTGTTGGTCGGCCCGGCGTCGGCCTCGTCGACCGAGCAGATGAACGTGCGCTCCTCGACCCGCGCGACGTCGGTCGGGTCGGTCCGCGCCCAGAACGAGTTGGGGCGTTTCGCGTCATTGAGCCGGACGAGCGTGCCGGCCTCGACCAGCTCGCCGGTCAGCCGGGTCCATTCCTCATCGGACCCGTCGACCCACACCACCCGGTCGGGTCTGGTGAGCTCGGCGACCTCGTTGACCCACGCCAAGAGCCGCGGATGAGAGGTCGGGGTTTCATCGGCGCCGCGACGGGTGGCCGTGACAGTCATTGCGAACTCCTACTGGTCGACGCTGACCTATGGGTGCACAAACCCGGCGGGCTTGGCGCCACGCCAGTGCGTACCTCGGGGTTCAACTCAGACTAAACCGAATGAGCGTTAAGGGCAGCGGGGCCGGTTGTGAAAATCTGCACAAGGGACGGACGTTTTGGATTTCCCCGCTGGGTGTCGCGCTCTCCCGCGCAGATTCGCGCAGGGGGCCCATCGACGTCCCTCATCCGGTCCGGTGGTCACCCGCACGGACGGCAGGACCAAGACCACCCATCGGCGCCCCGGGCTGCCAAAACGCCTCTTCCCTCACGCTACGGAGTGACCTACGCTTTTCCTCATACGAGGGTTTTCTCCCTCACGTTCCATATAGGCATTTCCGCCCCATTCCTCCCCCTGGAGGCGGCATGACCAGCCCAGCAACCACCGACCAGCGACCGGAACCGGCGGACGGCGAAGACGAGCCTTCCGAGCCGGCCTGCGACGGCTCAGCGGAGCCGGCCGAGCCAGCTTGCGACGGCTCAGCGGAGCCGTCCCACCCAGCTTGCGACGGCCCAGCGGAGCCGGCCGAGCCAGCTTGCGACGGCTCAGCGGAGCCGTCCGACCCAGCTTGCGACGGCTCAGCGGAGCCGTCCGACGCCGACCTCGTCGACGCCGTCCGCTCCGGTGACACCGGCGCCTACGGCACTCTCTATGTCCGACACGCAGGCGGCGCCCGCCGGCTCGCCTGCTCGCTCGTCCGGGACCGCGCCGACGCCGACGATCTCGTCGCCGAGACGTTCGCCAAGGTGCTGGCCACGCTCCGGGCCGGCCGTGGCCCGGCCCGGGCCTTCCGGCCCTACCTCTACACGACGCTCAAGCACCTGCGATACGACCGGCTCCGCACCGAGCAGCGGGTGGAGTTCACCGACGACCTGAGCCGCTACGAGGCCGGCGTGCCGTTCGCCGACCCCACGGTCGCCCAACTCGACCGGCTCTACGCGGCCCGGGCCTTCGCCCGGCTCCCGGAGCGCTGGCGGGCGGTGCTCTGGCACACCGCCGTGCAGGGCGAGTCGCCGGCGCAGGTGGCCGGCCGGCTCGGGCTGACCCCGGGTGGGGTCGCCGCGCTGGCCTTCCGGGCCCGCGAGCGGTTGCGGCAGATCTATCTCCAGCAGCACGTGACGCCGGCGGACGCGCCGGCCTGCCAGCAGGTGGCCGCCCGCCTCGCCGGCTACGTGCGGGGCCGGCTGGCCCGCCGGGCCCGCAGCACGGTCGACGGCCACCTGGCCACCTGCGCCGACTGCCGGGCCGCGCTCGACGAGATCGCCGACCTTCCGGCGGCCGGTTGATCACGGTTGGCGCCCGCGCGGTCACCCGCCGCGTGGGCGCCGCCGCCGCTGATCACCGTCTGGTTAACGTTTCCGGCGCGGCAAACGGCCCGTGCGCACAGACGGTAGTCTCGGCCCGTGTCCGCAACCGTTGCCGACGACGAGTCGTCACCTTCGGCCCCACGCTCGGGGCTTGCCGGGTTGCAGGACCGATTCGGTCACCTGATCAAAGAGTTCGGCAAGTTCGGGATCGTCGGCGGCGTCGCCTTCCTCGTCGACCTGGTCCTGTTCAACCTGCTGATCTCCAACGCGGGCGAGCCGCCGCTGCTCGCCAAAACGATCTCCACCGTGCTCGCCGCGACCCTCGCGTTCGTCGGCAACCGGTTCTGGACGTGGCGGCACCGTGAGCGCAGCGGCCTGCGGCGCGAATACCTGCTCTATTTCTTCTTCAACGCTGTCGGTCTCGGCATAGGCCTGGCTTGCCTGGGTATCAGCCACTACGTGTTGGGAAGTTTCTGGCCAGGCGTCTTCCAGACGACGCTCGCCGACAACCTTTCCGCACAGATCGTCGGCACCGCATTTGGCACGCTGTTCCGTTTCTGGTCCTACCGGCGGTTCGTTTTCATCGATGCGGCGGCGCCACAGATACCGTCCGCTTCCCCAATGGTGACCAAGGGTGATTGAGCTAGTGATGTCGCCCCCAGCGCTCCCCATTGGCATCAACTGAACCGCCCATCTCCCGTAAGGTGGCCCAATGCGCGTTGACCGACTCCTGCCCGAACGGTGGCAGAAGCTGTTCCGCGAAGCGCTGAAGTTCGGCATCGTCGGTGGCGTCAACACCGTCATCAACTTCGTGGTGTTCAACGCCCTGGCGCTCACGGTCTTCCACGGTGGCCAACTCAAGGCCAACGTCATCGCGACGGTGTTCGCGACCTTCACGTCCTACTTCATGAACCGGCACTGGACCTACCGAGACCGTCCGAAGTCGGCCATGCGCCGCGAGACGATGCTGTTCATCGGGTTCAACACCGCCGGCCTGGTCATCGAGCTCGGCGTGCTGGGCATCGCCAAATACGGCCTGGGCACCGATAGCCTGCTGTTGCTCAACGTCTTCAAGTTCCTCGGCCTGGGCCTCGCGACGATCTTCCGGTTCTACACCTACCGCACCTTCGTCTTCCGTGCGGCGGCACCGGCCGCCGCGCCGGCCACGGTGCCCGCGCCGGCCAACCGCCGCGCGGTGGCGACGGTCAAGCACAACGGCCAACACCCGATCGACGGCGACGTGATCGCGACCTTCGACCCGGTGGCCGAGCTGGCCGAGGTGGTCGGCGAGTTCGAATCCGCCGGTTCGGCCCGCCGGCGCCGCTGAGCCGGCACCGTTGAAGATCCGCAGGATCAGCGGCGAGGAGCGGCTGCGCACGTCGTTCCCGCTCCAGTCCTACGCGTTCGACAAGTCGCCAACCGAGCAGGCCGTCTCCACCTACTACCGGGACATGCTGCCCTACCACTCGGGCAACCTGACGCTGGTCGCCGAGGAGAACGGCGCCACCGTCGCCGCGGTCTCCGGCATCCCGATGCGGCAGAACGTACGCGGGACGATCCTGCCCATGGTCGGCGTCGCCGGCGTGGCCACGCATCCGCTGGCCCGCCGCCGGGGCTATGTCCGGGCCCTGCTCAACCGCCTGCTCGAGTCGATGCGCGACGACGGCCACCCGGTCTCCGTGCTCTACCCGTTCCGGACCTCGTTCTACGCCCGGTTCGGCTACGTCAGCCTCCCCCAGCACCGCAGCGCCACGTTCTCCCCGGCCGGCCTCGGTGAGCTGGCCCGCGGCGAGCTGCCCGGCGACCTGCGCTGGCGGCGGATCGCCGACGGCTACGCCGACCACCGGGCGCTGACCCAGCGGCTGATGGCCCGCCAGCATGGCTTCGCGACGTTCCCCGACTTCCGCGCGGTGTCTCTGCGCGACGACCGCAAGTGGTCGGTCACCGCCCACGTCGACGGCCAGGTGGTGGGCGCGCTCTCCTACAAGATCGACGATCACCTGGGCGAGCTGAAGGGCGACACCCTGCTGCACACCGGGCCGCACGCCCGCACCCTGCTGCTCAGCTTCCTCGCCCGGCACGCCGACCAGGTCGACCGGGTCAAGCTGTGGCTGCTGCCCAGCGACACTCCCGAACTGTGGGCCGACGATCTCACCGTCGACACCAGGACGGACGTGCGGGTGCCCGGCTCGGCCGCACCCATGGCCCGGGTGCTGTCCGTCGAGGGGCTCGCAGGCATCGCGACCGGCCCCGCGGCGATCACCGTCGACGTGGTCGACGACCCGCTGCTGAACGGCCGCTACCACCTCGACGGCACGGGCGGCACGCTAGCGGTCTCCCGCAGCACCGAGCCGGCGGCCGCGACGCTCACCACGGCCGGCCTGTCGGCGCTGGTCTACGGTGTGCTCGACCCGGTCGAGATCCTGCTGCGCCGGCTCGGCCGGTTTCCGGTCGAGGCCGCCCAGCCGCTGCGGGAGCTGTTTCCCCCGCAGCCGCCCTTCGTCTTCGCCGAGTTCTAAGCCTCGGTGCCGCCGCCGGCCTCGGCCGCGCGGTGCTCGCGCATGATCTCCCGCATCTCGCCCTCGTCGAGGGTGCCGCGGTCGTGGTCGGCCGTGACCAACTCGTAAAGCAGCGTCTGGACCTTCTCCACCTGCGGGATGTCGCGCAGCACCTGCTGGCCCCGCTCCCCGGCCGACTCGATGACCAGCGTGCCGGTGCCGAGCAGGCGCTCCACGAAGTGCTGGTTCATCGAGTGGTCGTTGACCCGGCTCAGCGGGATGTCGTGCCGGTCGCGATTGAAGATGCCGACCTGGAGCAGGATCCGCTGGTCAGTGAAGACGTAATGGGTGGTCTGCCGGACCAGCACCGGCCGCAGCAGCAGCCAGACCAGCACGATCAGCGCGGCCGCACCGATGATCACACGCCCGATGCCGCTCGGCACGAAGATCAGGGCGACCACGGCGGCGGCGATCACCAGGATGCCGAGCAGGATGGGACGGGCGAGCGTCTTCCAGTGCGGGTGCACGTGCAGGACCACGCGCTCCTCACTGGTCAGCACGTCGTCGGGAAAAGCCACGGCACACCTCCGGGGCGGCACACTCAACGGTCGGGGTGAACCTACTGCCTCGCCCGTTCCGCGCGTACCCCCGGTTGTTGTCGGGTCTCAGCGCAGATGCAGCACATCGCCCGCGGCGACGGTCCGGTCGCCATGCGGGCCGTGCACGATCAGCCGGCCGCTGTCGTCGACCCCGGTCGCCTCGCCACCGAACTCGTCGCCGCCCGGTAGCAGCACCCGCACCTCCCGGCCGACCGTGGCGCACCGGCTCAGGTAGGCGCCGCGCAGCCCGCTGGCGGCCGCGTCGCCGTCGGCCGCGCGCCAGCGCTCGTACCAGGTGGCCAGGCCGCGCAGGATGGCCCGCAGCAGCGGGTCGCGGTCGGTCACCTCGGCGCCGGCCAGCCGCAGCGAGGTGGCCGGCAGCCCGGTCGGATTGGTCGGCAACTCGTCGGCGCGCAGCGTGACGTTGAGCCCCATCCCGATCACCACGGCCGGGGCGTCGCCCGACCCGTCGGCCACCCCTTCGGCCAGGATCCCGGCGACCTTGGCGCCGTTGATCAGCAGGTCGTTGGGCCATTTCAGCTCGGGCAGCACGCCCTCGGGCAGTTCGGCGAGCCGGTTGACCGCCTCGGCGACGGCAACACCGGCGAGCAAGGGCAGCCAGGCGTACGCCTTGGGCGCCAGCGCCGCCCACCCCAACTCGGGCCGGGCCGCACCGGGCCGCAGCAGCACACTGACGGCGATCCCGGCCCGCGCCGGCGACTGCCACTGGCGTCCCATCCGGCCGCGGCCGGCGGTCTGCCGCTCGGCGACCTCGACCAACCCTTCCGGCTCACCACCCTGCGCGGCGGCGGCGACGTCGGCGTTGGTGGAGTCGGTCTCGGCCCGGACGTCGAGCCGCGTCCAGAAGTCACCGGGCCCGGTCAACGCCCGCTGGAGTGCCTGCGCACGCAAGGGCGGACGGTCAAGGTCGGTATAGGGCGAGCCAGGCACCCGGCAAGCCTACGACCAGCCGTCGAGCGGCGGCCTTTCCCGCCGGGCGGCACCGTAGAGGCGGCCGGCGGCCCTTGGGTCGGCGCGCTGCTGCGCGCGGGCGTCCGCCCGGTTCGATCCGCGGCCCTCAGCCCGAATCGAGGCGTGAGCATCGGATCGGTCAAAAGCGCGACCATCGCCGCGACGTTGTCCGCGGGCAGCAGCGCCCGCCGTCGCACGGCCATCGCCGGCGATCGAGGCATCAGGCAGGGTCAGCCCGCGAGTCTGCCCATGGGCCTCGTCGCCGGCCAGCGCACGAGCGTCCGAGCGAGCCGACGCCCGAGCAGCGCCACCGCGGCCCTGCCGGGCGTCAACGCCCGCCGGGGGACGACCGTCGGGCCGAGCCGACGCCCCAGCAGCGCCACCGCGGCCCTGCCGGGCGTCAACGCCCGCCGGGGCACGACCGTCGGGCCGAGCCGACGCCCGAGCGCCACTGCGGCCCTGCCGGGCGTCAACGCCCGCCGGTACAGGACCTTCAGACCGAGCCGACGCCCCAGCAGCGCCACCGCGGCTCTGTCCGCCAGCGGCCGCGCCCGTCGGTGCACGACCGTCAGACCGAGCCGACGCCCGAGCAGCGCCACCGCGGCCCTGCGGACGCGCGGCCGCGCCCGCCGGCACACGACCGTCAGACCGAGCCGACGCCCGAGCGCCACCGCGGCCCTGCGCACGCGCGTCAGCCCGCGCCGGCATGTGGTCATCGCTTCGGGTTGCGCGGGCGTTGACGCGGGTCTGGTCGGGGGTGCGTTGGCGCGGGTGGCGGGCCGGCCCCGGCCGGCCGCCCGCCACCTGCGTGCTCCCGGGCGAGCCCGGGCTTCCGGCCGATTCGCCGCTCGAACCGAGCGGCCACAACAGCCGGTTCATGGTGAGGAGGACGCCGACGCCTCCGACCAGGAGGAGCATGCCGACGACCATCATCACGAGAGCTATAACGAATGGGGCAATCGTCGCGAAACGCTGGAGAGGGGTCGAGACCAATGGCACAGCATCGGGCAGCTTGACCGTCGTTACGATCGGCCGGTGACAGATCAACGCAGTGCCGATCAACGCAGGGCCGAACGCGACGTCCGCACCACGGCGGGGCGTCTGGCCGACCTCGCCGCCCGGACCGACGACGCGACCCACGCGGGTTCGGCGCGCGCGGTCGAGAAGCAGCACGCCCGGGGCAAGAAGACCGCCCGCGAACGGATCGGGATGCTCCTCGACGAGGGCAGCTTCGTCGAGCTCGACGAGTTGGCGCGGCACCGGTCGGTCGCGTTCGGACTCGACCAGACGCGGCCCTACGGCGACGGCGTGATCACCGGCTACGGCACCGTCGACGGGCGCCCGGTCTGCGTCTTCGCCCAGGATTTCACCGTCTTCGGCGGCTCGCTCGGCGAGGTCTTCGGCGAAAAGATCGTCAAGGTGATGGACCTGGCGATGAAGACCGGCTGCCCGGTGATCGGCATCAACGACTCGGGTGGCGCGCGGATCCAGGAGGGCGTCGTCTCGCTCGGCCTCTACGGCGAGATCTTCTTCCGCAACGTGCGCGCCTCGGGCGTCGTACCCCAGATCTCGCTGGTCATGGGTCCCTGCGCCGGCGGCGCCGTCTACTCCCCCGCGGTCACCGACTTCACCGTGATGGTCGACCAGACCTCGCACATGTTCATCACCGGCCCCGACGTGATCAAGACGGTCACCGGCGAAGACGTCGGCATGGAGGACCTGGGCGGCGCCCGCACGCACAACACCCGCAGCGGCAACGCGCACTATCTGGCCGCCGACGAGGACGACGCGATCGACTACGTCAAGGCGCTGCTTTCCTACCTGCCGTCGAACAACCTCGACGAGCCGCCGGTCTTCCCGGCCACCGCGCCGCTGGAGATCACCGACGCCGACCGCGAACTCGACACGCTGGTGCCCGACTCGGCCAACCAGCCCTACGACATCAAGACCGTCATCACCCACGTTCTCGACGAGGGCGAGTTCCTCGAGGTGATGCCGCTCTACGCGCAGAACATCGTGGTCGGCTACGGCCGGGTCGAGGGCCGGCCGGTCGGCGTGGTCGCCAACCAGCCGCAGCACTTCGCCGGCACGCTCGACATCGCCGCGTCGGAGAAAGCAGCCCGATTCGTGCGTACGTGCGACGCCTTCAACATCCCGGTTCTGACCTTTGTGGACGTTCCCGGTTTCCTGCCCGGCACCGGCCAGGAGTGGGACGGCATCATCCGGCGAGGGGCCAAACTCATCTACGCGTACGCCGAGGCCACCGTCCCCAAGCTCACCGTCATCACCCGCAAGGCTTACGGCGGCGCGTACGACGTGATGGGTTCGAAGCATCTGGGTGCCGACCTCAACTTCGCCTGGCCGACCGCGCAGATCGCGGTGATGGGTGCGCAGGGCGCGGTCAACATCCTCTACCGCAGCGAGTTGGCCGAGGCCGAGGACCCGGCCGCGCTGCGCGCCGCGAAGATCCAGGAGTACGAGGACACGCTGGCGAATCCCTACATCGCCGCCGAGCGCGGCTATGTCGACGCGGTCATCCCACCGCACGAGACGCGCACCCAGATCGTTCGCGGGCTGCGCGCCCTGCGCACCAAGCGCGAGACGTTGCCGCCCAAGAAGCACGGCAACATCCCGCTCTGATCTTGCCCTTGCTCTGCACGCTTGCGGGAAGCGCCCCGAGCGAGGCGGCGCTTCCCGCAGGGGTGCAGAGCAAGCGGTGATCAGTGTGCGCCGTAGCGGGCCAGCGGTTCCACCAGCGAGCGTTCCTCATAGGACAGATGCGAGAGCAGCGTGTCGGTCAGCAGGTCGACCTCGGCCCGCAGGCCTTTGAGATCGCCCTCGCCGCCGACCAACGCCACCAGCGCCCGGTCGACGCTCTCGATCACCTCATGGATGATCTTGTGTTCGGCCTCCAGCCGCAGGGTCACCGGGGCGAGGCGGGCGTCGGCCCGGCGCAGGAACGGCAGCATCGACTGGTCTTCGATGGTGTGGTGGGTGGTGACCAGCCGGCAGTACGACTCGCAGTAGGTGCCGAGCGTCCAGTTGTTCTGTCGCAACGTCATCTCGTTGATCGCCGAGCGTGCCTCGCCGACGCCGATCATCCCGGCCTCGACCTGGTCGACCAGGTCGCGCACCTGGGCCAGTTCCTGCCGCAGGTGGTCGTGGATGTCGATCAGCTGCTGGCCCCGCGCCTTCTCGTGCCGGGTGTATTTGTGGTCCTCGTCGATCCGGGGCGCGACCGGGCGCTCGCTCTCGTCCCAGACCGTGCGGTCGGCGAGCCGGGTGCCGTCGTCGGGCGTCGGAGTCAGACCGACTCCCGGGATCTCTCCGCGCACAGTGATCGACTCACCCGGCGCCGGCGTGGGTGCCGCCTCGGCCTGGGCCGGCGAGTCCGGTGCGGCTGGCGCCGCGGGCGCGGACGGACGCGAGCGCTCAGCGGCGACCCGCTCGCGCACCGCCGGCGCCACCTCGGCGCCGAACCGCTGGATCGCCGTCGCGTCGTCACCGGCCAGGATGTAGGCGCTCAGTCCGTGCGTCAGCGTCAGCTCGGCGAGCTGCTCGGCCCAGTCCTCGGCGCTCCCGCTGATCCCGCCACCACCGCCGCGACCGAACGAGCCGCTGACGTTGACCAACCGCCGGATCGCCCCGGGCTCCCGCCCGGCCTGCACGGCCGCGTCGTCGATCAGCTTGTTCATCTCGGGAAGCTGCTCGGGCTGCAGATAACCCAGCGTGGGCAGCCACCCGTCGGCCAGCCGACCGATCAACCGCAGCATCCGCGGTTTGTAGGCGCCGACCCAGATCCCGATGTCGTGCGCGGGCTCGGGACCGACCTTCGCACCGCGTACCCGGTAATGCTTGCCATCGACCCGCACCGACGGACCGGCCTGGCCCCAGATGCCGCGAATCACCGCGATCGCCTCTTCGAGCGCCTCGACCGACTCGGCCGGGGTCCGGTGCGGACCGCCGTTGGCGACGATCGCGTCCCAGAACGCGCCGGCGCCCAGCCCCAACTCGACCCGGCCCCCGCTGAGCAGGTCGAGGCTGGCCGCCGAGCGGGCCAGCATGGCCGGCGGGCGCAGCGGCAGGTTGGCGACGTTGGGCGAGACCGTGATCCGCTCGGTCCGGCCGGCGATCAGCGAGAGCAGCGTCCAGGTGTCGAGGAACGCCGCCTGGTAGGGGTGGTCCTGCGCGGTCACCAGGTCGAGCCCGGCCTGCTCGGTGAGCTGGGCCAGCGCGACGACGCGGTCGGGCGAGTCGGCGCGTGGCGTGATGAAGGTGCCGAACAGCAGCTCATGCCCGTAGTCAGTCACTGGTTCCTCCGGGAAGACACGGTTGACGCGTCAACCATAACGCAACTGGCTGATACGTCAACCAATGGCTATTGTCACAGCTATGGCCACTAACGGCACCCGCCCGCTCTCCGAGCGCGAGCAGCGGGCCTGGGACGGCTACCGCCGCATGCAAGGGCTGCTCGCCAGCCAGCTCAACCGGCAACTGCTGGCCGAGACCGGGCTGTCCGACGCCGACTTCGCGATCCTGTCGGCGCTGCTCGCCGCGCCCGAACACCGGCTCCGCGGGCTCGCGCTGCGCTGCGAGGTGCAGTGGGAGAAGAGCCGGCTGTCGCACCACCTCGGCCGGATGCAGACCCGCGGCCTGGTCGTGCGGGAAGACTGCGTCGAAGACTCGCGCGGCGCGGTGTTCCGGCTCACCGACGCCGGGCGGGCCGCCGTCGAGGGCGCCGCCGACGACCGGCTGGCGGCGGTCCGGAGCTACCTGCTCGACCTGCTCACCCCGGAGCAACTCGACGCGCTCGCCGAGATCAGCGACGCCGTGCTGGGCCGGCTCGCGCAGGACGACCCGCACCGCCGCGCGGTCGCCGAACTGGCCCGCGGCACCTGACCGTCAGCAGGGCGGCGTCGCGGCCGTGCAGAGCCAGGCCGCGGCCCGCTTGGCCAGGCGCCGGGTGGTTTCGGCGCTCTCGCCGTTCACCTGCTCGACCGTGGCGACCAGGTCGCCGACCCGCACCACGACGACGGCCGAGACGCTGAGCACGACAGCGGGGCTGGCGCCGGTTATCCGGTGCTCGAACAGCACCGACTCGTCACCGGCGAAATCCCGGTCGAGCTGGAGCCAGACATGCGTCGTCTTGACCTTGTATTGCTCCTTCGCCAGTTCGGGGTCGCCGGACAGCAGGCCGATCGAGCTGTATTTCGGACACGCCTGGGTAACCGCGACGGCTTCCCGCACCAGGTCCCGTGCGGCGCCGCCGGGCAGCCGCATCACGCTCTGGTGCAGCACGGGGAGCCCGGTCTCCGCCTTGTTCGGGACCTTCGGCGGGAACTCGAGCGTCTGGTCCCGCCGGTATTGGTAGACGCCCTGGTAGGTGGGCACCTTCGCGAACGCGGGACAGCCGGCGAGCGTGAACGCCCACGCGCCGACCGGCTGGTTCTGCTCGACCGAGACCCGGGCCGCCACCAGCCCGGGCCCGACGTCTTCGGGTGTCAGCAACGCCTCGGGCGGGATCCACTCGGCGTTGTCGGGCGTGATCGTGGTGCTCGCGGGCGGCTCCGGCGCCGCGGCGAACGTGTCGGCGGTGGGCGCCGCCGGCTGAAACGGCCGGGTCGCTACGACCCACACACCAGACATCAGCAGGAACACGGACAGCGACGCGGCGATGGCCGCCCGGCGGTTGCGGCGGCGGGCGATCTTCCGGATCTCCTCGCCCGCCGGCCACCGCACCCGGCCGAGGTCGGCGGCCAACCGTTGGGTCAGGTCGATCTCGTCACGCATCGGCCACCTCGCCGAGCTCGACGGCCAGCAGCCCGGCCAGCGCGGCCCGGCCGCGGGCCAGCCGGGCCTTGACCGTGCCCTCCGGCGCCCCGGTCTCCCTGGCCACCTCCGCGACCGGCATGCCCATCAGGTAGTACAACGCGATCGCGGTGCGTTGCTCCTCGGGCAACCGGCGCAACGCCGCGACCACCTCGACGGTGTCGGTGGTCGGCGGCGGCACCGACTCGACGGCGCCGTGCCGCAGATAGGCGCGGGCCCGGCTGCGCAGGCTCCGCCAGCGACTCACCGCGATCCGCGCGGCGACCACCCGCATCCACGCCTCGGGGTCGTCGTAGTCGCGCACCGTCGACCACCGTTGCCAGGCCCGGATGTAGGCCTCCTGCACGGCGTCCTGCGCTTCGGAGAGGTCACCGGTGAGGACGTAGACGAACCCGAGCAGCCGTTGCCGGCTGGCCCGGTAGAACTCGTCGAAGTCCGCGCCGTCCACGAAAGGCAACACGCTCCGGCGTTCGGTTCGGTTGCCGGGTCAGGTGGTGATTCCCGCCGCTGACAGGATCGGGTCGGCCAGCAGGTAGCCGCCGACGACCAGCGCGACGAGGCTGACCAGGCCGAAGAAGCCGACCCAGAACAGGCCAGGCACGTGGGTGACCCGGGCCAACTGGTCGGCGTCGGAGTCGGGCAGCCGGCCCCGGCTGCGCAACGTCTGCAGCTCGCCGACCGGTCGCACGCCGCCGATCAGCAGGAACCAGACGGCCAGGTAGGCGAACACGGCCTGCACCTGCGGCGAGCCGAACCAGGAAACGCCGAAGACGACCGCGCCGGTGACCACGACCGAGAAGACGCCGTACGGGTTGCGAATCATGATGAGCATGGCCAGGAGCAACAGCACCGTCACCCAGAGCAGCAGCGTGATGTGGTTGCCACCCAACAGGAACGCACCACCGAGGCCGAGCAGCGACGGCGCGATGTAGCCACAGGACAGCGTCACCGCCATCCCCAGCCCGGTCGGCCGGCCCGCCGACAGGGTCAGACCCGAGGTGTCGGAGTGCAGGCGTACGCCGCGCAACCGCCGCCCGGTGAGCAGCGCCGCGAGGGCGTGGCCGCCTTCGTGCGCGATCGTGATGGCGTTGCGCGCCACCCGCCACGGGCCGCGCACCACGACGATCGCGAACGCCAGCAGGGCGGTCACCACGACCAGCCAGGAAGGCGGGTCGGGTTGCGCGCCGAAGAGGCGATCCCAGATGTCCGTGACCTCGTCGAGGGGCATGGCCCGCGACAGTACTACGCGTCGCGCTCCAGCGGGATGGCGGCCGGAATGCGGCGGCGCAGGCGGAGCATCGCGGCGCCGACGGTCAACAGCGCGCAACTCGCGAGGCCGATCAGCAGGGTGAGGCCGGCGTTGACCACCACGAGGGTCAGGTCGCCGAGGGCGATCAGCGACCAGAGCAGGTAGCTCGGGATCGACCCGGGTCGACGGTGATACATGTCGTCACCTCCCTCCGTTCCGCGGATGTCAATACCCCGCGGGCCGGGCGGCAACCCTCACCGTTTCGCCGGCTTGAACCCTTCGAGGATCACGGCCAGTTCGTCACGGCTCGACTGCCATTGCGAGTCGGGGGTGCTCCAGTAGATGGAGTAGGCCTGGTCCTTGGCAGTGATGAAGCCCCGGTTGAGCACATGCAGCCGGGTGCCGCTGTTGCTGTTGTAGGTGAACTCCCAGTCGGCGGCCGACTTGAAATACTTGACCGTCCTGATCTGCACCCGGTGGTAGCCGTTGTAGCCGTCTCTGCGAGCCGCCTCGTTGTTGAGCCAGTCCTTGCGGGGGTCCGGCTTGGGATCCCTGGTCTGGTCGATCAGGAGGAAGCGGTTGCCGTTCGGCTCGGTCCACCGGGCCCGGCCGCCGTCGTCGCGGCTGAAGGTCCAACCCTCCGGCACCGGAACCTGGAAGCCGCTGCCGTCGTCGCGCATCCGCCAGCCGGTGGGCAGGACGAAGCCCTGCTCCGCGGGCGGTGTGGCCGGCGGGTTGGCGGTCGGGTCGGCGGTCGGCGCGTTGGTGGTCGGATTCGCGGTCTGGCCGCCGGGCTTGGTGGGGTTTGTCGTGGTAGCGGTCCGCGGTGGGTCGCCGCCGCGATTGGCTCCCGGATCGTCGCGGAGGAGCAGCAGGACGACGGCCATCATGAGTACGACGGCCGCCAGCGCCGCGGCCAGCACGGCCAGGGAACGGGTGCGCTGGTCTGTCCGGCGTGGACGGTCGGGCGTCGACTGCCCGGGGGTCGCTGTGCCGGGCGGCGCGACGGAGGCGCGGCCGGCCGGGCTGGTCGGGCGGCTGGCCGGGCTCGTCGGCCTGGCTGCTGGGCTGGTCGGGCTGGCTGCCGGGCTGGTCGGCCTGGCCGCGGGGCTGGTGGGGCGGGTGGCCGGGCTGGTGGGGCCGCTGGCTGGGCTTGTGGGGTGGTTGGTCGGGGCCGCTGGGCTCAGCGGGCTCGCGGTCGGGCCGCCCGGGGAGCCGGGCACGACGACCGGGCGGGTGTCGCTGGTGGTCTGGTGTGGCTGGTGCAGGGCCGCAGGGCTCTGCGGTGCCGGGGTGGGCGCGGCCGGCGAGATCGGCCAGACGCCGGCGCCGGGCGGGTTATGGGGTGGGCGGGTGGTTGGTGCGTCCGTGCCGGGTGCGGGCGGGCTGGTCTGGGCCGGGGTCTGTGTCTGGGTCTGGGTTTCGGCGGCGGCGCTGGCCGGGGTAGGCGCCGCGGAGTTGGCCGAGGTCGGCGCGCTCGGGCTGGCCTGGGTCGGCCCGCTCGCGCTACCCGGGATCGGCGCACCCGCGCTGCCCGGGGCCGGCACGCCCGCGCTGCCGGGGGCCGGCACGCCCGCGCTGCCGGGGGCCGGCACGCCCGCGCTGCCCGGGGCCGGCGTGCCCGCGCTGCCCGGGGCCGGCGCGGCCGGGCGGGTTGGACTCGGGGCGGCCGGGCTGGTCGGGGCCGGGGCGGCCGGTGAGGCGGGTGCCGCGGGGAGGGCCGGGCTGCGGGAGGCGTCGCCGGCCCGTCGGGGTGCGGGGATCGCGGCGCCGCCGGGGTTGCCCATGCGGTCGCGGAGGGCGGTGGGCCGGCGTACCCCTTCCAGCAAGGGGCGACGGGCGACGGTCTTGCGGCCGGACGCGCGGCGCAGCAACCGATCGGCCTCTTCCGGGTCGATCCGGTCGGCCGGGTCTTTCCGCAACAGTCCATTGAGGACAGGCCGGAGCGGGCCGGCGTGCCGGGCCGGCGCCGGCGGCTCGGTGGCCAGGGCGGCCAGGGTGGCCAATGCCGAGGGCCGGGCGAAGGGCGACTGCCCCTCGACGGCGGCGTAAAGGGTGGCGCCCAGCGACCACATGTCGGTACGCGGGCCGGACGTGCCGTCGCGGGCGCGCTCGGGCGCGATGTAGGCCGGCGAGCCGAGCACCAGCCCGGTGCGGGTCACGGTCGGGTCGCCGGGCATGGTGGCCAGGCCCCAGTCGGTCAGCACGACCCGGCCGTCGTCGGCGAGCAGCACGTTGGCGGGCTTGATGTCACGGTGCACGACCCCGGCGCGGTGAGCGGCGCGGAGGGCGGCCAGCATGCCGAGCCCGATCTCGGCGACCCGCGCGGCCGGCAGCGGCCCGTCGCCGGCGATCACGTCTTGCAACGAGCGGCTGGGGACGTACTCCATGACGATCCACGGATCACCGTCGGTGCGCAGGACGTCGAAGATGCGTACAACGTTGATGTGATTCAGCCGGGCGATGGCGCGCGCCTCGCGCAACGACCGCTCCCGCATCTCCCGGCGCTCTTCGTCGGTCAGTCCCGGAGGCGGGACCAGCTCCTTGAGGGCGACCTCGCGGTGCAACACCTCGTCGAGGGCGCGCCAGACCCGGCCCATGCCGCCTTGCCCGAGCGGCTCGACGAGTCGATACCGGTCGGCGACGAGCTGCGGCGGAGTCATCGACATCACCCAAAACCGTACCTGTGTCGCCTGAAGGCCACACGGGCGGCAGTTGCTGATGTGACGAAGACCGACCGTACGCTGGTGGGATGTCGGACGAACCCCTGTTCAAGGTCACCCGCGGCACCCCCACGGCCGAGGAGCTGGCGGCCCTGGTCGGCGTCCTGACCGTACGCCTGAGCCCGGCACCGGTTGCCGCTCGTGGGGCGACTTCGTCGCATTGGACCCGATCCGCCCGTCCCGGCCCGTTGCCGGCCGGCCCCGGCGCGTGGCGGGCGTCAGGTCTGCCGCGCTAAGTCGCACATTCAGGGCTGCGCCGCCTAGCGCGGCGGGTCTAGCCTCACGGTCAGCAATGGGTTGGTGACCGCGAGGAGGGATCTGGGGTGGCTCGCTCCAACGAGGACCTTTCTCCAGCGTGGCTCGGTGACTACGCCACGATCGAGGCCGACATCGACCGCATGGCCGAGTTCGCCGCCAAGCTGGAGGCCGAGGTCCACAACAACTTCGCGCCCCACCTGGACCCGATCTTCGACGACATCATGACCGAACTCCCGCCGGCTTACGCCGATTTTCCGGAGTTGTTGGCTTTCCTGGAGAGTCATACGGCGTCGGCGCAGGACACGGCCTACACGGTCTACTACTACCAGGACGTAACCGGCGGCTTCGCGGTCGCCGCCGGCGAGGTGAGCCGCAACTATCGCGCGACCGACGCGTTCGCCGCTGCGAAGGTCGAAGACGTCCGGGTCGCCCTCGACAAGACGGCCGCCGGCTTCCCGGAGTCACCTGATGCGTGACACCGCGACCGGCGCCGCGGCTCGCAGCGCGACGGACTGGTCTGCCCACGACACCCCGTCGATGTGGCGAATGCTGGCACCGCAACAGACCGAGGCCCATTGGCGCCACGTGGCCGGGTTGCGCAAACTCACGGAGTTGACGGCCACCCACATGGCGCGCCTACAGGTCTACCGCGATCATCTCGCCTCAGCCTGGCCACCGGAGAAGAGCCCGGCCGCGCACGCCTTCATCGCGCGGTTGGACTATCTGATCAGCCATGTCCGCGCCACACACGAGGTGGCCGCCACCAACTACAGCGCCCTCACGACGGCGACCATGACCCTCGACTCAGCCCGCACGAGGGTCGCCTCGATCAACGCGGAGTATGCGGCCAAGTTCCAGGCCTTGAAGGACTACGACGCCTTGATCGAGTCGACAAAGGTCTCGCAGCTGCCAGGCACGACGATTGGCCCACCCCCGGTAGCGGCCGCGGACCTGGAAACGCTGAACGCCAAGGCCCGTACGGTCATGGCGGACCTCAGCCACACACTGGTCCTGGCCCAAACCCAGCTACGTCAGCCGACGCGGTATGGCTCACGTGCGGCCCGGGAAGAGCCGCAGACTCGCCTAAGATCTCGCCCAAACATCCCGGCGGTTAGGTTGCTCGAGCCACCGCCTCGAAGCCCGGTCTACACAGGTTTCGAGAGAACGAACGCATCGGAGATGCGCGTTCCCCGACAGGAGCTGGCACGCTCGATATTGCCGCAGCCACCCCCTGATAAAAGCTCGTGGGGCGTTGCTGCGGAAGCGACCAGCGTCCCCGTACCGACGACAACTCCTGCCGCCTTCGTTCGGCCAGATCTCAGAGCGCCGCCGACATCTGGAGGGTCGAATGGCCAATCAGTCAACCGCCCCCGCGGCGTGCTTCCGTCTGGCGGAATCATTGGCACAACGGCGCCATCCGCTGGCCCCCAGGCCGCTGGCGCAGGTCGGCCCAACCCACCCGGAGGGGTAATCGCCGGAAGCCAACCATCTACGGTGGCGCAACAGCGAGGCCAATCAAAGAACAACAACATAAGGCGAAGAGACCCAGACACCACTTGGGACGTTCGTCAAGGAGTGCCACCGATTGTAATTCCCCCAGTAATCCAATCGGAGGTTGACCCCGGGCCAGCAATTGGGTTAGCCCAGTGATGCCGACGAGCGGGGCTGTCCACATACTCGTGTGCCTCACATTCGCGGCGGGCGCACTTGCACACGCCGACGAGGTCCGCGAAAAGCAATGGCATCTTCGATCCCTCAACGTCGCCGCTTCGCATAAGATCAGCCAGGGCTCCGGAGTAACTGTCGCCGTGATCGACAGCGGCGTGGATCTCCATCCAGACCTACGCGACAACGTCCTACCCGGCGTGGGAGCTCCAGGATCAGGATCCGACGGCCGATCTGACAGAGATGGCCATGGCACCGCGATGGCTGGAATCATCGCCGCTCATGGTCGCGGTTCAAATGGAGTGATTGGCATCGCGCCGAAGGCAAAGATCCTTCCAGTCGTCGCCGACCTCAACGCAGATCTGAGTGGACAAGACACCATCGCGCAAGGGATACGTTGGGCGATTTCCCACGGCGCAAAAGTCATTAACGTCTCGGGAGTCGGGGACCCCACGGCTGCCCTTCGATCCGCGGTTGAAGCAGCGATGCATGCCGAAATCATTGTGGTCGCGGCAGCGGGAAATCGACCGGCCACCCAGGTGGGCTTCCCGGCGGCGTATCCCGGCGTGGTCGCAGTGGGCGCGACCGATCGTGCCGGGGATCTGGCTGCCACGTCGGTGACTGCCCAAGGGGTGGTTATCGCTGCTCCAGGCGTGGATATCATGACAACACGCCTGCACGGGAGGTATGGCCCAGGCACCGGTACCTCCGACGCGGCTGCGATCGTGTCTGGGGCGGTTGCGTTGATACGCAGTCGATTTCCAAATCTCTCTGCTGCTGAGGTTGTGCATCGCCTCACCGCGACCGCGACTGACAAGGGCGCGCCGGGACGGGACGATCAATATGGCTATGGGGTGCTGAACCTTGTTGCGGCGCTCACCGCGAATGTCCCGCCCCTGACCGAAACCACTCCTGCCGCCACGCCCGGAGAGAGTGCCCTCTCCACACGGCCGCCGGCCGAAGAGGACGGGGCACCAATCGTGGGGGTTGTGGTGTTGGTTGGGGTTGGGGTTGTTATGGCCGGCTTCGTGCTCTACGCGCGTGCCCGTCGGCAGCGGAGCCGGAGGCGACCGGTACCGTAGCTCCCCGTGCGTACGGCAGGATCTACAACCTTGGTTTTGGCATCGGCTAGCCCGGCCCGGCGGGCGTTGCTCAGCGCGGCCGGGATTGACGTGGAAGTGGTGGTCAGCGGGGTCGACGAGTCGGTGGTGCGGGAGCCTAGCGCTCAGGATCTCTGCCTCACCCTGGCTCGGATGAAGGCGACCGAGGTCGCTCGGCGGCTTGGAGCGGAAGGGTTGTCCGTCAGTCCGGGCGGGCGGTTGCTCGTGCTCGGCTGCGACTCCGTGCTGGAGTTCGACGGGCAGGTGCTCGGAAAGCCCGTCGACGCGGCCGACGCGACCCACCGGTGGCAGAACATGCGGGGGCGGTCGGGGGTGCTGCACACCGGGCACTACCTGATTGACCTGGCCGGGGTGACCGCTGGCGCGGTCGGGTCGACGACCGTGCATTTCGCGGACCTCACCGATGAGGAGATCGCCGCATACGTCAGGACCGGGGAGCCGCTCAACGTCGCCGGAGCGTTCACCATCGACGGGCTCGGTGGGCCCTTCGTGGAGCGGATCGAGGGCGACCACGGCACCGTCGTGGGGCTGTCGCTGCCGCTGCTACGCCACCTGCTCGACGACCTCGGAGTGGGGCTCACCGATCTCTGGAAGAGCTAGCGACCGCGCGAGCCACAGGGTCAGGACCGCCGCCGCGACGATGAACAGGGGCAGCACCAGGAAGGCCGCGTGCGGGCCGGAGCGGTCGGCCAGGGCGCCCAGCAGCACGGGGGCCACGCCGAAGCCGAAAGCTACCGGGTAGGAGGTCAGGCCCGAGGCTCGGTCGGCCTGGCCGGGGGCGGCCGCCAGCGCCAGGGAGATGACCAGCGGGTACTGGACCGCGATGCCCAGGCCGACCACGAACAGGCCCGACACCGCAAGCCACGGCGCGGTGCCCAGCCAGAAGATGGCGAAGCCGGCCAGGGAGATGGCCAGCGACAGCAACAACAGCCGGATCGTCGGGATGTGCAGCGCTACCCGGCCCGCGACCAGGCGGCCTACGAACATGCCGGCCAGGACGGCCGCGAAGCCGGCCGCCGCCGGGCCCGAGGCCATGCCGGCGTGGCTGCGCAGCACGTCGACCGCCCACAGGGAGAAGCAGACCTCGATCGACGAGGTCGACGCGAGCAGCACGAGAGTGATCCAGTACGAGCGCGACAGCCGCCCGGAGGGCGCTGAACCAGCGAGCGCGACCGGCCGGGCGGGCGTGCCCACCCGCCACAGCGTGGCCAGCGCCAGCACGCCCAGGATGAGCAGGACCACCAGGGACAGGGCCGGGCGCCAGCCCAGGCCCACACCGACGAAGAGGCCGACGACCAACGGCGAGACGATGCCGGTGAAGGCCGCCGCCGCGTTGGCCTCGCTCAAGGCGGCCGGAGCGGCCGGGCCCTGGTGGTCGGAGATGGCGGCGTTGACGCCGTTGACGATGAACGAGCCGAAGACCGAGACCAGGACGGCCGCGCCGACGGTCACCGGGAGCGGGCGGGCCACCCAGAGGATGCCGATCACGAGCGTCACGCCGGCCATGCCGACCCAGATGGTGGCGCCGCGGCCGATGCGGCGGGAGACCGGCGAGAAGATGAAGCCGGCGATCAGGACGCCGGCCGCCAGGCCGGTGCCGTGCAGGCTCGCCAGCGCCGCGCTGACCCCCTGCTCGTCGCGGAGCAGCGGCACGACCGGGCCGAAGCCGTAGAGGAAGAAACCCCAGACACCGAGCTGCGCGTAGAGCAGCACGGTGATGCGGTCGTGGACTAGGCGCGGCACGAACTCACGGTACGCGGAGAGAGCGTTCTCACAGACCCTCGGGAAGCGACCGCGATGGTGATACCCGCGACCCCGTGGCTCGCGGGTATCACCATCCCCTCCCCCCGGAGATCAGCGGACGCTGCGGGCGAACTCACGGGCCGCCCACCAGACCGCAAGCACGGTCAGCACCGCCACGATCAGCAGGCCCTGCCAGACCTTGTCGTTGCCGACGTCACCGGCGAACAGGGCGCGGGTGCCGTCGACCGCCCACGAGAACGGGTTCCACTTGGCGACGTCGCCGAGCCAGGCCGGCGCGAACTGAAGCGGCAGCAGGATGCCGGAGAGCAGCAGGACCGGCTGGGCGACCGTGTTCATCAGCGGGGCGAGCGCGTCTTCGCTCTTCACGGCCAGCGCCACGCCGTAGGACAGCGTCGAGGTCATCAGCGCGATCAGGGCCAGCATCAGGTAGGCCAGCAGCAGGTCGCCGATGAACACCCGCAGGTCGAAGAAGAGCGCCAGGATGGTGATGATGCCGGCCTGGACGATCAGCGAGACCACGTCGCGCAGTGAACGGCCGAGCAGCAGCGCGAAGCGGCTCACGGGAGTGACCCGGGATCGCTCGATCACGCCCGCGCGCAGCTCGGCGATCAGGCCGAAGCCCTGGAACAGGCCGCCGAAGATGGCCAGCAGGACGAGCAGGCCGGGCACGAACACCCGGTAGGCCTCGGCGTCGGTGGTCACGCCGAGCGGCGACAGCGCGGGCTTGAGCAGGGGTGCGAAGAGCAACAGGTACATCACCGGCTGGAAGATGCCGACGAAGACCCAGATCGGGTTGCGGAGCAGGAGCTGAATCTGCCGCTGGAAGATCAGCCAACAGTCTCGGAGGAACTTCATCGTCACTTCTCCCGCAGAGATCGGCCGGTCTTGGTCAGGAAGACGTCGTCGAGGCTCGGGCGGTGCAGCTCGATCGACTTCAGGGTGACGCCGTTGCGCTCCAGCTCGCGCAGCACCTGCGGCATCGCGGTGGCGCCGTCGTCGACGAACAGCCGCAGCCCGTCGCCGGTGTCGAGCTTCTCCAGCCGGGCCACGAAGGTCGCGCCGTCGAGCAGCGCCGCGGCCTCGACGGTGGCGCCGTTGAGCCCGACGGTGATCACGTCGTGGGAGATCTCGCGCTTGAGTGCGGCCGGGGTGCCTTCGGCGACGACCTCGCCGTTGTCGATGATCGCGATGCGGTCGCAGAGCGCGTCGGCCTCTTCGAGGTAGTGGGTGGTGATGAAGACCGTCATGCCCTCGGCGCGCAGCCGGCGGATCTCATCCCACATGTGTGCCCGGCTCTGCGGGTCGAGGCCGGTGGTCGGCTCGTCGAGGAAGACCACCCGCGGCTCGTGGATGATGCCGAGCGCGATGTCGACCCGGCGCCGCTGGCCGCCCGAGTAGGTCTTGCACTTGCGGTCGGCGTATTCGGAGAGCTGGAACGCGTCGAGAGCGCGGGCCGCCCGCTCCAGCGCGACGCCCTTGCCGACCCCGTAGAGCCGGGCCTGGAGCACCAGTTCCTCACGCGCGGTCGAGTCGTCCCACGTGCTGCCGCCCTGGGCCACATAGCCGATGCGGCGCCGCACCTCGCCCGGATCGCGCAGCAGGTCGGCGCCCGCGATCGTCGCCGCACCGCCGTCGGGGACGATCAGCGTGGCCAGCATGCGCAGCGTGGTGGTCTTGCCGGCGCCGTTGGGACCGAGGAAACCGAAGATCTCGCCCTCGTCGACGCGCAGGTCGACGCCGCGCACGGCCTCGACCGTCTTCTTCTCTCTGCCCTGGCGGGAGCGGAATGACTTCCGCAGCCCACTGGTCTCGATGATCATGAACCACCCCCGGGTCGACGTGTGTCACCCGGGACTCTAACGCGATATAACTCGACTGGTCAACGTTGAATATTGCTTGATCCGTCGAGATAGTCGCGGAACTCGGGAGACTCGCGGAGGCTATCCGGGAGGTACGACACTCCTGAATCGATCAGGTCGGCGATCCGCTCGCACCAGTCGATCTCCCCCTCCGTCCGGACAATGCTCAGCTCGAACATCCAGGCCACGTGCGTCGGCTTGAGCTCGCTGATCCAGCGCGACTCGAGGGACGCGCGCATGCCGTCGACCGTCGCCCGCAGCACCCTCGCCCGGTTGCGCAACGCGGCCGACGCCTCCTCGCGCGGCAGGGCACCCACAAAGGAGAAGGCGGCGAAGAACGGGTCGACCGGAAGGGCAACATTCCACCACTGGTTGCGCAACAGGGACTCGAACTCGGCCTCGCCCTTGGCCGTTATCTCATAGGACGTGCGCGCCGGCCGCCCACCGACGGAGTCGGTGCCGACCTCGCGCACCATCTCCTCCTCGGCGAGCTTGCGCAACCCGTGATAGATCGATCCGGGTTGCACGTTGCCCCACTTGTCGGCGCCCCAACTGAGCAGCTCACGGCGCACGTCGTAGCCGTGGACGGGCTGCATCAACCGCACCGCGCCGAGGATCATCATCCGGGTTGCCGACACGCACCAAGCGTTGCACATCCCACAGCTACTCCTAGGTAAGTTGATCATCCGCGCCGATACACTCCCGAATATGCGCAAGGTTCTGATCGCCAACCGGGGCGAGATCGCGGTACGGGTCATCCGTGCCTGCCGCGACGCCGGGCTGGGCAGCGTCGCCGTCTACGCCGACTCCGACCGCGACGCGCCGCACGCCGTGCTGGCCGACGAGGCCTACGCGCTCGACGGCGACACCGCGACCGAGACCTACCTGCGCATCGACAAGCTGATCGAGGTCGCCACGCGCTCCGGCGCTGACGCCGTACACCCTGGTTATGGGTTTCTGTCGGAGAATGCCGATTTCGCGACCGCGGTGACCGAGGCGGGTTTGACCTGGATCGGCCCGTCGCCGCAGGCGATCCGCGACCTCGGTGACAAGGTCACGGCCCGGCACATCGCCCAGCGGGCCGGCGCGCCCCTGGTGCCCGGCACGCCCGACCCGGCCAAGGGCCCCGACGAGGTGGTCGAGTTCGCGCAGAAGCACGGCCTACCCGTCGCGATCAAGGCGGCGTTCGGCGGTGGCGGCCGCGGCCTCAAGGTGGCCCGCACGATCGAGGAGATCCCGGCGCTGTTCGAGAGTGCCACCCGCGAGGCGGTCGCGGCGTTCGGCCGGGGCGAGTGCTTCGTGGAGCGCTACCTCGACCACCCGCGGCACGTCGAGGCCCAGGTGCTCGCCGACCGGCACGGCAACGTCGTGGTGGTCGGCACGCGCGACTGCTCGCTGCAGCGCCGCCACCAGAAGCTGGTCGAGGAGGCTCCGGCCCCGTTCCTCACCGACGACCAGCGCAAGCAGATCCACGAGAGCGCCAAGGCGATCTGCCGCGAGGCCGGCTACGAGGGTGCCGGCACGGTCGAATACCTGGTCGGCACCGACGGCACGATCTCTTTCCTCGAGGTCAACACCCGGCTCCAGGTCGAGCACCCGGTTTCCGAGGAGACCTCCGGCCTCGACCTCGTCCGCGAGCAGTTCCGGATCGCCGACGGCGAGCCGCTGCGGCACCTGGAAGACCCCAGCCCCCGCGGGCACTCGTTCGAGTTCCGGATCAACGGCGAAGATCCGGGCCGAAACTTCCTGCCCGCTCCCGGAACGGTCACCCGGCTGCGGCTCCCGAGCGGCCCGGGTGTGCGGGTCGACGCCGGCATCGCCGAGGGTGACGTGATCGGCGGCAACTTCGACTCGCTGCTCGCCAAGGTCATCGTCACCGGCGAGACCCGCACCGAGGCGCTCGAGCGTGCCCGCCGCGCTCTCGACGAGATGGTCGTCGACGGGATGGCCACCGCGTTGCCGTTCCACCGCCTGGTGGTGCGCGACCCCGCGTTCACCGACGAGCCGTTCCGGGTGCACACCCGCTGGATCGAGACCGAGTGGTCCAACGAGGTCAAACCCTTCGACGCGGCCGCCGCTGCCGCGGCCGCGCCGCCGGCGGAACGCGAGACCGTCGTGGTCGAGGTGGGCGGAAAGCGGCTCGAGGTGCGCCTTCCCGCCGGCTTTTCCGGGGGTACGGGCGCCAACTCGGGCAACGCTCCAACGACGCGCCCTGGCCGGCGGGCAGGAACCCACAGCGGCCCGGCCGCCGGCGGCGACACGCTCAGCTCGCCCATGCAGGGCACGATCGTCAAGGTGGCCGTCGCCGACGGTGACGAGGTGGCCGAGGGCGACCTGATCGTCGTGCTCGAGGCGATGAAGATGGAGCAGCCGATCAATGCCCACAAGGCCGGCACCGTCTCCGGGCTCGCGGCCACCGTCGGCGCCACGGTCACGGCGGGCGCCCCGATCTGCACGATCGCTTAGCGGCCCGGGAATGATGACCCGGTGAGGTTTCTCGACGGCAACGCGCCCAGCCACGATCTGACGTACAGTGACGTCTTCATGACGCCGGCCCGGTCGGACCTGGTGTCCCGCCTCGACGTGGACCTGTCCACAGACGACGGCAGCGGCACCACGATCCCGCTCGTGGTCTCCAACATGACCGCGGTCGCCGGCCGGCGGATGGCCGAGACCGTGTCGCGGCGCGGCGCGATTGCGGTGATACCGCAGGACATCCCGATCGAGGTCGTCGCCGACGTGATCGCGTGGGTCAAGCAGCGGCACCTGGTGCACGACACGGCGATCACGCTCGGCCCGACCGACACGGTCGGTGACGCCATCCACCTGCTGCCGAAGCGGGCGCACGGCGCCGTCGTGGTGGTCGACGACGCGCAGCGCCCGGTCGGCGTGGTCACCGAGGCCGACCTGGTCGGTGTCGACCGGTTCGCGCAGGTGCGACACGTGATGTCGACCGAACTGCTGACCGTCCCGGCCGAGGCCGACCCGCGGCGCGGCTTCGACGCCCTCAACACCGCCCGGCGGCGGATCGCGCCGGTGGTCGACGTCGAGGGCCGGCTGGTCGGCGTGTTGACCCGCGCGGCCGCGCTGCGGGCGACGCTCTACCGGCCGGCGCTCGACAGCAAGGGCCGGCTGCGGATCGCGGCCGCGATCGGCATCAATGGCGACGTGGTCGGCAAGGCCGCCGCGCTGCTCGACGCCGGCGTCGACACGCTGGTCGTCGACACCGCGCACGGTCACCAGGAGCGGATGCTGACCGTGCTGCGGTCGGTACGCGGGCTCGACCCGTCAGTGCCGATCGTCGCCGGCAACGTGGTGACCGCGGCCGGCGTGCGCGACCTGGTCGACGCCGGCGCCGACATCATCAAGGTCGGCGTCGGCCCCGGTGCGATGTGCACGACCCGGATGATGACCGGCGTCGGGCGGCCTCAGTTCTCGGCCGTGCTCGACTGCGCCACGGCGGCCCGCGCGCTCGGGCGACACGTCTGGGCCGACGGTGGCGTACGCCATCCTCGTGATGTCGCTCTGGCTCTTGCCGCGGGCGCGTCCAACGTGATGATCGGCTCCTGGTTCGCCGGCACCTACGAGTCGCCGGGCGACCTCTACACCGATCCCGACGGGCGGCGCTACAAGGAGAGCTTCGGGATGGCGTCGGCCCGCGCGGTCAGCGCCCGCACCGCCGACGACAGCCCGTTCGACCGGGCCCGCAAGGCGGTGTTCGAGGAGGGCATCTCGTCGGCGCGGATGTATCTGGACCGCGACCGGCCCGGCGTCGAAGACCTGATCGACGAGATCGTCGCGGGGGTACGCAGCGCGTTCACCTATGCCGGTGCGGCGTCGATCCCGGAGTTCCGCGAGCGGGCGGTGGTGGGCGTGCAGTCGACGGCCGGGTTCACCGAGGGCATGCCGTTGCCGACGAGCTGGTAGCTCTTGCTCATCTCGCGGCGAACAGTGGTCTGATCACCTGTCGGGCCGCCTCCTCGGGGTCGTCGCCGAGGTCGCCGGGCAGGGCGCCGCTGAGCCACAGCGTCGCGAAGCCGTGCACGATCGACCAGGCGGACAGGCCGGCGATGCGCGCGTCGGCACCGCGCCGGTCGGCGTCTCTGAGCGTCGCGACGGCGGCGCCCAACGCGGCCGAGGCCCGGCTCTCGGCGGCGGCCAGCTCCGGGTCGGTGCGGTTGAGCAGCTCGGGCTGGAACATCACGGCGAAGTGGGCGCGGTGGGCCACCGCGAACCGCACGTAGCCGACGCCCGCGTCGAGCACGCCGCCGCCGGTCGCCCTGGTGCGGTCGAGCTCGTCGGCCAGCAGCGTGAAGCCCTCGGCGGCGAGCGCGGTGAGCAGGCCGGCCTTGTCGCCGAAGTGATGGGCCGGTGCCGCGTGCGAGACACCGGCGCGGCGGGCCAGGTCGCGCAGGCTCAGCGCGGCCGGGCCGTGTTCGGTGATCGCTTCCGCGGCCGCCGCGAGCAGGGTCCGCCGTAGGTCGCCGTGATGGTAGGGCCGTGTCATGCCCGCCACTTTCTCATGAACCCATTCTAACTTGCCACTGACAAGTTCTGCTGCTAACTTGACAGTGACTAGTTAAAGGAGTTGGTCATGGCGCCTCTGGTTTTCCTGGTTATCGGTTTCGTTGTCGCCCGGGTCGCTGGCTTGGCCGGCGTCGACCCCCTCGACGGCTGGATCCCGGCGCTGCGGGTCGGCCTGGCCCTGATGTTCGTGGTCACCGGCCTGGCCCACTTCGCACCGCGGATGCGGGCCGGCATGATCGCGATGGTCCCGCCGTCGCTGCCGCGGCCCGAACTGCTGGTCACCGTCACCGGCGTGTTGGAGTTGGCCGGCGCGGTCGGCCTGTTGATCCCGGCTACGTTCCGGCTGGCGGCCGGGGCTCTCGCGGTGCTGATGGTCGCGATGTTCCCGGCCAACGTGTCCGCGGCGCGGCGGAGATTGTCGCTGGGCGGGCGGCCGGTCGAGCCGATCGGGCGGCGGACCGTCCTGCAGGTCTTCTGGGTCGGCCTGGCCGCGGCGGTCGCTGTCGCGGGGTGATTCTTCGCGCTTTGCTCTGCACCCTTGCAGGAGGCGGCCGCTCGTGGGGGGCGCTTCCTACAAGGGTGCAGAGCAAAGCCCGCGGAAGGACGGCACAGCCGCGCTCACGGCGCGACGGCCTCGGCCGCACCAGCATCGCGGTCCGACTGAGCCGCGCCACGGGAAGGACCCGACCGCCGTGGCCGGCTCCACCACAGCCGCTGCACGAGCAGGGTCAGCACTCCGGCCAGCACGATCGCCGCCAGGTTGATCGCCAGTTGGGCGGCCGAGCCGAGCGCCTCCCCGCGCACCCCGTACGTCAGCGCCACCGCGGCGTTCGCCGCCGCCGGAACCGTTGTCACCGAGATCAGGACGCCGACCAGCGTCGCTGACTTCGCGGAGGTCAGGGAGAGCATGCCGGCGACGCCGGCCAGGAAGCCGACCACCCACGACAGGGCGTCCGGGCGCCAGATGAAGTCGGTCAGTGGGCGGGGCGCGGTCAGCATCTCGCGGCTGACGAGGCCGGCCGCGTCGAGCAGCAGCGTGCTCACCACGGTCACCGCCATCGCCACCGGGAAACCGACCACCAGCGCGATCAGCGCGCGACGGACCAGGGTCCAGCGGCGTTGCACCGCGCCGACGCAGAGGGCCGCCAACGGGCCGAACTCGGGACCGACGACCATCGCGCCGACGATCAGGATCGGCTGGTCGAGCAGGACGCCGATGCCGGCGATGACCGTCGCGACGATCAGGAAGGCCACGAAGGCGCCGGACAGTTCGGTTTCCTCGCCGGTGCGGTGCTCGATCTCCTCCCACACGACCGCGTCGACACCCATTCCGGGTGTACGGCGCGCGGCTCGGTCGGCGAAGCGCGACAGCGAGACGTCGATGTTCTCCATGACGATCGCACCGCGCTCTTCCACGCCGAGACCACGCAGCACTCCCAGCACCGCGCTCGCGCCCTCGCGGACCACGTCGGCGAGGAGCACGTCGCCCGGGGGTTTGGCGGCCGCGCCGGGTAGGACGACCACATGGGTCACCGCGGTCGCCGCGCGTAGCGCGTTCTCCACGTCGGCCCGGAGGTCCGGTGGAACGATGATCCGAAGGTGCAGCATGCGCGTGCTCTCCTATCCCTACGAGTGCGGGACACAGGAAACCACGCCGGAGGAGCCGCGACGTGTCAGACAAGATGCCCAACCGACTGTTCGGGCGCGGCAGCTTCGTCGAGACCAGCCGCATCGCGGAGATCCTGCGCACCGAGACCACCGGCGGCCTGCTCCTCGTCGGCGCCGCGGTCGCCGCCCTGATCTGGGCCAACACGCCCTGGTCAGAAACCTACGAGACGGTCTCCGACTACGCGTTCGGTCCGGCCGCGCTGCACCTGCACCTCACCGTCGAGGAATGGGCGGCCGACGGGCTGCTGGCCATCTTCTTCTTCGTCGCCGGGTTGGAGCTCAAGCGCGAGTTCGTCGCCGGTGACCTGCGCGATCCGCGGCGGGCCGCGTTGCCGGTCGCCGCCGCGGTCGGCGGAATGGCCGCGCCGGCCGTCATCTACGTCATCGTCAACGCGACCATGGCCGGCGGCGCCCCACGCGGCTGGGCGATACCGACGGCGACCGACATCGCGTTCGCGCTCGCCGTGCTCGGGCTGATCAATACGCACCTGCCGACCGCGCTGCGCACCTTCCTGCTCACGCTGGCCGTGGTCGACGACCTGCTGGCGATCACGATCATCGCCGCCTTCTACACCACGAGCCTGCACCCACTGCCGCTGCTGCTCGCGCTGATCCCGCTCGCCGTCTTCGGCGTGCTGGTCCAGAAGCGGGTGCGCTGGTGGTGGCTGCTGCTCCCCCTCGCCCTGGTCACCTGGGCGCTGGTGCATGCGTCGGGCGTGCACGCGACTGTCGCGGGCGTGCTGCTCGCCTTCACCGTGCCGGTGCGGCGACGCTCGCCGGGCGACGGGCCCGGGCTGGCCGAGCACTTCGAGCACCGCTGGCGGCCGCTTTCCGCCGGCCTCGCGGTGCCGGTCTTCGCCTTCTTCTCCGCCGGCGTCACCGTCTCGGCCGCCGGCGGCTTCGGCGACCCGGTGCTGGTCGGGATCGTCGCCGGACTGGTGATCGGTAAGACCGCCGGCGTGCTCGGCTCGACCTGGCTGGTGCAGCGGTTCACCCGGGCCGAGCTGGCCAGGGGCCTGTCCTGGTGGGACGTCCTCGGCCTGGCCGTGCTCGCCGGGGTCGGCTTCACCGTCGCGCTGCTGATCGCCGAGCTCGCGTTCGGCGCGGGCACCGACCGGGATGCCAACGCCAAGCTCGGCATCCTGGTCGGCTCGCTGCTGGCCGCGGCCATCTCGACCGTGTTGCTGCGAGGCCGCAACACGCACTATCGCGAGCTCGTCGCGGAAGAGGAACGCGACGACGACTCCGACGGCATCCCGGACGTCTACCAGCGCGACGACAGGCGCTAAGGCACCAGCTCGTGCGACCGGGCGGCGACCACTCCCCCGATCAGCCGCAGCGCCTCGGCCACCGGCATCGACGGCAGTTCGCGGCCGCCGCGCACCCGCAGCGAAACCTCGCCGGCGGCCGCCTCCCGCTCGCCGATCACCGCGACGTAGGGCACCCGCGACCCCGCGGCGTCACGGATCCGGGCCCCGAGCGACTCCTCCGCGACCACCTCGGCCCGCAGCCCGGCCTCGACCGCCGCCGAGGCGAACCCGGCAGCCGCCTCGGCCGACCCGGCCGACACCGGCAGCACGCGCAGTTGCAGCGGCGCGTACCAGGCCGGAAACGCACCCTCGTGTGCCTCGATGAGATAGCCGAACAGCCGCTCCATGCTCCCGACCAGGCTCCGATGCACCAGCACCGGCCGCGCGCGTTCGCCAGAAGCATCTATATAGGACAGATCGAAGCGCGCGGGCTTGTCGAAGTCGAGCTGCACGGTCGACAGGGTCCATTCCCGGCCGGCTGCGTCGGCGACCTGGATATCGATCTTCGGACCGTAGAACGCCGCCTCGCCCGCCGCCTCCACATAGGATCTGTCCGCGAGGGCCACCCGCAGCAACGACTCCGCCAGCTCCCACGAGGCGTCCGAGCCGACATACTTCGAGCCCGGGCCGCGCAGGGCGAGCCGCAGCCCGCTGACCCGCACCCCGAGGGCCGCGTGCGCGACGTCGACCAGTCGCAACACTTCGGCCACCTCGGCACCCACGTCGGCCAATGCGCAGAACAGGTGCGCGTCGTTGAGTTGGATCGCCCGCACCCGGCTGAGCCCGCCGAGCACCCCGGAGCGCTCGCTGCGATACATGCCGCCGATCTCGGCGATCCGCAGCGGCAGCTCCCGGTAGGACCGACCGCGTGCCAGGTAGACCAGGCAGTGGTGCGGGCACAACGCGGGGCGCAGCATCAGCTCGTCGTCGTCGGACACGCGCATCGGCGGGAACATGTCGTCGGCGAAATAGCCGAGATGGCCGGACAGCTCGAACAGCTCGCGCCGGCCGAGCGGCGGCGAATAGACGTGCTGATAACCGTTGCGGCGCTCGAGGTCACGCAGGTATTCCTCGACCGCGTGCCGCGCGGCCGCACCGGCGGGCAGCCAGATCGGCAGGCCGGCGCCGGACCGCGGGTCGGAGTGGAAGATACCGAGCTCGCGCCCGAGCTTGCGATGGTCGATCATGTCTGGCTCCTGGAAGTCGCCGCGACGACCCACCCGCGCACAGCAAAGCGCCCCGGCGGCGGATCGCCCCGGGGCTGGATCGATGACGGTAGGGTCAGCGCAGCACGCCGGGACATCCCGGCGTCGTCGTGCGTGCTGGCCCAACCATGTCGCCCAGACTAGCGGGCCGGCCACCGGGAACGCACGCGAAATTCGACCGACCCCGAGGATCCGCATTGCGTACGAAGCCGGAGCTGACGACGGCGATCCGCACCGGTCGCCGGGCCGTGCTGCTGGTCAACGCACACTCCCGGCGCGGCCGCCGGCTCTACGACGGGGTGCGGCAGCGGCTCGACGCGGCCGGCTTCGAGCTGCTCGGGCGCTTCCCGGTCGACGATCCCCGCGAGTTGGGTGGCAGCCTGGCAGCGGCCACCGAGCTCGGCCCCGACCTGCTGATCGTCGGCGGTGGCGACGGCACGATCGGCGCGGCCGCCCGCCACCTGGCCCACCGCGACGTCGCGCTCGGGCTGTTGCCGCTGGGCACGACCAACAACTTCGCCCGTACCCTCGGCATCCCGCTCGACCTCGACGCCGCGGTGGCCATCCTGACCGGCGGCAAGGTGATCGACGTCGATCTGGGTATCGCCGGCGACCTGCCGTTCGCCAACCACGTCGGGATCGGGCTGTCGGCGGAGATCTTCGCGAAGGCGCCGCCCCGGCTGAAGAAGGTGATCGGCCGCCTCGCCTACCCGGCGACCGCGCTGGCCCTGCTGACCCGGCACCGGCCGATGCGGGTGACCGTGCGGACCGACGGCCGGTCGCACGAATACCTGACCCACCAGCTCTACGTCGCCAACGGCGGTTTCCACGCCGGCCGGCCGATCACCGCCGACGCCGACGCCGACGACCGGCTGCTGGTCGCCTATCCGGTCGGCGACGCCAACCGGGTGCGGCTGCTGCGCGAGACGGCCCGCAACGCGGCGACCGGCCACCTGCGCTCACACGGCGAGGAGCCGTTCCTGGCCACCGACGAGATCCTGGTGGAGACCGACCGTCCGGTGCCGGTCGAGGTCGACGGAGAGCCGCGCGGCTACACCCCGCTGCGGTTGGGCCTGGCCGCGAACGCCCTGCGGGTGATGGCGGCCGCCGACGCGATCGATCGTTAGGTCAGCAGGGGGCCGTCGGCACGGGACCTGCCGACGGCCCAGAGGTGGCGGCCCGGCACACCAGGAACGGGGGACCCGACGTGCCGGACCGCACATTTCCACGGTACGCCGCCGGCACCGTGACGTCTGTAGGGTCAAAATGCGAGACGAGCGGTTGGGGGGCCGCGCCGTAACTGTCCCCCAACAGGGCTTTCCGGAAACTATCCTGAGCCCGGCGGGGATGGAGGTTGCGCGCATGGCCGACGTGCTAGGCACGGTGACCTCGCCTGTGTCCGCCTATCTGCTGCTGCTCGGCCTGCTGATCGTCGACGCCTTCGTGCCGGTCATCCCGACCCAGGCCATCATGATCACGGGCGGAGCGCTGACCGCCTACGGCCACCTGAGCATACCGACCACCATCGCTGTCGGGGCGGTCGGCGTCATCGTCGGCGACTGGGCCTGCTACCTGCTGGGCCGCTCGACCCACCACCGCGCGGGGCCGATCGCCCGCTTGCGGCAACGGTGCGGCGTGCAGACCGACGGCGTCGCGAAGACCGCCGAGCAGCGCGGCCGGGCCCGGCGCGCCGCCAGCAAGCTGACCCGCGGGCTCCGCGAGCCCGGCCCCCTGGTCATCCTGATCTGCCGGTTCGTCCCGGGCGGCCGGATGGCGGCGTGCTTCTCGGCCGGCCGCGCGCAATACCCCTACAAGCAGTTCCTGCTCTACCAGGCGCTGGCCGCGGTCGGCTGGGCCACCTACGGCACGCTGGTCGGCCACCTCGGTGGCTCCGCGATCACCTCGTCGGGCTGGCGCCTGATCGTGGTGGCCGTGCTCGCGGCGCTGGTGTTCGCGGGCGCCGGTTGGGGCCTGGCCCTGTGGAAGCCGGCCGCCCTGCGTGGCGCCCCGCCGGTACCGCCGATCCCGGCGACAGCACCGGCGGGAGCGGCGCTCGACGCTACTGGAGTTCGTGCAGCATCAGCTGACGCGCCGCCTCAGTGATCGACCCCGACAGCGAGGGATAGATCGTGATGGTGTGGGCGAGCTGGTCGACGGTCATGTTGTTCTCCACCGCCAGGGCGATCGGCAGGATCAGCTCCGACGCCTTCGACGCCACCACGACGCCGCCCACCACCTGACCGCTGGCCGGCCGGCAGAAGAGCTTGACGAAGCCGTCGCCGAGGTCGGCCATCTTGGCGCGGGCGTTGCCGGCGAGCGTCAGCATCACCTCGCGGGCCGGCACCCGCCCCGCGTCGACGTCGTTCTGGCTCACCCCGACGGTCGCCAGTTCCGGGTCGGTGAACACGTTGGCCGCCACCGTGCGCAGCCGCAGGGGCTGGACCGCCTCGCCGAGCGCGTGCCACATCGCGATCCGGCCCTGCATCGCCGCGACGCTGGCCAGCAGCAACACACCGGTGCAGTCACCAGCCGCGTAGATGCCCGGCACGTTGGTACGCGACACCCGGTCGACGGTCACGTAGCCGCCCGGCCCGACGTTCACGCCGTAGTCCTCGAGCCCGAGCCCTTGGGTGTTCGGCACCGACCCGACCGCCATCAGGGCGTGCGAGCCGGTGACGGTGCCGCCGGTCGACAACTCCACCTCGACGCCGTCAGCGGTCCGCCGCACGGCGTTGCCGCGGGCGTTGTTGAGTATGGTCATCCCCCGCGAGCGGAACACCCGTTCGATCGCCTGCGCGGCGTCGGCGTCCTCGTGCGGCATCACCCGGTCGCGGCTGGACACCAGCGTCACCCGCACACCCATCGCCAGGTAGGCGCTGGCGAACTCGGCGCCGGTCACGCCCGAACCGATCACGATCAGGTGCTCGGGGAGCTCCGGCAGGTCGTAGAGCTGGCGCCAGTCGAGGATCCGCTCGCCGTCCGGCACGGCCGTCGGCAGCACCCGCGGTGTCGCGCCCGTGGCGATCAACACAGTGCTGGCATCGACCGAGTACGGCGTGTCACCCCCCGCGGGTGTGATTTCCACCCGGTGGGTGTGACCCAACGTGTCAGCGCCGAGCCGGGCAGTGCCGGCCACGAAGTCGACACCCGCCTTGACGAGCTTGTTGTGGATGTCATTCGACTGGGCCTGGGCAAGATTCTTCACCCGCGCGTTGACCGCCCGGGCATCGACGGTCACCGCTTCCGCACCGCCGGAGCGCACACCGAAGCGCTCGGTGTCTCGCCCGGCCGTCACCACGTCTGAGCTGGCAATAAAGGTCTTTGAGGGTACGCAGTCCGACAGCACGCAAGCGCCTCCGGCGCCCTCCGCTTCGACGACTGTCACGTCGGCGTCGAGCTGCGCGGCGACCAGCGCCGCCTCGTAACCGGCCGGTCCACCACCCACGATAACGATTCGTGTCACGTGTCGTATTCTCCACGACCGGCGAGCCGGGCTATCGTCATCGCCGTGCGTCATTACGCCGCGTACGGCTCAAACCTCGATCCCGCCCGAATGCGCGCTTACTGTCCGCATTCGCCGATGGTGGGTACCGGCTGGCTGGAAGGCTGGCGCCTCACCTTCGCGGGTGAAGACGTGATCGGCTGGGAGGGTGCGGTCACCACGATCGTCGAATCACCCGGCGACCGGGTCTTCGTCGCGCTCTACGACGTGCACCCCTGGGATGCCGCCCAGCTCGACGAGGTCGAGGGGGTCACCGGGCAGACCTACCGCAAGCTGCACATGCGAGCGGTCACCCTGGACGGCGAGGAGACCGTCTGGGTGTATGTCTTCAACGGCTACGAGGGTGGCCTGCCGACCGCGTGGTATCTCTCGGAGATCGCCAACGCGGCCCAGAAGGCCGGCGCGCCCGACGACTACGTCACCGAGCTGCGCTCCCGCCCGACGAAGACCTCGTCGCCCGAGCTCTAGGCCGCTTTGACCTGTTGCGCGAAGATGTCGGCCTCGTAGATGGCCGTCATCCCGGCGGCCAGGTAGAGGTTGGCCGCCTTGGTCGGGCTGGTCATGTCGACACCGAGCCCGACCTGCGCCCGCCCCTTGGCCGCGTAGACCGCGAACGCGTGCCGCAGCAGCGCGCCGCCGACACCGCGCCGGCGGAACTCGCGCAGCACCGCGAGGTTCTTGACGAAGGCCTCGTTGTGCTCGAGGAACTGGTCGGCGGACATCAGCACGCCGGCCGGCACGCCGTCGACCTCGGCTACGAACCACTCGTCCCAGGCGACCGAGGTCAACCCGTCGACGTAGGCCCGCCACGAGTCGTAGTCGCGCGGGTGGTAGTCGTAGGCATCGCGGAAGCCGGTGTCGTAGATGCGGTGGAACAGCCGCAGGTCTTCGTCGTCGTCGGGGCGGACGAGCCGGATGGTCACCCCGCGCGGCAGTGGCGCGGGTGCGATGTCGGAGAGCGACCGGCGCATGCGGGCGTAGCGCTTCTCGAACCGGAACCCGACCGCCTCGATGTCGGCGATGTAGTCGGTCTCGGCCGGCAACGCGCCGGCCTTCGCGGTGACCTCGGCGAAGCCGTGCTCGGCGGCCCGCTCGGCGACCCGGCGCAGCACCAGGTCGAGCAGCGGTCGGCGGCACGGAGCGCCGCCGTCGGGATGCACGTAGACCTCGACGAACTCCTTGTCGCCGCCGTTGTCGTTGTCGATGTAGGCCCAGCCGCCGAGCCGGCCGTCGGGCCCGTAGGCCAACCAGCAGTCGCGCGCCGGGTCGACGTGTGGCGAGGTCAGCGCGGCCCTGACGGCGTCTTCGCCGGTCTCCGGCTCGCCGGTGGCCGCGATGTCGTTGGCCCGCATCAGCTCGAGGATCGCCGGCAGGTCGTCGAGGGTGGGCCGGCGGGTGCTCCAGCCGTCAGGAAAAGCCACCCAGAGTTTCTCTCACACCCCGGGGCGTGATGCGAACGAATTAGTCGAGCACGGCCCGGGCGCCGTCGTCGGGTTCCGGACCCGACCGCCGGTTGGGTTCGCTGCCCTGCGGCCGGACGCCCTTGCGGGCGCTGTCCAGCAGCCCGAGCAGCTCGATCCGCTCGGTCTGGCTGAGCGCCGCGTAGGCCGACGCGGCGATCCGGTCGGTCACCGCCTCCGCCCACACCCGGCGGCGGAGCAGCGGCCCGATGCCCGGGTAGGGCGGCTGCCAGCCCCAGGCCACCGCGCCGGCCTCGCCCTCCGGCCCGGCGATGATCGCCTCCAGCGGGCTCAGCCCGCTGGCCCGCACGGCCAGCAGGTGCGCGCCGCCGCGGTGCTCGCGCAGCAGGTGCAGCAGCACCGCGGCCTGCGCGCCCAGGTGGTCGTCGGGCACCGGCATGGCCCGCCAGGCCGCGAACAGCGGCAGCGCGGACGCGTCGGCGGCCAGCACCACCCGTTGGGTCAGCTCGACCAGCCGCTCGACCCGGGGAAAACCGCCCAGCTGCTCGACGCCCCACCGGCAGCACTCGGCCAGGTGCACAGCGGCGACCTCGACGGGCGGCAGCACCCGCCGGGCGCCGTCCCAGCCGTCGGCGACCGCCTCGGGCGCGATGAAGCCGAGCGCGGCGGCCACGGTGTCGGGTCGCACGTCGCCGAGGGCCCCGCCCCGGCCGGCCACGTAGAAGGCCCAGCCGGACAGCCCGAGCTGGCGGGCCCGGCGCAGCGTCCGCGGGCACTCGGCGTAGGCGCCGCCCAGCTCCAACACCGCGTCCCGGGAGGCCTGCGCGGTCTGCTCGGGCGTCATGCGGCCGACTCGTTCCGCGCGGCCGGGTATGACACGGCTGACCGAGCTGGCTGGTTCGCTCGCCACGGCCCGCTCATGTTTGGTCGTCCATGGCCTCGATGGCCGCCTCGACCTCGCCGACGCGGCGGCGGGCCTGCACGGCGGCCCGCTCGGCGGCCTTGCGGGCCACCCGGAGCTGGCCGAGCGCGGCGTCGGCGTCAGCGCGGCGGCGCTCGGCCTCCTGGAGCGCGGCCTCGGCCCGCTCGACCGCCGCGGCGCCGTCCGCCTCCGCCTTGGTGGCCTTCTCGAGGTCGGCCTGGGAAGCCTTCTCCGCGTTCCGCGCGGCGGTCAGTTCCCGATCGGCGGCGCGCCGGCGGGCTGCACGCTCCGCCTCGGCCGCACGCTTCGAGCCACGGCCCTCGGACGACTCCGGCTCCGGCTCCGGCTCCGGTGGCTCGTCGGTCACCAGCCGCAGCTGCGGGCGCGGCACCTCGCCGAACCCGGCGTAGCTGGCCGCCCGCACCAACCGCCCGGTGCGCAGCTGCTGTGCTACCTCGGCATCGGAGACCGCGGCGGTCAGCGTCGCCTCGACCTCGCCGACGGGCAGCTTGCCGCGATTGCGCGGGTCGGCCTTCGTGGCGAGCGAGACCGCCTCCTTGACCAGCGCGCCGACCGCTTCGCGGCGCTGCTTGGTGAGCTCGCGCAAGGCGTCGCCCTTGAGCTCGCGCTGTGCCTCCCGCAGCGCGGCGGAGAGCTCGACCAGCTCGTCCACCAGTTCGGGCCGGCGGATGGCCAGCAGGTTGACCACCCAGGCGGCCACGGTGGGTTTGCGCAGCTTGCCCAGCTGCTTGGCCCGGTCGGTCTGGCCGGCGGCCTTGGCACCGGCCACCAGCTCGTCCCGGGCGGCGACGAAGCCGTCGGGTGGTGCGGCGTAGAGCTCGGCGACCGGGTCAGGCATCGACGCTCGTACCCGGGGTCAACCGCTGGTAGTCGACTTTGAGCAGCCGGCCGAGGACGCCGTCGATCAGGTTGCCACCGGCCTCGTTGACGACGCCGTCGTGCAGCGCGAACGCCCGGCGCGGCGCGACCGCCCGGACGAACTCGACCGACTCGCTGATCTTCAGCCAGGGCGCGGACACCGGCACGAACAGCGTCTCGACCCGGGCACCCTCGGGTAGGTCGAACGAGTCGCCGGGGTGGTAGACCGACTCGTTGATCAAGAAGCCGAGGTTGGCGATCCGCGGGATGTCGGGATGGATCTCGGCGTGGATTCCGCCGAACGCCTCGATCGGCAGACCGGCGGCCGAAAAGGACTGTCCAGAGGCGACGGTGGTGACCGCGGATCCCAGCGGCTTCAGCTTGGCGGCGACGTCGGCGTGCGTGTGCACGGTGAGGTCGGGGCGCTTGGCGAGCGCGTCCGTCAGCGCGTCGACGTCGAGGTGGTCGGGATGCTCATGGGTGATCAGCACCGCGTCGGCACCGTCGAGCGCCGACCGTTCGCTGAACCCGCCCGGGTCGACGACCAGCACGGCACCCTCGTGCTCGACGCGGACGCAGGAGTGGCCAAATTTGGTCAGTCTCATGTCGTGACCCCCTTGGCTGCCGAATCGTGATGTCCCCTCGCGAGTCTGCCGGAACCGGCGTGTGCGCGCGGCACGTCTGACCGACAGACCCGCACATGATTCGGAAGGGACTGATATGGGCAGCGTACGACGGAGACGAGCGCTGACCGCGCTCGCGGCCGGTGGTCTCGTGGCGGCGCTGGCGCTGGCCGGTTGCTCGAGCAGCGACGACGCGGGCACCAGTTCGGAACCGATGACCGCCGGGGGCGGCAACGCCGCGGCACCCGCCGCCGACAGCGCGGGCGACAGCGGCAGCGGTGCCGACATGAAGGCCGAGGGCGCGCCCCAGGCGCCCCAAGGTCAACAGCAGGCCCAAGGTGGTGCCGGCGGGGTCGAGCTCGCCGTCGACCAGCGTCAGATCATCTACACCGGATCGATCACCATCCGGGTGGACAACGTCGAGCGCACGGCGGCCGAGGTCACCTCGATGGCCACCGGCGCCGGCGGGTTCGTCGGCGGCGACAAGCGCACCGACGACGGCGGCCGGTCGGAGGCGGTGCTGACCCTGCGGGTGCCGGCCAACCGGTTCACCGCGATGGTCGACGACATCGCGGCCAAGGGCACCGACGACCGCCGGTCGATCAGCACCGAGGACGTGACCGAAGACGTGGTCGACCTCGACGCCCGGATCACCACGCAGCAGGCCCGGGTGGCCAGCGCCCGCCGGCTGCTGGCCCAGGCCAAGACCATCAACGACCTGGTCACGCTGGAGAACGAGCTCGGCAAGCGGGAGGCCGACCTCGCCTCGCTGGAGGGCAAGAAGCGCCGGCTCGACGACCTGACCGCCCTGTCCACGATCACCGCGACGCTGCTCGGGCCCGACGCGCAGGCCCCGGCCCCGCCGCCGAGCGACGACAAGGGCTTCCTGGCCGGCCTGCGCGGCGGCTGGCACGCGTTCACCGCCACCGTGGGCGTCATGCTGACCGTGCTCGGCGCGCTGGTGCCCTGGCTGGTGCTGGCCGGCCTGGCGCTGCTGGTCTTCGGCTACGTGCGCCGGATGCGCCGCCGCCCGGCGGTCGCGCTCGCCGGGCCGGCGATCCCGGCCCAGCCCGCGCCGGCCGACGAGCCGGCGCGGGAGGAAAAGGTCTAGAAGGTGCCGGCGGCGAGCGCGGCGAGGGCGGTGTGCACCATGACGCGCACGCCATACCCGATCGCCCGCTCGTCGACGTCGAACGTCGACTGGTGGATGTCGGGCTTGACCTCCGCGCCCTGCGGCGTGGTGCCGAGCCGGATCATCGCACCGGGCACCTGCTCCAAGTAGAACGCGAAGTCTTCGCCGCCCATGCTGATCTCGGCCTCGACCACCCGGTCGGGGCCGAGCGCGGCACCGGCCGCGCCGGCGACCACCGCGGTGGCCATCCGGTCGTTGATCACCGGGGGCACGCCGCGGGTGTATTTGACCTCGACCTCGGCGCCGGTCGCGGCGACCACGTCGCGGATCAGCTGGGTGACCAGCTCGGGGGCCTCGCGCCAGGCGTCGCGGTTGAGGATCCGCACGGTGCCCTTGAGGTTGGCCACGGCCGGGATCGCGTTGTAGGCCTCGCCCGCGTGCGCCCGGCCCCAGACCATCGAGACACCGGCGCGGGCGTCGACCCGGCGGTCGAGCAGCGACGGCACGTCGATGATGACCCGGCCCATCGCGTGCACCAGGTCGGTGGTCAGGTGCGGCCGGGCGGTGTGGCCGCCCTTGCCGCGCAGGTTGACCTCGATCGTGTCGGCCGCCGCGGTGAACGGGCCGGAGCGCACCCCGACCAGGCCCACCGGCAGCTGCGGCGCGCAGTGCAGCGCGTAGATCGCGGCGACGTCTTTGAGCCCGCCGGCCGAGATGACCTCGGGAGCGCCCGACGGGATGCACTCCTCGCCGGGCTGGAACAGCAGCCGGACCCGGCCGGGCAGCTCGTCGCGCTCGGCGAGCTGGGCCAGCGCGAGACCGGTGCCGAGCAGGATCGTGGTGTGCACGTCGTGGCCGCAGGCGTGCGCGACACCGTCGACGGTGGACCGGTAGGGCACGTCCTTGACGTCGGGCAGCGGCAGCGCGTCGAGGTCGGCGCGGAGCGCGATCACCCGGTCGCCCTCGCCGACGTCGCAGATCACGCCGTTGCCCTTGGGCAGCAACCGCGGCGTGAGGCCGGCGACGGCCAGCTCGCGGGCGACCAGCGACGCCGTCTCGAACTCCTGGTGTGAGAGCTCGGGGTGGGCGTGGAGGTGACGGCGGACGGCTACGAGCTCGGCACCCCGGGCGGCCAGCCAGCGGTCTAGCTGACCTGGGAGGGGGTCGGCGCCAGGGGGCGTCTCCGGCCATGCGGACGCCAGCTGGCTGCTGTTGGAAGGCAGCGTCAACGCGCTCGTCACGTGAAAATCTCGATCACTCTGGGCGGAATGGGACTTGGCTAGCCTAGACCTCCGACGGTGACGCTGCGCAACATCATTATGGTGATGATCGGATTGCGCAGGGTCACGAAAGCCCTGGTAGGAGCCCTCGTCTGATGGCGGGGATGCGTCGGCGGTCGCTCTGAAACCTGCCAACTGTCCCACACCTCCTACAACGCGTGATGGTAGCGGCGGACACGGGCACGCCGCTGGATCGCGCGGGAATCCGGTTATCTGGTCTCAATCTACCCGGCTGATGGTCACCTTGCCGGGTGAGGCGACTTACGCTGACACGCTTCGGGTGCCCGGTGCCGCACAGATGGTGCGCCAGATCTTGGTCGCTCTGCGTAACTGTGCAGTGCCAGTGCGAGTTTAACGCACCGTAACAAGTGCCCGGGTCAGAACCGCTCGACCGGGTGGTAGACGCCCCATACCTCGCGAAGCGCGCCGCAAACCTCGCCAACCGTGGCGTACGCCCGTAGCGCCTCACGCATCGGGTAGAGCACGTTGTCGGCCCCCGCCGCCGCGCTCCTGACGGCGGCCAGCGCCCGCTCGACCGCGGCCGAGTCGCGGGTCTCCCGGATCGCCGCGATCCGCCTCGCCTGAGCCGCCTCGATGGCCGGGTCGACCCGCAGCGGCTCGTAGGGCTCCTCCTCGGCGACGGCGAACCGGTTGAGCCCGACCACCACCCGGGCGCCGCTGTCGATCTCCTGGGCCACCCGGTAGGCCGAGGTCTCGATCTCGTTCTTCTGGAAGCCGGCCTCGATCGCGTCGACCGCCGAGCCGTAGGACGCGACCCGGTCCATCAGGGCCACGGCCGCCGCCTCGATCTCGTCGGTCATCGCCTCGACCACGTAGGAGCCGGCGAACGGGTCGACGGTGGCGGTCAGGTCCGTCTCGTAGGCGAGCACCTGCTGGGTGCGCAACGCCAGCCGGGCCGCCTTCTCGGTCGGCAGCGCGATCGCCTCGTCGTAGGAGTTGGTGTGCAGCGACTGGGTGCCGCCGAGCACCGCGCCCAGGCCCTGCACCGCCACCCGGACCAGGTTGACCTCGGGCTGCTGGGCGGTGAGTTGCACGCCCGCGGTCTGGGTGTGGAAGCGCAGCATCATCGACTTCGGATCCTTGGCGCCGAACTCGTCGCGCATCAGCCGGGCCCAGATCCGCCGGGCGGCGCGGAACTTGGCGACCTCTTCGAGCAGCGTGGTGCGCGCGACGAAGAAGAACGACAGGCGCGGCGCGAAATCGTCGACCGCCAACCCGGCGGCGAGCGCCGCGCGCACGTAGTCGATGCCGTTGGCCAGCGTGAACGCGATCTCCTGCACGGGCGTCGCACCGGCCTCGGCCATGTGGTAGCCGGAGATGGAGATGGTGTTCCACTTCGGCACCTCGGCCCGGCAGTACGCGAACGTGTCGGCGACCAGCCGCAACGACGGCTTCGGCGGGAAGATGTAGGTGCCCCGCGCGATGTATTCCTTGAGGATGTCGTTCTGGATCGTGCCGTTGAGCGCGCCGCCCGGGATGCCCGCCTCTTGCGCGACGAGTTGGTAGAGCAGCAACAGCAGCGAGGCGGGCGCGTTGATGGTCATCGAGGTCGACACCTGGTCGAGCGGGATGCCGTCGAAGAGCGTCTTCATGTCGGCCAGCGAGTCGATCGCCACGCCGACCTTACCGACCTCGCCGTGCGCGACCGGGTCGTCCGAGTCGTAGCCCATCTGCGTCGGCAGGTCGAACGCCACGGACAGGCCCATCGTGCCGTGCTCGAGGAGCCGGTGATAACGCGCGTTGGACTCGGTCGCGGTGCCGAACCCGGCGTATTGCCGCATGGTCCACGGGCGCGAGGTGTACATCGTCGGATAGACGCCGCGCGTGAAGGGATATTCGCCCGGACGGCCGACCTGCTTGTCGCTGTCGCCGGGAAGGTCCGACTGGTCGTAAACCGGCTTCACCGGGAAACCCGACTCGGCCTTGCGTTCCGCCATCAACAAATCCTAAGGCGGCTCGCCGGTGAGGGGGCGGGCACGGACGGTTCGGGTCGTTCGTACCCAACGTCGATGATCCATCACAACAGGTGATGCGGTTTCCCTTATCGGGCCGGCTCCCCCAAGATAGGGAGGTTGGTAACTGGCCCTCGACCCCCCGGCGGCTTTTCAGTGACTCAAATTCCGACGTGGAGCGGCTCCGCCACCTCCGGATCCAACAGCCCGACCTCCGCCGGTACGCCGGAGGGGTCTGGATTCTCCATGCCGACTGACAGTCCAGGCATCGCTAGCAACCGGGCCAGCCGCGCCGCTCCCGGAACCACCATCGGCGGCCGCTACGCGCTGCGGGCGGCGGTCGGCCACGGTGGCATGGGCACCGTCTGGCGGGCCAGTGACGTCCTGCTGCGGCGCGACGTCGCGGTCAAAGAGGTCGTGCTGCCGCCGGGCCTGGCACCCAGCGACCGTGACTCGATGTACGAGCGCACCATGCGCGAGGCGCGCGCCGCCGCCGCGCTGCAACACCCCTCCGTGGTGCAGGTCTACGACGTCGTCCAGGAGAACGGTCGACCGTGGATCGTCATGGAACTGCTCGACGCGCGCAGCCTGGCCGACATGGTGATCGAAGACGGCCCGGTCGCGTCGCGCGCCGTCGCGAAGATCGGCATCGCCCTGCTCGGGGCGCTGGAGATCGCCCACGCCAACGGCGTGCTGCACCGCGACGTCAAGCCGGCCAACGTGCTGATCTGCGCCGACGGCCGGTGCGTGCTGACCGACTTCGGCGTCGCCCGGATGCCCACCGACGTGCAGCTCACCACGCCCGGCATGGTGCTCGGCTCGCCACACTTCATCTCGCCCGAGCGGGCCATGGGGCAAGACTTCGGCCCGCCCAGCGACCTGTTCTCGCTCGGCGTGACGCTCTACACCGCGGTCGAGGGCCGTCCGCCGTTCGACAAGGGCGACCCGATCGAGACGATGCACGCCGTCGTCGAAGACCCGCCGGCGCCGACCAGCCGGGCCGGTGTGCTGGGCGACGTGCTGATGGGCCTGCTGGAGAAAGACCCGGCCCGCCGCTACGACGTGACCACCGCCCGCGGCATGCTCCGCGAGTTGCTCGCCGGCCCGCTGGCCAGCAAGGCGCCGGCACACATGATGACCGACCCCTACGCGGTCGTGCCGGCGCAGCGCTCACCGTGGCAGCCCGTCGCGCCGCCGCCGGAGCGGCCGACCGGCCAGATCGGCGGGCGGGCGATGCTCGCGCCGGGCGAGTCGCTGACCGAGCGGCTGTCGACCGGCCAGCCGGTGCCGCCGGCCGCGGCGGGGTTGCAGACGCCGACCGGCCAGATGCCGACGCAGACGTGGGGCCAGCCGCTGGCGCCCCCATCCGGCGGTGGTGGGCTGGCCGGCCTCAAACGACGCGGTGGTGACCTGGTCGACACCGCCCGCGGCTGGCCGCGCAAGCTCCAGTTGGGCGTCGCCGGCGGCCTCGCGGTGGTGTTGATCGTGATCGGCTTCGTGGCGTTCAGCGGCGGCGACGAGCCCACCACCCCGGCGGCCCAGGCCGGGGGGCCGAGCACCGCGCCGACCGCCGCCGACTTCCCCACCCAGGTGCACGCCGCGCGCGGCGTCTCCGTCAACGTGCCCGACGGCTGGAAGCGGTCCGGCGGCGGCAAGTCGGTCTACTACGACTACATCGACCCCGACGACTCCGGCCGCAAGGTGCGCATCCTGGTCGAGGACGCCAGCTCCAAGGCCACTCCCTCCGGCTTCCTGGCCACCGCCGAGCGCGGGCTCAAGTCCAACTCGAAGTCGTGCCCCAAGCCCTACCACCGGGTCGACCTGCGCGAGGGCGAGATCGACGGCCGGGTGTCCGGCGAGCTCGAATACACGTGCGGCGGTGAGCGGCACGGCCTCTGGGGCGCCGTCATCAACGGTGGGCATGCCTACTCGTTCTTCCTGACCAGCACGGAGGGCCGGTTCGCCGACAGCAAGCCGATCTTCGACGAGATGGTCCGTTCGTTCCAGCTGACCGCCAACGGCTGACCGGCCGGCTAGCCGACCGAGCCCGTCGGCGCCGGGTGCGGGCCCACGTGCTATCAAAACGGGATGACTGAGCTGGACGACCTGGTGGCACGCGCGCGGGCGTGGCTCGCCGACGACCCCGACGAGACGAGCCGGGCCGAGCTGGCCCAGGTGCTCGACGGGCTGCCCGGCACCGCCGCCGACCTGGCCGACCGGTTCGCCGGCCCACTGACCTTCGGCACCGCCGGCCTGCGCGGGCCGCTGCGCGCCGGGCCCAACGGGATGAACCTCGCGGTCGTCACCCAGGCCGCGGCCGGGCTGGTCGGCTGGCTCGCCGCCCGCGGTGCGACCGGACCGCTGGTCATCGGGTACGACGCCCGCCACGGCTCCCGCGATTTCGCCGAACGCACCGCGCGGGTGGCGACCGGAGCCGGCCGGGAGGCGATGCTGCTGCCGGGCCCGCTGCCGACGCCGGTGCTGGCCTACGCCGTCCGCAAGCTCGAGGCCGCGGCCGGCGTCATGGTGACGGCGAGCCACAACCCGCCGCAGGACAACGGCTACAAGGTCTACCTGGGCGCCGAACTGGGCGGCGACCTCGGCGCCGGCGCACAGATCGTGCCGCCGGCCGACGTGGAGATCTCGGCCGCCATCGCCTCCGTCGGCGCGCTGGCCGGCGTACCCCTGGGTGGTCTGGGTGTGCTCCTCGACGACGACCTGGTCGAGTCCTATGTGGAGAACGCGGCCCGGGTGCTCGACCCGGACGGGCCGCGCGACCTGGCCGTCGCCTACACCCCGCTGCACGGTGTCGGCGCGAAGGTGCTCGCGGCCGCGTTCGCACGCGCCGGTTTCGCGCGGCCGCACGAGGTCGCCGAACAGGCCGAGCCCGACCCCTTGTTTCCGACCGTGGCGTTCCCCAACCCGGAGGAGCCCGGCGCGATCGACCGGGTGATCGAGCTGGCCACGGTGACCGGCGCCGACATCGCGATCGCCAACGACCCCGACGCCGACCGGTGCGCGGTGGCGATCCCCGGCCCGCTCGGCTGGCGGATGCTGCGCGGCGACGAGGTGGGCGTGCTGCTGGCCGACCACCTCCAGCGGCGCGGCGTGGCCGGCCGGTTCGCGACCACCATCGTGTCGTCGTCGCTGCTGTCGCAGATGTGCGCGCGGCGCGGCGTGCCCTACGGCGCGACGCTGACCGGTTTCAAGTGGATCGTGCGGGCCGGCACCGACCTGGCCTTCGGCTACGAGGAGGCGCTGGGCTACTGCGTGGCGCCGGACCTGGTCCGCGACAAGGACGGGATCACCGCGGCGCTGCTGGTGGCCGAACTGGCGGCCGGGTTGAAGGCGTCGCTGAGCACCGTCGCCGACCGGCTCGACGAGATCGCGGCCGAGTTCGGCGTCTACGCGACCGACCAGCTCTCGGTGCGGGTCGACGACCTGTCCGAGATCGACAAGGCGATGACGTACATCCGCACCAAGACGCCGGGCTCGCTGCTCGACGAGCCGGTGATCGCGGTCGAAGACCTGCAGCCCGAGGCCGACGTGCTGATCCTGCGCACCGACTCGGCCCGCGCGGTGGTCCGCCCGTCCGGCACGGAGCCGAAGCTGAAGGCCTACCTCGAGGTCGTCGAACCGGTGGTCGACGGCGACGTGGCGGCGGCCCGCGAGCGGGCGGCGGCGTCGGTCCGGGCCCTGCGCACCGAGACGGCGGCGGCGCTCGGCATCTGGTGACCCGATCCCGCCGGGCCGGCTCGCGACCATCCGGCTCGGCGTGGCGCCGCCGGCACGCCGCGCTCGGGCCCGACCGGCAGCCGCCGTGCTATCCGACCCGCCAGACCCAGGCGCCGCCGACGTCGTCGGGTAGCTCGCCGGTCAGGTCGACGACCAGCAGCCGGAGCTGGCCGGCGTTGACCTCGGTCCGCGGGAGCACCAGCGCCGAGGCCCGCCAGAACGACAGGTCGTCGTCGAACTTGGCCCGCGTCTCGCCGGTGACCGGCGGCAGGTCGCCGGTCCGGCTGGTCTCGTCGAACAGCGCGGTGGTGAACCGGATCGGCGCGTTGAAGATCGCGCGGTGGTCGGCGGCGCCGTCGGGGCCGAGGAAGTAGCCGCCCGGGATCGCGAAGCCGATCTGGGCCCGCGCGGCCCAGCGCATCCCGGCGAGGTGGATGTTGTCGGTGACCGGCACGAAGACCAGCGACCGGCCGGGGCGGGCATAGTCGCGCCACAGGCCGGCGGTGACGAACGGCGGCGGGGCCGGCACCTGGGTCGTCGGCAACTGCTGCGGCACCAGCGGGACCAGCGCGCCCAGCACCAGCGCGGCGGTCAGGGCCCGGACCGCGGTCGCGACCGGCCGGCGGCGGCCGCGGGCGAGCTGGATCGCCCGGTCGGCGCCGAGGGCGAGCAGCGCGGCGGCGATCGGCACGACGACCAGGGAGAGCCGGGTCGGCACGACCGAGTCGAAGACCGGCACCGACTCGAGCCAGCGCCACGGTCCGTCGACCCCGGTGTCATCCTGGTTGATCATGATATGCGGGCCCAGCGACAGGGCCACGAAGACGAATCCGGTGATCAGCAGGGCCCAGGTCACCTTCCGGCGCCAGGTGAGCACAACGGCGATCAGGCAGACGATCAGCAACGGCCAGCCGAGGAAGGCGTTCTCCTCGACCGGCCCCTGTGCGAGGCGCTCGGCGGTGGCGGTGCTGCCCGCGAGCGACAGCCGCGGGAACGCCGGGTAGGCGGCCAGGTCGGTGCTGACGTCCTTCACCGCGGTCGGCACGCCCTGATAGCTCTGCGGCCCGTAGAACTGCACCCAGAGCGGATAGCTGAGCAGGGCCACGACGACCACGACGGCGACGGCCAGGCCGCCCAGGAAGCGCGGGATCCGGTCCTTGACCGCGCGGGGCCGGATGAGCGTGTAGGAAACGACGAAGACGAACAGGCCCAGCGCCGTGTAGAGCAGCACCTCCTCGTTGACGAAGGCCTGGTAGGTGACGAGGAGGCCGAGCCAGAGGCCGCGGCGGATGACCGGAAGACGATGGGACGTGCCAGCATCCCGGCGTCTGAGGACCCTCGGCGAGGTGGCGTGGCCGGGCCAGCTGAGCCGGAGGACGGCGACGACGATCCACGGCACGACGAACTGGGCGGTCCAGTTGACGTGACCCTGCGCGTGGCTGACCAGGCCCGGCGCGAAGCCGCAGAGCGCACCGGCGGCGAACGCGACCAGGCCGTTGTCGACCAGGTGCCGGGAGAACACCCACCACCAGCCGAAGGCGGTGCCGGCCAGGCCGATGACCAGCAGCACGGCGAACGCGGTCGGTGGGCCCCAGAGCAGGGTTATCCAGGAGACCGGGATGGCCAGCCCGAGGATCGAGGTGTTGGCCATCAGGTTGACGCCGTCGGGCGCGTTGAGCGCCCGGGTGGTGAAGGGATAGATCCCGTGCTCGGCCACCTGGGCGCCGTTGGCCAGCACCCACTGGAAGAACACGTGGTCCTGCGGGTTGACCGCCGGCGTCGCGGTGCTCAGGTGCGCCCAGAGCGGCCCGGTCACCGCGAAGGCGGCTCCGAGGTAGACCACGGCCACCGCGACCGTGACGGCCGGCCCGATCCGCTGCCGCGCGCCCGGATCCACCTCGCCGGACGGCCGCGGCGACAGCGGATCACCAACGGCGGAGGCCACGATTCCACAGCGTAATCGCGTGGTCGCGGTCTGCGCTGGTTAGTGGGTGACCGGGCGGGGCGTGCCGAGGGCGGCCTGGATCGCCTTGCCCAGCGCGATGACGACCAGGGCGACCGACGGGCGGACCGTCGACTGCTCCAGGTCGACGCCGCCGGAGAAGCCGGCGCCGCTGGCGATGCGCTCGAGCTTCTCGTGCGCGGTGGCCGCGTCGTCGCCGGACAGGCCGAGGGCGGCCTCCATCCGGGCGGCGACGATCAGGGTGGCGAGGGCGGCGGTGCGCTCGTCGGGAGCACCCTCGCCGGCCAGTGCGGCGGCCAGCCGGGCGCGGGTCTCGTTCTCGACCGAGGCATCGACCGACGGGTAGCGGTGCACGTGGATGTATTCCAGCTCGACCTCGTCGACGTCGCGGATCACGCCGCGGCCGACGAGGTCGGACAGGACCCGGTCGCGCAGCCCGTGGCGGAGGCGCTGGACCCAGGCGGCCGGGGTGTGCGGCACGTTTGCCTCGATCTTGGCGAGCACCTCGTCGGCGACCGGGACCCCGGTGGGTGTCGCGTCGGCCACGACGATGTTGCCGTCGGCGTAGGCGATCCGGCCGGCTAGCGCGAGCTCGACCAGCACTGCGGCGGCCATGCCAAGGTCGAGCCCGATGCGCGAACCGGTCGCTTTCCCGGACTCGTTGTCGTAGACGAGCAGCAAGAGCTCCTCGGCGATCGGAACACTGGTCATGGCCCGGAACGGTAGCCGCTTCGCGCCCGCGTCGCACTCACCGGTCGTCCATGCGTCAAAAACGGGGCATTCCGCCGAACTGGCGGTCGCCCGCGTCGCCCAGACCGGGAACGATGTACATCTTTTCGTTGAGTTCCTGGTCGATCGACGCCGTCACCAACCGCAGCGGCAACCCGGAGCGCTCCAGCCGGGCGATGCCCTCCGGCGCGGCCAGCACGCAGATCACGGTGATGTCGGTGCAGCCGCGGTCGGCGAGCAGGCGGCAGCAGTGCTCCAGTGACCCGCCGGTGGCCAGCATCGGGTCGAGCACCAGCACCGGGATGCCGGCCAGGTCGGCGGGCAGCGACTCCAGGTAGGCCCGGGGCTCGAAGGTCTCCTCGTCACGGGCGAGCCCGACGAAGCCCATCGACGACTCGGGCAGCAGGGCCAGGGCCGAGTCGGCCATGCCGAGGCCGGCGCGCAGCACCGGCACCAGCAGGGGCGGGTTGCCCAGGCGGGTGCCCTCGGTGGGCGCGACCGGGGTCTCGATCGGATAACGCTCGACCGGGAAGGCGCGCGCGGCCTCGTACACCAGCATGGTGGTGAGTTCGTGCAGCGCGGCCCGGAAGCTGCCGGGCTCGGTGCCCGCTTCCCGCATCGCGGTCAGGCGCGACTGGGCAAGCGGGTGGTTGACCACTTCTACGTCCACGGTTGGTCAAGGTACCGGTAGTTGCGACACCCGTACACTCGTCCGCATGACAGCGACGACGGCGTTGGACCTGTCTTCAGTCACAAGCTCCGACGCGGCCCTTCGGGTATTTCTGCATGGTTTGCCCGGGGTCGACCAGGTTGGTGCCGAACAGCGCGCCGCCATGCTCGGCACCCGGTCGATCAAAACGACGGCCAAGGCGTGGGCGATCGACCTGGCGATCCGCATGGTCGACCTGACCACGCTGGAAGGCGCCGACACCCCCGGCAAGGTCCGCGCGCTCTGCGCGAAGGCGCGGCGCCCCGACCCGGCCGACCCGACCTGCCCGCCGGTGGCCGCCATCTGCGTCTACCCGGCGATGGTCCCGGTGGCCGTCGAGGCGCTGGCCGGCTCCGGCATCCACACGGCGAGCGTCGCGACCGCGTTCCCCTCCGGCCAGGCGCCGCTCGAGGTCAAGCTCGCCGACACCCGGGCCGCCGTCGCGGCCGGCGCCGACGAGATCGACATGGTGATCAACCGCGGTGCCTTCCTGGCCGGCCGCTACCTCGAGGTCTACGAGGAGATCGCCGCGGTCAAGCAGGCCTGCGGCCCGGCTCACCTCAAGGTCATCCTGGAGAACGGCGAGCTGGCGACCTACGACAACGTCCGCCGCGCCTCCTGGATCGGCATGCTCGCCGGCGGCGACTTCATCAAGACCTCGACCGGCAAGGTGCCCGTCGCGGCGACCCTGCCGGTGACGTTGGTGATGCTCGAAGCGGTGCGCGACTTCCGCGACCTGACCGGCCGTCAGGTGGGCGTCAAACCGGCCGGCGGCATCCGCACCACCAAAGACGCCGTCAAATACCTGGTGCTGGTCAACGAGACGGCCGGCGACGACTGGCTCGACCCCGACTGGTTCCGGTTCGGCGCCTCGACGCTGCTCAACGACCTGCTCATGCAGCGCACCAAGCTCACGACCGGGGTCTACGCCGGTCCCGACTACTTCACGCTGGACTGACGATGTTCGAATACGCACCCGCCCCCGAGTCCCGCGCGGTCGTCGACATCAAGCCCTCCTACGGGCTGTTCATCGACGGCGCGTTCGTCGATCCCGCCGACGGCACGTCGTTCAAGACGATCAACCCGGCGTCCGAAGAGGTGCTCGCCGAGATCGCCGAGGCCGGCGCGGCCGACGTCGACCGCGCGGTCGCAGCCGCCCGCAAGGCCTACACGAAGGTCTGGTCCCGGATGCCCGGTCGCGACCGGGCCAAATACCTCTACCGGATCGCGCGGATCATCCAGGAGCGCGGCCGGGAGATCGCGGTGCTGGAGTCGCTCGACAACGGCAAGCCGATCCGCGAGTCCCGCGACGTCGACATCCCGCTGGTCGCCGCGCACTTCTTCTACTACGCCGGCTGGGCCGACAAGCTCGATCACGCCGGGTTCGGCCCCGCGCCGCGCCCGCTGGGCGTCGCCGCCCAGGTCATCCCGTGGAACTTCCCGCTGCTGATGCTGGCGTGGAAGATCGCGCCGGCGCTCGCGGCCGGCAACACCGTTGTGCTCAAGCCCGCCGAGACCACTCCCCTGACCGCGCTGCTGTTCGCCGAGATCTGCCAGCAGGCCGACCTACCGCCCGGCGTGGTCAACATCGTGACCGGCGCCGGCGAGACCGGCCGGGCGCTGGTCGAGCACGGCGACGTCAACAAGATCGCCTTCACCGGCTCGACCGAGGTGGGCAAGGCGATCGCCCGCTCGGTCGCCGGCTCGCGCAAGAAGGTCACGCTCGAACTCGGCGGCAAGGCCGCCAACGTGGTCTTCGAAGACGCGCCGATCGACCAGGCCGTCGAGGGCATCGTCAACGGCATCTTCTTCAACCAGGGCCACGTCTGCTGCGCCGGCTCGCGGTTGCTGGTGCAGGAGTCGGTCTACGAGCCCGTGCTGGCCTCGCTCAAGCGGCGGATGGCGCGGCTGCGGGTCGGCGACCCGCTCGACAAGAACACCGACATCGGCGCGATCAACTCGGCCGCACAGCTCGACCGCATCCGCACGCTGTCCGACATCGGCGGCGAAGAGGGCGCCGAGCGCTGGTCGCCACCGTGCGACCTGCCCGACCACGGCTTCTGGTTCGCACCGACCATCTTCACCGGCGTGACCCAGGCGCACCGGATCGCCCGCGAGGAGATCTTCGGCCCGGTGTTGTCGGTGCTGACCTTCCGCACTCCGGCGGAAGCCGTCGAGAAGGCCAACAACACGCCCTACGGCCTGTCGGCCGGCGTCTGGACCGACAAGGGCTCCCGGATCCTGTGGATGGCCGACCGGCTGCGCGCCGGGGTGGTGTGGGCCAACACGTTCAACAAGTTCGACCCGACCTCGCCGTTCGGCGGCTACAAGGAGTCCGGCTACGGGCGCGAGGGCGGCCGGCACGGGCTGGAGGCATACCTCGATGTCTGACGCACGCGTGTCGGTCCGCAAGACCTACAAACTGTTCATCGGCGGCAAGTTCCCGCGCAGCGAGTCCGGCCGCTCCTACCTCGCACAGGACGCCAACGTGGCCCTGGCCTCCCGCAAAGACGTGCGCGACGCGGTGGTCGCCGCCCGTGCGGCCGTGAAGGGCTGGTCCGGCGCGACCGCCTACAACCGCGGCCAGATCCTCTACCGGGTCGCCGAGATGCTCGAAGGCCGGCGCGACCAGTTCACCGGCCTGGGCCTACCCGCGGCCGAGGTCGACGAGGCGATCGACCGCTGGGTCTGGTACGCCGGCTGGTCCGACAAGATCAGCCAGGTCTACGGCGGCGCCAACCCGGTGGCCGGCCCCTACTTCAACCTGTCGTCGCCCGAGCCGACCGGCGTGGTCGGCGTGGTCACCCCGCCGTCGTTCCTCGGCCTGGTCAGCGTGCTCGCGCCGATCATCGTCACCGGCAACACGGCGGTCGTGCTGACCGCCCGCGAGGCCCCGCTGGCGGCGGTCACCCTGGCCGAGGTGCTGGCCACCTCCGACCTGCCCGGCGGCGTGGTCAACATCCTGACCGGCGACCCGGCCGAGACGGCACCCTGGCTGGCCGCGCACATGGACGTCAACGCCATCGACCTGGCCGGCGTCACCGACACCGACCTGGCCACCTCGCTCGAAGTGGCCGCGGCCGGCAACCTCAAGCGGATCGTCCGCCCACCGGCGAAGGCGGCCAACTGGTCCGACGACCCGGGCCTGACCCGCCTGACGGCCTTCCTGGAGACCAAGACCGTCTGGCACCCCAAGGGCATCTGACGGCGGGCGGCCCCGAGTTCGGGGCCACCCGCCACCGGTGCGTCAGGCGACCTCGAACACGTAGTTCCGGGCCGGCGAGAACGTGCCGTCCAGGAAGCGGATCCGCACCTTCAGGATGTTGAAGCCGGCGCGGTCGGGCGTGATGGACACGTCCGCGGGGTTGTCGGCCTCCACGTCGGCGACCAGTTCCGGACCATCGTTGAGCTGGTAGAGGTAGGCGTCCACATCGGGCTGCGAGGTTCCGAAGAAGAACTCACCCGGCACGCCGACACCGCCCGACGCGCCGAAGTCGGGATAGCTGTCCGAGAACACCCCCGGCCTCGTGTCTTCCACCTGGAACGAGTATTCGGCGACGGTCGACGTGCTGCCGTCCGCGTTGACACTGCGCACCCGCAGCGTGCGGAAGAGTTCGCCCTCGCCCGGCGTCCAGGTCAACACGGCGGTGCCGTCGGCCCGCGCCTCGACCCGCAGCCAACTCCCGTCGCTGTCCTGATACTCGTAGGCCAGCACGTCGGCGCGGCCCGGCCGGAAGGTGAAGGTGCCCGGTTGCCCGATCGCACCCGGGTGGTCGAACGTGAAGTCCGTCGACTCGATCCGCGGACCGTCCGAGACCTCCACGCTCTCCTTGTACGCGCCGAGCCACTCGGTGCCCGCGTAGGCGCGGACCTCGAGGGTGACCGGACCCGGCTGCGGGAACACGACCGCGACATCGGCCGCGCCGGCCACGGCCGGGACCTTGACCTCGTCAGCCGCGCCGATCCGGTAGCCGAACCCGGTCACCCCCGGGAACCGGCTGGAGATGGCGAGCCGGCTCGGCACGCCCACCCCGCCCATCGTCACCCGCACCTCGGGGGCGGTGTCGCGCACGTCGAACTCGTACGTGGTGATCGGCGACCGACTGTCGGCACTGTCGACGGATCGCACGCTCAGCGCGTCGGAGCCGGACCGGGCCGGCGCGTACTGGAGGGTGACGGAAGCTCCCGGCTTGGGAGCGGGAATGAAGGTGGTGGTCTCCCCGTCGCGCCCCCAGTAGTAGCCCACGACGTCCTTCGCGCCGCTGGCCTGGAAGGTGAACGTCGCCGGAAGGTTGGGACCGCCATGTGCCGCACCGTCGTTCGGGTAAACGACGGAGCTGACCTGCGGTGCCGGCGGCCCCTCGGCGTCGACCACCACGTAGCAGGGCTTGGTCCAGTCCGAGTAGTCGTGCCCGTCGTAGGCCCGGCCGGTCCACGCCAGCACGGTGCCGTGCGGGTAGTCCGCCATGTTCCACTCGACGCGGGATCCGTTCCGCAAGCCGGTTCCGGTGCGCTCGACGCGCTGGTCCTCGTGCCCGACCGGCCACGCCGCGAACTGCCCGTTCAGCAGGTCCTGGCTGTCGGGGTCGGCAATGTCGATCATCAGGCTGTAGGTCCGCGGCCCGACCGGCTGTGGCTTGCGCGCGGTGCCACAGGCCCAACTCGGGAAGTCGAGCCCGGCCCGGGTGACCGCCGGCGCATTGTTGATCATCGTGTCGAGAGTGACCGACGAAACCAGCTTTCGGCCGTGTGCGAGATCGGCCTCCACCTCGTGCGGCACCCGGATCTCGACGGTCAGCGTCCGTTCGCCGCGCTTTGCAAAGTTTTGCAAAGCGGGCACGATGTCCCAGCTCAGGTTTTCCTGACAGCCAGCCTGCAGCGTGCCCAGCAGCTCACGCTGTTTCGGCGCGTTGTCCCAGGTCGTCGTCGCGGTGATCGGCTCGACCCGCCACAGCTCGAGCGGCTGCACCACCGCGCAGTCCGTCCTGGACGACGGAAAGGCGATCAGATCGGCTTCGTGTACGACCGTCCCGACGAACTTCGAGACGTCGAGCGTGAAGTAGGACCGCGACTTGTGTGTCTTCCCGTCGGTGCCCGCCCACGCGCCGATCGGCAGGTCGCCGGCTGTATTGACGAACGGCGTGTCGGGCAGCCGCGAATCGGTGTATGCCCAACCGATGGAGCGGACGGTTTGAATCCCGTAGGCCTGTGCCGGCGGGGCCAGCACGCCCAGCAGGCCCACACCGACAGCGGCCCCGACGACCGCGGCCAGCATTTTTCGCGCGTACACGCGCATCAACCTCCCCGTGGCCGGAACCACCGCGGCCCCGGCGCATCGGGAGCCTAGTCCTGGAAGATCAACAACGGGTGCTACTACGTCATGTAGGATCGACGCGTGACGCGGTTGGGAGATCTCGAGCGGGCGGTGATGGACGTCCTGTGGGATCGGTCCGGCCCCGCCACGGTCCGCGAAGTCGTCGACGGCCTGGACGGGCGAGACCTGGCCTACACCACCGTGATGACGGTGCTCGACCGGCTCGCCGGCAAGGGCATGGTCGAGCGCGAGCGCACCGGCCGGGCCTGGAGCTACCAGCCGATCGCCGGCCGCGACGCCTACATCGCGCAACTCATGCTCGACGCCCTCGACCTCGCCGGCGAGCGCGACGCGGCGCTGGTGCGATTCGCCCGGTCGGTGACCGGCGACGAGGCCGACGTGCTGCGCGCCGCGCTCGACAAGGACCAGGGCTGACCGATGCACTACACCGCACACTTCGGCGCGGCGGTGCTGGGCTGCTATCTGGTCGCCTGGGTGATGTTCCGATCCCGCTGGCCGGCCAACAGCCCGACCATCGCGATCCTCTGCTGGCAGGGCATCGGCCTGGCCATCGGTCTCTCCGCCATCGGCATCCCGATCTCGATCGGTCTCGCGCCCTACCACCGGCCGCCGGGCACCGCGCTCCGGATGCTGGCCAGTGACCTGGCCGGCGGGCGACTGCCGGCCGAACTCGGCGTCGGCCACCTCGCGCTGATCAGCGTCGGCCTCGGCGTCGGCGCCGTGCTCTTCTGGTCGACCGGCGCCAGCCTGCGGGCCGCTGCCAAGGCCCGGCAACGCCAGCGCGATCTGCTCGCCCTGGTCGCCCGTGCCGACCCGGCCGCGCCGGGCGCGCTGGTGCTCGACCATCCCAGCGCCGCCGCCTACTGCGTGCCGGGCCTGCGGCCCCGGGTGGTGATCAGCGCGGGCGCGCTGAGCCTGCTGCGCGGTGACGAGTTGGCCGCCGTGCTCAGCCACGAGCAGGCCCACGCCAAGGAGCGGCACGACCTCGTGTTGCTGCCGTTCACCGCGCTGGTCCGGGCTCTGCCCGGGGTGAGCTGGGTCGGCCGCGCGTTCGCGGCCGTCGCGCTGCTGGTCGAGATGCGGGCCGACGACCGGGCCCGGCGCCTGCACACCGACGAGTTGCTCGCGGCCGCCCTGGCCCGGTTCGCGACCGCGCCGTCGCACGCGACCCCCGCGGGCATGCTGGGCGCCGCCGAGCACGACATCGTCGCCCGGGTACGCCGCCTGCGCGCACCCCTCGGCCCTACCCCGGCCGCCGCCGTGGCCGCCCTGGTCGCCGCGACCGCCCTGGTCTCGCTGCCGATCGCGCTGTTCCTTTCCTGACACACCGGTCTACGACCATCCGTAGTAGAGTCATGTTCATGACTACTACGGCTCGTAGGAGTTATAGGTAGGGATGCTACGTGTAGAGTCGCTATCCCAAGCGAACAACACTATCCCTCGGAGGGGTGGCCATGGATCCGCTGCCGCTCGCCCGCCTGCAGTTCGCGACGACGACCTCGATCCACTTTCTGTTCGTCCTCGTGACCCTCGGCCTGGTGACGCTCCTCGTCTACCTGCAGACCGCCGCGTTCGTGACCCGCAAGCCGGTCTACGAGCGGATGGTGCGGTTCTGGGGTTCGATCTACCTGATCAACTACGTGCTCGGCATCGCGACCGGCATCGTGATGGAGTTCCAGTTCGGGCTCAACTGGAGTGGCCTGTCGCGCTACATCGGCAACGTCTTCGGAGCCCCGGTCGCGCTGGAGACGCTGCTCGCGTTCTTCCTCGAGTCGACCCTGCTCGGCATGTGGATCTTCGGCTGGCACCGGCTCCGGCGCGGGGTGCACCTGGCCCTGCTCTACGGCGTGGCCCTCACGGCGTACGCCTCGGCGTTCTTCATCATGGTCGCCAACGCCTGGCTGCAGCACCCGGTCGGCTACGAGATCCGGGACGGCGTCGCACACCTCACCGACTTCACCGCCCTGCTGAGCAACCCGACCTTCACCATGGCCATCGGGCACGTCGTCTCGGCCGCGCTGCTCACCGGCGGGATGGTGCTGGCCGGCATCAGCGCGTGGCTGCTGCTGCGCCGCTCACCCGACTACGAGTTGCTGCGCAAGTCGCTCTGGATCGGGCTGGTCACCGTGACCTGCGCCGGGGTGCCGTTGCTGGGCTTCGGTTTCGCGCAGTTCGGCGCCGTCGGTGCGGTGCAGCCGACGAAGTTCGGCGACGACGCGGCCAAAGCGCAGGCGGTCGCCGACTTCACGGCCCGGTTCGGGCCCGGCGACTACCTGCCACCGGTGTACGCCAACGCCAGCCTCGGTTTCATGATCTTGATCGGCTTCATCCTGGTCTGGGCGTTCGTCATGTTGCCGCTCTTCTACCGCGACTGGATCGTGCGGCTCAAGTTCCCGTTGGTGCTGGTCGTGCTGGCGTTGCCGCTGCCCTTCCTGGCCGCGATCCTCGGCTGGCTCACCCGCGAGGGCGGCCGGCAACCCTGGGCCGCCTACGGCCTGCTCAAGGTCGACGACGCGGTCAGCCCGATCAGCGGCGGCGTGCTGCTGGCGTCGTTCCTCGGCTTCACCGCGCTGCTGCTCACCCTCGCCGTGACCAACTGGGTGCTGATCGCCAAGCGGGCCGCCCGCGGCACCGCCGACCCCGCCCTCGGCCGCTCGCTGGCCGACGTTTCCCCCGACGAGCACCGGCCCGAACCGGTGCTGGCCCGATAGGAGCAGACCAATGGACCTCATCTGGTACGCCCTGCTGGGCCTGTTCTTCGCCGTCTACCTGGTGCTCGGCGGCTACGACTACGGCGTCGGGCTGTTGCTGTCGGCCGCCCGTGGCGACGGCGAACGGCGGGCCGCCCTCACCGCGGTCGGCCCGTTCTTCCTCGGCAACGAGGTCTGGCTGGTCGCCGCGCTGGGCATCCTGTTCGGCGCGTTCCCCCGGTTGGAGGGCGAGGTGCTGGCCGGTCTCTACCCGGCCATCGTGGTCGCGCTGGTCGGGGTGGTGCTGGTCACGGTGGCCGTGCAACTACGCGGGCGGCCGGCCCGGGCCGCCGCCCGGGCCGGATGGGACCGCGTGGTGATCGCGGGCAGTGCGCTGGCCGCCGCCGGCTGGGGTGCGGTCCTCGGCGGGCTGCTACAGGGCGTGCCGCTGGACCCGGGTGGCGTGGGCCGGCTGGCGACGCCGTTCGTGGCTGCGACCGCTCTCACACTGGTGACGCTCGTCGCCCTGCAAGGTGCCACGTTCCTTTCCCTGCGGCTGCCGGCACCGCGGCGGGCGGCGACGGTGCGGCGGCTCGTTCCGGTCGCCCTCGGTGCGGTGGCGCTGGCCACGGTGCTCGGGCTGCTTTCCGGCGAGGTGCGGGCGGCGGTGAACGGCTGGGCATTCGTACCCGTGCTGCTCATTGTGGGTGTTCTCGGCGCGGCGCGGTTCCTCGCGGCGCGGCGGCCGGGCTGGGCGTTCGTCGCGAGTTCGGTCGCGCTGGCGGCGCCGGTGCTGGCCGTCGGGCTGGGGCAGTACCCGGCCGCGCTCGTCTCCACGGTCGACCCGGCCGCGACGCTGACCATCGCCGAGGCCGCCGCCGCGCCCACGACACTGCGCCTGCTGAGCTGGCTGGCGCTGCCCATGGTTCCGGTGCTTATAGGCTTCCAAGCGATGAGCTGGTGGGTGTTCCGCGGTCGGATCGACGGCAAGGCCCCGGTTTACTGGTGAGCCGCCGGCGACCGTTCGACCCGCGACTGATGCACCGGGTGCCCGCGACCCGGCGCCATCTCGCCGTGCTCGGGTTGGCCGGCGTCGCCACCGCTGTGGTGATCGTGCTCCAGGCGACCGCGTTGGCCAGCGTGCTGACCGCGGCCGCCGGCGGTCGGCTCGACCGCACCGCCCTCGGCCTGTTCGTCGGCCTGGTCGCCGCCCGCGCCGCGCTGGCCTGGGCCCAGGGCGCGGTCACCGCGTGGAGCGCCGCCGCCGTCAAGGAGGCCCTGCGGGTCGAGTTGCTCGGCTCGGTGACCCGGCGCGACCCGGCCTGGCTCGCCGGCCAGCGCGGCGGATCGCTGGCGACCCTGGTCGGCCGCGGCCTTGACGGGCTGGACGCCTACTTCACCGGCTACCTGCCGCAGCTTGTGCTCGGCGTCACCATCCCGATCGCGGTGCTGGCCCGGCTGGTGTTCGCCGACTGGACCTCGGCGGTGATCGTCGCTGTCACCCTCCCGCTGATCCCGGTCTTCGGCGCGCTGGTGGGCTGGCAGGCCCAGACCGCCACCGAGCGGCAGTGGCGGCGGCTGTCCCGGCTCGGCGGCCACTTCCTCGACATGCTCAGCGGGCTGCCGACGCTGCGGGCGTTCGGCCGGGCCCAGGTCCAGGTCGACGTGGTCCGCCGGATGGCCGACGCACACCGCGCCGCCACGATGAAGACGCTGCGGATCGCGTTCCTGTCGGCGCTGGTGCTGGAACTCGTGGCGACGATCTCGGTCGCGCTGGTGGCGGTGCCGGTCGGCCTGCGGCTGCTCTCGGGCGGGATCACGCTTCAGGTGGCGCTGCTGGTGCTGCTGCTTACTCCGGAGGCCTATCTGCCGCTGCGGGCCGCAGGGAGCAAGTTCCACGCCAGCCTGGAGGGGCTGACGGCGCTCGACGAGGCGCTGTCCGCGCTGCCCTCCGGCTCTGCTGCTTCGGGCACCGCCGTGCCGCGGCCCGGCCCCCTAGTTCTCTCGGGCGTGACGGTGGCCTACGACCGCACCACGGCGTTGCGCGACGTCTCGCTGACGATCCGGCCGGGCGAGCGGGTGGCGATCGTCGGCCCGTCCGGTGCCGGCAAGAGCACGCTGCTCGCTTTGCTGCTCGGCTTCGTGCGGCCGACCACCGGCCAGGTGCTGGTCTCCGGCGTCGACCTGGCCGACGCCGACCTCGACGCCTGGCGGCGCGAGGTCGCCTGGGTGCCGCAACGCGCGCACCTGTTCGCCGGCACGGTCGCCGACAACGTGCGGCTCGGCGCGCCGGCCGACGCCGACCTCGACAAGGCGGCCACCGCCGCCGCGCTCGACGAGGTGGTCGCGGCGCTGCCGGAGGGCTGGGACACCATGCTCGGCGAGCGCGGGTACGGGTTGTCCAGCGGTCAGCGGCAGCGGATCGCGCTGGCCCGGGCGTTCCTGCGCGACCAGGCGTCGCTGGTCCTCCTCGACGAGCCCACCGCCCGGCTGGACGCCGCGTCGGAGGCGGCCGTGGTCGAGGCGACGATCGGGCTGCTGGCCGGGCGCACCGGCGTCTTCGTCGCGCACCGCCCGGCCCTGCTCGCGGTCGCCGACCGGGTGCTGCGGGTCGACGACGGCGTGGTGACCGAACTGTCGCCGGTCGGTGTCTCGTGACGGCCGCGGAACGCGCGGTGCTCCGGGTCGCCCGGCCCTGGCTGTGGCGGCTGGTCGGCGGCGGCCTGCTGGCGGCCGGCACCGAACTCGCCGGGCTGGCGCTGATGGCGACCGCGACCTGGCTGCTGATCACGGCCGCCGGGCAACCGCCGGTCGCCGCGCTGACGGTCGCGATCGTCGCGGTGCGGACGCTGGCCATCGCGCGGGGCGTGCTGCGCTACACCGAGCGGCTGGCCGGGCACGACGCGGTGCTGCGGATCATCACCGAGGTGCGGGCACGGATCTTCGCGACCCTGGCTTCGCGGCCCACACGGGCCACGGACCGGTCCGGCGACGCGCTGAGCCGGCTGGTCTCCGACGTCGACGCGGTGCAGGACCTGCTGCTGCGGGTGCTCGTACCGGGTGCCGCCGCCGGGTTGGTCGCGGTGCTGGCGGTGATCGGAGCGGCGGTGATCAGCCCACTGGCCGCGCTGCCGTTGGCGGCCGGGCTGTTGCTGGCCTGCGTGTGTCTGCCGTGGCTGGCGTCGGCGCTGAGCCGGCGGACGGCCGCCGAGGTGGCGCCGCTGCGGGGTGCGTTGGCGGTCGACGCCATCGACCTGACCGCCGGGGCGGCCGACCTCGCGGCGTTCGGCGCTACCGGGCCGGCTCTCGCGAAGGCCGCGGAGCGCGCGGCGACGCTCGCCCGGCTCGAACGGCGGCTGGCGCTGGTCGGCTGGGCCGTCGACGGTGCCGGTGTGCTGCTGGCCGGCGCGACCGCGGCCGGGGTGGTGCTCGCCGCGCTGCACGCCGGCACCTCGGGCACCCTGGTCGGCGTGCTCGCGGTCGGCACGATCGCCGCCGTCGAGTCAGCGCTGGCGCTGGTCGGGGCCGCGCGGCAGCGCAACCAACTCGGCGGTGCGCTGAGCCGGGTGGCGGCGTTGCTCTCTCCCGCGGCCGGCGCGGGGTTCGGGCCTGTCGACGGGATTCCGGGCGTCGACAGCGTTTCGGTGGTCTATCGGGCCGGCGCGGCGCCAGCGCTCGCCGATGTCAGCCTCAGCCTGCCGCCGGGCCGGCGGGTGGCGGTGGTCGGGCCCAGCGGGGCGGGCAAGAGCACGCTGCTCGCGGTGCTCGCCGGCACCGTCCGCCCCGACGCCGGCCGGGTCGTGGGCGCCGGCGACCCGCACCGGGTCGGCGGCTTGTTCGCCGACGCGCACGTCTTCCACGCCCCGGTCCGCGACAACCTGCTGCTCGCCCGCCCCGACGCCACCGACGACGACCTGGCGGCGGCCGCGGCACCGGCCGGTTTCCTCGACTGGGTCCGGGAACAGCCGGCCGGCTGGGACACCGAGGTGGGCGAGGACGGCGGCCAACTCTCCGGCGGCCAGCGGCAACGCCTGGCCCTGACCCGCGGGTTGTTGCTCGCCCCCGAGGTGCTGGTGCTCGACGAGCCGACCGAAGGCCTCGACCCCGCGGCCGCCGACGCGGTCCTGGCCGCCGTGGTCGCCGCCGCGCCGGGCGCGGTCGTGCTGGTCACCCACCGCCTGAGCGGCCTCGACGACTTCGACGAGATCCTCGTCCTCGAAAGCGGCCGGGTGGTGCAGCGCGGGCGGCACGCGTCGCTGGTCGCCGCCCCGGGCTGGTATCGCGACCAGTGGCAGATCCAACAGGCCGACGAGCGCGGCTACCTGGCGTCCTTAGGGGCTGGCACCGGAGGCCGGTAGGGGCCGTTCCGTGCGAGGCTGCCGGGTATGCGTGCCAGCCTCGTCGACCAGCACATCCGGCTGCTCGACCGCGCGCTGTCCGGCCCGGCCGGCCTCAAGCGCCGGATGCTGACCGAGGCCCGCGACGGCCTCGACGACGCGGTCCGCGACCTCCGCGCGGCCGGACACGCCCGCTCGGCCGCGGAGCGGGCGGCGGTGGCCGAGTTCGGCACCGTCGACGAGGTGGCCCCGGCATTCCAGGCCGAACTGGCGGCGTCCGCCGCCCGGGTGTTGGGTCTGCGCGTGGTAACGGTGTTCGCGGTCTCGGCCATCTGCAGTGACCTGATGTGGCAGGGCGCGCCGTGGACGGGCCCACAGCCACCGACGGGCTATCTGCTGCTCTCCGCGGGCGTCGACTGGCTGGGCAAGCTCGCGGTCGCGACTGGTTTGCTCGGCAGCGTCGCCCTGTGGCTGGCCACCCGCTACGGCCGCCAGGTGTCTGCGCGCCTGCTGCGCGGGGCGGTCGTCGCCCTGGTCGCGGTGTTGATGCTGGTCGCCGGCAGCGGACTCGCTTTGTACAGCTGGTCGGCGGAAATGTGGGACGCGGCCCTGACCTGGCCCCCGATGATCGCCGGCGCGGTGGCGATGACCGCGGCGGGAACCTGGATCGCCCGCGCGGCCTCGACCAGCCTGCGCGCGACCTAGCTGGTTCAGCTGGGCTCGGCGCCGAGGAACCGGCCGACCGTGGAGCTGAACTCGTGCCAGTTGGTGCGTTCGCCGGCCAGGGCGCGGCGGCCGGCGGCCGTTAGTTCGTAGGTGCGGCGTTCGCGGCCGTTGACGGTGCTCCACGAGCTGTCGACGAAGCCGGCGCGTTCGAGGCGGCGCAGCGCCGGGTAGACCGTGCCGGTCGGCAGGTTGAGCGAGCCGCTGCTGCGGGCCTTGAGCGCTTCGATGACCGCGTATCCGTGCAGCGGGCCGTCTTCGAGCACCGACAGGAGCAGCGCGTCCAGGTGGCCGTGCAGGGCCTGCGCCTTCATAGGTAGGGAGCCTACCCGTAACCAGGTGACCACGCCAGGAAGTGGTGACCCGGGGTGCGGGCGATGGACGCGGCGGGCGCACACTAGGGTGTTCGTGCGCGAGGTCACCAAAGCACGCCCGAAACACACCACTCCCGGAGGTCAGCGTGGCGCGCCAGTCCAACCGGTCCAAGGCCAAGCCGCCGTCTGCGGACGCGCCCGCGGCAGAGGTCGAGGAGACCACGACCGGCAGCGACGCGACCGAGCCCGAGGTGGCGACGCCGGTCGAGACCGCTGAGGTGGCCGAGGTGGCTGAGGTCGACGCGACCGACGACGCCGACGCCGACGAGACCGGGGTCGACCCGGCCGACCAGCGGGCGCTGTGGGAAGAGCTGCGGATCGACCCGATCGAGATCGCGCTGCCCGCCGGCACCGGCTACACGCTGCGCGCCTACCGGATGTCGAACGAGCTGACGCCGACCGACACCTCCGACCGCGAGGAAGACGACCTTTTCGCCGCCCGCAACCGGCCCGACGAGGAAGACGACGACGCCGACCTGTTCACCGACGAGGAGTTGGCGGAGCAGGCCGAGGCGGCCGGCAAGGCCGAGCGCAAAGACCGCGGCGACGACGAAGATGACGACGACGCCGACGAGGCTGACGCCGAGGCCGAGGCGGAGCTCGAAGAAGACGAGGAAGAAGAGGAAGAGGAGCCGGACGCCGAAGAGGTGCCGGTCTTCCTCACCCACCGCGGCAAGCTGCTGCTCTTCCGCAGCGCCGAGGGCCTGGTGAGCTTCATCCGCTCCGGCGCACCCAACGACCTCGCCCAGGTCGACACCTGGGCCACGCTGGTCGACCGGCTCGAGCCGGTGAACGTGGCACCGCTCGACGAAGACTCATACGAGCTCGACCTCGTGGTGGAGAACCTGCGCGGCGGCCACGACAGCTGGGACCCGCCGCTCATCATCGAGGCCGGCGAGGTCGCGCGCGACCTGTCCTACGCGTTGCGCCTGCCAGCGGTGCTTGACATGCTCTCACCCGGCAACAGCCTCGACGACCTCGACGAAGCCCTGCGTGGCGTGGTCGACGGCGGGATCGGTGGGTTCATGGCACGCCGGCGACTCCGGAAAATCGGGGCACAAACCGCAAGTCTGGGCTGGCGCACGATTATCGGCAAGATCTCTGCCGCTGTGGACTGGCGCGACTGACCCCCAACCAGGGAACATCAGTCCTTGGCACACGAGATGTGCCCGGGGAGGAGGACGACACCGTGGCGCTCGTACGGGTGTACTGCGGTCTCGCATCGGCGGAACCGACGGGTCGACCGGCAGGCGCTGGCACAGGTCTGACGGCTGCCGTCGTCGACGACGCCGGGCGGTTGCTCGGCGTTTGCGAGATCACCGACGACCCGGCGGGTTACGCCCAGCTCGGTGCCGTGTTGGCCGAGCGGGCCAACGGTCCCGGTTCGGCCGCCATCGCCGCTGACAGCGACGACCACCAGGTGACGTCCCTGCTCACCGCCGCCGGCCGACCGCTGGCCATCGCCGACGACGACGCCGTCGACGACTTCGCCGAGCGGTTCGCCGACGACGAGTCCCTCGAAGAGATGGAGTCGCCGCCGGCCGAACGCCGCGCGGTCGGCCTCGCCCGGGCCCTGCAGGCCGGCGCCATCTTCGCCATCGGGCTGCCGGTGCCGCGCGACCTCGCGCCCTACCGGCCCATCCTGGCCGCGCACTCAGCGCTCGCCGGCGGCCGGCACTCCGCCGCGGCGACGCTCCGCGAGGTGCTCCGCGAGCTCTACCCCGCGGCCCTGCGCGCCTTCTCCGACCCGGCCGAGCCGCTGGCCCTCGCGGTCCTCGACGCGCTGCCCGAGCCCGGCATGCTCTCCGGCACCGTCGCCCGCGGCCGTGACCTGCCCCCGGGTGCCGAGGCGGTGGCCGTCCGGCTGACCGCGTCGGGCATCGCCGAGCAGCCCCAGGTTCGCGAGGCGATCACCGCTCTGCGGGTCGCGATCGCCGAGACACCGCGCCGCGGCACCATCAACAAGGCGCTCGCCAGCGCGTCGGCCGACGCCGTGCGCCAGGCCGTCGCCGCCGTGCGCTCCTGCGACGAAGGCTGCGCGGCGCTGGTGGCCACGCTGGCCGCCCGCACCACGTTGGTCGCCGCCGCACCGCGCCGGCCGATCCGCCGGGTGGGCGCTGCCGCCGCCACCGAGACCGAGCCCGCCGCCACGCCGGCCGGGCTGCACGCGCTGCCGTTGCCGCTGCCCGAGCGCTCGGCGACCGGTCGCAGGCACCGTCCGGAGCCGGCCGCCGCGGCGACCACGCCGCGCGCGCTGACCACACCGCCGGTCGCGCCGGCACCGGTGGCACCGCCGCCGACCGCGCCGTCTCCGGTCACCACCGCGGCCTCGATACCGTTCGCCGAGCCGGTCCGGCCGGTCGAGCCGGCCCAGCCGCAGCGCGCGGCCAGCCCGACCCGCCCGCCGAACGCACCGCGCCACCCCGCGCCGTCCCGCAGCACCCCGGCCCGCTCGGCCGAGCGGCCGGCGGCCGCGACCCCGCCGGCCGCGAGTGCCGCGACCGGGGCGTCGATGCCGTCGCGCAGCCCCGGGCACGCCTGGTCGACCGGGTTCGACGGCACCAGTCGCTACGAGCAGCCGGCCGCGACGCAAGCGGCCGGGTTCGACACCAACGGCCGCTACGAGCAGCCGGCCGCGACACAGCCAGCTGGCGTCGACACCAACGGCCGCCACGAGCAGCCGGCCGCGACGCAGCCGGCCAGGTTGGACACCAAGGGCCGCTACGAGCAGGGCCAGCCGGCTGGGTTCGACACCAAGGGCCGTTACGAGCAGGGCCAGCCGGCCGGGTTCGACAACGCCAGCCGCTACGAGCAGCCGGCCGCCACACCACAGTCGGCTCCGCCGGCGCCAGCCGCACCGAAGCCGCAGGCCCCGGCAGCCCTGTCGTTGCCGCTGCCGGGCCGGCCGGTGTCGGCCAGCCCGGTCAACAAGCCGATCTCCGTGCCGCCCCCGCCGCCGGGCATCACCCCGATCCCGGCGCAACGACCGACGGTGCCCCCGGCCGAAGCCGGTGAGCCGTTCCGGGCAACGCTGACCAATGCGGCGCTCAACTCGGCCCGTGCCGAGCGCAAGCGGCCGACCGTCATCCCGTCTCGGGCCAACGGCCGCGGTGCGACGACTCCACCGCCGCCGGCACCGCCGCAGCCGCCGGTGGCCGGGTTCCAGGCGACCGACCTGAGCATTCCGGTGCCCGCGCCGCGTCCCGAGCCAGGTGCCCGGGCCAACTGGCCGCTGGTCGACAACACGTCCGACGAGCGGGCCAACGGCGAGCCGCGCTTCCCCGACCTCAGCGAGTTGCCGCCGAGCGAACTCGACCGGCCGACCTACTCGCCGGTCGGCGACGACCGGGTCACGCCGCCGTGGCTCGCCGACGACATGCCGCCCGAACCGCCGATCCTGCGGCTGGTCGAGCCGCCGCCGCTGGCTGACCGCGCGCTGCGCGAAGACGCACCGCGGTCGCGCGCCCGCGACGAGCGACGGGTCCGCGACGACTACACACCGCGCTACGACGCTCCGCCGCTGCGCCTGGTGGAAACCCCGGCCTCCGACACCGGCAGCCACCCGCAGCTCCCGATCGGCATCAGCGCGCCACCGGTCTCCGACGACGAGGGCGACGGCGATCTGCTGATCTTCGCGGCGGCCCGCTCGGCGTGGTTCACCGGCCACCCCGACGACGAGAGCGAAGACCTCGCCTGGGCGTCGGTCGCCGACACCGGCTGGCAGGCGGCCGAGAAGGCCGCTCAGCCCGCCGTGGGCATCGAGACACAGTCCGGCCTACCCCGAAGGGTGCCCCAGGCCAACCTGGTGCCTGGCTCGCCGCTGCGCGACGAACGGCCACTTCGGATCGTCCGCGACGCCGCCAGCATCGCGGCGCACACCACCGGATACTTCCGCGGTTGGCGCCGCGGCCAGGAGATCGGCGGCTACGCGGTGGGCGGTCGCCCGGGTCGCGAGGCGGCCGGTGGCTGGGACTTCAGCCGTGACCACGGTGGACGCGACGAGAGCCAGGAATACGAATACCGGTCGGCCAGGTCGTGATCCCGCGGGACGCCCCGATTGGGTAGGAACCGCGATTTGACGGCGGGCCTAGCGGCCCGGGAGCATACCCGCGTGATATCTGGCGACGGGCGTCGCCGGGTTGTGGAGAGGCGGCACCAGATGTCGAAGCCGGCGATCGGCCGGGCCCAGATGACCCGGCGTGGCGTTCTCGTCGCAGCCGCGGGGACCCTGTTCACCGCCGCCTGCGGGTCTGACGAGACCAACAGCCCGGGCCCGACCACCAAGGGGTCCGAAGAACTCATCATCGGCGCCAGCCTGGAGCTCACCGGTCCCGGCGCGGCGCACGGCGTGCTCCAGGAGCGCGCGCTGCGGATCACCGTCGACACGCTCAACGAAGAGGGCGTTCCGGTCGGCAACCTGCGCCGCCGGGTCAAAATGATCTACCGCGACAACGGCGGCCGCCCGGAGACCGCCGCACAGCAGGCGACCGAGCTGATCCAGAAGGAAAACGTCCACGCGCTGATGGGCGGCATCCTGGCCGAGACCTCGCTGGAGATGGTCAAGGTCGCGCAGACCGAGCAGGTGCCGTTCATCTCGCTCGCGTCGGCCGACAACATCGTCACGCCGCTGACCGCACGCACCTATATCTACAAGCTCCAGCCCAACGCCGAAGACATCGCCCGGGCCATGGTCGACCTCACCGCCCTGGAGGCGCTCAAAATCGACACGGTCGGCGTGCTCTACGCCAACGGCGCGTACGGCGCGACCGGCTTCGGTGCCCTGCGCCGGGCCTTCGGGGACCGCATCATCGCCAGCCAGGAGCTTCCGCTGACCGGCAGTCGCAACGTCACCGAGGCCTCGAAGGCCGTCGCCGACAAGAAGCCGCAAGCCATCATCGTCTGGGCCCAGGCGCCCGACTCGGGAGCCGTGGCGCTGGCGCTGAAGACCGGGCTGTCCTACGAGGGTCAGCTCATCTTCGACCCGGGCGCGGTCGCCGACGACACGCTGACCGGCGAAGACAAGATCGCGGCCGTCAACGAGGCGTTCGCGGTGCACCCGGCGTCGCTGGCGGGCACGTCGCTGACCGACACGACGATGGCCGATCTCGACCGGCGCGACTTCATCTACCGCTACATCCAGAAGCACGGCGCGTTCCGGGGCTTCGCGCCCTACAGCTCCGACGCGGTGCGGCTGATCGCCAACGCGGCCCGGCTGGGTCGCAGCGTCGACCGCGGCCGCATCCGGGTCTACCTGGAAAACCTGATCACCGAAGGCATCGCCGGCTCCTACGACTTCCAGCCGATCAAGCACGGCGGCATGACCGCCGACTCGCTGGCCGTCTTCCAGGTCACCGGCGGCGCCTGGGTCCGCTACACCTGACCCGGCGCGCTCGAACACGAAGAAAGCCCCACCGCCTTTCGGCGGTGGGGCTTTTCGCTGGACCGGTCAGGCCGGAGCGACCGCGCGGGACCGCCGCATGCTCAGCACGTATTCGACGAGGCTGATCAGCACGTGCTTGGTCGACTCGCGATTGCGGGCGTCGCAGGCCACCACAGGGACGTCGCTGGAGATCGCGAGGGCATCGCGGACGTCCTGCGGGTCGTGGTATTGCACGCCGTCGAAGCAGTTGATCGCCACCAGGTAGGGCAGGCGGCGGTGTTCGAAGAAGTCGATCGCGGCGAAGCAGTCGGCTAGTCGACGGGTGTCGACGAGCACGATCGCGCCGATCGCACCTCGGACCAGCTCGTCCCACATGAACCAGAACCGGGTCTGGCCGGGGGTGCCGAACAGGTAGAGGATCAGGTCACGGTCGATCGTGATCCGGCCGAAGTCCATGGCCACGGTCGTCGTCGTCTTGCCCGGCACCTGCCGGGTGTCGTCGACGCCGACACCGGCCGAGGTCATGATGGCCTCGGTGGTCAGCGGCGTGATTTCCGACACCGACCCGACCAGCGTCGTCTTGCCGACGCCGAACCCGCCGGCGATGACAATCTTCGCCGACGTCACACGGCCAGCGCTCGGGCGGTGCGTCACGTCAGAGCCTGCGAAGTCCACTCAGCACCCTCTCCAGCAGTTCAGTGCCCACCGCATCGTTCGTGTCTTCCAGTGAGGTCGGTTCGTAGACCGCGACGAGCCCGTCGGCGGCCATGTCGGCGATCAGGACCCGGGCAACCCCCAGCGGGAGCTGCATCCGGGCCGCGATCTCCGCGAGCGACTGCAACCGGCCGTCGCACAAGGCGGCGATGTATTGGTGCTCGCGGCCTCCCCCACCTTTGGTGGAGTTGGCGGTTCGGCCGCGGACCGTCGTCTCGACGAGTGCCTCGAGGGCGATCTCGAGCCGGGGCCGGGTGCGTCCGCGGGTCACGGCGTACGGCCGCACCAGCGCGCCGGTCGGCTCGTCTCTGTCGGTCATCGCCGTTCACCCCCCTTCGCATCCCGAACACGGCCCGATCGTTCGGGGACCGTCGCGTCTGTATGTCGTTGTCGTGCGCCGTTCCGTTGCCGGAACGACTAGCCCAGCATTCCCGCGGCCGTGCGTGGCGCCGGGGTCAGCGCGTCACCGACGCGGTCGACCAGCAACGCCATCTCATAACCGACCTGGCCGACGTCGCAGGTGCGAGCCGCCAGGACCGCGAACGAGGAGCCGTCGGAGATCGACATCAGGAACAGGAACCCGTTGTCCATCTCGACGACGTTCTGTAGCACCGCACCGCCTTCGAAGCAGCGGGCCGCGCCTTGGGTGAGGCTGACCAGACCGGACGAGATGGCGGCCAGCTGGTCGGCCCGGTCGCGCGGGAGATCCCGCGACGAGGCGAGGAGCAGACCGTCGGCGGAAACCGCGATCGCGTGTGCGACCCCCGGCACCCGATCGGCGAAGTTGGCGAGCAGCCACCCGAGATCTTGCGTGGTTGTCATCGTTCGTGCTCCTTCTGACCGCTCCCGGCGCCCGGACCGTGGCCAGCTTGGGAGGGCTGCCCGGCCGGAGTCGTATCCGAAGTTTCGTCCTTTGGCTGGGTGCGACCGCGCTGCACACCCCGGTGGTAAGCCGAGAGCAGCCCGCGGACCGCTTCCGGAGTGCGCTTCTGCACCGACGATGCTGACTTGTCGACCCCACCCGGCACGAGTTGTGCCATCGGCACCCGCTTGGGCAGGCCGGCCTGCGTGGTTTCGTTCACTTGCATCTCCGAGATGGCGGAAGCTGCCCGCCACCCGTCGTCAGCGGCCGTCTGCCAGGACTCGGGCTCGGGCCGGCGAGCGGCACCGTTGCCGTTGCCGTGCCCGTTGCCGCCGCTGGCAGGCATGTTGCTGTCGTGCTGTGTGGGCGGCCGCGTCGGCAGCGGGCTGCGCGGTGGCAACCCACCGCCGCCACCCATCGGGGCACCCATGGGCGCGCCGACCGGGCCGGTCGGCGGTGCCGCCGCCGGCGCCGTGCGCGACTGCGGCGAGCTGGTGAGCCGCTGGCTGGCCTCGACGGTCACGAACTGCTCCGTCGGTGCCACGGTGGCTCCCGCGCCCATCCGCTGCTCGGTGGCCGGCGCAGCGGCCGCGGCCGCTGCGGGGGCAGCTGCCTGGGCACTCGGCGTCGGCGTGAGCGAGGACTCTTCCGCGGCCGCCCGGCGGGTGCGGAACCACGCCGACTCGAGCTCGCGGAAGATCGGCAGTTCCATCGTCTCGTCGGCGAACCTGGCCTTGTTGGCGGCCGGGATGATCGGCGGGACGGCGGGCTGTGCCTGTGCCTGAGGCTGGGCCTGGGCCTGGGCCTGGGCCGCCGGGCGCTCGACCCGGGGCAGTTCGGCGGTCAGGTCGTAGCCGGCGCTGAGCTGGTCGGCGACCGGCTGGGGCTCGGCGGCGACCGGTGGCCACGCGGGCGGCGCCGGGTTGGCGGCCGGAGCCGGTGCGCCCATGCCCGCACCCGCCAGGCCGTAGGGCGCCGGAGTGGGCTGCTGCTGCTGCGGCGGCGCGCTGGCCGGCATCTGCGCGGACTGCTGGTAGCTCGGCGCGGCCGGCTGCTCCGGCTGGCGAGGGGGCAGGCCGCCGGACCGACCCGGCACGACCGGGCTCTCCGGCATGGCGATCGGCGGACCAGCGGGGGCGCTCGGCGGCAGCGTGGGGCCGCCCTGCTCCCAGACCTCGGGCCCGCGCGGCGCGGCGCCCGGACCGGGTGACGACGGCGGAACGGAGATCACCGGCGGAACCGAGATCACCGGGGGCGCCGAGAAGACCGGAGGCGTGCCGTTGTCGCGCGGCGTCTGGCGCGGGATCGCGGGTGACTGCGGGCCGCCCGCGGTCACCTCACCCTCCATCGCCCAGCCGTCGGTCGAACGCCGCTGCGGCAGCGGCGGGTCGTCGCGCAGGCCGTTCGCCCGGGAGCCGAACGGGTCGCTCGGGCGGTGCTGCGGGCCGGCGCCGGTGAGGTCGGACCAGGCCGGCATCGGCCCGCTCCGGGTGTTGCCGTTGCCGCCGTTGGCGCCGTGGGCACCGTTCCCGCCGTTGAGCGGCGCGTCGCCCGGACGGGCGCCGAACGCGCTGGCGAGACCGCCACCGGCCCCGGCACCGGCCAGGTCGTGGTTGGGTCGCTGACCCATCGGGCCGCTCTCCAGCGCCAGCGGCGCCGCCGCGGGGTAGGGCGTGCGCGAGACCTGGGCCGCCGGCTGCTGCATCTGCACTTCGAACGCGCCGGCCTGCGGGCCACGGCCCGCGAGCGCCCGGGGCACCAGGACCGAGGTGGGCAGTGCGACGTCGGCCACGGTGCCGCGGTCGGACGCCGGCCGGAGCTCGACCTTGACGCCGTGGCGCGCGGCCAGCCGCGCGACCACGACCAGGCCCATCATCCGGGACACGGCCACGTCGACCTGCGGCGGCTGGGACAGCCGCTCGTTGAGGTCGTTGAGCTGCTCGGCGGTGATGCCGATGCCGCGGTCTTCGACGTAGAGCACGGCGTGCTCGCCGATCCGGCGGGCCTCGACCATGACGCTCGAGTCGGGCGGCGAGAACGCCGTCGCGTTGTCGAACAGCTCGGCGACGAGGTGGACGAGGTCGTTGACCGCGTGCGCGGCGACCTCGATGTCACGGTCGATGACGCCGAACTCGATCCGGGTGTAGTGCTCGACTTCGGACTGCGCGGCGCGCAGCACGTCGATCAGGGCGGCCGGCTCGCGCTGGATACGCGTCGAGTCGGCGCCGGCCAGCACCAGGAGGTTTTCGTCGTTGCGGCGCATCCGGGTCGCCAGGTGGTCGAGCTGGAAGAGCTCGGCCAGGCGGTCCGGGTCTTCCTCGCCGCGCTCCAGCCGGTCGAGGTGACCGATCAGCCGGTCGACCAGGATCTGCGAACGGCGGGCGAGGTTGACGAACATCGTCGCGACGGATGCCCGCAGGGCGGCCTGCTCGGCCGCGGTGCGGACGGCTTCGAGGTGGACCGCGTTGAACGCCTCGGTCACCTGGCCGAACTCGTCCTTGCTGCGGACCGGCAGCGGCTCGGCGATCTGGTTGGCCAGCTGGGCCGGCGACATCTGGGTGGACAGCGCCGGGTCACGCAGCCGGGCCACCGCCTGCGGCAGGCCGTATTGGGCGACCGCGAGGGCGCCGTGTCGCAGCTCGCGCAGCGACCGCGCCATCGAGCGGGCGACCAACCAGGCGAACAGGATGGCCAGCAGCAGCATCGCGAGCAGCAGGCCGGTCTCGATGAGGACCTGGCGCTGCACGTCGTCGCGCAGGGTGGTGGCGGTGTCGACGACGGTGTTGTCGAGTCGGCGCTCGACGCTGCGGATCAACCGGCTGTGCCCGAGCAGGGCGCTGTCCCACGAGTCGACCGTGAACGGCGCCTGCTTGAGGTCGCCGCTTGGCGGCATGATGCCGGTGATCCAGCCCGCGAACGCCGTCGAGGAGCGCAGGTCGGAGCCGGCGACAGTCTGGTTGTAGGACTCTTCCTCGGTCACCGTGGCGACCGAGATGAACGTCTCCGCGGCCTGCAACTGGCCGGTCTGCGAGGCGATGAACTCCTTCTTGAGGTTGGGGTTCATCGAGCCGGCGCTGTAGGCCTGCAGCACGACCAGGCGCTCCTGGGAAAGGAACTCCTTCTGTCGCGCCACGGCGGCGACCGCACGCATCCGCTCGCTCAGTGACGTGTTGGCGGCCAGCTGCGCGGCGCCGTCACGGAGGTTGAGCAGGTTGTCGACGAGGGCGTTGTAGGCCCGGGCGGCGTCGGTGAAGGCGAACTTGTTGCTGGTCACCTGGCTGCGCACGCCCGGAAGGCCCTGAAGGCCGTCGTCGATCTGGTTGAGCGTGGTGACGAAGTTGCTCGGCAGGTCGTTGAGCGAGGCCCGTTGCGTCGCGTAGTTGTTGACCACGCGGTCGACGGCCTGCTGCGAGCTGTCGAAGGAGGTGCGGTATTTCTTGTTCGCCGCCGTACCCGGCGCCGTGCCGAGCAGGATGGCCGCGGCGGCCCGTTCGTTCTGCAGGTTCTGGACGAGATCCCCAGACGCCTCCACCACAACGGCAAGGTCGCGTGCCTGGTCCGCGTTCTCCGACGTGTCGATGTGGTCGATCAGGCCGTTGGTGCCAACCACGATCGTCGCCAGGGTCGGCACGATCATGATGAGGCCGAGCTTCGACCAGATCGGCAGATCACGTAGCCGGCCGGCTGGCCGGCGGAGACGCGACATGAAGGAATTCGCCGTCTTCGGCCGCTTGCTCACGTCACCGCCCTCCGGTTCGGCGCCGTCAGGAAATTGCGCACGGGCACCGCCGATCGGCCGACCCGGGCGGGTCGGACCCCCGGCATTCCATCACGTCGGGCTGGCAAAGAGAAAGCCCACCCTGTCCGTGATCGCCGTACTGATGCGATGTTCAGGCCGTTTGTCAGCACGGCGTTGACCTCGCGTCACCCTAGGTGAGCGTCGATCTCCGGCGGGGCGTCCTTCTTCCGGGGCGTGCGGATCGACACCGCGCTGGTGCAATGCCCCTTATAGGGGAAGCGCGCTGCGGATTCGTACGAAGAGACGACGAGAAATACCCGTTAAGTCTGAATTGGACTTCCGATGTGCCGGATTGCGCACGTGGCGAAGACGGCCGTCACGCCAATTTGGCGTACGCGGGCTTGATCACCTCATTGATGATGGTGAGCCGCTCGTCGAACGGGATGAACGCGCTCTTCATCGCGTTGATGGTGAACCACTGCAGCTCGGTCCAGCCGTAACCGAACGCATCGACCAGCAGGGCCATCTCGCGCGACATCGAGGTGCCGCTCATCAGCCGGTTGTCGGTGTTGACGGTGACCCGGAAGCGCAGGTCGCGGAGCAACCCGATGGGGTGCTGCGCGATCGACGGCGCCGCGCCGGTCTGCACGTTGGACGACGGACACAGCTCCAGCGGTATCCGCTTGTCGCGCACGTAGGCCGACAGCCGGCCGAGCACGGGTTGGCCACCAGGGGTGATGTCGTCGACCAGGCGCACGCCGTGCCCGAGCCGGTCGGCACCGCACCACTGGATCGCCTGCCAGATCGACGGCAGCCCGAACGCCTCGCCGGCGTGGATGGTGAAGTGGAAGTTCTCCCGCTGGAGGTATTCGAACGCGTCGAGGTGCCGGGTGGGCGGGAAGCCCGCCTCGGCGCCGGCGATGTCGAAGCCGACCACGCCGGTGTCGCGGTAGCGGACGGCGAGTTCGGCGATCTCCGTCGACCGGGCGGCGTGCCGCATCGCGGTCAGCAGCGTGCCGACCCGGATCTGCTGCCCCTTGGCGGCTGCCTCGGCGGTGCCCGCGGCGAACCCGCCCAGCACCGCCTCGACCACGCCGTCGAGCGTCAGGCCCTTCTCCAAGTGCTGCTCGGGCGCGAACCGCACCTCGGCGTAGACCACACCGTCGGCGGCCAGGTCGAGAGCGCACTCCTGGGCGACCCGGTGCAGCGCCGGCGCGGTCTGCATCACCGCGACCGTGTGCTCGAACGTCTCCAGGTAGCGTTCGAGCGAGCCGGAGTCGGCCGACTCGACGAACCAGCGCCCGAGTTCGCCGGGATCGGTGGTCGGCAGGGCATGGTCGACGTCGGCCGCCAGGTCGACGACCGTCGCCGGACGCAGCCCACCGTCGAGGTGGTCGTGCAGCAACGCCTTAGGTGCCTTGACGATCTCTTCCATGCCGATTGCGACCATGGAAAGACCCTAGTGGTTGGGGCCGAATGAACCGTGACGTTGTGGCCTACCTGCGGTGCCCGGTGTGCCACGAAACACTGGGCACCACCGGCCGGACGCTGCGCTGCCCACGGGGGCACAGCTTCGACATCGCCCGCCAGGGGTACGTCGACCTGAGCGCCGGCCGGTCGCCGCACACCGGTGACACGCCGGAGATGGTCGCCGCGCGCGACGCGTTCCTGGCCAAGGGGCACTACGAGTTCGTGTCGGCGGCCCTGGCCGACGCGGCCGCCGGGGCCGGCGGGCTGGCCGTCGACGTCGGCGCGGGCACCGGGCAGCACCTGGCGGCCGTACTCGATGGTGATCCTGGTCTGGTCGGTCTGGCCCTGGACGCGTCGAAGCCGGCGCTGCGCCGCGCGGCACGGGCACACGACCGGGCGGGCGCGGTGCGGGCCGACGCCTGGGGCCGGCTGCCGCTGGCCGACCACGACACCGCGGTGCTGCTCGACGTGTTCGCGCCCCGCAACGGCGAGGAGTTCCACCGGGTGCTGCGTCCGGACGGCCTGCTGCTGGTGGTCACGCCCGAGCCCGACCACCTGACCGAACTCGTCGACGCGCTCGGCCTGCTGCGGGTCGACCCCGACAAGGAGGATCGGCTGGCCGCGAGCCTCGACCGGCGCTTCGTGCTGGAACGGCGGCAGAGCCTGCGCTCGACGCTGCGGCTCGACCGGGCCGAGGTCGCCGCCGTGGTCGGCATGGGACCGAGCGCCTGGCACCGGGAGCCGGCCGCGATCGATCTCGCCACGCCGGTCGAGGTGACCGCGGCGGTGCGACTCGACCGGTATCGGCCTAGGTAGAGAGATCGACCTCTTCCCAGCCGCCCGGAGGATCGTGGTAGGGCCCCTTGAAGACGACGGCCCATTCCAGGGCCCACCGGCGCTGCCCGATCGCGTTGGCGTCGACCACACCGGGCAGGCCGAGGCCGCGGCGCTCCGCTTCGAGATAGCTCCAGTCGAGGCAGTAGTAGAAGTCGAGCATCGCGGCGGCTTCGGCGGCGTCGCGCGGCGCGGCCAGGATTCGCGAGCGCCACGCCCGGAATGTCTCACCTTCCGGTAGGTGCGGCAACGCCTCCATCAACCGCTCGTCGGTCGGCGCGGTCGGGTCCAGGTGCTTGCTCAACCCGAGCAGCCAGGCGAGTGCGAAGATCGCGTCGTGGTGCAGCACGAACGAGCGCCGGTCACCCCGCTCGGCCACCACGAACTGCCACTCCGGCGGGGTCACGAGCTCGACCAGGTGCGAGGTGAGCAACCAGCTCATCGCGGACTGGGGCGGCATGCCGAAGCACCGGGCCAGCACCAGGTGCAGGATCGCGGTGCGCGCCTCGATGTCGCCGGTGGGTCGCAGCTCGACCTCGTCACCCGGCTCCCACACCAGCGGGAACCCGGCCGGCGGCGCCGGCAGGCGTAGCCGGCGCAGCTCATCGACGCTGGCCGCCCGGATGGGCCGCGGGTCGGGGGCAGGCACGGTCACGGCGTTTTGGTTCCTCTGACGTCGACGATCCCCCTGGCCAGCGAGGATAGCCCTTCCGGGCGCGCAGCGGAACGTCAGGCGAGACGATCGATGACCAGCGGCGTTCCGGCCGGCGGTCGGGCGGAGATCGTCACCGCGCCGGCGGCCGCTTCCAGCGCCGCGGCGAACCGGGCCGGATCGTCGCTACGCAGCTCATACAACGGCTCGCCGGCCTTGACCGGGTCGCCGGGCCGGCGGTGCAGCAGCACGCCCGCCGCCGCCGAGACCGGATCCTCCTTGCGGGCCCGGCCCGCGCCCAAGCGCCAGGCCGCGACACCGATGGCGTACGCGTCGACCGTCTCGACGAACCCGTCGGCCTCGGCGGTGACCGTGTGCGTCTCCCGCGCGACCGGCATGGCCGCCTCCGGGTCGCCGCCCTGCGCCCGGATCATCGCCCGCCAGGAGTCCATCGCGCGCCCGTCGGCGAGTGCCGCCGCGGGGTCGGCGTCGGGTCGTCCGGCCGCGTCGAGCATCTCCCGGGCCAGCGCCAGGGTCAGCTCGACCACGTCGGCGGGCCCGCCGCCGGCCAGCACCTCGACCGACTCCTCGACCTCGATCGCGTTGCCGACCGCGAGGCCGAGCGGCGTGGACATCTCGGTGAGCAGGGCGACCGTGCGCACGCCGTGCGCCTTGCCCAGTTCGACCATCGTGCGGGCGAGCTCGCGGGCGTCGTCCAGCGACTTCATGAACGCGCCGGAGCCGACCTTCACGTCGAGCACCAGCGCGCCGGTCCCTTCGGCGATCTTCTTGCTCATGATCGAGCTGGCGATCAGCGGGATCGCCTCGACCGTCCCGGTGACGTCGCGCAGCGCGTAGAGCTTGCGGTCGGCCGGCGCCAGCCCGTCGCCGGCGGCGCAAATGACCGCGCCGACGTCGCGCAGTTGGGCGATGAACTCGGCGTTGTCGAGCCGCGCCCGCCAGCCCGGGATCGACTCGAGCTTGTCGAGCGTGCCGCCGGTGTGCCCGAGACCGCGCCCGGAGAGCTGGGGCACCGCGACGCCGCAGGCGGCGACCAGCGGGGTGAGCGGCAGCGTGATCTTGTCGCCGACACCGCCGGTGCTGTGCTTGTCGGCGGTCGGCCGGTCGACGGCGGAAAGGTCGAGCCGTTCGCCGCTCGCGATCATCGCCGCGGTCCACCGGGCGATCTCGGCCGGCGTCATGCCGCGCAGCAGGATCGCCATCGCCAGCGCCGACATCTGCTCATCGGCGACCACGCCCTTGGTGTAGGCGTCGACCACCCAGTCGATCGCGGCGTCGGAGAGCACGCCGCCGTCGCGCTTGGTGCGGATGACGTCAACGGCGGCGAAGCTCATGCTCCGACCACGCCTCGCGTCGTCGGGCATTCGCCCGGCGTGCTGAGCCAAATGGTCCGCTCCCTCACGCTTCCCACCGCTTTCCGATCTCGGCGGGCGCCTGGCCCTCGCCGGCCCACCAGGTCTCGCCGGACTCGTCGACGACCACGATCCGCGCGGTGCGGGCCCGCGCCCACTCGATGCCCTGGGCCGGGTCGTGCCAGGTGGGGGCCTCTTCGAGGATGCCCTTCTCCTCACCCTCGCCCGACGAGCGCTCCCAGTAGCCGGTCCAGACCAGGGCGCCGCCCGCGCTGTCGGTGTGCACGAAGACCGTGCCCCGGCCACGCCAGCGGGCCAGCCGTTCGGGCACCTCGGGGATCGCGCCGCGGCCGCGGTCGAGGTTGGCCGGGCCGAAGGCGTAGGGCAGCAGGTCACCGACCCGCAGGGGCTCGGGCACCGCCTCGACGAGGCACTCCGGGCCGCCGTGCTCGAAGAGGAGTTGCCGGCAGCGGCCGCACGGCATCAGCGGCTGGCCGGCGCCGTCGACGCAGGAGACCGCGACCAGCCGGCCACCGCCCGAAGCGTGCAGGGCCGAGACCATGCCGCACTCGGCGCACAGGGTCAACCCGTAGGACGCGTTCTCCACGTTGCAGCCGACCACGACCCGCCCGTCGTCGACGAGACCCGCGGCACCGACCGGAAAGTCCGAGTACGGCGCGTACGCGTTGCCCATCACCTCGACGGCGGCCGCCCGCAGCGCCACCCAGTCGATCTCCATGACCAGACCTTAACCCTTGATATAGGGCGTTCCGTCCGCGGCGGGCGCGCGCACCCGGCCGACCAGACCGGCAACCGCGACGATCGTGGCGATGTAGGGCAGCATGTTGAGGAAGCCGCTCGGGATCGGGCTGTTGATCGAGCCGAGGCTGACGGCCAGCGCGCTGCAGAAGCCGAAGAACAGCGCGGCGAGCATCGAGCCGATCGGGCTCCACCGGCCGAAGATCAGCGCGGCCAGCGCCACGAAACCGAGACCCGACGTCATGTTCTTGTTGAAGTTGGTGGTCGACAGCAGCGTGAAGTAGGCACCGCCGAAGCCGGCCACCACGCCGCCGATCAGCACGTTGCGGTAGCGCACGGCCAGCACCTTCACCCCGAGGGTGTCGGCCGCGGCCGGGTGCTCGCCGACGGCGCGGGTGCGCAGGCCCCACCGGGTGTAGAACAGCCCGACGTGGATCACGATCACCAGCACGATCGCGCCGTAGAGGAAGATGTTGCCCTTGAACAGCGCGGGGCCGAGCAGCGGGATCTTCGACAGGCCCGGGATGTCCCACTCGGGCACGAACGACGGCTGGTTGAACCGGGTCTGGTCCTTGGCCATCAACTGCTCGTAGAGGAAACCGGTCAGGCCGAGGGCGAACACGTTGAGCACGACGCCGAGGACCACCTGGTCGACCAGGAAGCGGATCGCCAGCACCGCGAGCAGCAGGCCGATGAGCAGGCCGCCGATGCCGGCCGCCAGGATGCCGATCCAGACGCTGCCGGCCAGCGTCGCGAACATCGCCGCGGCGAACGCGCCCATCAGGAACTGGCCCTCGATGGCCACGTTGATCACCGCGGACCGCTCGCACAGCACGCCGGCCAGCGCGCCGAGCACCAGCGGCAGGGCCAGCGTCACCGAACTGCGGGCCACGCTGCCCAGCGGGATCGTGTTGAGGTTGTCGGGCGCCTGGGAGAGCTGCCAGCAGAGGAACGAGATCAGCGCGGCGACGATGCCGAGGCCGAGCAGCCAGCCGAACGCGCGCCGGGCGGTGACCAGCATCGCGGCGCCGGCCACGGCCGCGATCGCCCCGAACAGGATCGCGCCGACCCGGCCGTTGACGCCGACAGCACTGCCGCTGATCGTCTCGGCCAGCGTGAACTCGGCCTTCTGCGCACTGGCGAGGGCGCCGAAGAGCACGGCGGCGATGACGCCGGCGGCCGCCAAGCCGACACCGACCTTGCGCTCGCGGCTCCAGTAGCGGACCGGTTCGACGACCACCTGGGCCGTGTCGACGGTGCTGGCCGTCACGGTCTCACCATCCCTTGGACATGCCGGTCCCGAGCCCGCTGACCTTGGCCGGCCGGAGCCGGAACACGGTCTTCACCAGCGCGGGCGCGGCGACGAAGATCACTATCAGTGCCTGGATCACGCCCACCAGCTCGAGCGAGATCCCGGAGAACGACTGCATGCGGTTGCCACCGGCCTGCAGCGCGCCGAACAGCAGGGCCGCGAACAGCACACCCCACGGCTTGGCCCGGCCGAGCAGGCCGACCAGCAGGCCGTCGAAGCCGACGCTGCCGATCACCGCCCCGGTCAGGCTGACCGCGGTGCCCATCACGATGGTCGCGCCACCGAGGCCGGCGAGCGCGCCGGCCGCGGTCATCACCAGCACGTAGGTCGAACCGACCCCGATGCCGGCGGTGCGCGACGCCTCCGGGTTGAGGCCGACTGCGCGCAACTCGAAGCCGAACGTCGAGCGGCGCAGCAACCAGGCGACCGCGGCGACCACCAGCACCGCGACCACGATGCCGAGGTTGACCCGCAGGCTGGGGCCGAGGAAGCCGAGCAGGTGGGTCAGCTGCGCCGAGTCGTCGACCGGCTTGCTGATCGCGTCGCTGCGCTCCGGGTCCTGGATGCCCTTCTGGATGATCAACCAGCCCAGGAAGAACAGCGCGACGTAGTTGAGCATGATGGTCGTGATGACCTCGTGCGCACCGGTGCGGGCCTTGAGGAAGCCGGGCACGAAGCCGTAGGCGCCGCCGAAGGCGGCGCCGAACACCAGCGCGACGACCAGGTGGATGCCCACCGGCAGCGGCAGCAGGAAGCCGGCCAGCGCGGCACCGACGGCACCCATGATCGCCTGGCCCTGCACGCCGATGTTGAACAGGCCGCCGCGGAAGGCCAGCGCGAACGCCAGACCGGTCAGCGCCAGCGGCGCCGCGTAGGTGAGCGTCTCCGAGATCGGGAAGAACACCCGCTCCCAGGTGCCGGTGCCGTTGGCCGCGGCCCGCACCGCCGCCGGGTCGACGATCGAACCCTTGAACAGCTGGGCGTACGCGTCGCTGACCTTGTCCCACGACAGGCTGAAGAAGTCGGAGGGCCGGCTGAAGAAGTAGGAGAAGGTGGCCCGCACGGCCTCGTCGGAGACCGCGATCAGGATGCCGCCGATGACCAGCGCCAGCAGCACCGCGAGGACGGTCACCGTGACCGTGTTGGCGGTCCACATCGTGCGCAGGTAGCGCCCGGCGAACGTCTTCGGCGGCGGCAACTGGTCGGCACCGGCCGCGGCCAGGTCCTCCGCGGTCGCCGTCGTCTGCTCAGTCATCGGTGTGCCCGTCCTTCACCCCGGCGGCTTCCGTCGTGACGCCGGCCATCAGCAGACCGATCTCCTCGCGTGGCGTGTCCGGTGACACCACTGCGATCACCCGGCCCCGGTACATCACCGCGATCCGGTCGGAGAGCGCGAGCACCTCGTCGAGCTCGCTGGAGACCAGCAGCACGGCCGTGCCCTGCCCGCGCTCGTGGACGATCTGGCGGTGGATGAACTCGATCGACCCGACGTCGACGCCGCGGGTCGGCTGGGCGGCGATGAACAGCTTGAGCGGCCGGGAGAACTCCCGGGCGACGATCACCTTCTGCTGGTTGCCGCCGGAGAGCGTGCCGACCGCGGCCTGGCCTGACGCGTCGGTGCGCACGTCGAACTGCTCGACCCGCTCGCGGGCCGACTTGGCGATCGCGTCCGGCCGGATCACCCAGCGGGTGCCGAAGGGCTCGGTGTTGAAGATGTCGAGCACCAGGTTCTCGGCCACCGTGAAGTCTTTGACCAGCCCGTCGACGCTGCGGTCCTCCGGGACGTAGCCGACGCCCTCGCGCAGGATCTCGCGGGTCGAGAGCCCGAGCGTCGGCCGGCCCTCGATCGTGGTGCGGCCGGCGACCACCGGGCGCAGGCCCATGATCGCCTCGATCAGCTCGGTCTGGCCGTTGCCTTGCACGCCCGCGACACCGAGCACCTCGCCGGCGCGCACGGTCAGGTCGACGCCGTCGACGGCGCGATGGCCGCGGTCGTCGTTGACGGCCAGGCCGGCCACTTCGAGCACGGCGGCGCCGGGCTCGACGGCGGGCTTGTCGACCCGGAGCAGCACCGACCGGCCGACCATCAGCGAGGCGAGTTCCTCTTCGCTGGTGTCGGGCGCCGCGGTGCCCACGGTGCGGCCGCGGCGGATCACGGTGATCCGGTCCGCGATCGCCTGCACCTCTTTGAGCTTGTGTGTGATGAAGACGATCGACTTTCCGGCGGCCTTGAGCGTGCGCATGACCTCGAGCAGGTCCTCGGTCTCCTGCGGGGTCAGCACGGCGGTCGGCTCGTCGAGGATCAGCAGGTCGACGTCGCGGGTCAGCGCCTTGACGATCTCGACCCGCTGCTGCACGCCGACCGGCAGGTCTTCGACCGTGCGGTCGGGGTCGACGGCCAGCCGGAAGCGGTCGGAGACCTCGCGGACCAGCTTGCGGGCGCGCCGCCGGTCGAGGAAGCCGATCGGGCCGCCGGTGGTCTGCTCGGCGCCGAGCATCACGTTCTCGGCGACGGTGAACACCGGCACGAGCATGAAGTGCTGGTGCACCATGCCGATGCCGGCCGCGATCGCGTCGCGCGGACCGCGGATCTGCACCGGCTTGTCGTCGACCAGGATCTCGCCCTCGTCGGGCTGGAGCAGCCCGTAGAGGACGTTCATCAGGGTCGACTTGCCGGCGCCGTTCTCGCCGAGCAGGGCATGGATCTCGCCGGGCTCGACGGTGAGGTGGATGTCGTCGTTGGCCACGAGGTCGCCGAAGCGCTTGGTGATGCCGCGCAGTTCGAGTCTCAGCGTGACCTCCTCGGGACGGTGTGGTGCGGAGAATTGTTCACGATCGGCCCTGGCCGGGGAACAGCCGGTCCCACCGGAGTGGGACCGGCTGTTCGGCCGGGTTCAGATCACTTCGGCTGGGCCGGTGAGGTCACCTTGACGGTGCCCGCGATGATGTCGGCCTTCAGCTTGTCGACCTCGCCCTTGAGCTCGGGGCTGACCTTGGTGTCGAAGTCGTGGTAGGGCGCGATGGAGACACCGTTGTTCTCCAGCGTGCCCAGGTAGGAGCCGGTCAGCATGCCGGTGCTGTCGGCACCCTTGACCGCCGCCTCCTTGACCGCCTCGGGGATGTTCTTGACGACCGTGGTCAGGAACGAGGAGCAGTACTGCTGCGCGCTCTCGCAACCGTCGACGTCGACCCAGACGACCGAGTACTTGTTGCCCGCGTTGGCCGCGGTGCCCAGGCCCGTGCCGCCGGCGACCGGCATGATCACGTCAGCGCCCTGCGCCACGAAACCGTCCGAGAGCGCCTTGCCCTTGCCCTGGTCGGTGAAGCTCTGGGCGAACTGGCCCTTCTGGGTGGTCTTGTCCCAGCCGAGCACCTGGACCTTGTCGTTCTTCTGCTGGTTCCAGTAGGCGACGCCGTCGGCGAACCCGTCCATGAAGATCGTGACCGGGGGAATCGGGAGGCCGCCGTAGGTGGCCACCTTCTTGGTCTTCGAGTAACCCGCGGACAGGTAGCCGGCGAGGAACGCGGCCTGCGCGGTGTCGAACTGCATCGGGTACACGTTGGTCGCACCCGGGATCGCCGAGTCGACGATCGCGAACTGCTTGCTGGCGTTGGCCGACGCGACCTGCTTGGTGGCGTCGCCCATCAGACCGCCGACGGCCAGGACGAAGTTGCAGTCCTGCTGCGCGAACTGCGTCAGGTTGGGCACGTAGTCGGCCTCGGCCTTGGACGACACGTTCTTGGGCGTGGCCAGCTTGTCGCTGTCGGCCTGCGCGTCCTGGAGGCCCTTCCACGCCGACGCGTTGAACGACCGGTCGTCGATGCCGCCGATGTCGGTGACCATGCACGTCTTATAGGTGCCGGCGGCAGGGGCGGCACTGCTGTCGCCGGTGCCACTGCTGCTTTCCGGAGCGTCACCACACGCGGCAAGGCCCGCCATAAGGCCACCCACCGCAAGTATCCCGACGATCCGCATCCCACGCACTGAGCGCAAGACGGTCTCCCTTCCCATTACACACCGCAAGGGATGCGCGGTGAGTTCACGTTGCTCGGGAGCGTACGCCCAGCTACCGCGCGGAACGAAAATCCAGACTCGACTGTTGGATGGCCGTTACGCAGGCGTGACTTGCGGTTGAACGAAATCGCCCGGGCAGTTATGAAGGGCCCCTTCCCAGCGGTTTCCGCATAGGAAGGGACCCTTGTTAACCGATGTCGCTCAGAGCGCAGCGGGCACGCGAGCCGCGGGGTCCTGCGCCGGTGTGGGTCGGCGGGTGCGGACGGCGCCGGCCAGCGCCAGCAGGAGGCCGAGTGCGGCGTATGCGAGCAGCACCCAGGCCGGCCCGGCGGCGCCGGCCCCGTCGAAGAACGCCGTCGACCGGAGCAACGAGCCGCCGGCACCGATCGGCAGGAACTGGCCGACCGCACCCCACGGCTGGGGCAGCAACTCGGGCGCCGCGCTGACCGCCGACAGCGGGTTGCCGACCAGGAACACCGCGAGCACCGCCAGCCCGATGCCGGGCCGCCCGGCGACCGCGCCGAGCCCGGTCACGGTGCCGGCGACGGCCGTGGCGAACAGCCCGATCGCGGCCGCGTTGAGCAGGTAGTCGCCGGTCAGCACGCCGAGCCACTGCTGCAGCACCAGCGGTGCGACCGCGCCGGCGAGCACCCCGAAGACGAGCACGCCGGCGAACCGGGCCCAGTGGCCGCGGACCAGCAGGGCCAGCGCGGCGCCGGCGGCCAGCGCGGTGAGGGCCAGCGGGAGGAAGCCGGACGCGAAACCGGCGCCGCGCGGGTCGTCGGGTGAGCCGGGCGCGATGTCGGTCACCGGCGCGTTCATCCCGGCGGCGGCCTGGCCGACGAGTTGGGCGACGGTCGGGCTGGCGCCGCTCGCGGTGTGCACGGCGGGCCCGGTCGGGCCGATGACGAACGCCGCGTAGGCCTGGTGGTCACGCAGCAGCGCGTCGGCGGCGGCCGCGTCCGGTGCCCGGGTGATCTCGAACGCGCCCGGCGGCAGGTGTGCGACCAGCGACTCGGCGGCGGGCGCCGGCCCGGCGACGACCACGGGCAGGTCGCGCGGGCCGAGGTTGGCGGCGGGCGCCGCGAAGAGCGGGACGAGCAGAGCCTGCGCGACCACGATGCCGACCCCGATGAGGACGGCGATCAGGAGCGGCGGGCGACCCTGGCGAGGCATGACCATCTCCTTAAAACGAATGCTCGTTCTCCTTCAATGGTCCGAGGATCCCATCGATGGCTGTCGGTAGTCAAGAACGAGCGTTCGTTTTAAGATGTAACCCATGCCACGCGTCTCCGAAGCCCACCTCGCTGCCCGCCGACAGCAGATCCTCGACGCCGCGCAGCGGTGCTTCACCCGCGACGGCTTCCACAACACGTCGATGCAGGACGTGATCGCCGAGGCCGACCTCTCGGTCGGCGCGGTCTACCGCTACTTCAAGAGCAAGAACGAGCTGATCACCTCGATCGCCGAGTCGGTGATCGACGCGGCCTCGGAGATGTTCGAGGATCTCGCCCGGCACGAGCCACCGCTGGCGCCGACCGAGGCGGTCGAGCGGGCCGTCGAGTTCGTCGAGCGCGAGACCGGCCCCGACGGGCTGCTCCGGATCGCCCTGCAGGTCTGGGCCGAGGCGATGCGCGACCCGGCGCTGGCGGCGTTCGTCTTCGACGCCTACACCCGGATGCGCGGTCACTTCACGCTGCTGGCCACGCGGGCCCGCGACGCCGGTCGACTGCCGGCCGACGCCGACGTCGAGGCCGTCGGCGCGGTGCTGTTCGGCACGGTCCCGGGCTACGCGCTGCAGCGGATGCTGGCGGCCGGCCCCGACCCGAAGACCTACATCGCCGGCCTGCGCGCCCTGACTTCCTGACCGAATACCCTGCACAGCATGCGTGCCCGCCTGTCCGACATCGCGCTCCGGGCGCGGGTCAGCGAGGCGACCGTCTCCCGGGTGCTCAACGACAAGCCCGGGGTCTCCCCGGACACCCGGGAAACCGTCCTCGCGGCCCTCGACGCGCTCGGCCTCGAGCGCCCCGCCCGGCTGCGCAGGCGCAGCGCGGGCCTGGTCGGCCTGGTGGTGCCGGAGCTCAACAACCCGATCTTCCCGGAGTTCGCGCAGACGATCGAGTCGGCGCTGGCGCAGCGCGGCTACACGGTCGTGCTGTGCACCCAGACCCCGGGTGGGGTGACCGAGGACGAATACGTCGAGATCCTGCTCGACCGCCAGGTCAACGGCATCGTGTTCGTCTCCGGCCTGCACGCCGACGCGACCGGCGACCACGAGCGCTATCGCCGGCTGGTCGCCCGGGAGCTGCCGATCGTGCTGGTCAACGGCTACGTGCCGGGCCTGGCGGCGCCGTTCGTCTCCCCCGACGAGCAGGCCGCCGCCGAGTTGGCCGTCGCCTACCTGGCCGCGCTCGGCCACAGCCGGATCGGCCTGATCAGCGGGCCGGACCGGTTCCTGCCGGTGCGCCGCAAGATCGAGGGCTACCGCGCCGCGATGCGGGCACAGGGAAGCCTCTCCGAGGAGGAGGTCGGCGGGCTGATCTCGTTGTCGCTCTTCGGCGTCGAGGGTGGCGAGGCCGCCACCCACCGGCTCCTCGACGCCGAGGTCACCGGCATCGTCTGCGGCTCCGACATGATGGCCCTCGGCGCGATCCGCTGCGCCCGGCGCCGCGGCCTGCGGGTGCCCGACGACGTCTCGGTGGTCGGCTACGACGGTTCGCCGCTGATGGCGTTCACCGACCCGCCGCTGACCACGGTCCGGCAGCCGGTCGAGGCGATGGCGGTGGCGGCGGTGCGGGCGCTGGTCGACGAGATCGAAGGGCACGCCGCACCGCATTCGGAGTATCTGTTCCGCCCGGAACTCGTCGTCCGTTCGTCGACCGGGATCGCCAGGACGCACTGAAAGCGCTCCTTGCGAAGCTTGCGCAAGCCCTGTCGGGTCCTTGCAGTCACGAGGTTGTTTCCGGCATGCTTCTTCGGTGCCAAGGGAACAGGGGCAATTCGCAGTCAATGCGGATGAAGCAGGCGCTGACTGGTGGCGGGACGCGGTCGTCTACCAGGTCTACGTGCGCAGTTTCGCCGACTCCAACGGTGACGGCATCGGCGATCTAGCCGGTCTCCGCGACCGCCTGCCCTATCTACGGGACCTCGGCGTGGACGCGATCTGGCTCACGCCGTTCTACCGCTCGCCGATGATCGACGGCGGCTACGACGTGACCGACTACCGCACCGTCGACCCGATGTTCGGCGACCTCGACGACTTCGACGCGATGACCGCCGACGCGCACGCGCTCGGCCTGCGGGTGATCATCGACGTGGTGCCCAACCACACCTCCAGCGCGCACGCCTGGTTCCAGGCCGCGCTGGCCGCGGCGCCGGGCTCGCCCGAGCGCGAGCGCTACCTGTTCCGTGACGGCCGCGGGCCGGACGGCGCCGAGCCGCCGAACGACTGGGAGTCGATCTTCGGCGGCGACGCCTGGACCCGGGTCCCGGACGGCCAGTGGTACCTGCACATCTTCGACCCCGAGCAGCCCGACCTGAACTGGGAGCTGCCCGAGGTGCGGGCCGAGTTCGAAGACATCCTGCGGTTCTGGCTCGACCGGGGCGTCGACGGCTTCCGGGTCGACGTGGCGCACGGCAACATCAAGGCGCCCGGACTGCCCGACGTGGGCTACAGCAGCAGGACCGGGCGCAACCAGCGGCAGAGCCGGCTGCTCGAGGGCACCGTGCTGCCCTACTTCGACCAGGACGGCGTACACGAGATCTACCGGTCCTGGCGGCGGATCCTGGACAGCTACCCGGGCCGGATGGCGGTCGCCGAGGCGTGGGCGTCGACGCCCGAACGGCTGGCCCGCTACGTCGGCCCCGACGAGTTGCACCAGGTCTTCAACTTCGACTTCCTGCACGCGACCTGGAGCGTCGACTCGTTCCGCAAGGTGATCGACACCGCGCTCGCCGAGGCCAACCTGGTCGGCGCGCCGACCACCTGGGTGCTGTCCAACCACGACAAGCGGCGACACGTCACGCGGTACGGCAGTGGCGAGGTCGGCCTGCGCCGGGGCCGGGCCGCGGCGCTGATGATGCTCGCCCTCCCCGGCGTCGCCTATCTCTACCAGGGCGAGGAACTCGGCCTCGAAGAGGTCCTCGACATCCCCGACGAGCTGCGGCAGGACCCGGCCTTCCGGCGCACGGGCGAGAGCCGCGACGGCTGCCGGGTGCCGCTGCCCTGGGCCGGCCAGACCGCGCCCTACGGGTTCGGCACCGGCGGTAGCTGGCTGCCGGCCCCGGCCACCTGGGCCGGTCGCACCGTGGCCGCGCAGGACGGCGTCGCCGGCTCGACGCTCGAGCTCTACCGGGCCGCGCTGCGGCTGCGCCGGGCCGAGACGGCGCTGGGCGGCGGCGAGCTGACCTGGCTGCAGGCCGAACCTGGGGTGCTGGCGTTCCGCCGCGGCGAGCTGACCTGCGTGGTCAACCTCGGCAGCGAGCCGGTCGACGTGCGCCGCTACGGCGCTCCGATCCTCGCCAGCGAGCCCCTCGACGAAGACTTGCTGCCGGTCGACGGCGCGGCCTGGTTGAAACCGGTGCCCTTGGGGTAACCCATTACCCACGAGGCCCCTGTGGTGGGGGTGTGGTGGGTAAGTGCCCCGGCGTCGACTCGCGTCCGCCGGGGCACCGCCATGTCTCAGGGGTTGTCGGCCCGGGGCGCGGTGAGCTTGGCCGCGATCCGGCCCCAGCCGGCCATCAGCTGGTCGGGATTGGGCGGCGGGAGGGCGTGCCCCTCGTAGTCGAGGCCCTCGTCCTCGCCGCCGGTCTCGCCGTCGAGCCCCGCGTCTTCCAGGTCGAGGTCGTCGAGCGAGCCGTCGGACGGGCGCTCCTCGTGCAGCGCCGCGATCCGGGCCGCCTCGATCTCGCCGCGGATCTCGTCGGTGGAGATGTGCGGCATCAGCGGCTCGACGACGGCCATCAACTCCTCGTCGGCCACCACCGACTGGGCCAGCGCCAGCGCGTGCGGGCGCTCGTAGGGCCCGCTCACGATCGGCTCCCATTCTTCGTCGTCGGCCAGCGGGCCGAACGTGATGATCCACGGCAGCTCGTGGAGCGGCGAGTCGTCGGGCAGCCGCAAGGTCACCAGTGCACCCATCCGACCATCATGCGCCGCCGGACGGCCCCTGGTGCCCGTTCGGCCCGTCATCTTCGTCATGATCGACCGGCGAGGTGAGGTGCAATGGCGGCGGGGTGACCCGCTCGGCACTCAGGTCGCGCACGGTGCCGTGGGTGTCGGTGGCGGCCGCCGCGGCCGCCCAGATCAACACCTGGTTGAACAGGTAGAGGTAGACCAGCAGACCGATCGGACCGATCAGGGCGTACGCGGCGTTGCTGCGCACCCAGTCGACGTAGAGCCGGCCGACCGAGTTGAGGATGGTCAGCCCGCCGCTGACCATCACCATCGGCAGGATCAGCCGGATCGGGCTCATCCGGATCCGCGGTATCGCGCACAGCAGCGCGAAGCCGATCACGAAGTTGACCAGCACGGTCAACACGTAGGTCAGCACCATCAGCCACACGCCGCCGTCGCCGATCAGCCAGGTGAGCAGGGTCCTGAGCCCGTCGACGGCGCCGACCGAGACGATCAGCATGACGAAGACGATCAAGAGCACACCGATATCGATGATCCGGCGTACGACCAGGTTGCCCGGCTGTTGCTTGAAGCCGTGCACGGCCCGCTGTGACGACCGCAGCGCCTCGACCCAGCCGATGCCGGTGAACACCAGGCCGATCAGGCCGATGATGCCGATCGGCCGGCCGGTGGTCTGCACACCGTTGACCGCGTTCTCGACGCTCTTGATGTCGAGGAACGGCAGGTTGTCGGTGAGGAAGCTGACCACGGCCTCGTTGACGCCGCGGTCGTTGAGCACGAAGCCGAAGGCGGCGTAGCCGACCAGGGCGAACGCGAAGATCGCGAAGAAACCGTAGTAGGCGATCGCCGCGGCCAGCCGACCGCCCAGCACGTAGCCGAACCGGTCGGCGGCCCGCCAGAAGTGGTCGAACGCTCCGGACCGCTCGCGCGCGCGGTCGATGGCCCCGTTGATGCGGGCCTCGAGACGCGCGAAGACGTTCACATGGGCATTCTTGCGGATCTACGCGGACCCGCGCCGCCGGTGTGTGTCAGGCGCCTCTGCTGGGGAAGAAGCCGACCCGCTCGTAGACCGCGGCCAGCGTCGGCGACGCCACCGCGCGTGCCTTGTCGGCACCCATCGCGAGCAGCTTGTCGAGCTGGGCCGGATCGTCGAGATATCCCTTGGTGCGCTCCTGGATCGGCTTGACGAACTCGGCGACCACCTCGGCGAGGTCTTTCTTGAGGTCGCCGTAGCCCTTGCCCTCGTACGCCAGGACAAGCTCGTCGATGGGTCTGCCGCCGAGCACTGAGTAGATCGTCAGCAGGTTGGAGACGCCGGGCTTGGTCGCCGGGTCGTAGATGATCTCGCGACCGGTGTCGGTGACCGCGGAACGGATCTTCTTGGCCGACTTGGCCGGGTCGTCGAGCAACTCGATGATGCCGGCCGGCGACGAAGACGACTTCGACATCTTGGCGGTCGGCTCCTGCAGGTCGGTGATCTTCGCGGTGTCGCGCACGATGAACGGCGCGGGCAACGTGAAGGTCTTCCCGAACTGGGTGTTGAACCGGCCGGCCAGGTCGCGGGTCAGCTCGAGGTGCTGGCGCTGGTCCTCACCCACCGGCACGGCGTCGGCCTGGTAGAGCAGGATGTCGGCCGCCTGGAGGATCGGGTAGGTGAACAGGCCGACGCTCGCCCGGTCGGCGCCCTGCTTGGCCGACTTGTCCTTGAACTGCACCATCCGGCTGGCCTCGCCGAAGCCGGTGATGCAGCTCAGCACCCACGACAGCATCGGGTGCTCGGGCACCTGCGACTGCACGAAGAGGGTGCACCGCTCGGGGTCGAGGCCGAGCGCGAGCAGTTGCGCGGCGGAGACCCGGCTGCGGGCGCGGAGCACCGCCGGGTCGTGGCCGCCCGTGATCGCGTGCAGGTCGACCACGCAGTAAAAGGCGTCGTGGGTGTCCTGCAACGCCACCCACTGGCGGACCGCTCCCAGGTAGTTGCCCATGTGGAAGGAGTCGGCGGTCGGCTGGATGCCGGAGAGCACCCGGGGCCGGGCGGTGGGAGCGTCGGACATGCCGGCAATTCTGCCAGCTCTCTCTGGGAACCCCACCGGCCCCTCGGAACTCGTACGGTGTGGCCAGTAACGGAGAGGACGGCGATTGGCGCGCGACCGGGGCACGACCGACCAGGCGATGGAAGAGCTCTACCACGCCTGTTATCGGCGTCTGGTCGCGCAGGTCTACGCGTTCACCAGCGATCTGACGGAGGCGCAAGACGTGGTGCAGGAGGCGTTCGCCCGGGCCATCGCCCGGCCGCGGGGTCTCGCCGACGTCGACAACCCCGAGGCCTGGTTGCGCACGGTGGCCGTCAACGTCGTCCGCCGGCGCTGGCGGCGGCGCAAGCTGCTCGACACGATCATGCTGCGCGACCGGCCGGTGGCGCAGACGGTCGAGCCGGCGCCCGGGCCCGAGCGCGCCGACCTGCGCCAGGCGCTCGCCACGCTGCCGGCCGGCTTCCGCGAGGTGGTCGTCCTGCACTACTACGCCGACCTGCCGGTCGACGAGATCGCCGCGTTGCTCGGCGTGCCCGCCGGCACGGTCAAGTCGCGGCTGTCCCGGGCCCGCACGGCGCTGGCCGGCCAGCTCGACGGCTACCGGACGGAGGTGACCCGTGCCCGATCTTGACAACCGGCTCGCCCGGTCCCGCACCGCCCTGCTCGACGAGATCGAGCAGCCACCGCTGGCCGACGTCCGTCGCCGCGCGCGCCGCATCCGGCGCCGCCGTTCCACCGCCGCCGGCGCCACGGTGCTCGCCCTGCTCGCTGTGATCGGCATCGGTGCCCGGCCCTGGCAGCACGACAGCACGCCCGACATCACCGCGACCAGGCCGCCGGCGATCGCCCCGGTCTACCAGGGCGGCGGCATCAAGATCACCGGTCTGTCGCCCGATCCCGTCCTCAGCCTCGACGGCGCCATCGCCGACGTGGAGTTCACCGACCCCCAGCACGGCGTCGCCGCGGCCGGCTGCGACAAGGAATGCCCTCCGCTGGCCAGCACCGCCGACGGCGGCGTGCACTGGCAGGAGGTCGCGCAGTCGCCGAGCGGTGCCGGGCTGACCGACGTGATCGCCTTCCCCGGCGGTCGCTGGCTCCTGCGCGGCACCGATCTCTACTGGGCATCGGCCGACGCGACCCGGTGGCACATCGTCACGCCGCCGACGCAAACCTCCCGAGCCTCGATCGGCAAGGGCGAACTGCCCCAGGCCGAGCAGCCCGCCGGGCGGGTGATCGTGGTCAGTCCCGACCGCGGTCCGCTCGGTCCGCTCGCGCACCAGCCCGGCCTCGCCGTCCGCTGGGTGGCGCCGGCACCGGCCGGCGACGGCGCCTGGTGGGTCGGCGGTCTCGACGGCGCCGCCCCGGCGGTCGCGGTCAGCCACGACTCCGGCCGCACGTGGAAGAAGACGACCCTGCCCGAGCCGGCCACCGCGACCGACACCGTCGCCGTCAGCACCCTGGGCAGCGAGGTCTACGCGGTGGCCCGCAACGAGGCGGGCGAGGTGCTCGGGATCTACCACTCCACCGACGGTCGCGGCTTCGCGGCGACCTACCTGCCGGCTTCCACCGGCGGGCAGGAAACGCCGACACGGTTCACCGGCGACCCGGTGCCGCTGCTCGACGGCCGGCTCCTGCTCGTGCGGCCGCTCGGCACGCCGAGCTCGTGGTGGGTGAGCGAAGACGCGGGGGCCACCTTCACCCCGGTGGCCGGCCTGCCCGCGGTCGGTTCGATCCGCCGCACCTACGCCGGCTACGTCGCCTACCGCCTGTTCGACGACACCTGGGCGGCGTTCTCCACCGACGGCGCCGACTGGCAGAAGCTCCAGGTCTACTAGTCGCGCGCGGTGGCCCGCTCGGTGGCCGGCTCCCGGCGGGGCGGCAGCATCGGCATCGGGATGGTCGCGATCACCTGGACCGGTGGCGGTTCGACCACGCGGATGGCGACCCGGGCGACGCGGCGCCCGTCGAGTTCGAGCACCCGCAGCACCCAGCCTTCGTCGGCGCCCTTCTCGGCGGCCGGCACCGGCGCCTCGTCGCCGACCCGGGGCACCCGGCCCAGGCGGGCCATCACATAGCCGCCGACCGTCTCGTAGGGTCCGGGCGGCAGGTCGAACCCCGCGCGCTCGGCGAAGTCGGCCAGGTTGAGCCGGCCGTCGAGATCGGTCGGGCGGCCGGGCACCGGGTCGGGCTCGATGTCGTACTCGTCGTGGATCTCGCCGACCACCTCTTCGATCAGGTCTTCGAGCGTGACGATGCCGGCGGTGCCGCCGTACTCGTCTATCACCACGGCCAGGTGGTGCCGCTCGCGGCGCATCTCGCTGAGCGCCACCAGCACCCGCTTGCTGGCCGGGATCCGCTTCACCTCGCGGGTCAGCTCGCCGATCGTCACCCGGCCGTCGCCCTCCGGGCGGATCAGCAGGTCGCGCAGGTGCACGAAACCGACGACGTCGTCGTGGGTGCCGTCGACCACGGGATAGCGGGTGTGCGTCTGTTCGCGTACCCGATGGGCGGCGTCGGCCAGGGTGAGTCCCGCGGACAGGAACATCACCTCGGTACGCGGCCGCATCACCTCGCGCACCATGGTGTCGCGCGCGACCAGCACCTCGTCGATGATCCGGCGTTCGACCGGGTCGAGGCGGGTGTTGGCGGCGACCAGGTCGCGCAGGTCAGCCTCGCTGATCTGCTCGCGGCCGGAGGACGGGTCGGCGCCGAGCGCGGCCGTCAGCCCGTCGGCGGTGCGCACCACGAGACGGGCGAGCCGCCGGGCGACCGGTCCTGGATTCCGCTGGGGACGCCCCGCCGGAAAACGCCGACGGGGCCCGGCTGTGCCGGGTTGACTAGCAGCGGGCCCTGCCTGCATGCAGCGATCGTAGACACGTCCCGCTCCTCGCGCCGAACGCTTGTGATGGGATGCAGCCCATGAGCGACGTCACCGCCCGCGCGGCCGCGGGCTTCTCCTCCGCTTTCGGTGCCGAGCCGGCCGGGTTGTGGGCCGCGCCGGGGCGGGTCAACCTCATCGGCGAGCACACCGACTACAACGACGGTTTCGTGCTGCCGTTCGCGCTACCGCACCGCACGGTGGTGGCCGCCGCGCCGCTGCCGTCGCCGCGGTGGCGGGTGTGGTCGGAGCAGAGTGACGAGACGATCGAGTTCGATGCGGCGCAGGCCGACCAGCCGGGCAAAATTGACGGCTGGGCCGGGTATGTCGCGGGCGTCGTATGGGCGCTGCGGTCCGCGGGCCACGACGTGCCGGGTGCGTCCCTGGCCGTCGCCTCCGACGTTCCGGCCGGCGCCGGCCTTTCCTCGTCGGCCGCGCTGGAATCGGCCGTGCTGACCGCACTGGCCGACCTGGGTGGGCTGGCGGTGCCGGTGGCCGAGCGGCCGGAACTGGCGCAGCGGGCGGAGAACGACTACGTCGGCATGCCCTGCGGAATCATGGACCAGTCCGCGTCGATCCGCGCCGAGGCCGGCCACGCGCTCTTCCTCGACTGCCGCACGCTGGAAATCGAGCAGATCCCGTTCGACGTCGCATCTTCCGGGCTGGCCGTGCTGGTCGTCGACACCAGGGCGCCGCACCGGCACGCCGGTGGCGAGTACGCCTCCCGCCGCCGCGCCTGCGAGGAAGCGGCGGCGCTGCTCGGCGTGCCGGCCCTGCGCGACGTCGAAGACCTCGACGCGGCGCTGGCCGCCCTGCCGGACGAGGTGATGCGGCGCCGGGTGCGGCACGTGGTGACCGAGGACCAGCGGGTGCTCGACACCGTCGAGTTGCTGCGCGCCGGCCGGGTCCGGGAGATCGGCCCGCTGCTGACCGCGTCGCACGCGTCGATGCGCGACGACTTCGAGATCACCGTGCCCGAAGTCGACCTCGCGGTCTCGACCGCGCTCGCCGCCGGGGCCTATGGTGCCCGGATGACCGGTGGCGGCTTCGGCGGGTGCGTGTTGGCGCTCGTCGACGCGGACGCCCTCGATGCCGTGGCGGCCGCGGTCGCGGCGGGCTATGCCGAACGGGCGTTCACCGCACCGGTCTGGTTCGCCGCCCGCCCGGGCGCCGGTGCGGAGCGGGTCGGGTGACCCTGCCGCGCCGCTATCCCCTGACGTCGGCCGTCTTCGTCGTGACGGCGGTGCCCAGCCTGCTCCAGTTCGCGTTCCCGTCGGTGCTCACGACGTTGCAGCGCACCCCGGCCATCCGCGACGGCGAGGTCTGGCGGCTGGTCACCTCGCTCGTCGTGCAGGACGGCGGCTGGTTCGGCACGATCTCCAACCTGTTCTTCCTGGTGGTGGTCGGCTCGCTAGCCGAACTGGTGCTGCGCCGCTGGCTCTGGGCGGTGTGCTACTTCGGCTTCGGCCTGGTGGCCGAGGTGATCGCGGTCGTCTGGCAGCCGACGGGCGGCGGCAATTCGATCGCCATCTGCGGCCTGGCCGGCGCCCTGACGGTCGCGCTGCTGACCCGGCCGCTGCGCGCCAGCGCCGCCTGGCGGTCGGACGCGCTCGGCGAGGCACTCCACCCGCGCCACCTGTGGATGCCGGCCGGCGTGGCCTGGTGGTCGGTGGCGCTGCTCGGCACCGCCTCGGTGGTGGCCCTCTACATCGGCGTAGCGGCCGGCGCGGCCGTGCAGGTCGCCCTCATCGCGGGCGGCCAGCAGGGCCGCGGCAACCGGACGCTCGGCCGCGTCGTCGGGGCCGGCGCGCTCGCGGTGGGCATGGCCCTGACCGGCCTGCGCAACATCCACGGGCCGCCACTGCTCCTCGGCGCCGCCCTCACCTTCGCGGCCGCCCGCCGCCGCGCGTAGTCGCTGCCCAACGCGGATCCTGGTAAAGCGGCCCCGATTGGGCCTTGGTCAGCTCGCTTCGACGATCATGCCGGCGGCGACCGTGCGGTTGGTGGCCTCGTCGACCAGGATGAAGCCGCCCGTTGTGCGGTTGCGGCGGTATTCGTCGGCGAGCAGCGGCGCGGTCGTGCGGAGCTTGAGGCGGCCGATCTCGTTGAGCCGCAACTCGCCGGCCTCCTCGTCGCGGTGCAGGGAGTTGACGTCGAGGCGGTAGTGCAGGTCGCGGACGACCGTGCGGACCGAGCGGGTCGTGTGCTTGAGCGCGTACTTGCCGCCCACCCGCAACGGCTTGGTCTCGTCCATCCAGCAGACCATCGCCTCGATGTCCTGCGCGACGGCCGGCGCGTTGTTGGGTCGGCAGATCATGTCGCCGCGGGAGATGTCGATCTCGTCTTCCAGGCGGACCGTCACCGACATCGGCGGGAACGCCTCGGTGACCGGGCCGTCGGCGGTGTCGATCGCCGCGATCCGGCTGGTCAGGCCGGACGGCAGCACCATCACCTCGTCGCCGGGCTTGAGCACCCCGGACGCCACCTGGCCCGCGTAGCCGCGGTAGTCGGTCACCGTGGTCGACTGTGGACGGATCACGTACTGCACCGGGAAGCGCACGTCGACCAGGTTGCGGTCGGAGGCGATGTGCACGCGCTCCAGGTGGTGCAGCAGCGACGGGCCCTCGTACCAGGGCATGTTGTCCGATCGTGAGGCGATGTTGTCGCCCTTGAGCGCCGAGATCGGGACCACCGACAGGTCGGGAGCCTCGAGCTTGGCCGCGAACGCGGTGAACTCGTCGGCGATCCGCTCGTAGACCTCTTGCGACCAGTCGACCAGGTCCATCTTGTTGACGCAGAGCACCAGGTGCGGCACGCGCAGCAGCGAGCACAGGAACGCGTGCCGGCGGGACTGCTCGACCAGGCCCTTGCGCGCGTCGACCAGGATCAGCGCCAGGTCGGCGGTGGACGCACCGGTCACCATGTTGCGGGTGTACTGGATGTGCCCGGGCGTGTCGGCGATGATGAACTTGCGCCGCGGCGTGGCGAAGTAGCGGTAGGCGACGTCGATCGTGATGCCCTGCTCGCGCTCGGCCCGCAGGCCGTCGGTGAGCAGCGCCAGGTTGGTGTATTCGTCGCCGCGGGCCGCGCTGACCGCCTCGACGGCGGCGAGCTGGTCGGTGAAGAGCGACTTGGTGTCGTAGAGCAGCCGGCCGATCAGCGTCGACTTGCCGTCGTCGACGCTGCCCGCGGTCGCGAACCGGAGCAGGTCCATGGTGCGCTGCTCGGTGGAAGTCGGCGCCGACATCAGAAGTAGCCCTCTCGCTTGCGGTCTTCCATGGCCGCCTCGCTGACCCGGTCGTCGCCGCGGGTGGCACCCCGCTCGGTGATCCGGGTGGCGGCGACCTCGTCGATCACCTTTTCGACGGTGTCGGCGGCGGACTCGACCGCCGCCGTGCACGACGCGTCGCCGACCGTGCGGTAGCGCACCTTGGCCGTGAACGGCTGTTCGGCGCCGCGCGGCTGGATGAACTCGTTGACCGCGTAGAGCATGCCGTCGCGGGACAGCACCGTCCGCTCGTGCGCGTAGTAGATCGACGGCAGGTCGAGGCGCTCCTGCTGGATGTAGTGCCAGACGTCGAGTTCGGTCCAGTTGGACAGCGGGAACACCCGGATCGACTCGCCCACGTGGTGCCGGCCGTTGTAGAGCGACCACAACTCGGGACGCTGGTTCTTGGGGTCCCACTGGCCGAACTCGTCGCGGAAGCTGAACATCCGCTCCTTGGCGCGGGCCTTCTCCTCGTCGCGCCGGGCGCCGCCGAAGAGCGCGTCGAAGCGGTATTTCTCCACCGCATCGAGCAGCACCGGGGTCTGGATGCGGTTGCGCATCCCGTCGGCCGACTCGACCACCAGGCCCGACTCGATCGCCTCGGGCACGCTGGCGACCAGCAGGTGCAGGCCCAACTCGGCGACCCGGCGGTCACGGAAGGTGATCACCTCGGGGAAGTTGTGACCGGTGTCGACATGCATCACCGGGAACGGGATTCGCGCCGGCGCGAACGCCTTCTCGGCGAGCCGGAGCATCACGATCGAGTCCTTGCCGCCGGAGAAGAGCAGCACGGGGCGCTCCAACTCGGCGACGACCTCGCGCATGACGAAGATGCTCTCCGCCTCGAGCGCCGCGAGGTGGGAGACCCGGTAGGCCGGCGGCATGGAACCCCTTCGAAATTGTCTAGTGGATAACTAGGTTTTTCCGGAGCGACTCTACCCCGGGATGTGTTGCCGCAGCGCCGCGAGCAACCGTGGGGCCAGATCCTTGCGACAGACCACCAGATCTGGGAGCCGGGGATCGGTCTCGTTGTATTTCAGCGCAGATCCGTCGATCCGGGAAGCGTGCAGACCGGTGGCCGTCGCCACAGCGACCGGTGCCGCGGAGTCCCACTCGTACTGCCCACCGGCGTGCACGTAGGCGTCGACCTCGCCACCGACGACCGCGGCGATCTTCACGCCGGCCGAGCCCATCGGCACCAGTTCGGCATCGAGCCCGGCGGCCAGGTCGGCCAGGAAGGCCGGGGGCCGGCTGCGGCTCGCGGCCAGGCGCAAACGAGGATGCGGACCCATCGGCGGGTACGTGGGTGGGAAGTCGGTCGCCAGGGTCCGGTGCTGTGCCGGGATCGCGACCGCGCCGGCGAGCAGCTTGTGCGGGCTGGTGCCGTGCCGGCCCCAGAGGGCGACGTGCACCGCCCAGTCGTCGCGGCCCTCCTCGGAGAACTCGCGGGTGCCGTCGAGCGGGTCGACGATCCAGACCCGCTCGGCGCCCAGCCGGTCGGCCGCGGTGCCGGCGGACCTGGCTTCCTTGTCTTCCTCGGACAGCACCGCGTCGGCCGGCCGCCAGCGGGCCAGTTCGGTGCGCATCAGCTCGTGTGACAGCTTGTCACCGGCCGCCTTCAGGGCGTGCGGGTCGGCGAAGCCGACCTCGGCCCGGGTGCGCATCAGCAGTTCACCGGCGCGCCCGGCCAGCCAGCGGGCGAACGCGCCGTCGATCACCGGCGGAGTCATGAGGGGTGTCTCCTCGTTGTCAGTAGGCGCCGCTCGGGCGCACCACGGCGGCCAGCGTGCGCATCAGGATCACCAGGTCCAGGGAGAGCGACCAGTTCTCCACGTAGCGCAGGTCCAACCGGACCGCCTCCTCCCACGGCAGGTCGGACCGGCCCGACACCTGCCACAGCCCGGTCATCCCGGGCTTGACCGCGAGCCGGCGCCGCACGTCGTCGGCGTATTGCGCCACTTCCTGAGGCAGCGGCGGTCGCGGGCCCACCAGCGACATCTGGCCGAGCAGCACGTTGAACAGCTGCGGAAGCTCGTCGAGCGAGAACCGGCGCAGCCGGCGCCCCACCGGGGTGATCCGCGGGTCGTTGCGGATCTTGAAGAGAACGCCGTCGTGCTCGTTGAGGTGTCGCAGTTCCTGCAGCCGGGCCTCCGCGTCGAGGTACATGCTGCGGAACTTGTAGATCAGGAACTCCCGGCCGTCGCGACCGGTGCGTACCTGCCGGAAGAGTACCGGCCCGGACGAGTCGAGCCGGATCCAGAGGGCGACGACCAGTAGGACGGGTGACAGCAGCGCCAACAGCACCGCGGCACCCAACCGATCGAAGACCTCCTTGCCGAGCCGGGCCGCGCCCTCCAGCCGGGGGTGCTCGACGTGCAGCATCGGCAGCCCGTCGACCGGCCGGATCGTGGTGCGGTCGCCGGCCACGTCGATCAGCGCGTTGGCCAGGATCAGGTCGATCTCGTCGCGCTCCAGCCGCCAGGCCAGCCGGCGCAGCGTCTGCCCGTCGATCTCGGGGCAGGACAGCACGATGACCGTGTCGGCGCCGGAGCTGTCGACCGCGTCGGCGACGTCGTCGAAGGTGCCGTAGACCGGGAGGCCGACCTCGCCGTCGTGCTGCGGCGGCAGGCAGGCGCCGACCACCTCCAGGCCGTGGTAGCGCTCGCGGCGCAGCTGCCGGGCCAGGTGGATGACGGCCAGTTCGTGGCCGACCACGATCACGCGGCGCAGGCAGTCCCCCTTCTCGCGGGCCCGGTGCAGGCGCTTGCGCAGGCCGAACCGGACCGCGACGGTGGCGAAGGTCGCGGCGGGCAGGGCGATCAGCACGTACGAGCGGGCGAGCGGGATCTCCAGGGCGTAGGAGACCATCGCGACGCCGGCGATCAGGCTCAGCCCCGCCCGGATCACCCGCTGGTATTCGTCGGTGCCGACGAACAGGAACCGGGCCTCGTACACCCGGGACAGGCCGACGGCGACGACCAGCGCCACCGGCAGCAGCGCCGAGAGCACCAGATAGTCCTGGTTGTAGCGGGTCAGGTCGTCGCCGAAGCGCAGCTTGAACGCCAACCCGCCGGCGGCGGCACCGACCGCGAGGTCGGCCAGCAGCAGCGTGCGGATGTAGCGCCCTTCCCACGCCGCCCGGCGGGACAGGGCGGCGTGCCGGCCGGGAATCCGGCGCAGGAGTGAGCCCCGTCTTTCCTGGGGCGGGTCGGCCCGCCGCGGGCGGCGCTCGCGGTCACCGGCCTCGAGCCCGCGGTCCATCAGTTCGCGCACGGTGGCGTGATCGAACCGACCTTGCTGCACCCACGCCTCCCCCGGTTAAGCTCCGCCTAAGACACAACGGGCAAAACCGGGCAGGCGATACGGACTTGATCAGGATCCGTTATAGGCGTTTTGTGCCCATTCGACCCCGCGGGTGGCGACCGCTTCCGCGACGTCGGCGGCCCGGTCGACCAGGAACTCGAGCTCTTTGCGCTCGGCCGCGGAGAAGTCACTGAGCACGTAGTCGGCCGGGTCCTGGCGGCCGGGCGGGCGGCCGATGCCGAACCGCACCCGCGCATAGTCTTTGGTGCCGAGCGACTTCGACATCGAGCGCAGGCCGTTGTGGCCGCCCTCGCCGCCGCCGACCTTCGCGCGGATCTGGCCGTAGGGAATGTCGAGCTCGTCGTGGACGGCGATGATCTGCTCCGCCGGCACCTTGTAGAACTGCGCGAGCGCCACCACCGGGCCGCCCGAGAGGTTCATGTAGGTCAGCGGCTTGACCAGCACGAGGCGGGGCCCGCCGAAACCGAGCCGGCCCTCGGCGACCTCGCCGACCGCCCGGCGGTGCCGGCTGAACTTGGCGCCGATCCGCTCGGCGATCAGGTCGGCCACCATGAAGCCCACGTTGTGCCGGTTCTTGGCGTATTCACGACCCGGGTTGCCAAGACCCACCACCAGGAAGGGCGCTGTCGCTTCCACGCTTGTCATTCTCCCCAGGGCCTACAAGTGAGTTGCGAAAGGCCCCTCCCGGTCGGAGCCGGAAGGGGCCTGATCGCGCACAGACCAGTGTTTGGGTGTCCTACTCGGCGGAGCTGTCGCCCGCCTCGGCGGCCGCTTCGCCCTCGGCGCCCTCGGCGGCAGCCGCCTCGCCCTCGGCGGTCTCGCCCTCGAGCGCCTCGGCGCTCGGCGCGACGCTGATGACGGCGATGGTGGTCTCCGGGTCGGCGATCAGCTCGGTGCCGTCCGGCAGGCTGATGTCGGCGGCGGTGATCTTCGAGCCGGCCTCGAGGCCCTCGATCGAGACCTCGAAGTGGTCGGGCAGGCGGGTCGCGTCGGCGCTGACCGACAGGGTGTCGCTCTCGTGCACGACCAGGGTGCCGGGCGCGGCGTCGCCGACCAGGGTCACCCGGATGTCGACGGTGACCTTCTCGCCACGGCGCACGAGAAGCAGGTCGATGTGCTCGAAGGTGTCCTTCACCGGGTCGCGCTGGATCGCCTTCGGCAGGGCCAGGGCCTGGGTGCCGTCGCTGACCTCTATCGCGAAGAGCTGGTTGGCGCCACCGTGGCGGATCGCGGCGGCGAACTCACGGGCGGGAAGGGCGATGTGCTTGGGCTTCTCGCCGTGGCCGTAGAGCACGGCCGGCACCAGGCCGGCGCGCCGGGTGCGGCGGGCACCACCCTTGCCGAACTCGGTACGGGGTTCGGCGGCGATCTTTACCTCGGACACGGGAGAACTCCTGGATCTTGGTCTGGGCTGTGTGCAAGCGGCGGCGGTGCCGGGCGAGAGGCGCGCGGGGCTGGCCCGGACACCGCGTCGATGACGGCGCCCGTGGCTGCTCAGAGAACCAGCCGGGTCACCCTCGCCGTGGCAACCTCAATACTCTACCGGAGCCGGGGTGGCACCTTACCGCCGGGTCTGCCGGATTAGGCGCAACGCGCTGAAGCGGGTTGGTAGACAGCTCAGCGCAACGCGCTGAAGCGGGTTGGTGGACGGCTCAGCTCAACCCGCCGAACAACGTCGTGACGGAGCCGTCGTCGAAGACCTCGCGGATGGCCCTGGCCAGCAGCGGAGCTATCGACAGCACGGTGATCTTGTCGAGCCGCTTCTCCGGCGGCAGCGGCAGCGTGTTGGTCACGACGACCTCGCTGATCCGGCTGTTCTTGAGCCGCTCGGTGGCCGGGTCGGAGAGCAGCGCGTGGGTGGCCGCGACCACCACATCCGCCGCACCCGTGTCGTGCAGGATCTCGGCGGCCTTGCAGATGGTGCTGCCGGTGTCGATCATGTCGTCGACGATCAGGCAGACCCGGCCCTCGACGTCGCCGACCACCCGGTTGGCGACCACCTGGTTGGGCTTGAGCGGGTCGCGCGTCTTGTGGATGAAGGCCAGCGGGCAGCCGCCCAGCCGGTCGGTCCAGCGCTCGGCGACCCGGACCCGGCCCGAGTCGGGCGCGACCACGGTCATCGGCCGGCCGGCGTATTTGCGCTCGACGTAGCTGGCCAGCGTGTCCATCGCGAACAGGTGGTCGACCGGCCCGTCGAAGAAGCCCTGGATCTGGGCGGTGTGCAGGTCGACGGTCAGGATCCGGTTGGCACCGGCCTGCTTGAGCAGGTCGGCGACCAGCCGCGCGGAGATCGGCTCGCGGCCGCGGTGCTTCTTGTCCTGCCGGGCGTAGGGGTAGAAGGGCAGGACCACGGTGATCCGCTTGGCCGAACCGCGCTTGAGCGCGTCGACCATGATCAGCGTTTCCATCACCCACTTGTTGACGCCCTCGCCCGCGGACTGCACGACGAAGGCGTCGGAACCCCGGACGGACTCGCGGTAGCGGACGAAGATCTCTCCGTTGGCGAACTCGTAGGCGTCGGTCGGCGTCGGCGCCACGCCGAGCACCTCGCCCATCTCGGTGACCAGCTCGGGGAACCCCCGGCCGGAGAAGAGCATCAGGCTCTTGCGGTTTTCGGCGACGATGCTGCCCATGGGTGAGGCGCTCCGTGAGTTCGGCGGATGTTTACTCGCTTGAAGTATCTCCCGGAGCATCGACGTCGGCATGAGCGTCTTCGGTCACGTGCAGTTGGTCACGCGCGGCGCGCGCCGCTTCGGCCGCCGCTGTCCCGGGACGCCGGGATTCGACCCATCCTTCGAAGATCCGCTGCGGACCACCGGAAACCGACAACGCACCCGGCGGTACGTCACGCCGGACCACCGTGCCGGCGCCGGTGTAGGCGCCGTCGCCCACCTCGACCGGCGCGACGAACATGTTGTCGGAGCCGGTGCGGGCGTGGCTGCCGATGACCGTGCGGTGTTTGGCAACACCGTCGTAGTTGACGAAGACCGAGGCGGCGCCGATGTTGCTGTATTCGCCGATCGTGGCGTCGCCGACATACGACAGGTGGGGCACCTTGGAGCCCTCGCCGATCTCGGAGTTCTTGGTCTCGACGAACGTGCCGACCTTCGACTTGTGCGCGAGCCGGGTGCCGGCGCGCAGGTAGGCGTAGGGACCGACGCTCGCGCCCGGCCCGATCTGGGCCTGGACGGCATGTGCCCGCAGCACCGTCGCGCCGGCCTCGACGACCGTGTCGATCAGCGTGGTGTCGGGGCCGACCGTGGCGCCCGCCCCGACCCGGGTGGCGCCCCGTAGCTGGGTGTTCTGGTCGATCACCGCGTCGGGCTCGACGGTGGCGGTCACGTCGATCCAGGTGGTGGCCGGGTCGAGGATGGTGACGCCGGAGCGCATCAGGTCGGCGTTGACCCGGTCGCGGAGCCGGGCCCGCAGCCCCGCCAGCTCGAGCCGGTCGTTGCAGCCCAGGGTCTCCTCGGCGACCGTCGCGACGTGCACCGCGACCGGTTCGCCGGCCGCCGCGAGCAGGCCGAACACGTCGGTCAGGTATTCCTCGCCCTGGTCGTTGTCGCTGGTCAGCTTGGCCAGGGCGGCGCGCAGTAGGCGGGCGTCGAACGCGTAGATGCCGGCGTTGATCTCGCGGATCGCCTTCTCGGCCGGGCTCGCGTCGCGCTCTTCGACGATGCGCTCCAGGCCGCCGGCCGGGTCACGGACGATCCGGCCCAGCCCGGTCGGGTCGGGAACCTCGGCGGTGAGCACCGTTGCCGCGGTGCCGGCCTGCTCGTGCGCGGCCACCAGGGCGCCGACCGTCTCGCCGCGCAGCAGCGGCACGTCACCGTTGAGCACCACGACCGTGCCGGTCGCGTCGGGCACCGCGTCGAGCGCGATCCGCACCGCGTGGCCGGTGCCGTGCTGCTCGGCCTGCAGCACCGGGGTCGCGCCGGGCGCCACCTCGGCGAGGTGCGCCTCGACCTGGTCAGCGCCGTGGCCGACCACGACCAGCGTGCGACCGGCCTCGGCCGGCGCGGCGGCGGCCAGCACGTGACCCAGCAGGGTGCGGCCGAGCAAAGGGTGCAGCATCTTCGACAGCGCCGATTTCATCCGCTTTCCCTCGCCCGCGGCGAGGATGACGACGGTGCGGTCTTCGGTCACGAGGGGGCTCCCGTCGGACGGCGTACGGCGTGCCGCCTCATGTTAGTCGGGTGGTCAGAACGGGGCCGTCGGTCACCCGAAAGAAGCTGGGACGCCTGGATTCGAACCAGGACCTTCCGGATTCAAAGTCCGGCGGGCTGCCGTTACCCCACGTCCCACTGAGCCGGGTAAGCCTAGCTTGTCGCGCCCGCGTGGACATACGGTGTTCCTTTCCCCCGCACGGGTTAGTCGAACCTAGATTCCGCGCTTCTCCGGGTGCTAACTACGGTTGCGTAAGTTACGGTGACGTAGGCGTAAGTTTTCGATCACATTCCCGTGCGAGGTGCCATGACCACCGTCACCGCGACTCCCGACCAGACGACGACATCCATCGGCCCGAAGCCATTGACTGAGGGCAAGCAGCCGCTCGGGGTGCTGATCGCGCTCTGGTTCTTCGTCGTGCTGCCGTTCCTCGCGGTGCTGGCGGCGATTCCGGTCGCCGCCGCCGGCGGCTGGCTGACGTGGACCGACGCGGCGATCGCCCTGGTCCTTTACGTGGTCTCCGGCCTGGGCATCACGGTCGGCTTCCACCGCTACTTCACGCATGGCTCGTTCAAGGCGAAGCGCTGGCTGCGGGTGACCCTCGCGGTGGCCGGCTCCTTCGCGATCGAGGGCAACGTGATCCAGTGGGTCGCCGACCACCGCCGGCACCACGCGTTCTCCGACCTCGAGGGTGACCCGCACTCGCCGTGGCGTTTCGGCGGCGGCTTCTGGGGCCTCACCAAGGGCCTGTTCTTCGCACACGTGGGGTGGCTCTTCTCCCGCGAGCTGGGCAACCGGAAGCGGTTCGCGCCGGACCTGCTGGCCGACAAGGCGATCAGCCGGGTCGACCGGCTCTTCCCGCTGCTGGTCGTCATCTCGGTGCTGTCGCCCGCCCTGGTGGGCGGCCTGGTCACCATGTCGTGGACGGGCGCACTGACCGCGTTCTTCTGGGCCGGCCTGGTGCGCATCGCGGTGCTGCACCACATCACCTGGTCGATCAACTCGGTCTGCCACGTCTACGGCGAGCGCCCGTTCGAGGTGCGCCAGGGCGACAAGGCCAGCAACTTCTGGCCGCTCGCGATCCTGTCGTTCGGCGAGAGCTGGCACAACCTGCACCACGCCGACCCGACCTGTGCCCGGCACGGCGTGCTGCGCGGCCAGATCGACATCTCGGCCCGGGTGATCTGGCTGTTCGAGAGGGCCGGCGCCGCCTACGACGTGCGCTGGCCGAAGCCCGAGCGGATCGCCGCCAAACTCGTCGACAAGACAGCCTGATCCGATGACGCTCCCGGTGCGGGTCAGCGGCCCGCACCGGCGGGCTGGCAGGATGCTCGCGTGGTAGCCGACCCAGCCAATCCGGCGGGCGGCCGGTCCCGAGTCCGGATGTCCGCGACACAGCGTCGCGAGCAGCTGATCTCGATCGGGCGTCAGCTGTTCGCCGAGCGCGGCTTCGACGCCACGTCGATCGAAGAGGTAGCGGCCCGGGCCAAGGTTTCCAAACCGGTGGTCTACGAGCACTTCGGCGGCAAGGAAGGCCTCTACGCGGTCGTCGTCGACCGCGAGGTGCGCTCGCTGCTCGACCGGATCACCAACGCGCTGACCGCGGGGCACCCGCGCGAGCTGCTCGAACAGGCCGCGCTGGCGCTGCTCGACTACATCGAGCAGGAGACCGACGGGTTCCGGGTGCTGGTCCGCGAGTCGCCGGTGATGTCGTCGACCGGCAACTTCAGCAGCGTTCTCAACGACCTGGCTCACCAGGCCGAACACATCCTGGGCGCCGAGTTCAAGTCGCGCGGCTTCGACCCCAAGCTGGCCGAACTCTATTCACAGGCGCTGGTCGGCATGGTCGCGCTGACCGGCCGCTGGTGGCTGGAGGTGCGCAAGCCGCGCAAGGACGTGGTGGCCAGCCACCTGGTCAACCTGGCCTGGAACGGCCTTTCCCACCTCGAGTCCAAGCCGGCCCTGGTGGTCCGCGACCCGCGCTGACGGGTCAACGGCGGGGCGCGGTGCGCGGCCCGACCGAAGTGGTCTTGAAGGCCTGTTCGGACCGCGCCCGCTCGGGCGTGCCGGTCTTGTCGTACATCCCGGCCAGCAGCAGCAGGACGCCGAAGACCAGCGACAGGATCGCGGTCGACACCGAGAAGTTCAGGAAGTTGGCCGCGGTCTGCATGAAGGCCACCATGTAGATCCCGGTGGCCATGAACAGCACCGCGCCGGCGAGGTTGGTGTAGTGCTCGATGTTGCCGCCGATCAGGTTGGCCACCACCAGGATCAGGCCCCAGATCACCGAGATGATGGCGAACGCCAGGTTGGTACGCAGTCCCAGCGCCCAGGTGCTGTTCCGCGAGAACAGCGTGTCACCGACCGTCCTGGTCAACGAGACGCACCCGAAGATCAGGATGTACGTGCCGGTGAGCCCGGCCAGCGTCCGGTAGAGCGGCCGGAGCGGGTGGTTGAGCGGAAAGTGGGCCATGCCCCAATTGTGGGGCTAGGCCGCTTTCTCCGGGCTCAGAACTCCAGACGGGCCCGCTGCCACGCCCGGTGTTCCTCTTCCGAACCGACCCGGCCGTACATGGCGGACAGCAGCAGGATGATGCCCAGGACCATCATCACGATGCTGGTCGCCAGGGTGTGGCCCAGGTAGTTGGCGTCGGTGCGGATCGTCGCGAGCGTGGCCAGGCCGAGCGCCATCAGCACGTACGCGAACGCCCGGTTGACCGCCACGTCGATGTTGCGGCCGACCAACGTCGCGATCAGCACGATCGCGCCGACGACGATGCTGAGCAGCGAGTTGGCCAGGTTGGTGCCCTGGCCGAGGACGTTGCCGGCGTCCTGCGCGAACAGGCCGTCACCGCCGGTCGTCGCCACACCGATCCCGCCGAAGATCACCAGGTAGACCCCGGTCAGACCGGTGAGCACCCGGTAGGTAGAGCGTGCGGGGTGGTTGATCGGATTGTGCGTGGCCACGTGCCCTCCAGCGCCGATGTCGTCGGTCGAAGAAGATTGTGGCCCAACCACCTGGTCGGCAGCACATCGGGGTTACGAAGCGTCGACCTGCTCGGCCAGCGCGAGCCATTCCTCCTCGGCGCGCTCCCGCTCGGCGCGCACTTCGCGCAGGCGGGCGTCGAGGTCGGCGACCTTGGCGTAGTCGGTGGCATGGGTGGCGAGTTCGTCGTGCAGCGCCGCCTCCCGCTCGGTCAGCCGGCTGACCGCCCGCTCGAGCCGCGTCAGGTCCTTGCGGGCCGCGCGCACCTCGGCGGCGGACATCCCGGCGCGTTCCATCGGGGTGGCGGTCGGCGTCACCGCGGCCGGCGCCGGCGTCCCCGTCACCCGGGCCAGATACTCGTCGACGCCGCCCGGCAGGTGCACCAGCCGGCCATCGCCGAACAGCCCGAACACCGCGTCGGTGACCCGTTCGACCAGGTAGCGGTCGTGCGAGGCGACGATCAGCGTGCCCGGCCAGGAGTCGAGCAGGTCTTCCAGCGACGCCAGCGTGTCGGTGTCGAGGTCGTTGGTCGGCTCGTCCAGGAGCAGCACGTTGGGCTCGCCGGCCAGCAATCGGAGCATCTGCAGCCGGCGCCGCTCGCCGCCGGACAGGTCGCTGACCGGCGTCCAGAGGCTCGAGGTGCGGGTGCCCCCGCCGGACGGGCGGTCGACGAAGCCGAACACCTCGGCGAGTTGGGCCGCCGACAGTTCGCGGCCGCCCAGGTTGACCCGGCGGGCCACCTCTTCGACGGCCTCGAGCACCCGCAGGTCGCCGGGCAGCTCGGCCAACTCCTGGGAGAGGAAGGCGGGCTTGACCGTGGCGCCGACGGTGAACCGGCCGGCGGCCGGCGTCGACCGGCCGGCCAGCAGCCGCAGCAGCGTGGTCTTGCCGGCGCCGTTGGCACCGAGCAGCGCCACCCGGTCGCCGGGCCCGACCTGCCAGGTCACGTCGTCGAGGATCGGCTTGTCGCCGGCCTTCAGGAAGATGTTGGACAGGTCGTAGACCTGCTTGCCCAGGCGCGCGGTGGCCAGCCGCTGCAGCGAGAGCGTGTCGCGGGGCGGCGGCACGTCGGCGATCAGCGCGTTGGCCGCGTCGATCCGGAACCGCGGCTTGGAGGTGCGGGCCGGCGGCCCGCGACGCAGCCAGGCGATCTCCTTGCGGAGCAGGTTCTGCCGGCGGGCCTCGGTGGCCGCCGCGACCCGCTCGCGCTCGGCCCGGGCCAGGATCCAGGCCGCGTAGCCGCCCTCGTACGCCCGGATGGTCCGGTCGGCGACCTCCCACGTGCTGGTGCAGACCGCGTCGAGGAACCACCGGTCGTGGGTGACCACGACCAGCGCGCCCTTGCGGCCGGTCAGGTGGCGGGCCAGCCAGTCGACACCGGCGACGTCGAGGTGGTTGGTCGGCTCGTCGAGCACCAGCAGGTCGGCCGGGCGGACCAGCAGCGCGGCCAGCGCCACCCGGCGCCGCTCGCCACCGGACATCGGGCCGACCGGCTGGTCGAGGCCGAGGTGTGGCATGCCCAGGCCGTCGAGGATCGCCCGGACGCCGGCGTCGCCGGCCCACTCGTGCTCGGCGCCGAGGCCCTCGGCCAGCCAGGCGGTGCCGATCACGACCTCGCGCACGGTCGCTTCCGGCTCGAACGTCATGGTTTGCGGCAGCGCGGCGACCCGCAGGTCGCGGCGCAGCGTCACGCGACCCTCGTCGGGCTCCTCCTGCCTGGTGATCAGCCGCAGCAGGGTCGACTTGCCGGCGCCGTTGAGGCCGACCACGCCGATCCGGTCGGCGTCGTCGATCCCGGCCGAGACCCCGGTGAGCAGGGGTCCGGCCGCGCCGTAGCCCTTGGACACCCGGTCCAAGTTGACGATGTTCGCCATCAGACGACTCGGGCCCCGGCTACCGGGCCGGTGGCGGTGCGGGCCTCGCGACAGACGCCGGCGGCTTCCAGCGCGCTGGCCACCATGGCCGCCTCGGACTGGTCGTAGGCGAGGAAGACGCAGGTCGGGCCGGAACCCGAGACGAGGCCGGCGAGTGCGCCGGCCGCGCGGCCGGTCTTGAGCACGTCGGCCAGTTGCGGGCGCAGCGAGAGGGCGGCGGCCTGCAGGTCGTTGCCGAGGGCGCCGGCGAGCACCTCCGGGTCGCGCTGGCGGAGCGCGGCGAGCAGGTCGTCGGCGCTGCCCAGCGGCGGCGGCGCGGCGCGCAGGGCGCGGATCCGGTCGAGCTCGCTGTAGACGGCCGGGGTGGCCAGGCCGCCGTCGGCGATCGCCACCACCCAATGCCAGGTCGTCGGGCGGGCCAGCACCGGGCTGACCGTCTCGCCGCGGCCGGTGCCGAGCGCGGTGCCGCCGTACACCAGGAATGGCACGTCTGAACCGATCTCACCGGCGATCGCGGCGAGCTCGTCGCGCGACATGCCGGTGCCCCAGAGCGCGTCGCAGGCGACCAGCGCGGCCGCCGCGTCGGCGCTGCCGCCGGCCAGGCCGGCCGCCAGCGGGATCTGCTTGCGCAGGTGCAGCCGGGCGTGTGCCGGGACGCCGGCGTGGCGGGCCAGGGCCCGGGCGGCGCGGATCGCCAGGTTGCTCTCGTCGAGCGCCAGCTCACCGGCGCCGACGCCCTCCATCGTGAGGGTCAGCGTGTCACCGCGGCGGGCGGTCAGCTCGTCGTGCAGCGCGATCGCGTGGTAGACGGTGCTCAGCTCGTGATAGCCATCGGCCCGGACCGGACCGACGCCCAGGTGCAAGTTGATCTTCGCTGGCACCTTGACCTTGACCGGACCGGAGGCTCCCAGCCGGGGACGTTCGTCCTCCGGCTCCCACGCTTCGGTCACGAAGTGATGTCCCGGCTCAGCACGGCGTCAGCCTACTCGGGGAGGCTGGCGGGGACGTTGGCCGCCGCCGCGATGTCGGCGAACGCGCCCACGGCCAGCGACTCGCCCCGCGCGCCGGGATCGACACCGGCGGCCACCAGCACCCGCGCCGCCCGCTCCGGACCACCGGCCCAACCGGCCAGCGCCGCCCGCAGGGTCTTGCGGCGCTGCGCGAACGCCGCGTCGATAACCCGGAAAACATCCGCCCGGGGTACGTCGGCCCGCGGCGGCTCGCGCCGGACGAACCCGACCAGGCCCGAGTCGACGTTCGGCACCGGCCAGAACACGCTCGGCGGCACGCGACCGGCGGGCCGGGCCTCGGCGTACCAGGCCAGCTTGACCGAGGGGATGCCGTAGACCTTGCCGCCCGGCGTGGCGGTCAGCCGGTCGGCGACCTCTTTCTGCACCATGACCAGCCCGTGCCGCAGGGTGGGCAGCTCGGCCAGCAGGTTGAGCACCACCGGCACGGCGACGTTGTAGGGCAGGTTGGCGACCAGCGCGGTCGGCGCCGGTCGGAACTGCGCGGCGGTGACCCGCAGCGCGTCGGCGGCGTGCACGGTCAGCCGCCCCTCGGGCGCGCCCCGGTCCCGTGCGGTCTGTTCCAGCGCGCCGGCCAGCACCGGGTCGATCTCGACGGCCTGCACCCGGGCGCCGGCCGCGAGCAAACCGAGGGTGAGCGACCCCAGCCCGGGCCCGACCTCCAGGACCACCTCGTCGGCCGCCAGCCCCGCGGCGGCGACGATCCGCCGCACGGTGTTGGGATCGTGCACGAAGTTCTGCCCGAGCCGCTTCGTCGGCGCCACCCCGAGCCGGCTCGCGAGCACCCGGATCTCGGCCGGCCCTAGCAGTTCGGTCACGGCGCCGAGCCTACGAGTTACCGCCCGAGCCGATCGATCTGGGCCGTCAGCACCGACGTCGCGGCCGTGAGCAGCTCGCGGACCAGGTCTAGCTGCGCCGCCGAGTAGGGCCGGAAGACCTCGGCGCCGGCGGCCGCGATCGGGCCGAAGATCTCGCCGATCCGCTCCCGGGCGGTTGGCGTGAGGGTGACCACGACCCGCCGCCGGTCGCCCGGATCCGGCACCCGCGCCACATAGCCGGCGCCGGTCAGCCGGTCGATCATCGTCGTGGTCGAGCCGCTGGTCAGGCGCAGCGCGGCCGCCAGCTCGCCGGCCGTGGCCGAGCCGCCGAGCTGGTCGAGCACGTCGAGGCAGGCGCCGTCGGTGCGGTTGACGCCGAGCCGTGCGGCCACCGCCGCGTCGAACGCGTCGGTCGCCCGCTGGTTTTCCCGCACCGCCGCTGTCAGCGCGGCCGCCGCCTGGGCCCAACTCACGTTTACCTCTTGACTATCAAGATGCTTGATGGCCAAGATAATAGCCCATGGGACGGTTGCTGCTCACCCTGGAAGGCGTCGTCGAGGCACCCATCGAGCGGGTCGCCGAGGTCGCGCTGGCAGAGCAACCCGGCGCGCACGTCGACCGGGCCGCCCGCACGATCGCGGTGCAGGGCGACTGGTGGTTCCGGTCCGAGACGGCCCTGCACGCGGACGGTGGCGGGCAGACCCGGGTCGTCCGGCAGATCTTCGACGTGGCGGGGAAGGGTCGCTGGGCCGTCTGGTTCGTGGCCCGCAAGCCGCTGCGGGCCGCGCCGGGGGCGTTCGACGCCCGGTTGGCCGAGTTCGGGCGGCGGTTGGGCTGCCGCTCCTACCGGGTGAGAGAGGCTGCGCGCCCCCGCTGAGCGTGTGACGATCGGGGTGACGACCCGAGCCAACGGAAGGCGACCAACGATGTTCAAGCCAACCCGGCCGTTCAGCGGTTTCTCGGTCGACGACATCCCCGCCGCCAAGCGGTTCTACGGCGACACCCTGGGCATGCCGGTTTCCGAGGTCAACGGGATGCTGATGATCGACATCGGTGCCGGTGCCGAGGTGCTCGTCTATCCCAAGGCCAACCACCAACCGGCCACGTTCACGATCCTCAACTTCCCGGTCGCCGACATCGTGTCGGCGGTCGACGACCTGGCCGGCCGGGGGATCACCTTCGAGCGCTACGAGGGCATGCCACACGACGAGAAGGGCATCGTGCGCGGAAACGGCCCCGACATCGCCTGGTTCACCGACCCGGCCGGCAACGTGTTGTCTGTCTTGTCCGACCGCTAACCGCGGGTCTTCGCCAGGAGTTCGGCGATCTCCGCGGCGGTGCCGGTCTCGCCCAGCCGCGGGAAGATCCGCTCCACGCTGTTGCGGTGCGCTTCCTCCTGCGCGTCGGCCATCGCGTCGACCGCGAGCGTGACGTGGTAGCCGTGCTCGTACGCCGCCCGCGCCGTCGACTCGACGCCGATGCTGGTCGCGATGCCGGTCAACACGATCTGCGTGATGCCGCGCCGGCGCAGTTGCAGGTCGAGGTCGGTGCCGTAGAACGCCGACCAGTTGTGCTTGGTGACCACCACGTCCCCGGGGCGCTCGTCGACCAGCCGGTCCCAGCCGTCCGGCATGCCGGCGGCGCCGCGGGCGGCGGCCTCGGTGCGCCCCGGCGTGGCGTCGGCGAAGTCCGGCGCGAACGAGACCCGCACCCGCACGACCGGCAGGCCGTGCGCGCGGAACGCGTCGGCCAGCGCCGCGGACCGCTCGATCACGTCGCCGGCCGCGTGCGGCATCGTCGACATCGCGGCGACCCCCTGCTGCAGGTCGATGACGACCAGCGCGCTGCGGTCGTCCAAAGTGGTCAGTGTCATGATGGTGCACCTTTCGCATTGCCCACCCGACCGAGGGTTCGGTCGGCGACCGTCGCCACGAGCAACAGCGCGGCGACGACGAGCAGGAACAGGGCCAGCCGGTGCAGCCCCGTGGTGTCGGCGCCGTGCGCGAAGAACGCGCCGTTGGCGGCCGCGGCGACGATCGCGCCGAGATACATGAACGTGCGGAGCAGGCCGGCGGCGGCGCCGATCCGGGCCGGGTCGGCCTGGTGGTAGAGCGCACTCTGGTTGGCCAGGCCGTTGAGCCCCTGCGGCACGCCGGCCACCAGCGCGACCGCGGCCAGCAGCCAGATGCCGCTGTCGGGGCCCGCGGTCAGCAGCAACAGCGCGGCACCGAGTTGCACGACGGTGCCGACCACGAGCTTGCCGCGGACCGCGGCCCGCCGGCCGGTCAGCGTCGAGACCACCAGCGCGGCCACGAACGTGGGCAGCAGCACCAGGCCGGTCGCCGACGCGCTGAGCCCGCGGCCGGACTCCAGCCACTGGGTGAAGCCGTAGATGAACCCGTACGCGATGACGTAGCTCAACAGGTTGCGCCCGTAGGTCGCGAGCAGCGGCAGGTTGCCACCGAACACCCTCAGATCAAGGAACGGTTCGGCGGTACGCGACTCGCGGGCGGCGAGGGCGGCCCCGGCGAGCAGGGTGACCGGCAGCAGATACCAGTGCGCTGGCCGCATCAGAAACAGCAGCAACGTGGTCAGCAGCGCGGTGAACAGCGCGATCCCGGGCAGGTCGAGCCGGATCCGGGTGCGCGGCAGCGGCGTGCCCGGGAGCCGGCGCAGGCCCAGCACCAGGCAGGCGACGGCGAGCGGGACGTTGACCGCGAAGATCGTGCGCCAGCCGCCGAAGCCGATCAGCAGGCCGCCGAGCGTCGGCCCGACCACCGAGATGGTCTGCGCGGAGACGGCGAGCGCGGTCAGCACCCCGGCCGGGCTGTCCGCGCCGGAGCGGCGGATCAGATACATGGCGGCCGGGTAGCCGGCGCAGGTGCCCAGGCCCAGCAGGATCCGGGCGACCACCAGCACCCAGAGGTCAGGTGCCAGCGTGCCCAGCAGCCCGGCCGCGCCGACCAGCGCGCCGCCGACCAGGTAGAGCCGGCGCGGGCCGAAGGTGTCGACCAGCCGGCCGACGACCGGCTGCCCGACCGCGGTGGCCAGGTAGAGGCCGGAGACCAGCCAGGCGGTGTCCGACGGCGGCGCGCCGAGGGCGACCCCGATCGGGATCAGGGCGACCGCGATCATCGACGAGTTGATCGGGTTGAGCACCGCGCCGAGGATCATCGGCGCGATCAGCCGGCGGTCGAACCTCGCGGCCGGCGGTGCCGCGGGCGTGACGGCGGCGGTCACTCGGCCAGCCGGTCGAGCAGGGCCAGCGCCTCGATCACGGTCTGCCGTTCGGCCTCGGTGAACCGGTCCTGCAGCGACCGGGCCAGCCACTCCTCCCGGGCCCGGCTGGTGGACTCGAACATCCGCTGCCCGGCCGCGCTGAGCGAGATCACCTGGCGGCGGCCGTCGGCCGGGTCCGGGCGGCGGTCGATCAGACCCTGCTCGTCGAGCGCCGCGAGCAGCGTCGCCACCGACTGCGGGCGGACCCCCTCGGCGGCCGCGAGCGCGCTGGCCGACGCCGGGCCCTCCTTGCCGAGCCGGGTCAGCAGCGAGGTCTGCGACGGGGTCAGGGCGTCGGAGCCGGCGAGGGCGCGCAGCCGGCGGCGCAGGCGGCCGACCACGACGCGCAGGTCACGGGCGGCCCGCACGGCCGACTCTTCGGTCATGTGCGAACCGTAAAATTCTTCAGTTGAAACTGTCCAGTCTTAACTGGCTACCAGTGACCGAACGCACGCTCCGTCGCACCGGAGATCGCGGCGCACAGTTCGTCGACGTCGACGCCCTTGGCCTCGGCCAGCGCCCGCACGGTCAGCGGGATCAGATACGACGCGTTGGGCCGGCCACGGTAGGGCACCGGGGTCAGGTAGGGGGCGTCGGTCTCCACCAGCATCTGCTCGGCCGGCGTGACCACGGCCGCGGCCCGGAGCGCGGTGGCGTTGGCGAACGTCACGGTGCCGGCGAACGACAGGAGATAGCCACGGCGTACGCACTCCGCCGCGAAGTTCTCGTCGCCGGAGAAGCAGTGCAGCACCACCGTCTCCGGCGCGCCCTCCTCGTCGAGCACCCGCAGCACGTCGGCGTGCGCGTCCCGGTCGTGGATCACCAGGGCCTTGCCGTAGCGCTTGGCGATCGCGATGTGCGCCCGGAAGCTTGCCTCCTGGGCCGGTCGCCCCTCGTCAGTCGTGCGGAACGTGTCGAGCCCGGTCTCGCCGATCCCGCGCACCCGCTCGTCGGCGGCCAGCCCCTCGATGATCCGCAGCGCCTCGTCGAGGTTGGGCAGCCGCGGCGCCTCGTTGGGGTGCAGCGCCACGGTGGCCACCACGGCGGAGTGCTCGCGCGCCTTGGCCAGCCCCCAGCGCGACGACTCGACGTCGACACCCACCTGGACGAGCCGGTCGACGCCGGCGTTGGCGGCCGCGGCGATGGCGCCGGAGACCGGATCGGGCCCGAACACGTCGCGCCCGCCGCCGCTGGCCTCCGAGACGGTGATATCGATGTGCGTATGGCTGTCGGCCACCGGCACCGCCAGCGGGAGCGGCGGTGCCGGAAACTCGCCGGCGCGGCGCGCGGCGCGCTGCTGGCGTGACTCGTTCGGTTGCTCGGTCATCGCTGGTCAGCATCACATACGGCGGCAGTGACATAGCGCGCACCGCCGTGCGGGGGAAGTTCACGAACTGTTCACTGCCGGCACACGCGGCGCACCTAGGGTCTGCCGGGTGGCGGTCACCCCTCAGGAGCGCACGGGCTCCCCCACCGATCTGCGCGTCACCCTCGGCGACGTCACGTACCCCGCTGTCGAGATCGCGCGGGGCGCGGCCTACGAGCTGTTCAGCGCGGAGCCCGGCGAGGGCTTCGAGCGCGACCCGCGGCCCGGCCAGCGCTATCCCTTCCACCGGTTCACCCACGTCACCGAGATCACCGCGGTCAACGGCCGGCCGGCCGACCCGCACCACCCCGACCGGGTGCACCACGACGGCGCGGAAGAGCCCGACGACCCGATGACGCTGCCGCTGAGCCGGGCGATCGGCTGGCGCGAGGTGCACAGCCGCAGCCAGTACCCGGCGTCGGCCGGCGACCCGATCCTGGTCGCGCTGCGGGCCAGCGCCCACGTCCGGCGCGGCACCCGGATGGTCAAGCACCTGTCCGGCAGCCAGGTCGCGGCCTACCTGCGGGGCCGCCTGCCGCAGGGTTTCTGTTACCGCGAGTACGACGTGGCACACCTGCGTACCCCCGCCGACCTGAACCTGCTGCGCACCGAGGCCGACGACGGCCGCGATCCCGAGGACGTGGCGTTCGCCCTCCGCTGGCGCGCCGTCGACCCGTCGGACTTCGACGTGCCGTCGTACGACCGCTATCCGGGCCTGGTCTCGATGCCGTCCCACGACCGGATGGGCGCACCGGTGCTCGGCACGGGCTTCGCACCGAGCGGCCGGCACGTGATCCCCGAGTTCGTGACGAGCAACTTCACCGACCTCCCGATGCCGGCGAACGCGACCCTGGTCGCCTACACCGCCGACGGCGACGAGGCGATCCTCTACTCGTTCCAGCCGGAACAACGCGGCTGGCTGCGGATGGCCGGCCCACGCTGGCGCCCGTTGCTCTCCGAGCTGCCCGGCATACCGCCGGACCAGGAATACGTGCAGATCGGCGACCAGCAGTCGGCCGTCCACCTGGTCGGCACGTACGGCGGCGAAGAGTGCGTCGCGGTGGCCGACCCACCGGGCGAGTTCCGCGTGCTGGCGATGACCAGGGCCGCGCGCTATCCGGTGGACACGCTGGTCCGCCGCAACGAGTACGGCCGCTGGCGCGACGCGCCATGCCTGGTGCTCCGCCAGGAGTCGGGCTGGCTGCGGCTGCGCCTGTGCCGCCCCGACCCGGAGGCGGTGGCCCGCTTGGGCGCCCAGTGCTACGAACGCGGCATCTACGAAACCTGGGCGCCGCTCAGCGAGGTCACCGACCGCCAGATCGTCGACAACCGCTACGAGATCTAGCCGAGCCGGGCCAGTTCCTCGTCGACGATGGACGGGTCGAGTTTGCGGAAGACCGGCTTCGGGGCGGCCAGGGCGCGGCCGGACTCGATCGGCACGGACTCCCAGCGCGCGCCGACCGTGTAGTCGCCGGTCAGGACCGGGTATGACGGGCCGCCGTCGAGGTCGGAGACGACCTCGATCGATGGCATCGGGGCGTGTACGCCGGTGCCGCCGAGAAGCTCGTGCACCTTCTGGGCCGAGTGCGGCAGGAACGGGGTGAGCATCGTGTTGGCGTCGCTCACGACCTGCAGCGCGACGTGCAGGATCGTCGCCATCCGGGGCTTGTCGGCCTCGTCCTTGAGCTTCCACGGTGCCTGCTCGGACAGGTACTTGTTGGCCTCCGCCACCACCCGCATGGCCTCGCCGATGGCCTGCTTCTGGCGGCTCTTCTCGATCAGGCCGCCGACCGTGCCGAACCCCGCCTTCGCCACCGCCAGCAGGGCCTCGTCCTCGGGGGTCAGCTCACCCGCCGCCGGAATCTCGCCGAAGTTCTTCGCCGCCATCGAGATCGAGCGGTTGACCAGGTTGCCCCAGCCGGCGACCAACTCGTCGTTGTTGCGGCGGAGGAACTCGGCCCAGGTGAAGTCGGTGTCCTGGCTCTCCGGGCCGGCGACCGCGATGAAGTAGCGAAGCGCGTCGGCGTCGTAGCGGTCCAGGAAGTCGCGTACGTAGATGACCACCTGGCGCGACGACGAGAACTTGCGGCCCTCCATGGTGAGGAACTCGCTGGAGACCACCTCGGTCGGCAGGTTGAGCGCGCCCAGGTCGCCGGGTGAGCCGCCGCGCGAGCCCTGGCCCGAATAGCCCAGCAGGATCGCCGGCCAGATGACCGAGTGGAAGACGATGTTGTCTTTGCCCATGAAGTAGTAGGCGGCGGCGTCCTTGCCCTCACCGTCGGCCGACCACCACTTCTTCCACGCCGACGGGTCGCCGGTGCGGCGGGCCCACTCGATCGACGCCGACAGGTAGCCGATCACGGCGTCGAACCAGACGTAGATGCGCTTGTCGGAGCGGTCGCGCCAGCCGTCGAGCGGGATCGGCACGCCCCACTCGAGGTCGCGGGTGATCGCCCGGGGCTGCAGGTCGTCGAGCAGGTTGCGGGAGAACCGCAGCACGTTGGGGCGCCAGCCGTCGCGGGTGTCGAGCCAGGCGGCGAGCGCGTCGGCGACGGCCGGTAGGTCGAGGAAGAAGTGCTCGGTCTCCACGAACTCCGGGGTCTCGCCGTTGATCCGGGAGCGCGGGTTGATCAGCTGCTCCGGGTCGAGTTGGTTGCCGCAGTTGTCGCACTGGTCGCCGCGGGCGCTGCCGTACCCGCAGATGGGGCAGGTGCCTTCGATGTAGCGGTCCGGAAGCGTGCGCCCGGTCGACGGGGAGATCGCACCCAGCGTGGTCTTGGCGACGATGTAGCCGTTGCGGTAGAGCCCGTCGAACAGGTCCTGCACCACCTGGTAGTGGTTGCCGGTCGTGGTGCGGGTGAACAGGTCGTAGGACAGGCCCAGCCCGTGCAGGTCTTCGACGATCACCCGGTTGTAGCGGTCGGCCAGCTCGCGGGGGGTGACACCCTCGTTGTCGGCCTGCACCTGGATCGGGGTGCCATGCTCGTCGGTGCCCGACACCATGAGCACGTCGTGGCCGGCCATCCGCATGTAACGGCTGAACACGTCGGCGGGGACGCCGAAGCCGGAAACATGGCCGATGTGACGCGGGCCGTTGGCGTAGGGCCAGGCAACCGCGGCGAGAACGTGACTCATGGGCGCAAGGGTAGTGAGCCTTGGTTGAGCGCGGCCAACGAGCCACACACCCCCACCCACATTGTCCGGATTTATCCGCCGACACGCCCTTTACCTGCACGAACGGTGACGTGGGGCGTTGTCCAATGAGATTTGTGAGCGTGACGCCCGAACGGCCCGAGACCGCCCCCGAGTCAGAGCTGGTCGATTACCAGGTCGCAGCCGCCCATGACACCGAGCCCATCAACGAGCCGGACCCGTCGCGGGATGCGGTCGGTCGGGCATCCGTCCCCGCCCCGGCCCGCGAGCCGGCCGCGGTCAACGGTCTGGCCGCCGCGGTGCAGGGCGCCGCGCTGGCCCGCAGCGGCGCCAAGGTCGACACGCTCCGCGACGCGACCCCGCCCGCGGCCCGGACGGCCGGCGGCCCCTTGATCACCGAGGTCGTCGACCGGGACGCCTGGTCGCCGACCCGGTTGGCCGCCCGGGCCCGCGCGGCCACCCGGCCCCGGCACGTCGCCACCCGCTCCCGGCGCCCGCGCCGGCCCCGCCAACTGCGCGCCGCGCTGGGCATGCTGGTCGTACTGGCACTCGCCGGCACGTTCTTCGCCTGGGTCACCGCCGAGCCGATCTGGCTCGCCGCCGGTCGCGGCGACACCGGCACCGCGACGGTCGCCGGCTGCGTCGGCTCGGGCCTCACCCAGCGCTGCCGGGGATCCTTCGCCGCGGCAGACGGTCGTTACACCACCGAGGGGGTACGTCTGATCGGCGTGAGCCGGGCGCAGACGGCCACCGGCACCCGGTTCCAGGCCCAGATGGTGCACGCCGGCAGCGCCACCGCGTACCTGGAGAACGGGATGCTGATGACGCTGCGCTGGCTGCTCGGGGTGCTGCTGGTGCTGCTGACCGGCGTGGGCATCGTGCTGGCCACCGGCGCCCTGCGGCTCGAGGACCGGCGGGCCCGGCGCACCGCCGCGGTCTGCGGGCTGGCCGCCCCGCTGCTGGTCACGATCGGTTTCCTCGCGGCCACCTACTGAGGCGCGTGCACGATCGTGTAGACCTCGCGCCGGCGTACCCCATGCCGCTCCGCGACCGCCGCGATCGCGTCGCGCCGGGACAGGCCCTCGGCCTCGGCCGCGGCGACCTCCGCCCGCAGCGCCTCGTCGTCAGGACGGGTCGCCGCCGCCGGCGGCGCGCCCGCCACCACCAGGGTGATCTCGCCCTTGGGGTCGCCCGCCGCCGCCCACTCCGCGAGCCTGCCGAGCGGCCGGCGGACAACCTCCTCGTAGGTCTTGGTCAGCTCCCGGCAGACCGCCGCCGGCCGGTCGGCGCCGAACGCCGCCGCCAGGTCGGTGAGCATCGCGGCCAGCCGGTGCGGCGCCTCGAAGAGCACCAGCGTGCGCTCCTCGGCGGCCAGCGCGGCCAGCCGGGACCGCCGCGCGGCGCCGGTGCGCGGCAGGAAGCCTTCGAAGCAGAACCGGTCGGTGGGCAGCCCGGAGAGGGCCAGGGCAGTGGTCACCGCGCTGGGACCGGGCGCGGCGGTGACCGGCAGGCCGGCGTCGAGCGTGGCCCGGACGAGCCGGTAGCCGGGGTCGGAGACGCTGGGCATGCCGCCGTCGGTCACCAGAGCGACGACAGCGCCATCACGGAGCGTGTCGACCAGCTCCGGCGTACGCCGTTCCTCGTTGCCTTCGAAGTAGGAGACGATCCGGCCGGCGACGGTGATGCCGAGATCGCGGGCGAGCCGCACCAGCCGGCGGGTGTCCTCGGCGGCCACGACGTCGGCCTCGGCCAGCGCGTCACGCATCCGTTGCGAAGCGTCACCAGGATTGCCGAGGGGCGCGCCAACTAGCACCAACCGCCCATTTTCTGGCACTTCATAGCCCCTTGTTTATTCACGGTCCTCAGCCGGCACGAGGCTTCGCCTCATCCCGCCTTCCGGTCACTTGCTAACCGGTACGGCCAACACCGCCCCGCCGAACACCTCAATTCGGTCTCGGCAGCCTACGATCGCGTGGTGACCCTGGCGGCGACGAGCGTAGCGAGCCCCGATGCCGGCCCCGAGGAGGCCGAGGCACCGGAGCGCGACGGCCCGACCTCCATAGCGGCACCGGCGAGGGCCGTGCCCGACGTGATCCGGCGCCGGCTGCTGCCGTTCGACGCGCGCCGCGATCCGTGGTCGTGGGCGGTCACCGGGTTTGTCGTAGCCGTCGCGGCACTGGTCCGGTTCATCGGGCTCGGCCACCCGCCCGGCAAGATCTTCGACGAGACCTACTACGCCAAGGACGCCTACGGCCTGCTGACCAAGGGCGTCGAATGGAACTACAAAGACAACATCGCGTCGTACGTGGTCCACCCGCCCCTCGGCAAATGGCTCATCGCGGTCGGTGAGTGGATGTTCGGCTACCAGGACGCCGACGGCAATGTGCGCGCCGCCGGTCACCTGTGGACCGCCTCCCCCGAGTTCGGCTGGCGCTTCTCGGCCGCCGTCGCCGGCACCATCTCCGTGCTGGTCATGGTGCGGGTCGCGCGGCGGATGTTCGGCTCGACCACGCTCGGCGCCGCGGCCGGCCTGCTGCTCGCCCTCGACGGCTTCCACCTCGTGCTCTCGCGCACGGCCATCCTCGACATCTTCCTGCTGCTGTTCATCCTCGCCGCGTTCGGCGCGCTGGTCGCCGACCGCGACGCACGCCGCCGCCGCTGGCTGACCGCGATGGAGAACGGGCTCGACCCGACCCGCCTCGGCCGCGCCGGCCGGCTCGGCATCGCGTTCCCGTGGTGGCGGCTCGCCGCCGCGGTGTTGTTCGGCTGCGCCGTCTCGGTCAAGTGGAGCGCGCTGTTCTTCCTGCCCGCGTTCCTGATCCTGATCCTCTGGTGGGAATACGGCACCCGCCGCACGGTCGGCGCCCGGCACCCGGTCCGCGACACGTTCCTCGACGAGTTCGGCTGGATCGCGATGTTCGTCGCGGTGGCCTTCGTGGTCTACCTGGCGAGTTGGAGCGGCTGGTTCCTCACCGACGACGGCTTCTACCGGCACTGGCTCGCCGGCAACAACCGGCCCGAGCCGCCGGTCATCGGCGCCCTGCAGAACCTGTGGCACTACCACAAGGAAGCCCTGGCGTTCCACGAAGGCCTCGACACCAAGCACACCTACCAGTCGTGGCCGTGGCAATGGCTGCTGCTCGGCCGCCCGGTCGCGTTCTACTGGTCCAACAGCGGCACCTGCGGCACCGACTCGTGCGCGTCCGAGGTGCTGCTGCTCGGCACGCCGGTGCTCTGGTGGTCGTTCCTGCCGGCCCTCGCGGCCCTGGTCTGGCTCGGCGTCGCGCGCCGCGACTGGCGGGCCGGCGCGATCCTGCTGATGGTCTTCTTCGGCCTGGTCCCGTGGTTCTGGTTCGCGATCGACAACGGCCGCACGATGTTCTCGTTCTACACCGCGCCCGCCCTGCCGTTCATGGTCCTGGCGGTGGTCTACGCGCTCGGCGCGATCATGTCGCCGGCCACCAGACCGGCAACGCCGTCGCCCGAGTCGGCCCGCAGACTCGCCGACCGCCGGCTGATCGGCGGTGTGGTCGTCGGCGCCTACCTGGTGCTGGTCGTGCTCTGCTTCGCCTACTTCTTCAAGGTCTTCGTCGGCGACGTCATGCCCTACGCCGACTGGTCCGCGCGGATGTGGCTGGGGTCGCGCTGGATATAGCGTGTTCGGCGTGACCGAACCGCTTTGGACCGGCGTCGCGGTAGCGCTGGTGACCCTGTTCGACGACGACGGCGCGGTCGACGAGCGCGCGACCGCCGCACACGCGGCCCGGCTGGCCGCCGAAGGCATCCAGGCGGTCCTGGTCGGTGGCAGCACCGGCGAGTCCGACACCCTCTCCGACGCCGAACTGGCCGGCCTGACCGCGGCGGTCCGAGCCGCACTGCCGGGCGACGTGCCGGTGGTGACCGGGGCGAGCGGCGCCTGGCGGGGCGCGGCCGCAGCCCGGGTCCAGGCGGCCGTCGGTGGCGGCGCCGACGCGGTGCTGGTGGCACCGCCCCGCCGCCGGGGTGACCTGGCCGCCTACTACGCCGCAGTCGCCGAGGCCGCCGGCCCGGCGCCGGTCCTGGCCTACCACTTCCCCGGGGTGGCCGGCGGCGAGGTCCCGGTCGCGGCGCTGCCCGAATTGCCGATCGCGGGTGTGAAGGACTCGACCGGCTCGGCCGAGCGGCTGCTCCAGGAATTGGCGGCCTGGGACGGCGCGGTGTTCGTCGGCTCGGCCGCGCTGGTGCTGCTGGCCGGCGCGCTCGGCGCGGCCGGAGCCATCCTGGCGGTGGCCAACGCCTACCCGGCCGAGTCGCTGGCCGCGTTCGGCGGGGACGCCGCCGCACAGCGGGCCCTGCTCGCGCCGCACCTGCGAGCCAAGGAGTCGTTTCCGGCCGGGCTCAAGTCGCTGGTCGCGGCGCGCTATGGCACGTCAGAGGCCGCGCGCCTCGGCTGAACGCGGCGGGCGCGGAAGTCGCCCCAGCCCGGAAGTCGCGCGGACCCGGAAGTCGCCCGGACCGGGAAGTCGCCCGGACCCCGCAGTCGCCCGGACCCCGCAGTCGCCCGGACCCGGAAGTCGCCCGGACCCCGCAGTCGCCCGGACCCGGAAGTCGCCCGGACCCCGCAGTCGCCCGGACCCGGAAGTCGCCCGGACCCCGCAGTCGCCCGGAC